>CAYPCQ010000085.1:0-40348 GCA_964409245.1 uncultured Verrucomicrobiota bacterium
CCTCCGTGGCCCGCAGCGCATCCGGAGCGTTGAGGTTTCCGCCAGGTTTTGGAGCACACCGGCCGGCGGCTGCACCGGGTCCCGCTCCATCACTGCGCGCTTTCGGTGCGTGGGATGGCGGCGCCGGTTGCTGCCTCGGACACCGCCGCCAGCCGGAGCGCTGCCCGCCGGGCGAACCAGAGGGGAATGGCCCCGCCCACACCGAAGGAGCAATCAATCACCCGCCACCACCAGGGGATGCCGCGCAGGTGCCCAAACCCGGCGGCGTAGGGGATCACCAGGGCGCAGGCGAGCAGGCCAAAATCGAACAGCCAGGCGTTGCGCACCGGGTTGCGCCAGGCTCCTACAAAGACCAAGGCGATCATGAAGTGGCCGAAGGCCAGCCAATCCGTTCCGTAAAAAATGAACGCGTGCCGGGATTGGAGGTCAGCCAGGGTTTCGTGGATCCGCTGCAGCCATTCCGCCAGCGGCTGCCCAAAACCGCCCGCCGCCCCGCCCATGGTTGCGCCCGCGAGCCTCATCAGCCAATCCATTTCCCAATTCAAAGGGAGGGCGGTGGCGCCGCTCACCAACAGCCCGCCGATGAATACCGCCAGCCAGCCGCGGACCTGGCGGAGGAGTTGGGGAGCCACGGGAGCCGGCCCCGGCGGGCGTTCGGTGGTGGCCGCGGGGTTCGCCCCCCTGGCCGCCGGGCGGCGCCATTGCCGGGCCAGATCCCACACGGGCACGGCCATCAGCACCCACGCCACGGCGTAGCCAGGCCAATTGAAATGCTGGGGCAGCAGTTGCTCGAAGGTCCGCGGCCCCGTGGCTGCCATTAACAGGGCGTCTTCCATAAACACATAGAGCCCCAGCAGCACCCCTCCCACGCCCCATAGAATCGCCCTCCGCCCCGGCCACACTGGCCGGTTTTCGAGATCGGCCAGGCCCAGCAGGCCGCCGCCGGCGATCAACAGCAGCCCGATGCCCATGGGGGCCACTACCGGGCCCCACCATGGCAGGGGGATCAAAAACAGCACGTCCCAGTCCAGCCAGGTCCGGGGCCAGCCGCACAGCCATTTCAGGATCGCGTAATACCAGATATCCCAGGCCCCGAAGGCCGCCGCAAAAAAGCCGAACCGGCCCCACCAGCGGCGCCCGGCCAGCCAGCCCGCGGCCGTGAGCAGCACCATGGTGGCCAGCTCCCGGATGAGTTCGCAGGCGGCCAGCCGCGCCGCCATGGGCAGGGGATGCGCCTGGTAGGGATCGATCCGCCCCACCAGGGAGCGCAGGTAAAAGACGGCCGCGGATTCCATCCAGGCCATGGCGGCAGCGAAGATCATGACCCACCAAAACCGGCTCCAGGCGGAGGCGGCGGCTGGTGGGCGGCCATTCAAGGGCAGTTCACTTTGTGTCACAAAGTAAATGACACCTGCCCCCTCCCGGCGTTCAAAATATGGCCGCTATTTTTTGCCGCGGCCCAGACGAGCTGGCGGGATTCGTGCGGGTCCCCCCGGCCCCGGGGGCGGGATCAGGAGCGGATCCAGTCAAAGAAACCGAGCGCCTCCAATTCCTGCCGCAAGGCGGGCGCCTGGCTGGGGGCCAGGGAGGCATTGGGCAGGCGGGCGGGGCCCACCTCCACGCCGAGCAGGGCCATGGTGGCCTTCGCGGCGCCCATGTATCCATGGCGGGCGAGCAGGGCGATCAGCCGGGTGCTGCGATGCTGCTCCGTGCGGGCGGCGGCCAGGTCGCCCCGCTCAAAAGCGGCGATCAAGCGGTGATAGAGCGGGGCGGCGAAGTTGTAGCTGCTGCCCACGGCGCCGCGGGCGCCGGTGGCCAGGGCGCCCAGGAGCCATTCATCGATCCCCCAGGGCAGATCCCAGCGTCCGCCGTCCGTGTGCAGGCACTGGAGATAGGCCATCAGGTCGGGATTGGTGAACTTCAAACCGGCGAGCGTCGGGATTTGGGCGGCGGCCTGCGCGAGGAATTCCGCCATGGGGAACGACACGCCGGTGAGCACGGGGATGTCGTAATAATAAAAGGGGGTTTCCGGCGCGGCGGCAGCGGTATCCGCAAGGCCGGCAATGAGCGTGGCCAGCGAGCGTGGCTTGAAATAGCTGGGGGCCAGGGCGGAGATGGCGGCGGCGCCGAGCTGCTGCGCCTGGGCGGCCAGCTGGCGGGCATCGCCGAGGCAATTCGCCCCCACATGCACGACGACCTGGAGCGGGGTGCCGCGGGCGGCCTCGCACCAGCGCCGGGCCAGGGCGAGGCGCTCCTCCAGGGAAAGCGAGTGGGATTCGCCCGTGGTGCCGCCGATGAAGGCGAAACGGACCTGGTTTTGCAGCAGGTGGGCCAGCTGCTTTTCGACGATGGCGAGGTGGAGCGAGCCGTCCTGGTTGAACGGGGTGTGGGTGGCGGCGACGAGGCCGGTGAGTGGTTGGCTGGGTTTCATAAGCATGGTTTTCAGGGTTTGACGGGTGCGGGGCCGGGGTCGGTGTCCCGGGGCTGGATCAGCAGGACGAGGACCACCGACAGCACGGCGGCGCTGGCGAAGATGCCGAAGATGCCGAACAGCGGCACCTGGCGGTCGCGCAGGATGCCGAAGCCCCAATCGGCGAATCCCCCACAGCTGATGCTGACGAGGTTCATGAGGCCGTAGCCAGTGGCGCGCAGGCCGGGCCGGGCCACCTGGCACAGGATCGGCATGTTGTTGGAGTCGAAGAAGCCCCAGCCAATCCCGAACAGGATGAGGAACAGGATGGCGACCCAGAGCTGGCCGGTTTGGGGCGCGTAGCCGGTGCCGAACATTGCCGGCACGATCAGGGACATCCCGATGGCGCTCACGTAGATGCGCCCCCGCCGGCTGCGGCGCATCCAGCGGTCGGCCAGCCAGCCGCCGGCGATGGCGCCGACGATGGCGGCGGACTGCCAGTAGAGGGTGGCGGAGACGCCCGCCTTGCCCTGGCCGATCTTGAATTCGGCCTTCAGGATCGCGGGCATCCAGTCCCGCACCACCCAGCCGGCCAGCGCGGGCAGGGTGAAATAGAGGACCAACAGGATGAACGAGCCGTTGGTGAGCAATTCCCGCAGCGCCGCCGCCGGGGAGGTGCGCGGGCTCGTTACATAGCCGGCCGGCCGCGGGGGATTCTGCAGGGCCAGGAAGACGGGGATGGCATACAGGATGCCCACCAGGCCGCAGGCGGCGAAAGCCCAGCGCCAGCCGAAGCCGGGCTGGTCGGCCGCGTAGCCGCTGAAGCCGCCGATGATGACGCCCGCGTAGATGCCCATCTGGTGCAGGCCGATTGCGCGCGAGCGCGTGGGGCCGAGGTGGAAATCCGCGATGAGCGCCAGCGCCGCCGGGATGTAGAAAGCCTCGCTGATGCCCATGACCGCCCGCGCCGCCAGCATCTGCTCATAGGTGGTAACATGGCCCGTGGCCCAGGTCACCGCGGACCACACCACCAGGCTGCCCGCAATGACATGCCGGCGGCTGAACCGGTCCGCCAGGTAACCGCCCACGGGGCTGAGCAGGGCATACACCCACTTGAACAACGCGAGGATCTTGCCCCAATTCTCCTCCAGGGCGATCCCGGGTATATCCTTCATCACGGAATATTTCATCGCCGCCAGCATCTGCCGGTCGAGATAATTCAAGAGCGCCACTGGCACCAGCAGAGCCACGATCAGCCACGCGGTGCGGGAGGGGGAAAGTGAAGGGGGTGAATCCATATCAGTATTTGGGGAAACTCCATACCTCGGGCGAACGCACCCCGGGGCGCACCTCGCCGCTGGGGACGACGAAGCTCCCCCGCCACTCGGCACAGGGAGCGGTGGCACGGGGCGCGGGGACTTCCCCCGCCGCGATCCAGCGGCCCTGGGAGAGGTCGAAGGCCAGCAGCGTGTTCCCGAAGCCGGGGTGCTTTTCTGGCGGCTGGAATCCCGCCCGCGCCCCATCGTCCCCCGCCAGCAACAGAATGCGTCCGCCCGCCACCGGCGCGGGGGAGGGCGCTGCCACGCAAGGCTTGGGCAGATCCGGCAGCCGTGCCCAACCCCGGCTGGGGCGGTAAGCCAGGGCTTCGCGCAGATGGACCCGCCGCATTTTACCCGCGCTGTCCGGCGCGAGGGCCACCCCGCCGAACAGATAAAATACGCCCTGGTGCGCTGCGGCGACTGTGAGCATCCGCGCCGGGCCGGGAATCGGTTCCAGCTCCCGCCACGCGGGCCGGGCAGCGCCCAAATCGAGGGCGAAAAAGCGGCGGCTGGCCCGCTGCTCACCCGGTTCTTCGGTTCCCCCGGCCACGCAGAGGACATCCCCCGCCAGCGCGCCGCTCATGAAGGCCAGCGCACAGGGGAGCGCGGGCAAGAACTCCGTGTGGAGCCCGCCACCGCGCCACCGGATTTGGAAAACGTCCGCGTAATGCCGGTTAGCATCGCCTCCCCCAGCACAGATGACCGAATCGTGGAACGACACACTGACCCCATACGCCAAGGGCCGCGGCAGCTGGCCCGCCTTGCGCCAGGATCCATCCGGCTGCTCCAGGACATAGGCCTCAGCGTACCAGGCCTTCCGGCCGCCGTCCCAAGGCATCCGTTCCGGGAAATTGGCGCCACCCGCCACGAGCAAGGCTCCGCCGCTGGTCCCCGCATAGGCGCCCGCCACCCCGGCCGGGTCAGGCATGGAGGCAAACTGCCGCCAGACAGGGGTGGCGGCGGCGCTGGATGCGGCGGGCCGGCAGGCGGCCAGAAAGAGGGCCAGGCCGATGGCGCTTCGGCTGCTAAGGGGGCGGCTGGGAGGTTGCCGGGTGCGGCTCATGCACCCGCCTCGCCGCCTGCCGGTTCCTGCCTATTCCTGGCCGCTGGGATGGTCATCCGGGGAAGACTACCCGCGGGCCGGTTCAGCTGTCAAATATCACTTGGCATGGTCTGCGATTCAGACAGTGGGGAGGGCTTCTAGAATGGGACCAGGAGGAGAAAGCTTGGGCTTCGGCGCCCGCACCGAACAGATCCTCGTTGGCATCCAGCGGCAAGGCGTCCTGCCGCTGGAACATTTGAGCGCCGGCCAGCGGAGCATGGTGGTGATGATTGGGGATCTGGTCCGGCGCCTGGCGCTGCTGAATCCGCAGCTTGGACTCGAAATGGCGAAGGAATCCCCCGGGATCGTGCTGATTGACGAGCTGGATTTGCACCTGCATCCCATCTGGCAGCGGAAAATCGCGGGGAATCTGAAGCGCACCTTCGACCGCCTGCAATTCATTTGCACGAGTCATTCGCCGCAAATCATCGGCGAACTTCAGCCCGAGGAGGTGCGCCTGGTTCAAGGCCAGCAGGTTTGCCAGCCCGCGCAATCCTTCGGGATGGATGCCAATTGGGTGCTGGAAGGGCTCCTGGGCGGCAGCAAGTGCAACCCGGTGGCCAAGGGCCGCCTGGAGCAGATGTTCGATTGGATCACGAACAAAAAACTCGCCGAAGCCGAGGCCGGGGCCATCAAGCTTCGAGGTGAAATCGGCAGCAGCAACAATCTCCAGCGGGCGATTTCCCTGATTGAACGCATCAAGCTCCTGGGCAATTGAGGTGGATTGAGAAAACCGAAACTCCGCCCGCGATCCGCGATTACTTGGCGGCGCAAGCCCCGGCCGGGCGGACAGGTGCAAGCATGTCGCCGCCGTGCTCTATGGGGTGGGCTCCCGCCTGGATCATTCGCCCGAGCTTTTGTTCACCCTCCGCTCCGTCCACCACGAGGAGCTGATCACCCAGGCCGCCCAGGCCACGGATCTGGCCGCCAAGGCCTCCGGCGCCGCCTCCGAGCTGTCCGAGTCGGAAATGAGTTCCGTGTTCGGCATCGAGCTGGATACCACCCCGGCGGCCGCCCCCAGTGCCGCTCCCGAGGGCAAGGCAGCCAAAGCCCCGAAGGCCCCGAAGGCGCCCGCCGCCAAAAAAGCCAAAAAGATCGCCGCTGCCCCGGCCCCGGCCCCGAAAACCGGCCCGGCCAAACCCAAAGCGCCCGCCCGGGCGGCTAAAAAAGCCCCCAGCGTGAGCGCCCGCAAAAAGCAAACCTGATGGGCGGCAGGCAGGGGAATCCATGGCGCCAGCCGGCGGCGCTTTCCCCCCACCTGGCAGAGATCTGAAGCACCGGATAGCCAGCGGGCCACGGCGGGTGCGCACGCTTTTGGATTGGATTCCTAACCACTGAAATTTCCATCCCCAATCTGTGTGATCGGTGTGCTCCGTGGTTTATCTCCTTTTGGGACACCAGCGACACAGCAACGCCATTCCCGCGGCGGGCCGTCCCGCACTTCCGCAGCCTGGCAACTGAGGCCATGGCTTTGGTTTGATCAGCTTCCGGCGGAGTTCCTGGCTGGTGAAAAACGAGGGGAGGAACATGCGATATCGGCTTGACGGCGGGGGCAGGAATGGAAAGGTTTGAATAAGTGGAAATCCCGGGCTAGATTGTGGCCGGGAAAATGGAAGGCTTTAAAGAAGGGAAATATATGAATGTGGTGCAAATGACAAAACGGATCTTCTTGCTGGTGATGGTGAACCTCCTGGTGATGACCACCATCACCGTCATCCTGGGCTTGCTGGGGGTGGGGCGTTACATCCCATCGGGCGGATTAGCGGGGCTGGCCATCTTCTGCCTGGTCTGGGGTTTCGGAGGCGCCTTCATTTCGCTGGGGCTGTCCCGGCTGATGGCCAAGTGGTTCATGGGGGTGAAGGTCATCCCGCCGGACACCAATCATCCCGAGCTGCGGCGGCTGGTGGGGACGGTCCACGACCTGGCGCGCCGGGCCGGGCTGACGGTGATGCCGGAGGTGGGCTATTACGAATCCCCGGACATCAACGCTTTCGCCACGGGGCCGACGCGATCGCGGGCGCTGGTGGCGGCCTCGACCGGTTTGCTGCAGCGCATGAATTCGCGGGAAGTGGCGGGCGTGCTGGGCCACGAGGTGGCGCACGTGGCCAACGGGGACATGGTGACGATGACGCTGGTGCAGGGGGTGATCAACGCCTTTGTGCTGTTCCTGGCCCACGTGCTGGCGTTCGCGATCAGCCAGGCCATGCGTTCCCGCGACGAGCGGGACACGGGGGGCGGCGGCTGGGTCCAATTCATACTGGTGCAGGTGTTCCAGGTGGTTTTCTCCATCCTCGGCTCGGTGGTGGTGTGCTGGTTCTCGCGGGTGCGCGAATACCGGGCGGATGCCGGCGGGGCAGCGCTCGCCGGGCGGGGCAACATGATCGACGCTCTGCGCGCCCTGGCCCGGATGCATGATCCGCAGCTGGCCACGGCCGAGGCCCAGCGCGGCCAGGCTTTCCAAGCCTTCAAGATCTCCGGCCACGCAGGCGGTTTGATGGCCCTGTTCTCCACGCATCCCCCGCTGGCAGAGCGCATCGCCCAGCTGGAGAAAAGCGCTGTCTGATCGCCCGCTGCGGGGCGGTGGGTTGATGGTTTTCAGCATTCAGCGGGCTGCCAGCGGCCGCTGGCCGGCCGGGCCGCCCGTTTCCTTTTTTGACAGCCAAGGTTTGATTTGGTTTTGGTATGGCTTTTGCTGTAAAAGGGAATGGATTGCATGAATATGATTGAATCAACCAAAGCCGCCGGCCTGGGGCGCCTGTTTTTAATCTGGCTGACCACTTGGGGGGGAGCTGCTTTAGCCCAGCCGAATCCCGTATGGACCGCCTTCAATGACCATTACGCCGGCGCGGGCACCGGCGCCAACGTCACCGCCTGGAACGTTTTTGGCACGCAGAGCGGCGCTCCGGGGAATTCCGGCGCCCTGGTGGATGCCGCCAATGGCCGGAAGCTGCCGGTGATCCTCACCGTGAACAGCAGCGGGACCGTTGGCCAGGGGAGCACTTCCGGGCGGCCCGCCGCCGGCACGCCCGCTTACGACCTGTTCAATGGCTGCGTCGATTGGAGCAGCGGCCCCGCTCCCACGGCGCCGCAACTCTACCCCGGGGCGGAAATCGATTATGTGTTCACCGGCCTGGACCCGGAGCAGCGGTATGCGTTTGCCGGCACGGGCATCCGCGGCGGCAGCGGCGGCACTTATCCCCAGCGCTGGTCTTTGATCGAGCTGGCGGGCGCCGAGGCCTTCACCCCCGCCCACACCAAGGGAGCGGGGGTTTACACCAACGGCCTGCCCGCCTCCCAGGTGGCCATGAACACCGGCCAAAACGGCGCCACGGGCGACCTGGCCCAGTGGGACAACATCAACCCCGGCGCCGATGGCGCCATCACCATCCGCTGCGCCTATTATGGGGGCGCCATCCCCGGTGGGACCGCCACCGGCCCCTATGGCTATGGGCTGATGGCGATCCAACTGCGGGAGTTCAACACCACCCCGCGCCCGGCGGCCATCGTCTTGCACCCGTCCGATGTGAGCGTGTGGGAGCTGGCGCCCGCCACGTTCCAGGCCCGGGCGGAGGGCAATCCCGATCCGGTTTTTCAGTGGTATCGCGACGGCCAGGCCATCCCCGGCGCCACCCACAGCGATTATACCCTGGCCGCAGCCGTCCTGGGCGACGACCACGCCGCCTTTTTCGCCGTGGCCAGCAACTGGGTGGCCAATGCCAGCTGCCTCGCCACCAGCACGGTGGCGCGGCTCACGGTGTCGGCCGACACCACTCCGCCGTTGCAGACATCCGTGCTGCCTCCCGCCAATAGCGTCCTGGCCAGCCTGCAGACCATCGAAGTTTTTTTCTCCAAGCCGGTGAACGGCGTGGAGGCGGCGGACCTGCTGGTCAACGGTGTGCCCGCCGCCAGCCTGGAGGAGGTGACCGCCGCGCAATATTATTTCAAGGTGGCCCAGCCGGCCCCGGGCAAGGTGCAGGTGGCCTGGAGCGGCAGCCACGGCATCACCGACACCACCGCCGCCGCCAATCGCTTCGCCGGCGGAGCCTGGGCTTACCAGCTGGAAACCAACTCGCTCTACTCGGTGCGCATCAACGAATTCATGGCCGCCAACAAGCACGGGATCCGCGACGAGGATGGCGATTATTCGGACTGGATCGAGCTGTATAATGCCAGCCCGGTGGCGGCGCCGCTGGCGGGCTGCCAGCTCACGGATAGCGGCCGCGATCCGGCCGGGTGGCAATTCCCGTCAGTGGCGCTGCCCGCGAAAGGCTATCTGCTGGTCTGGGCCTCCGGGAAAAACCGCGTGAATCCCGCCGCCGCGCTGCACACGAGCTTCAAGCTCAACAAGGATGGCGGCTACCTGGCCTTGGTGCTGCCTGATGGCGCCAGCATCCTCTCCGCCTTCAATTCCTACCCGGCCCAAACCACCGATGTTTCCTACGGACGGGATATTTCCGATCCCTCCGCCGTGGGCTTCTTCACCACGCCCACGCCCCGGGAGGCGAACCGGCCGGTGGGGGCCGGTTTCGGGCCGGAGGTGCGGTTTGCCCGCCCCAGCGGCACTTTCACCCAGCCGTTCCCGCTGGAATTGAGCACCACGGCCACCAACGCCGTCATCCGCTACACTTTCGGCACCAACCTGCCCCAGGCCACCAGCCCCGCCTACACCGGCCCCATCGTCATTTCCAGCACGGTCCAGGTGCGGGCCCGCACCTTTGTGCCTGGCCTGCTGCCCGGGGAGATCCAATCCGCCGATTATTTCCGCCTGGACACGGCCACGACCAACGTGACCCGGTTCGCTTCCACCCTGCCGATCATGGTGATCCACAATCACGGCGGCGGGGACGTGCCCATGGGCGAAACCGCCGGGGGCTACGCGCAATTCGCCATGCTGCAGGTTTTTGAGCCAAAAAACGGCCTGAGCGCCCTCACCAACCAGCCGGACCTGGCGGTCCAATGCACCATCCATCGGCGCGGCCAGGCCACGCGTTACCTCCCCAAAGCGAGCTTGCGCATGGAAACCACCGACGAATACGGCGGCGGCAAAAGCGTGCCCCTGCTGGGCTGCCCGGCGGACAACGACTGGGTGCTCTACGGCATCAACGGCTACGACAAAGTCCTGATGCACAATCCCCTGGCCCATGGATTATACCGCCAGCTGGGGCACTACTCCTCCCGCACCCGGTTCGTGGAGGTGTTCCTCAAGGACGACTCCGGCGCTCCCGGCCCCATCACCTCCGCCGATTACAACGGCTTGTACGTGCTGGAGGAGAAGATCAAAATCACGCCGCACCGGGTGGATATCGACCCGCTCCAGCCGGAAAACAACACCCAGCCCGGCGTCACCGGCGGCTACCTGTTCAGCGTGGACAAGGACGGCCCGTCGCCCGGCTTCTACGCGGCCAATTCCTCAATGTGGTACCTGGACCCGGACGGGCCCACGATCTCCACGCCGCAGCGGGCGGCCCAGCAGCAGTATCTCAACAATTACCTGAACAACTTTTACACCGCCCTGACGGGCGCCAGCTGGACCAGCCCCACCACCGGCTACGCCGCTTACATCGACGTGCCTGCCTGGATCGATTTCCACCTGCACCAGGTGTTCGTGTTCAACGCGGACATGCTCCGCATCAGCACCTATTGGTGCAAGCCGCGCAACGGGAAAATCACCCCCGCGGCGCTGTGGGATTTCGACCGCGCCTTCGGCATGTATTCGGCGGATGGCGACGTGCGCGGCTTCAATCCCTGGCGCTGGCAATCCGGCGCGAGCGACGGCGGCACCGATCCTTTCAACGCGGGCGGCACCTACCATAATCCCTGGTACAGCCGCCTCTTCACCGATCCGGATTTCTGGCAAAAGTGGATCGACCGCTACCAGGAGCTGCGGCAAACGGTTTACAGCCAATCCAACCTCGTGGCCATGATCGACCGCTTCGGCAGCGAGGTGGCCGGCGCCACCCCCCGGGAATACGCCCGGTGGACCGGCCAGGGCGGCTCGGACACCTCCCCCAACCGCGGAGCCATCGCTGCCGATGGCTGGTCCTACAACTTCCCCGGCACCTGGGCGGGCCAGGTCCAATTCGTGAAAACCTGGTTCGCCAACCGCACCACCTTCATGGACACCAATTTCCTGGCCCCACCCACGGTCAGCCGGCCGCCCGGCGCCACCAGCGCCGGCACCGTCCTGACGATCGCCCCGGCCACGAAGCCCGGCAGTTCCCTGCTGTATACCCTGGACGGCACCGATCCCCGGCTGGCGGGCGGCGGCATCTCCCCCAAGGCCTTGTCGAACGACGGGCCGGCCACCATCACCATCACCGGCAACGTCCGCCTGTTTGCCCGGTCGTGGAACCCCAGCCACCGCAATCAGACCGGCCTGCATCGACCGCCCATCAGCAGCCCGTGGTCGGGCCCCACGGAGGGCTCTTACTACCTGGGGGTTCCCTCGCTGAGGATCGCGGAAATCATGTATCATCCCGCTCCGCCGCCGGCGGGCAACACCAACGATCCGGGCAATTTCGAATACCTCGAGCTGGTCAACTGCAGCGGCGATGCGCTCAGCCTGGCCGGCTTCCGGCTGGCCAGCGCGGTGGAGTTTGCCTTCACCGCCACCAACCGGATCACCAGCCTCGCCCCGGGCGGCCGGGTGCTGGTGGTGCGCAACCAGGCGGCCTTCGTCTCCCGCTATCCGCAGGCCGCCAGCCTGGTGGCGGGCGTGTACACCCGCAGCCTGGGCAATGGCGGCGACCACCTCACTTTGCTTGGGTCCCTGGGGGAGCTCATCCAGGATTTTGCCTACGATCCCGCCTGGCACCCCATCACCGACGGCCTCGGTTTTTCCCTGGTGGCGGTGGATGAAAGCGCCGCGCTCAACGCCTGGACCAACCAGGCCCAATGGCGCCCCAGCGCCTTCAACGGAGGCTCCCCGGGGGCGGCGGATCCCGAGGCGTCCGCCATCCCGCCCGTCCTGGTGAATGAAATCCTCGCCCATCCCCTCCCGCCCGCTGACGATGCCATCGAGCTTTGGAATCCCAATCCCACGCCGGCCGATATCGGCTATTGGCGCCTCACTGATAATCCGGACCGGCCGGATAAATTTGTGATCCCGCCCGGCGCCACCCTCCCGGCTTGGGGATTCACGGTCTTTTACCGGACGAATAGTTTTGGACTCCCCGGCTCCACCAATGCGCTGGGCCAGGCCAACGACGCTTTCGGGCTCAGCAAGGAGGGCGAGGTGGTTTATCTTTTTTCCGGGGACCAGGCCGGCCGGCTCACCGGCTATTTCCATAAGCTGGAATTCGGGCCATCCGCGCCCGGGGCATCCTCCGGCAGCCACACGAACAGCGTGGGCCGGGTCTTCCCGGTGGCGCAAAGCACGCCCACCTTGGGCCAGGCCAACGCCCGCCCGCTGATTGGCCCCGTGGTCATCGACGAAATCCAGTATCATCCGCCGGCCCTGGTGGTGGGCGGGATGGTGGTGGGCAACGCCCGGGACGAGTTTATTGAGCTGCGCAACACCGCCACGGAACCGGTGGCCCTGTTCGCTGCGGACCATCCGGCCAATACCTGGCATATGCGGGGTGGCGTGCATTATGCGTTCCCCCCGGGCGTGGTCCTGCCGCCCGGCGGCAGCCTCCTGGTGGTGGGCTTCAGCCCGGAGGCGGATCCCGCCTCCCTGGCGGCGTTCAAAGCCTTTTACCACCTCACCAACCAGCCGCCCATTTACGGGCCGTTCACCGGCCAGCTCAACAACGCGGGCGACCGGGTGGAGCTGACCCGGCCCGGCTCCCCCAACCCCAATACCCAGATGGCGCCGGAAATCCTGGTGGACGGGGTCGAATATGGGGTGTCCAGCCCCTGGCCGGCCATGGCGGACGGGGCCAGCATCAGCCTGCAGCGGCTGGATGAAGCCGCCTTCGGGAACGATCCCGCCAACTGGTTCGCGGGTCCGCCAGCACCCGCCCGGAGCCTGCCGCTGGAAATCATCGTGCCGCCGGAATCCCAGACCGTGGCGGAGGAATCCACCGCCACGTTCAGCGTGGCTGTCCACGGCGCCGGGCCTTTCACCTGGCAATGGTATTGGAACGGCCAGCCCCTGGCGGAGGCCACCCAATCCAGCTTGTGGCTGACCCATGTGCAGCTGGCCCAGGCAGGCGCCTATTCCGTCGCGGTGGGCAATGGCGTGGAAACTGTCCGCGGCGGCCCTGCCCAGCTGGTGGTGCTGCCCCTGCCGGTGATCACCAGCCCGCCCGCCGGGGCGCAAATCGAGCCGGGCAGCATCCTGCGTTTGACGGTGGCCGCCACCGGCTCGGGCACGATCCGCTACCAGTGGCAGTTCAATGGCCGGGACCTTCCCGGCGCCACCGGCGAGGCGCTGGTCATCCAAAATGCCCAGCCCGCGGACTCCGGCGCCTACCGGGTGCTGGTGTCTGATGCGGTGGGCACCCGGGCCAGCCAGCCAGCCCAGGTGGCCGTGGGCGGGCCGGTGGTCCAGCTGGCCGTCGAGCTGCAGGCCGGCGGAGTGGTGATCTCCTGGCCGGATTCGCCTGGCGCCTGGCTGCTGGAGGAAACCGCGGATCTGGCCAGCCCGATCCGGTGGCAGGCCTCATCCATCAACCCCATCCTGGCCGCCGGCCGCTGGCAGGCCACGGCGCCGGATGGCAGCGGCGCCAGCCGGTATTTCCGGCTCAAACGGCAATAAACCAAGCCGCGCCCGAAAGGGGTTACCTGGCATCCGGCTGAGGTTTGGGGCGGGGCGAGGCGTCGCCCGGGGTCAGGCCCATGGCCCATGGCACCAGCTCCAGCCACATTTTTTGGAGGCCGGGGTGGTCCCAAACTTCCGGGCCGTGCCCAAGCCCATTGTAGAGGACGCGCCCCTTGCCGTAGTTGCGGGCCCAGATGACAGCGAAATCCTGGTCCGTGCGGTGCACCTCTTTCCGGGCCAGGTCCACCTTGCCGGCATCCAGGCGCAACAGCACGCGGACCTGGTCCCGGGAGAAATCCTTGAGCTGGTAAATCTCATCCTTGAGCGTGAAGGTCTTGGGCAGGTGGCCCAGGCCGGGGAAAGCGGGATCTTCCACCACCAACGGGGCGTCGAACTCACCCCAGGGATGGCCGTCAAAACGGCCGCCGAGCATTTCCCCGTAAGCCGGCCAGGAGCGCAGGGTGATCGCCGCGCTGTGCACGCCGATGAACCCTTTGCCTTCCTCCTTCACAAAGGCGAGCAGATCGGCTTTCTGCGACTCGTCCAGGTCCAGCTCCCCATCGGTGAAAAACAGGACCGCGTCGAAGGCGTCCAGGTTTTTGGCGCCCCATTTCAGCGGCTTTTTGGTGATGGCGGTGCAGTCGGTCCGGAACACGGTGTCCCACAGCCCGGAGCTGCGGCCGGTTTGGTAAAGGGCGGCCATGGCGCAAGACACCGAATCGTGCTGGTAGCCCTTGGCCTGGCCGATCACCAGCAGGTTCCGGAGTTTGGCCTGGGCCGCGGGCCGGGGTTCGTGCTTCAGGATTTCATCATACAGGCTGATGAAGCATTGGGCCGAGGTGGCCCCCCGCGCTCCCCCGCCGCCCTTTTTGGCGGCCGCCAATTCCTCCAGGAATCCGCCGGCGCTGGTCCATACCGTTTGCACCAGGCCGGCGAAACGGCTTTTCAGGGCAGGGGTGGCGCGTTCGCGGAACTGGACCATGTCCTGGGCCTGGAGCACCGCGTTCGCCGGATTTTTCCAGGGGCAGGTGACCACCTGCAGGCCTTTCATGGCGAAATACACGGCCGATTGGCCGGGCCTTTCGTAATGCCAGTCGCAGATCACCACATCCTTGGGGATGAGGTCGATGGCCGCCTCCGTGTGGTTGAGGCTGGCCTCCCATTCGCCCAGGCCGGTGGTGCGGCCATCCAGCAGGCGGTCGCCCCAGATCCATAGTTTCCGGCCCCGCTGGTTCAGATGGTCCCGGATCAGCCGGATCTCCCCGGCGAAAAGCTCGCTCGGGCTCCGGCCGGAACACCGGGGGCAGCGGTCTTCACCCAGGTAAAACACTTCGTCCATGCCGGCGTGGAAGGCGTCCGTCTCGAAGGCCTCGCAGATTTCATCGACCAGCGCGAACACCACTTCGTGCACCTTGGGATGCAGCGGGCAATAGCTCTTGCAGTAGAGCTTGTCCGGATTCGGCCAGCTATATTTTGGGGGCATTTTCACCCACGGCGTCTCGTCGAATTCCGGGTATTGCCGCAGCAGATTCCCGAGGGAGGCGGCCCACGACTGGTGGCCCAGCAAATTGATCTGCGGGATGATCCGGATGCCGCCCGCCCGGCCGGCCGCCACCAGCTTTTTCACGTCCTCCCGGGCCAGGCCCCGCGGATCCTTCAGCTCCGGATGGCTTGCGTATTGGTAATTGTAATCCACCCGCAAGATCAGCGTGTTCACCCGCCGGGGGGCCAGCTCCTCCCGGATGAAAGCGAGAAAGGCCGCCAGCTGGTTGGGCGATGGCGCGGCGATGGCGAAGCCCCGGATGGGCAGCGCCTGGTCCAAGGCCGAGGCGTTTTCAGCGCCCAGGCCCCGCGGGGCGGCCAGCAGGCAAAGCGCCGCCACGATGGATTTCAGGATCATCTTTTTCATGAAGTGGATACGCATAAGGAAGCATTATGAGCAGTGGCCAGGCGGTGTCGAGCAGGTATTGGCAGATATTGCCAGGTATTGGCCGCCAACCCCGCCCGTGCCCGACCGGCGCGGGCATGGCGAATACAGTCAGGCTGCGCCAGCCCAATGAAAAGAGCGCTTCACTAAACCGGGATTGGCCCGCGGCTTCTGTCTTGTTGGCCCGGACCGTTCTCCGGCCCTGGATCAGGCTTCCGGCTCGGCGGGCGGGGTGGCTTTCTTGCGACCGCGTTTTTTCTTGGGCGCTTCAACCGGGGGCGCCGCAACTTCGGCGGCGATCGAACCGGGGGCGGCGATCAGGTAACGGCCGCAGGTGTCGCAGATCGTGATATCCTCGGCCCGCAGCAATCTGGCGAAAATGCCGGAGGCCATGCGCATGTGGCACTCGGCGCAAACCCCATTGCGGACCACCGAGACACCTTTTTTCCCGCGCGTCATGAGCCGGTCGTAATGGGCCAGAATCGTGGGTGGAACCAAGCCGCGCAGTTTGGCAATTTCCTCCTGGCTTTCGGGCGGGATGGGCGACGGCCCCAGTTCGAGGTTTTGCAGGACTAAAAGTTGCTCGATAATTTTCATAATGGCATTTGTGACGCCGGGAGTGATTCTCCGTCAGGTTTGTTCACCAATGCAACACATTTTTGACGGTTTCGTGGCGGGGCGCCTGGCGGAGGCGCCGGATGGGCCGTTGGAAAAGCCGTGGTTTTACGCCGGGGGCTGGCCCTCCGCGCGCCGCCCCAGCAGCCGCAAAAGCCCGTCCAGGATGGTGATCGGATGCGGCGGGCAGCCGGGAATGAACAGGTCCACCGGCACGGTGCCCGCGGCGCCATTGAGCGTTTCCGGGTGGTCCAGGAACGGGCCGCCCGAAAGGGCGCAGGCCCCCACGGCGATCACCAGCCGGGGCGCCGGGATGGCGTCGAAGGTCTTTTTCAGAGCCAGGGCCATGTGGCGGCTGACCGGTCCGGTGACCAACAGGCCATCGGCATGGCGGGGGGAGGCCACAAATTGGATGCCGAAGCGGCCCAGGTCGAAGACCACCGTATTGAGCACGTTGAGGTCGGCCTCGCAGGCGTTGCAGCCACCGGCGCTGACCTGGCGGAGTTTCAGGGACCGTCCAAACAGGCGCCGGGCCTGGTCGTCCAGGGCCTGGGCCAATTCCAGCCCCCGGTTGGCGGCTGCCAGGTGTTCGCGGGAGCGCACCGCCAGGCGGTAATCGGCGGTGAAGCGGATGGCGTGCTGGGGGCAGGCCTCCTCGCAGTCCGTGCAGAACAGGCAGCGGCCCAGGTCGATTTTAACCCCCTTGGGATCGAAACTGATGGCCTGGGTGGGGCAGGCCTCGGCGCAGGCGCGGCAGTTGACCGGGCATTTCGCCACCGCCACCTCGGGCCGGCCGCGGAAACGATCCGGCAGCACCGGTTCCGCCTGGGGGAAGCCCATGGTGCGGCGCCCCTGGCGCCAGCGGGCTTTAAGGATGTCAAACATGGGCATGGCTCCTATAAATCATGGCCGCAGCAGGAAAGGTTGAAGCTCCGGCAGCACAGCGGGAAATCGGAAACCTGCTGGTTGCGCAGCGCCAGCGCGAGGCCGATCCAATTGTGGAAGGAGGGGTCCACCACCTTGTACTGCGCGAACCGCCGGCTGGCATCCGTCAGGGCCACATGGCAAATCTCGCCCCGCCAGCCTTCGACCAGCGAGACCGCCGCCAGGCTGGCCCCGGGCTGAGGCAGCTGGATTTGGATGGATCCCGCGGGCAATGCCTTGAGCTGCTCCTGGATGAAGGCGATGGAGCGCTGGATTTCCAGCCAGCGGACCTGCGCGCGGCCGAATACATCGCCGGTGTGGAACGTGGCGATGGGGATCTGGCAGAGACGGTAAAGGCCGGCGGGGAATTCGTGGCGCACGTCGCGCTCCAGGCCGCAGGCCCGAGCGGCCGGCCCCACCAGGCCCAGGTCCAGCGCGGCCTCGCGGGCCAGGTGGCCGGTGTTTTCAAGCCGGGCCCGGACGGAGGACGTGTTCCAAAGCAGTGCCACGGTGGAGGCCGCGTCTTTCGCGGCCTGCTGCAGGCGGTCGTGGAGCTGGCCCGCCCGGGCCTCGTCCACATCGTATCCCACGCCGCCGGGCCGGAGGAAATTGCGCCCGAACCGGCTGCCGCACAGCAGCGCTGTCAGGTTCAGGAAATCGTCCCGGAGGCGCCCGCAGCCGGCGGCGGTGGGCAGGTAACCGATGCTGCCCGCCAGGGCGCCCAGGTCACCGGTGTGGTTGGCGAGGCGCTCCAGCTCGAGGGCGATGGCCCGCAGCGCCTGGGCCCGGGCGGGGGCCTGGATTCCGGCGAGGCTTTCCAGCGCCTGGCAGTAAGCGGTGGCATGGCCGATGGAGGTGTCCCCCGCCAGCGTCCCGGCATGGTGCAGGGAGCGCCGGTGGGGGCCGTTGAGCAGCGCCCGCTCCACTCCCCGGTGCTGGCAGCCCAGCGAAATTTCCAGGTGGTAAACCGTTTCCCCGTGGCATTGGAACCGGAAGTGGCCCGGCTCCATGATGTCCGCCTGCACCGGCCCCAACGCCACCTCGTGGATTTCCGGGCCGGACATCTGGAAATAATCGGTCACGCCGGGCGGGGCAGGGGCGGTTTTATCCGCGCCGGGGCGGGGGCTTTTGGGAGGCTGGAAGCGGACCGGCTTCAACCAGGGATGCCCTTCCGGCTTCAGGCCGCACTGCTCCCAGATTTCCCGCTCAAACCCATGGGCTTCGGGGCAATCCGGGGTCAGGGAGGTGAAGGATTTGTCCACGTTCGCGGTCCAGGCGGACAGGTTGCCCTCACCCCGGTGGGCGAGGATGGCCACCAGGCGCGCCCGGTCCCGGGTGGCTGGCTGGCCGAAAAACGCGGCCAGCCGCGCCCCGGCTTCCACCTCCGCCAGGATGCGCTGGCGCAGCTCCGCCCAGGAAAGCAGGGGGATCACCGTTTGGGCCAGGGCGGCGCCGTTGGGCAGGTAATTGGCGGCCATGTCACGTTCCTCCCAGCAAACGCGCCGCTTCCCGGATCACTTCCTTCAGACCGGGCGGCAGATACAGGCCGAGGATCAGCACCAGCGCGCCCAGGGCGAGCGGCGGGGCATCCGCCAGGAGGCAGGCGGCCCGGCTTTTCCGGGCGTGGCGGGGATCCGGCTCGCCCAGGGCCATGTTCAGCATCACGCCCGCCATGCCCATGAAGATCAGGGCCAGCCCGCCCAGGAAAACTCCCACCACCACCCACCGGTGCTGCGCGATGGCCGCCTGGAGGATCACCAGCTCGCTCACAAAGAGGCCAAAAGGCGGGCTGCCGGTGATGGCGAAAAACCCGGCGATCCACAGCCAGCCGGCCACGGGGTCGAGCCGCCGGACGCCCCGCACCTGCGCCGCCAGCTTGGTTTGGCAGAGAAACAGGATATTGCCCGCCACCAGGAACAGCATGGCCTTGGCCAGGGAATGGCTCACCGCATGCAGGAACGCGCCGGACACCGCGCCGCCGCCCAAGCCCACCCCCAAAGCCAGGATGCCCATGTGCTCCACGCTGGAGTAAGCCAGCAAACGCTTATAATCGGCCTGGCCGGGGATGAAGATGGCCGCCACCACGATGGATAGCAGCCCAAACAGCACCAGCAATTCCCGCCCAAAGCCCCCGAGCCCGGCGGCTTCGCACACCTGCTGGATGCGCAGGAGGCCGAGAAAGGCGCCGTTCAGCACCGCGCCGGAAAGCAGGGCAAACATGACCGAAGGCGCCTCGCTGCAGGCGTCCGGCAGCCAGGTGTGCATGGGCGCCAGGCCCATCCTGGCGCCGTAGCCCACCAGCAGGAGCAGGAAAGCCGCCTTGAGCCACACCGCGTTCAATCCGGCCGCCCCGGCCAGGAGCTCCTGCAAGAGCAGCGAGCGGGCCGGCGCGCCGGCCCCGGCGGAGGCCACCGCCAGGAAAAAGTTCCCCAGCAGGGCCAGGGCGATCCCCACCGCGCAGACCAGCAGGTATTTCCACGCGGCATCCAGGGTCCGGCGGCGGCCCCGGAAGCAGATCAGCGGCGCGCCCGCCAGCGAGGTGGCCTCGATGGCGGCCCACAGCAGGCCAAAATGCTGGCTCACAGCCACCAGCGTCATGGCTGCCAGCAGCCAGAGCAGGCTGCCGATGAAAATGGCTTCGGGGACGGATTCGAATCCCAGCCCTGCCTCCGGGGTGGTGGCGGCCTGCGTTTCGCGGCGCAGATACCCCACCGCATAGCAGGCGGCGGCCAAAAACAGCCCGCTGCTGAGGCTCAGGAATAACTGGCCCGGAGCATCCAGGGCCAGCCAGCCGTGGCCGGCCGGCGCGGGCGGATGGAACCAGGCGGCCGCACAGACGGCGGCGTGGGCCGCGGCGGCGGCCGGCAGCAAGGCCCGCCGGAGGCCGGGCGGACGCACCACAAACGCCGCCAGTCCGGCCAGGAAGGGGATGAGTAAAAGGGCCAGCAGCATGGTTCAATCCTTCAGCCCGGGCAATGGACCGGTCTCCCGGCGCCCGGATTCCCCGTTGATGTGGAACCTGGCGATCCCCATCACCAACACGGCCACGAACAGGTCCAGGAGCACCCCCAGTTCGACCACCACCGGGGTCTCCCGCACCGCGCCGATGCCAAAGGTGAAAACCCCGTTCTCCAGCACCAGGAAGCCCAGCACCTGGCTCAGCGCCGGTTTTTGGCCCGCGATCAGGAACAGGCCGGACAGGATCGCAAAAAAGGCGGCCGGCACCAGGAGGTTGGAGGGCGCCTGCGCCAGGGGCAATTGCTCCCCCAGCCAGAAGGCCAGCCCCCACGCCCCCATGGCCGCCAGCAGCGGCCAGATATAGCCGGCCTGGGAATCCACCTCCCGGGTGATATCGGCATCACGCAGCGCCCGGAACAGCAAGCTGGGGAAGATGAACCCCTTGAGGGCCAGCGTGCCGAGGCCAGCCGCCGCGAGGCGCCACGTGAGGTCTTCGCTGTGCGTGAGGAAAGGCAGCAGCGCGAGCAGGCAGCCCTGCCACCTGGTGGCCCGGATGCAGGAGCCGGGCTGGCTGGAGCCCAGCAGCTTCAGATTGGTGAGCACCACCAGGACCAGGACCGGATTGAGCAGCAGTTCAGCCAGCATGGGATCACCTCGCAATCAGCAGCAAGGCCACCACCCCCAGCGCCGTGGCGCCCACCAGCAGCTGGGGGACCATCAGCATCCGCAGGCGCGCCATCACGGATTCCACCACGCCGATCACCACCGCCAGCACCAGCATCCCTCCCAGCGCCAGGAGGGCGTCGGCCCACCACGGGCCGGGATGCACTGGAAACACCAGGCTCACCAGCACCGAGCCCAAAACCCACAGCTTCAAGGCGGCTCCGTATAAGATGAACGCGAGATCCGGGCCGCCATGGTCCAGCACCATGGCCTCGTGGATCATGGCCGGCTCCAGGTGGGTGCCGGGATCATCCACCGGGAGGCGGGAGTTCTCCGCCAGGCAGACGATGAACAGCGCCCCGGCCGCCAGGGCCAGCGCGGATCCGCTTTGCACCCAGTGCCAGGGCGACAGGGAGGCAAACATTTCCGCCAGGGAATAGGGGCCGGTCTTGCGGGCCACCACCGCCAGGGCCAGGAATAAGGCCGGCTCGGCCAGCGCCGAAAAGTGGATCGCCCGGCTGGCGCCCATGCCCTCGCAGCTGGAGCCTGTATCCAGCGCGGCGAGGACGGCCAGGAACCGCATCAAACCCAGGAGACCGGCCAAAAAAACCCAGTCCCCCCGGAAGCCGGCCAGCGCTGGAAACCCGCCCCAGGGCGCCACCGCCAGGGCGGTCATCACCGCCGCCAGCCCAAGGACGGGCCCTGCCCGGAAAACCCAGCTGGTGGTGGGGCTGTAAACCGCGCCCTTGTGCAATAATTTCCACAGGTCAAAATAGGCCTGCCGCAGGGGCGGGCCGTCGCGCCCGGCGAATTTCGCCTGCGTGCGGTTGATGATCCCCGGCAGCAGCGGGGCGAACCCCAGGGCCAGCAACGGGGGTATGAGCGCGGTCCAGCTCATGTTCAGCCAAAGCGCAAAGCCAGGATTCCCGGCGGGTGGCCCCGGTCAGGCACCGGCTTTGCCCTCCAGTTTCCCGAGCATCCGCAACAGGCCATCCAGGATGGTGAGCGGGTGCGGCGGGCAGCCGGGGATGAATAAATCCACGGGCACGAGGCCGCGGGCGCCGTTGTGCACCTGCGGCAGGCCGCTGAACGGCCCCCCGGCGATCGCACACGCCCCCAGCGCGATCACGAGCTTCGGGTCGGGGACCGCCTCGTAGGTTTTCCGGAGCGCCAGCTCCATGTTCCTGGACACGGGCCCGGTGATCAGCAAGCCATCCGCATGGCGGGGCGAGGCCACGAACTGGATGCCGAACCGGCCGAGATCCCAGCCGATCGTGCCGAGCACGTTGGTGTCCGCCTCGCAGGCATTGCAGCCCCCGGCGCTCACCTGGCGCAGGCGCAGGGAGCGGCCAAACAGCCGGAGCAGCTTCCCGTCCAGGGCCGCCGCCAGCCGCACCTGCTCCGCGCCGGGCGGGCCGAGCTGGAGATCCTCGCGGCGGCGCGCCGCCAGCCGGTGGTCGCCAGTCTGGGTGATGGCTTTGGCCGGGCAGGCCTCCACGCAGGCGGCGCAGAAGAGGCAATTGCCCAAATCGAGCTGCAGCCGGCCCTTCGCCGGCCGGGTGATGGCGCGGGTGGGGCAGGCCGGCACACAATCCGAGCAGCCGGGCAGGCACTTGGCTGAATCAACCCGCAGCCCGCCGCCGTGGCGGTCCGGCAGCGCCGGGGCCGGGCCGTCGGGATACCGCATGGTCTGGCAGCCGCGCTGCAGCCGGTGGAGGATGGTGTCGATGGCGAACATGGTCAAAGGTCGAATCCGCAGTAGGAGAGGTTGAAGCTCTTGTTGCAGAGCGGGAAATCCGAGATGGCCTGCCCGCGCAGCGCGAGCGCCAGCCCGGTCCAGTTGTGGAAGGACGGGTCGCTGATCTTGTAGCGGCGGAAGCGGCCGGCGGCGTCCGTGAGTGCGGCATGGCAGATCTCCCCCCGCCAGCCTTCGACGAGCGCCACCGCCAGCGTGCCGGGGGCCGCGGGCTCGAGCCCCGCCCGGATTCCGTCCTCGGGCGGCGCCGCCAGCTGCTCCTCGAGGTAGGCGCCGGAGCGCTGGATCTCCAGGCAGCGCACCTTGGCGCGGGCGAAAACATCGCCTCCCGGCCAGACCGCCACCGGGATCTGCGCGAACCGGTGCCAGCCGGCGGGGTGGTCGAAACGGACATCGCGGACCAGCCCGGAGGCGCGCCCGGCGACCCCCACCAGGCCCACCGCCCCGGCCTGTTCGGTGAACACCGTGCCGGTGTCCTCGAAGCGGGAGCGCACCGAGCTGGCGTCCCACAGCCAGGCGATGGCTTCCTCCACGTCCCGCAGGGCGGGGCGCAGTTTTTCGAGCAGCGCGGCGGCCCGGGTGGGCTCCAGGTCGTGCCGGCAGCCCCCGGGGCGGACCAGGCCGCGGCCGAAGCGGTTGCCGCAGATCAGCGCGGTGAGATTCAGGAAATCGCCGCGGATTTTTCCGCACGCGGCGGCGGTGGGCAGGAAGGCGACATCGCCCGCCAGCGCGCCGAGGTCGCCGGTGTGGTTGGCCAGCCGCTCCAGCTCCAGGGCCAGCGCGCGCAGCCATTGGGCGCGCAGGGGGGCCTCGGCGCCCGCCAGGGCCTCCAGGATCATCGCGTGGCAGGTGGCGTGGCCGATGGTGGTGTCGCCTGCGATGGCTTCCACCTGGCTCAGGGTCGCCGGGTGCGGCCCCCCCGCCAGCGCCTCCTCCAGGCCGCGATGCTGGTAGCCGAGAGCGATCTCCAGATGCAACACCTCCTCGCCATTGCATTGGAACCGGAAATGCCCCGGCTCGATGATGCCGGCGTGCACCGGCCCCACCGCGACTTCGTGGATCTCGCGCCCGTCCACCCGGAAGAATTCGCCGCTGGCCGGCGCCTGGCCGGTCCCGCGGCGCACCGGCTTGAGCCACGGATGGCCTTCCGGCTGCAGCCCATGCTGCTCCCAGGCCTCCCGCTCGAAGAGGTGGGCCTGGGGATGCGTGGCGGTGAGCGAGGGGCAGCCCCCGCTGAACGGCGCGCTGCGCGCCACCGCCAGGGTGTTGTCCGCGTCGAAGGCGATCACCGCCGCCAGCCGCGTGCCGGGCGACTCCGGCACGCCGAACCACGCGCACAGCCGCGCGCCGCGGTTCAGCTCCGCCGCCGTGGCCTGCACCAGTTCCGCCGCCGGGAATTCCGGAATCCCGGCCCAGGGAAGGCTGGACCCGTTGGGGAGGAATTGGAAGGAAGAGGGAGTGCTCATTTGACAGGGAAAAATTGGGTGGCCGCCGCCGTCCAGGCATCCCGCAGGACGCCCGGGGTCCACAGCCCCAGCCATAACGAGCAGCCGAGCAGCGCGAGCGGCGGCAGCACGAGGCCCATGGTCTCCGGGAAATGGTGGCCTGCCGTCCGCGCCGTGCTGCGCGGCCGTCCATCCACGATGGCGAAGACCAGCCGGGTGAGCCCGAAAAAGGCGAAGAGCAGGCAGGTGAGGAACATCGCCGCCGCCGCCCCGTGGCCGGTCTCGAAGGCGGCGCGCACCACGCGCAGCTCGCTGAAGAAGGGGCCGAAAGGCGGGCAGGCCGTGACGGCGAACATGCCGGTGACAAAGATGGCCGCCGAGCGGGGGGTCAGCAGCGCCATGCCGCACACCTCGTCCGTCGTGCGCCCGCCCGCCGCGCGGCGGAGGTTGCCCGCGCTCATGAACAGCGCGCCCTTGGTCAGGCTGTTGGCCCACACATGGAACATCGCCGCCCAAAAGCCCGCGGCCCCCAGCGCGGCGCCGATGGTCAGGATGCCCATGTGCTCCACGCTCGAATAGGCCAGCATGCGCTTGAAATCCCGCGTCCCCAGGAGCATCAGCGCCGCCACCAGCATCGAAAACAGGCCGAGGGCCAGCAGGGTGCGGTCGGCCATGGCGGCCTCCCCGGCGGCGCTCACCACGGCCCGCACGCGCAGGATGGCGGTGAAGGCCACCGTGGTGACCCCCCCCGCCAGGATGGCGCCCACGATCCCGGGCGCCTCGCCGTAGGCGTCCGGCTTCCAGGTGTGCATCGGCGCCAGGCCCATCTTCGTCCCGTAGCCCACCAGGAGCAGCACCCACGCGGCGAGCACCCAGGGCCGTGACAGCCCCCGGCCCTGGGCGATCAGGGCGGTGAACGTCAGATCCCCCACGCCGCCGCCGTGGAGGGAGGCGTAACCCAGGCAAAACGAGCCGAGCAGCGACAGCGCGATGCCGGTGCCGCCGATCAGGAGGTATTTCCACGTGGCTTCGAAGGCGCGCGGGGTGCCGTTGAAGTGCAGCAGCGGCACGGCGGCCAGCGTGACCGCCTCGGTGGCGATCCACAGCAGGCCCAGGTGGCGCGCCTGGTGCCCGGCGCTCAGCAGGCCGAGCACCGCCAGCAGGGCGGTGACGAAAACGCGGTTGGACCGCTCGCCCCGCACCCGCAGGTAGGAGACGCCGTAAAGGGCGCAGACCAGGAACAGCAGCGATACGGCCGGCAGGACCGCCCGCGTCAGGGCGTCAAACGCCAGCCACGCCCCGAGCGGGGCAGCCGGCGGGGCGGCCAGCAGCCAGCCGGACAACGCCGTGTGGATGAGGCCCACCAGCGGCAGCAGCCAGGGGCGCGTCCGGTTGCCCGGCCACGCCGCCGCCACCACCGCTCCCACCAGCGGCACGATGATCAATGATAGTTCTTTCATTCCCTGAGTGCAGTCAATTTGCGGGTGTCCAGCGAATCGAAGGCGCGCTGGATGCGGTCCACGATGATGCCGATGATGAACACGCCCACGGTCACGTCGAGCAGGATGCCCGATTCCACCAGCAGCGGGGTCGAATGGATCAGCAGCAGCCCGAACAGGTAGATCCCGTTCTCCAGGATCAGGTAGCCGCAGACCTGCGAGATGGCTTTGGCGCGGCCGATCAACAGCACGAAGCCGGTCAGCACGGAAGCCAGCGAGCCCGGCACCAGCAGGGATCCGCTGTGCTCCGGCAACAGCGGCAGCGTCCGCGCCACGGCCACGGCGGCGATCGTTCCGCCCGCCCCCAGCAGGAGCGACGGCACGAAGCCGATGAACGGCTCCACCTCGCGGTCGATGTGCGCCGTGCGCATCGCCCGGCGCAGCAGGTGCGGTATGACCAGGCCTTTCCCGGCCACGGTCGCCACGGCGACCAGCAGCACCCGCCAGTCGGGGTGGTCCACAATCAACAGCGGCATCAGGCCCAGCACCACGCCCTGCGCGGACATGGCGAGGATGAGCGTCGGCAGCCGGCTGCTCCCGAGCGCCAGCAGGTTCAATCCCATGGCGATGCCGATCAGCAGGTTCGTTGTTTCATTCATTTATGCGCCCCCTTTCCAGGCCATCAGCAGGGCGAACAGGCAGAGCAAAAACGCGGTGGTCAGCAGCAGCGGCACGCGGCGGAAGGCCAGCCGCGCCAGCAGCGATTCCACCAGCCCGGCGCAGACCGTGACCGCGAACACGCCCCCGGCCAGGGCCCCGGCCGCCACCCCCGGGGCCAATTTCCAGACCGGCAGCACGGCCTCGGTGAGCAGCAGCGCGAACAGCAGGAGCTTGACGGAGGCCCCGTGCAGGATCACCGCCAGCGGGGGGCCGCTGTGATCCAGCACCATCACCTCGTGGATCATCGTCAGTTCCAGGTGCGTGTTCGGGTCGTCGAACGGCACCCGGCAATTCTCCGCCAGCAGCACCATGAACAATCCGGCGGCCAGCAGCGCGGCCTCCGCGCCCGCGGCCGGCGCCAGCATGGCGGCCAGGGAGGTGCTCCCCGTCTGGACGCACAGCGCCAGCATGGCCGTGATGAGGGCGGCCTCGGCCAGGACGGCGTAACTGACTTCGCGCGCCACGCCCATGCCTTCGAAGGCCGACCCGGTCTCCATGGCGGCCCAAGCCGTGCTGAAGCGTGCCAGCGCCAGCAGGTAGATCAGCACCAGCATGTCGCCGCGGAAGCTCAGCGCCCCGCCCGCCGGGCCCAGCGGCAGCAGGAGCGCCGCGCCCATCACCGCCACCCACGCCACCGCCGGCCCGAACACGAAACCCGGCGAGGCCAGCGTGCTGAGCACGACGCCCTTGCGCCACAGCCGGGCCAGGTCGTAGTAAAGCTGCAGGACGGGGGGGCCCCGGCGGCCGGCCACCCAGGCTTTCACCTTATTGATGATGCCCGGCAGCAGCGGCGCGAGCACGAGCCACAGCCCGCAGCGGAGCAGGAGATCAAGGATCAAGGTCATGGCATTCCTCCCAGTAAAACCAGCGTTCCCACGGCGAGCAATCCCGCCACCACATAAAGTATATAGGCTTGCACCCGGCCGTGCTGCAGCCGGCGCGCGGCGGTGGCCACGCGCAGCAGGACCCTGCCCGCCGGGCCCAGCACCCGCTCCAAAACCGTTTCCGGAACCCGTTCCATCCAGCTGGCGGCGGCGGGCAGCGGGCCGCGCGGCCGGCGGATCCGGCGCTCCGGGCGCAGCAGCCAGCCAAACCAGCCCGCGGCGATCCCGGCGAACGACCCGCTGGTGTATTGCATCCGGGCCGAGGGGTGGGCGTAGCCGCAGTCCCAGGTGAGCGCCCGCCGCGAACCGTTCGCCCGGCTCTTCCACCACAGGCCGGCGGCCGCGGCCGCGGCCAGCAGCGCCAGCATCCCCTGCAGCGGGCCGAGGATGGCCAGCGGGGCGGGCGGCTCCCGGCCCGCCCAGGCGGGGTTCCAGGCGCCGGCGGCCCGGGCGATCGCCGGCCAGAACCACACGGGCGCGAGCCCCAGCGCCAGGCACAAGGCCGCGAGCGCCAGCATGGGCCCGCGCATGAGCGCGCCGCATTCGTGCGCGTGTTCCGCGGATCGCGTGCGCGCGGCGCCGAGGAAGACGATGGCGGCGGCCTTCGCAAAGGTGGCCAGGGCCAGCGCGCCGGCCACGGCCAGGACCATGGCCGCCGGGGTGGCGGCCCAGGCGGAAGGCCCCGGCCGGGTGGCGGCGTCGAACAGCCCCAGGCAGACGAGCCATTCGCTGACAAAGCCGTTCAGGGGCGGCAGCCCGGCGATGGCCATCGCGCCGAGCGCGAAGAGCGAGGCCGTCCACGGCATCGCGCGCCACAGGCCGCCCAGCCGGCTCATCTCCCGCGTGCCCGTGGCATGCAGCACCGAGCCCGCCCCGAAAAACAGCAGGGCTTTGGCCGCCCCGTGATTCCACACGTGCAGCAGCGCGCCCGCCAGGGCGAGCCTGCCCCACGGGGCATCGCCGTGCGCCGCCCCCAGCATGGCCGCGCCGAGGCCGGTGAGGATGATGCCGACATTTTCCACGGTGCAATAGGCGAGCAGCCGCTTGAGGTCGTTTTGGGCCAGGGCGAAGGCGATCCCAAACAGGGCGCTCACCGCCCCCAGGCCGGTCACCACCCACCCCGCAGCCGCCGGCGCCGGCAGCCAGCCACTGAACCGGATCAGCCCGTAAACCCCCATCTTGACCGCCACGGCGGACAGGATGGCCGAGACGTGGCTCGGCGCGCCGGCGTGGGCGGAAGGCAGCCAGATGTGCAGGGGGAACAGCCCGGCCTTCACCCCGAAGCCAGCCAGCGCGAGCCAGAACAGGGGCGCGCAATCCAGCCGCCCGCGCAGCGGGCCGATCTCCCAGCTCCCGGTGCGCGCCGCGAGCGTGGCGAAAAAGGCGAACAGGCAGACGGTCCCGGCGTGGGAGGCCGCCAGGTAGAGCCAGCCGGCCTTCCGCACCTCGCGCCGCTGGCGGTCCAGGGTGATCAGGAAAAAGGCGCAGACGGTGAACAGCTCCCAGGCGATGAGGAAATGCAGCCCGTTGGCGGAGACCAGCGCCAGGCCCATGCCCAGTGTCAGGCCGCACCACCAGGCGCGGCCGCCCGGCGCGGAGGCGGGATAATGCGCCTCCGGCCAATATTCCTGCGCGTAGATCGCGCCCGCTCCGGCCACCAGGCCCAGGAGCGCCAGGAATAGCGCGCTCAGCCCGTCCAGGCGGAAGTGCAGCGTCTCGCCGCCCACGGCGAATCCGTGCCGCCATTCCCAGTCCCCGGCCCCGCCCAGCACCAGGAGCGCCGCGCCCAAAGCCCCGGCGGCGCCCGCCAGCGTCAGCGCCAGCCAGGTCCGCGCCCGGCGCGGGCCGCACGCCACGCCCGCCAGGAGGCAGACCGCGGAGAGCAGCAAGGGAGCCCCGGGTGTCATCGTCTCACCTCCGGGGGATGCTCGCCGGCGTGGGCCGGCTCCGCGGCCGCGGCGAATATCTCCAGGTCGCCCGCCCCGCGCAGGAGAAGATCCCGCAGCGGCCCGTGGGCCAGCGCCCGGGTGAGCCGGCCGAGCAAATCCAGGTGGGCGCGGGGCGACGGCGCGATGAAGAAAAACATGCGGGTGACCGGCACTTCATCCGGGGTCGGCCCGGCCTGGGCGAGGGCGTCGCGGAGGAGCAGCAGCGCCACGGTGCCCGAGTCGCGGCCCAGGGTGATCCGCGCGCTGGGATGCGGCAGGGCAAATCCGCCGCCGATGGCCGCCCACGTGATGCCGCCGGGGGCCCGCAGGCGCTGGGTCAGCAGCTGGCGGATCGGCGGCGTGGCGCCCGGCAAGGCGGCGATGACCTTCGCCAGCACCTCCGGCACCCCGGCCGCCGGGAGATCCCGCCAGATGCCGCCCGCCCGCAACAGCGGCTCCAGCTGGCAGCCCGGCGCGAAGGCCGAACTCTCGGGCAGCAGGAAACCCGCCCGGGTGCCCAGGCCGCGGGCCGCGGCCCATTGGACCACCTGCGCGCGGTCGAAGACGAGCCGGCCGCGGTCCAGCGTGTGCGGCATCCCCTCGTTGCGGATCCAGCCTTCCACGACGCCTTCCGAAACCCCGAACGACTCGGCCACTTGGATGAGATTCAGATACATGGTTTGCTCCTTGGCGCAGGCTCCCGCCCCGCGCCGGTGAAATGGTGTGGCGCGCTCATGGGCTGCCTCCCAGGAAGACCAGCGCCGCCAGCGCCGCCACGCCCATTAATAAATAGAACAAATACGCCTGCACCCGGCCATGCTGGAAACGCCGCGCCGCCAGGGCGAGCCGCATCACCGCGCCCCCCGCCGGTTCCACCACGTATTCCAGCACGGTCTCCGGGGTGTGCTGCCCGCAGCTCGCGTGCGCGGGAAAAACCTCCAGCGGGCGATGCTCATGCCGCACCGGGCGCAGGATCCATTCAAACCAGCCGGTGATGATGCCGGCAAAGGACCCGGCGGTGTATTGCATCCGGGCCGTTGGCGCGGCATACCCGCAGTCCCAGGTCACGGCCCGGCGGAGGCCGTTCCGGCCGGCCTTGCTCCAGAGCCAGACCGCCGCCGCCCCCGCGAGCAGCGCCAGGGCGGCATGGACGCGGCTGAGCGCCGCCAGGGGCGCCGGCGCCACCACCCCGCCCCAGGCTGGCTGCCAATCCGCCACCGCCCGGGCCAGGGCGGGCCAGAAAAAGACCGGCGCGAGGCCGATGGCCACGCAGCCCGATCCCAGCGCCACCATCGCGGCGCGCTGCGCCGGGGCGCATTCGTGGGCGTGGCTGGCTGCCGCCGAGCGGGGCGCCCCCAGCAGCACCACCCCGCACACCTTCACAAAACAGGCCAGCGCCAGCGCGCCGGTCATCCCCAGCAGCACCCCTGCTGGGATCGCCGCCCAGGCGGCCGGCCCATGGGAAAGCGTGGCGTCGAACAGGCCCAGGAAGACCAGCCATTCGCTCACAAATCCGTTCAGCGGCGGCAGCCCGGAGATGGCCGCCGCGCCGAGCGCGAACAGCGAGGCGGTCCAGGGCATCGCCCGCCAGAGGCCGCCCAGCCGGCTCATTTCGCGGGTTCCCGTGGCGTGGACGAGCGCGCCGGCGGCGAAGAACAGCAGCGCCTTGAACAGCCCGTGATTCCACACATGCAGCATCCCGCCCGCCAGCGCCAGCTGGCCCCACGCCGCCTGGCCCTGGTCCGCCGCCACCATGGCAAACCCGAGGCCGATGAGGATGATGCCGATGTTTTCCACGCTGTGATACGCCAGCAGGCGTTTCAGATCGTGCTGGCCCAGCGCGAAGGCGACGCCCAGCACCGCGCTGGCCACCCCCAGCGCCGCCACCACCCAGCCCGCCGCCGGCGGCGCCGGCAGCCACCCGCTGAACCGCAGCAGCCCGTAAATGCCGATCTTGATGGTCACCCCCGACAGGATGGCTGAGACGTGGCCCGGCGCATTGGCGTGCGCCGAAGGCAGCCAGACGTGCAGCGGAAACACGCCCGCCTTGAGGCCGAAGCCGAACAGCGCCAGCCAGAACAGCGGCGCAAGTTCCGGGCGGTCCCGCAGGGGGCCCAGTTCCCAGCTGCCAGTCCGGGCCGCCAGCAGGCTGAAAAAGGCGAACAGGCAGAGCGCCGCCACGTGGGAGGCGGCCAGGTACAGCCAGCCGGCCGCGCGCACCTCCCGCCCGCGCCGGTCGAGGGTCACCAGGAAATAAGCCGCGAGCGTGAACAGCTCCCAGGCCATGAGGAAATGCAGCCCATTGGCCGTGAGGAGCACCAAGCCCAGGCAAAGCAGCAGCAGGCTCCACCAAAACCGGCCCGCTCCCGCTGTCCGCGGATGCGCTGCATCGCTCCAATAGCTGCGGGCATACACCGCTCCCGCCCCTCCCACCAGGCCGAACAAGGCGAGAAAGAACGCGCTCACCGCGTCGAGCCGCAGGGCGATGGCTTCGCCCCCCAGCGTGGCCGCCGGGCGGAATTCCCAGGTTCCGCCCTCCCCCAGCACCGTCACCGCCGCCCCCAGCGCGCCCGCCGCCCCGGCGCCGAAGGCCGCGAGCCAGCCATTGGGCGCGCGGAATCCGGCCAGGAGGCTCAGGAGCATCCCGGCGCCGGCGATGGCGAGCAAAGTTCCAGTCATGGTTCAGCCCCGGACACTTTCAGCCGGGCTGGCGCCGCAACCACTTTGGAGCCGATGTCGCAGAACCGTTTCATCTCAATTTCCAGATCAGTAAAACCAGCATGGTGGCCGCGATATACAGCACCTGAAATTGCACCCGTCCCGGCGGCAGGATGCGGATCCGCGCCAGCCCCCGGTGGAGGGCGGCGAACAACGGCCGGAACCGGTTCTGGCACCAGAAATCGGGGCGTTCAGTGGCCAGGGACGCCCCGGTGGGAAACCAGCCTGCAGGCGCCTTCAGCCGCCGCACGGGCGGCAGCAGCGCGGCGAACAGGCTGGTCAGCGGCTGGACAAAACTGGAGCCGGTGTATGGCCGGCGCAGGACCGGCTGGGCATGGCCGCCATCCCAGGTCGGCTGCCGGGTCACGGAGCGTCCCGCCAGGAGCCGGCGGCGCAGGGCCGCCAGGGCCAGCGCCAGCGCCAGCAGCGCCAGGAATCCGTAAAACACCATGGACAAACTGCGCGCCGCTCCGGCCAGGTGCAACTCCAGGATTTCCGCCGGCGCCTTCACCAGGATCTGCAGGATCGGAGTGACGAAATGCAGCAGGGCCGGCCCGAACAATCCGCCGGCCAGGCAGCCGATCGCCAGCAGGCCCATCATGGCCCGCATGGCCGGGCCGGCCTCGGTGGCCCGATCCGCCTCCCCGGAGCGCGGTTCCCCCAGGAACACGATGCCGAAAACCTTGGTGAAACCCACCGCCGTCAAGCCGCCGATCAGGCCCAATCCCGCCAGCGTGGCCAGCAACGGAGCCAGCCAGCGCAGCTCCAGCGTGGCCAGGCCGGTGAAGGCGCCCATAAGGATCAGCAGCTTGCTTAAGAATCCGTTGCAGGGCGGCAGGCCGCAGCTGGCGGCCGAACCCGCCAGGAAGGCGGCCCCGGTCCACGGCATGCGTTGGAGCAGGCCGCCCAGGCGCTCCATGTCCAGGGTGCCTGTGCCGCGCCCCACGCTGCCGGCCCCGAGGAACAACAGCCCCTTGAAAATCGCGTGGTTCACCACGTGGAACAGCGCCCCCGAAAAACCGAGCATGGCCACCGCCAGGGCTTGCGCGGAGATGCCGATCAGCCCGAGCCCAAGCCCCAGCGCTACGATGCCGGTATTTTCCACGCTCGAATAGGCCAGCAGGCGTTTCAGATCCTGCTGCGCCAGCGCCAACAAGGCGCCCAGGATCCCTGAACTGAGGCCGATGGCCACCATGACCCACCCCCACCATGGCGCCGGCTCGCCCAAACAGGCCAGCAGACGCACCAAGCCGTAAATGCCCGTTTTGATCATCACCCCGGACATCAGCGCGGATATATGGCTGGGGGCCGCCGGGTGCGCCTCCGGCAGCCAGACAGGCAGCGGCAGGAACCCGGCCGTGGCCCCGAAACCGATCAATGCCAGCCCGAAAAACCAGCCCGTTTGCCCGGAGGCCTGCAGGCCCGCCAGCCGCCATTGGTGAAAATCCAGGGAACCAGCCGCCTGGCCCATCAGCAGAAATAGAACCACCAGGAAGGCCGAGCCCAGGTGCGTGGCCACCAGGCAGATCCAGCCGGCTTTCCGGGCGGCCGGCTTTTCATCCTCGAAAACCACCAGATAATAGGCCGCCAGGGCCATTATTTCCCAGGCCATCAGGAATACCACCGCGTTGCCGGCCACCACTGCCAGCACCATGGCGGCCACCAGCAGATTGTGGAAAAACCACGCGGCCCCGAGGTTCTTCTCCTTTTCCCATGCCTTCAAGGATTCCCCTCCATAAATGGCGGCCGGCATCGCCAGCCCCAGGATCGGCAGGATAAAAAAGGCCGAAAGGCTGTCCAGCTGGAGATCGAACGCGCCCACCGGCAGGCTCCATTCCCAATGGATTCCCCCCGGTGCGCCGCCCAGCCAGGCGCTCGCCGCGCCAAATAATCCAGTCAATCCGCCCACCACGGCGCCGATGGTTCCCAGGCCGGTGGCCAAGGCCGGAGCCTTGCGGCCCGCCAGCAACGCCGCCAGGCCGGTTCCAGCCAGGATGGCTATCGACCATAATATCAGGATCATGGCAGCAGGCCTTGTGGCATATTGGGCTTCAAGCCCGCCGTCACGCGGCGCACTTGCTCCAGGATTTCCTCCCGGCCACCCTGTCGTTGCAGCACCTGTTTGACCTCCGCCACCCGCAGCGTATGGGCAATCTGGGCCAGCAAGTGCAAGTGCGCCCTCACCGTGGGGCTCACCACGGAAAACAGGACATACACCAGCTGGCCATCCAGCGCGCCGAATTCGACCGGCTTGTCCAGGAAACCAACCGTTACCATCGGTTTGGACACTTGCAATACGATCGGATTCCGCACATGCGGGATCGCAATGCCCTCCCCCACCGCGGTCGTCCCCAACGCTTCCCGGGCCAGCAGCACCTGCAATAGAAAGCCGCGATCCACATCCTCTGGAAGACGCAGGTGCTCCACCAGCGACCGTAAGATGGATTCCTTGTCCGAACCGTCCAGACGGTAAAAAATACCCCCGGCTTGGATCGCCTCGACGAGGTCAGGCAGGGGAGCGGCGTTCTCCTCCAAGTCTTGGAAAGTCTTGGGATTAACGTTAATCCTCTGCGCTTGTGCCCATTCCAATATCTCGGCCCGGCTAAAGCGGTATTGCCCGCTGACCCGGTAAGCGGGCAAGTTGCCTTCGGCGATCCAGCGGTAAACGCTCTTCTCCGAGATATTCAGCAGCTCAGCGACATTCCTGACCGTTAATTGCATATTTTTCCGACGGTGTCTAAAATGTGCCCTGATTTAGACATCTTTGGACACGCTATGGCTCATGTCTTAAATTGTCAAATTTCTTAAATGACTGGCTAACCAGCCATTAAAACAGCCCCTCCGTTTAGCCGTGTCCTTGCATTTGTAGATGGAAGTAATTGCGCCGCAGTTTTTTGCGAAAGACTTGAAGAGCGTTGTGTGAGCCGATCTTGAACCGATCCGTAAGTGGCGAATGACGAAGGTCTTGCACAAAAAGATCCAGCCATCACGGCTCAACTTATTGCCTGAACACGGCTTCGAGTTGCGCCTGACCTGATCTTTTGGCTTTTCAACCACTTGCCAAAAGTGCAGAATAGATCTGCTATTATGAGCCACTCCGGTCGAATATTGGTTGTTGACGATGAAGTCTTCTTTTTGGAAGCCACCGTTAAGTATCTCAAAGCAGCGGGATACGAGGTGGAAAGTGCTCCGGATGCGCATATCGCAGCCAACCTGCTGCAAAAGCATGAATTTGACCTCCTGGTTTCCGATATTGAAATGCCGGGCAATCAGAACCTGGCTTTGTTGCGCGGTTTGCCGCAGTTGACCAATGGCCTGCCGGTAATTCTCGTGACGGGGCACCCCACCTTTGAAACGGCCGTTCAATCCATCCAGTTGACCGTATCCGCCTATTTGGTCAAACCCGTCAACCCGCAGGATTTACTGGATGAAGTACGTAGATCGATCGAACGGTGCCGGGCTTTCCGGGCGATCCAGGAAAACCGCCAGCGGGTGCAGGCTTGGTGCCACCAGTTGGAGCAGATCGAGAGTGTCACCCGCACCACCCAGAATAACGCGCTCCAAACCCCTTGGAACGCCTTTGTAACCATGACGTTGCAAAACATCGTGGAATCCCTGCTGGATCTCAAGCGTTTCAGCGATTTGATCGGCCCTGATAAAACCGATGCCCCGGCTGTGCCTTGGCGGGAAGCCTCCCAATCCACGGTCTTGCTCCAGGCGATCAAGGAAACCATTGAGATCCTGGAAAAAAGCCGCAACCAATTCAAATCCAAGGAATTGGGCGATCTGCGCCGCCGCCTGGAAAACTTGCTGCCCACCAACGTGAAGAACGGCTAATCCCGGTTGCTTCAGGCGCGTGGCTGAAATTGGGCTGGAAGCAGCCGCGCCGCAGTTTTGGGCGCAGCTAAAGGGTGTTTGAGTGCAAGGGCCTATTTGAACATCCGCCGGGCTGTGGTAGGGTGTGGAACATGAAATTTGCCAAATATTGGGCTAAAAGCTCGTCCCATGGGTTCACCTGCTGGAGGTCGTCCGATGCCAGCCTTCAAGCCGCTGAGGCGCTCGCCAAAGAGGGAGTCCGGGCCTTGGTGGCGCGTTTCGAGAGCCAGGGGCCGCCGCTGAACCGCTACGGCTACACTGACCGTCCGCTGCGGGAGCAGGTGCTGCGGGAGATCCACGATCCGGCGGGCGGGCTGGCGGCGGCCGTCACGCGCAATTCCTATGGCTGCCTGGTCCTGAATACTTCGCGGGTGATGTTCGTGGATGTGGACCTGCCGGAAGGGTCCGCAGGCAGCACCCGGGAGGCGGACGTCGTGGCCCGGTCCGGCGCCTGGGCGCAGGCCCACCCGGGCTGGGGCTGGCGGGTATATCGCACCCGCGCGGGTGTGCGGCTGCTGGCCATCCACGCGCTGTTCGATCCCGATGGCGAAGCCGCCGGCCAGGTTTTTGAGGCGCTGGGGGCGGATCCGCTCTACCAGCGGCTGTGCGGGGTGCAGCAGTGTTTCCGGGCCCGCTTGACGCCCAAGCCGTGGCGCTGCGGCTGCCGGAAGCCTCCCCGCGGGTGGCCGTGGCCCGACGCCAGAGCCGAGGCGCGCTTCAAGGAATGGCTGGACCGCTACGGGCAGGCCTGCCGCGCGTATGCCACCTGCGAGCTGATTGCTGAGCAGGGCGCCCGCGAGGCGGAGCCAACGGCCCGGCTGATTGTCCAAGCCCATGACGAAGCTGTCCTGGCCGCAGGCGGTTTGCAATTAGCCTGATCCGGCCGGCCGTTTGTGACATCCACGAGCCATGGTCATCCCCAAAGCCTATGAAAACGATTTATAGACACTCTCTGCGGCGACTCCGGATAATTCCGGCCGCCGCGCTGTTTTGCGGGGCCGTGTGCTCCTCCCCAGCGGCGGGCGCATATCCACCATCCACCAGCTTATGGTTCGATCAGCCTGCCAAATCGTTCCACGAAGCGTGCGTGCTTGGGAATGGCCGGATCGGGGCGATGGTTTTCGGCGGGGTGGACCGGGAACGCATGGTTTTGAATGAAAGCTCCGTCTGGTCAGGCTCACCCGCGAACAACGACCGCGAGGGCGCCTTCCGGGTGCTGCCGGAGATCCGGCGGCTGCTGGCCGAGGGGAAGAACCCCGAGGCGGCTGACCTGGTGATGAAAAACTTCACCTGCCAGGGCGCTGGCTCCGGCGCGGCCAACGGCGCTGACCTGCCATTTGGCTGTTACCAGGTTTTGGGCAGCCTGCGGCTCCAGTTTGGCGGCGCGGGCAGCGGGCCGCGGCTCCAATGCGCCAGCGGCCACCGCGCCTGGTCCCCCAACCAGGAGGTGGAATTCTCCGCGGACGGCGACCTCACCACCAAGTGGTGCATCATCCATGAAGGCCGGCCGGTGGTGTGGCAGATCGACTCCGGCCTGGCCGGCGCACGGCCGGCCAGCTACCGCCTCACCGCGGCCGAGGATGTGCCGGAGCGGGATCCGCGGACCTGGACGCTGGAAGGCTCCCTGGATGGCACAGCCTGGACGCTGCTCGACCAGCATCGCGGCGAGCCGGCCTTCACCAGCCGGCAGGAAACCAAATCATATGCGATCGCACAGCCGGCGGCGGCCCGGTATTTCCGGTTCACTTTCGCGCCGAATCCTGGGATCACCCATTTCCAGGTGGCGGAGATCGCGCTGGAGGGGTTGGCCCGGCAGGCCGAAGCGCCCCGGGATTACGAGCGCCGCCTGGATCTGCGCTCGGGCGCGGCGGAGGTGGTTTACACGAAAGCGGGCGTCCGTTTCGAACGGACGCATTTTGTCAGCGCTCCGGACGAGGTGTTCGTCTCGCGTTTAACCGCGGATAAACCGGCCGCGTTGTCGTTTTCCATCACGCTGGACCGGCCCGAGCGGTTTGCGGCCAAGGCCGTGAACGATGGCGAATTGCTCATCACCGGCACGCTCAATGACGGCCGCGGCGGCCAGGGGGTCACCTACGCCGGGCGGCTGCGCGCCCAAATCCGCGGCGGCGCTGTGAAAGCCCGTGGCAACCAGCTCCTGGTCGAAAACGCTGACGAAGCGCTGCTGCTGTTTGCGGCCGCCACGGATTACCGCGGGTTCGCGGGACGCCAATTAAGCGATCCCGTGCAGGCCACCCGGCGCGACCTCGACCGGGCGGCGGGAAAAACCTTCGCCGGGCTGCGCTCCGCGCAGGCGGCGGACCACCGGCAATGGTTTGACCGGGTGGAGCTGAACCTGCCCGCCACCGCCAACAGCGGTCTGCCCGCCAGCCGGCGCCTGGCGGGTTTCGCCCAAGGCGCGGAGGATCCGTCCCTGGCGGCGCTCTACTTCAATTTCGGCCGGCACCTGCTGATCAGCTCCTCGCGGCCGGGGGGGCTGCCAGCGAACCTGCAGGGCATCTGGGCGGAGGAAGTCCGCACCCCCTGGAACGGCGATTGGCACCTGGACATCAACGTGCAGATGAATTACTGGCCTGCCCTGGTGTGCAACCTCCCCGAACTCCAGGATCCTTTGAACCAGCTCATCGCCTCGCTGGTGGAACCGGGACGGCGGACGGCGAAGGCCTACTACAACTCGCGGGGCTGGGTGGCGCATGTCATCACCAACCCGTGGGGCTTCACCGCGCCCGGCGAACACGCCTCCTGGGGCGCCACCACCGGCGGCTCGGCCTGGCTGTGCGAGCATCTCTGGGAGCAGTATGCCTTCACCCTGGACCGCGAATTCCTGCGCCGCGTTTACCCGGTCCTGAAAGGCTGCGCCGAGTTCTACCTCGACAACCTCTGGGAGGAGCCGGATCACCATTGGCTGGTGACCGGGCCGTCCAATTCCCCGGAGAATACCTTCCGGCTGCCGGATGGCCGCCAGGCGGCGGTCTGCATGGGGCCAACCGTCGATATGCAGCTCCTGCGCGAGCTGTTCAGCAACACCCGGCGCGCCGCCGAAATCCTGGGCGTGGACGAAGATTTTCGGCGGGAACTGGCGGAAAAGAAGGCGCGGCTGGCGCCCAACCAGATCGGTCCCGATGGCCGGCTGCAGGAATGGCTCAAGCCTTATCCCGAGCCGGAGCCCACGCACCGCCACACTTCGCCCATGTATGGGCTTTATCCCTATTACGAGATCTCCCGGCGGGGCACGCCGGAGCTGGCCGCCGCCTGCCGCAAGTTCCTCGACGCCCGCGGGGACGACAGCAACGGCTGGGCGCTCGCCTGGCGCATCAATCTTTGGGCGCGGCTGGGGGATGGCGATCGGGGCTATAAACTGCTCCGGATGCTGCTGCGCCCGGCCGGCGGCGGCAGCGGGTCGCTGCCGAATCTCTTCGATTCCTGCCCCCCGTTCCAGATCGATGGCAATTTTGGCGGGTGCGCCGGCCTTGCCGAGATGCTGCTGCAGAGCCACGCCGGCGAGATCGAGCTGCTCCCCGCGCTGCCGAAGGCCTGGCCGGAAGGCTCCGTGAAAGGCCTGCGCGCCCGCGGCGGGTTCACCGTGGATTGCGCGTGGAAGGATGGCCGGGTGGCCGCCTTCCGCATCGCCGCGGAGGAGCCGCGCCCGGTCCAGGTGCGGGTGAATGGCGAGGTCCGGACGGTCCTGGCGGAAAAATTGTGATCCGGGGCGGCCGGCTTCCGTTCCAGTCCGGGAGGTCGGCCGGCCAGCGTGGCTCAAGCCCCCACGATGTGCAGCGTGCGGCCCTGGGATGGGATGGTCTCCCAGCTGAGTTTCTGCTCCCAGGGCACCGCGGCGTTGCGGTTGAACAGCACCAGCCAGCCCTCGCGGCTGCCGAGGCTGTCCAGGCAAGCCGAAAGCTGCGCGATCCCTTCCGGCCGGGTTTTGGCATCGTAAAGGATCTTCAGCTCGATGGGATAGCGCTGGCCTGCATATTCCACACAGATATCGAGGCGCCGGGCGCCCGTGGCAAATTCCCGGTGGATCCGCGCTCCGCCATTTCGGCCGCGATCGCATTGGCCAGCCAGGGCTGCCCTTGCGTCATTTCCTGGATGTGATCCATGGCTTCCGGCGGGAAGGCCTGCCCGGTCTCTTGCGTGTGCTGGCGGTAAAGCAGCCCGGTCTCCTCCCGGCTGAAACCGGACAGGGTCAAAGCGGTTTTGCTGACGTTGAACGGGCTGGCGGAGCCGGGGGTATGCCCATCCTCGCGCACCTGGACTTTGAAATCGCGGATATTGCGCATCCCCACCAGGGCCAGCGCGTGGATGAAACGGATCTCGCCCCGGTTCACATAGCCATCCCGCAATTGCCGCAGAAAGGAAATCAAGGTCTCCCCGCCCAGGCAATCGGCCTCGTCGATAAAAACCACCAGCGGTTTGTCGGCCCGGGTCGAAAGATCCCGGAAATACCGATACAAGCCGGAGGTGGGATCCGCCAGCAAAGGCTCGATGGCCGGGGCATGGCGGGACAAGGTGGGATGTTCCTCCAAGGCCAGCGCCAGCCGGCGGAGAATGGCGCTCATGCCGTCCTTGAGCGGCTCCACACCCTGCGCGGTTTCCACCGTCAGATACAGGGCATGATATTTCCCGGCCGCCTGGAGGGAGCGGGTCAAAGACTTCAACAAGGTGGTCTTGCCGCTTTGCCGGGGGGCGTGAATGACAAAGAATTGTTCCCCTTCGATCAGGGCGCCCACCTCCGGACAACGCTTTTCCGGCTCCAGCATGTAATGCTTGCCGGGGATGCAGGGGCCAGTGGTGTTAAAGCATCGCGCCATGCCTGACACCTAACCGTGGCTCCCCCGGGCCGCAAAGCACAAAGCAGCTTTCCCTGCAACTCAGACACTGGGGCGAATTGCGCCAAAAGTATTGTTACCCGGGAGGGGATTGAAAAAGCTGGTAAAGC
>CAYPCQ010000086.1:0-40109 GCA_964409245.1 uncultured Verrucomicrobiota bacterium
ACGATTGTTCCCAACCCGCCCGCTGGTTAACATCCAACTATCCTGGCCCACACCCGGTCATTTGAACCGAACCATTAAACCATTGAACCGAACCCCACCAGCCTTTATAATGAGCGGACATGAAAGGTCATTTGCCCGCATGAATACCAAGATCCTGGTGGTTGACGATAACGTGGAATTCCGGACGATGGTCGCCTTGCTGCTTTCCACCGAATCGATCGAGGTGGTGCCTGCCGAAACCGCGAAGGAGTGCCTCCAGATCATGCGGGAGGGATTCCGCGGGCTGATCCTGATGGATGTCCACATGCCGGACAAGGATGGTTGGGACATCATCCGGATGCTGGTGGACGAACAACTCATACAGGGAAACCTGGTTTGCATGCTCACCGGGGATCTGGAGCCGGGCGCCAAGAGCGAGGGATTGCAGGAGTATGTGTTCAATTATATCACCAAACCTTTTAATCCCCAGACGTTCATCCAGACCATCCGCAATGCGCTGAGCTACCTGCCAGTGCCGCCCGCGGCCTGAACCCATGGTCAACCTGGTTCTGATCGGGGCTTCCACCGGAGGCCCTAAAGTATTGCCGGAATTGTTTGGCCTGCTGCCCCCGCTGGATGCCTGCATCCTGGTGGTGCAGCACATGCCGCAATATATCAACGCCTCCTTCATCAGCACGCTGGGGAAGTATGCGGCCATGCCCGTGGTTCTCGCCCGCGAGCGCTGTGTTTTGGAAGCCCGCCGGATATTGGTGGCGCCCAGCGGAACCCATTGCACCATCGACTCCGCCCATCGCATCCGGCTGACGATTGATCCGGAGGTGAACTACGTGCGGCCCGCCGTGGATGTGACCATGCAATCGGTCCGCCGGGCCACGGAGCGGCAGATCATCGCCGGTGTGGTGCTGACCGGGATGGGGGTGGATGGCGCGGCTGGCCTGCGGCATTTGAAGGGGCTCGGCGGGATCACCTTTGCCCAGGACCAGGCTTCCAGCGCCGTGTTCGGCATGCCCGCCGCGGCCATCAAAATGGGCGTGGCCGATTACGTGCTGAATCCTCCGCAAATCGCCCACGAGCTGGCCCGGCTGCTGGCCGCACGAGCGCCGCTGAATGAGTTTTCCCGGCCATGAATGAACTGTTAAAGAACTGCCTCAGCCAGACCAGCCTGCTCCCCCGAAGCCAGATAATTGAAAAGGCGGTCCTGCCCGCGGCGCGGATCTTGAAAGACCCGGGTGAGGGCCGGTTGGGGGGATCCCGGTTGGGGGGCGTGCCGGATGTGCCAGCTCAATTCCAATGGCCCCAGCACCATGGATCTCCGCTGCCGTTCCTGGCGCAAATCAACTTCGCCGAACTGCCTCCGGGGATTCCCTGGGGATCCGTGCCGGCGGAGGGCCTGGCCCTGTTTTTCTACGACACGGACAACCAGCCCTCGGGCCTGGATCCCGCTGACCGCGGCAGCGCGCAGGTGATCCTGGTGCGGGATGCCTGGAGCCTGGTCCCCGCGCCGGTCCCGGCCGCGCTGCGGCAAAAGCAGGCGGTGCGGCCCGCTTTTCCCTTGTGCTTTACGGTGGAGCCTTCCCTGCCGGCGGAGGGGACCATCCTCCAGGAAGCGATGGGGCTGGCCACCGGCGAATTGGAGGATTACGCGGATCTGTGGGATATGCTCCACGAGCAGTTGCTCCCCGACCAGCCACGGCACCAGGCATTGGGCCACAGCCACGACCTGCTGGGGGAAATGCAATGGGAGGCCCAGCTCGTGACCCATGGCCTGTATTGCGGGGATGCCAGCGGCTACAACGATCCCCGCGCCGCCGCCTTGGAGGAGGGCGCCCGGGATTGGCGGCTGCTGTTGCAGTTGGATTCCGACTCCGGCCTGGGCTGGGAATGGGGCGACGCGGGCCTGCTGTTCTTCTGGATCCGGGAGGCCGATCTGCAGCTCGGCCGGCTCGACCAAGCCTGGGCCATTTTGCAGGATTAATCCCTGAGCCGCTGATCCCGTTTGGCTCCACCGGCCCGCCCCGGCCGGACAGGCTCCCGGCCCCGGGAACGCGGGGATGCGCCGCATGGCTTTTTTTCCCGCTTCCACAAACCGGTTTTTGGGGTTAGCCTGAAGACGTTGCCAAGGGAATTGCCGGTGGGGTCCGGTCCAGCCGGGATTTCCGCGGAGCCAAATCCGGGCAAGCCTCTGCAAAAACAACTTCCGGAAGGTGTTTTGCGCAGGCTCCAAAAAAGATCATGCGAGCCACCTTGAAATGGATCCCGGCCCGGCCGGGCGAGCGATCCGCTTTCACGCTGATTGAGCTGCTGGTGGTCATCGCGATCATCGCGATCCTGGCCAGCCTGCTGTTGCCGGCCTTAAGCAGCGCGAAAGCCAAAGCCCGCCGGGCCAACTGCCTGAGCAACCTGCGGCAGATGGGGGTGGCTTTCAATCTCTACGCCACCGATAACCGCGATGTCCTGCCGAATTACACCGGGCGCACGCCGGGCGGGGGATTGGCGGATCCGGCCAAGGCCTCTGATCGCTACCTGCTGTGGTTCGAGCAGCTGCGGCGCGTGGCCGCCGGGGGCGCCCAATCGGTTTCTAATTTCCCGGCCTGGCAATGCCCGGCGGCGCTCACCCTCATCCAGCAACTGGCGCGCTATAACCGGGCGGTTTATTCCGGCGACATCCTCAGCTACGGCTATAATTACGCCAACCTGGGGAACGATTTTCCCGAGTTTGGGGCCGCCATGAAAGTGAAGCTGGGCAACATCACCAAACCGAGCGAGACCATTGTGGTGGCGGACAGCCTTTCGGACCGGCTGGCGGCCAAGCTGCGGGGGAATCCCGCGGCGCAGGGGGTCTTGTGGGGTTCTGTGATCGCGCCCAAGGATTACGGAGGCGGTTGATATCCGACCAGCACCAGCACCGGGCCAACATCCTCTTCGCGGACACCAGCGCCCGGCCATATCAAGCCAAACCGCTGAACGAACAGATCCGCAGCGGCCCGCAGGCGACCGCGCAATATTGGTGGGACGCTGATCCCGCCCGGCGCTCCGACCGGGATGGGTTGTTTGCCGACTGACTTGCATCAGACCGATTTAAATCAGTTGATGCGCCCGCGGCCAGCGCGTATAAAGCAGCGATCCTATGAATCCAAGCAATCTGGTTGACCGATGGCCCCCAGCCCTCCTCCTGGCCTGGCTTTTGGCCGCCGCCCCGGCGGTGGCCGCCCGGCCGGAACTGGTATTCGCCTGCGAGCCCGGCAACGACCTCCACCAGGCGCTGGCGGCGGGCGGCCATGAATTCCCACGCTGGGATACTGCGGCCGGGGCGGTGGCCGCCGCCCCGGAAGGCGCGGGAGTGCTGATCCTGGCGGCAGGCTACCCGCAACAAACCACCCCGCTGGAGGCGGCGGTTTTCACGGCGGCGGCGCGCAAGAAATTGCGGCTGTATGTGGAGTTCCCCAGCCAGGCGCCGGGGCTGGAGCCGGGGCCGGTGGCGTATCTCAAGACCGGCTATTATAACGCCATCATGGAGCGGACGGTGGTGACCTCGGATGCTTTCGGCCCCGCCCTGGCCAGGGATCGCATCCTGGTGATCCACGATTGCCACTACCTGCCGGCCAGGGCGGCCGCCCCCCACCTCGTGCTGGCCTGCGTGGAGGGTTACGATAAACTGGCCCTTGGGCTCCCGGCGGTGACCCACCCGATCCTGTTTGAATCCGAGCCGGGCCGGGTGCTGGTGGCCACCACCAAACTCAGCCAGTTCGTGACAGCCCGTTACGCCCCCACGGAGGCCTGGGGCCCCGTCTGGCGCATGATCCTCGGCTGGCTCCAGCCGGGCCAGGAGCCGCCCGCAGTGGTTTGGACCCCCACGGTCCGTCCCACCTACGGCGCCGCCGCCAGCCTGCCCGCCTCAGCGGGGCGCGAGGCGGTCCGGCGCGGTGCGCAATGGTATGTGAAATCCCGCCTGTTCATCCATCCGGGCTGGCCCCCGGAGGTCCACCGGGGTTATGATCCGCTGCCGGCGGAAGCGCCCGTGGGCGACGGTTCGCACGGCTTCGCCGAGGGATACATCGGCAAACGGATCTTCCACCGCGGCAACCAGGCCGTAAGCCGCAGCGTGCGGGCCGACTGCAACCTGGAGGCCGCCATGGGCCTGGCCTGCGGCGCCAGCCTGTTCGCCGATCCGGATGCCCGGGTCCGCGCCGGCCGTCTCAGCGACCTCGTCTTCTTCAACTCGAGCATCTCCCAGGGGCCGCGCGCCCGGCCCGACAGCCCGTCCTATGGCCTGCTCGGCTGGGATGAAAACTCCAATTCCACCTACTGGGGCGACGACAACGCGCGGGCGGTGCTTTCGGCCATCGCGGCGGCGGCGCTGCTGCAGACCAACCGTTGGGACGAAGCCATCGTCCGGACCATCCTCGCCAATTTCCGGACCACCGGGCTTTACGGTTTCCGGCCGCAAAACCTCTCCGAGGACGCTCTCCAGGCACACGGGTGGCGGTATTTCCACGAGCTGAACCATGTGGATTACTGCCCCCATATGGAGTCCTGGCTCTGGGCTGGTTATCTGTGGCTTTACGAACAAACCCGGTTCGAGCCGCTGCTGCAGCGGGCGCGCCAGGGCCTGCGGATGATGATGGCGGCCTATCCGAACTGGCGGCTGGAGGCCAACCGGGTGGAGCAGGAGCGCTGCCGGATGCTTCTGCCGCTGGCCTGGCTGGTGCGCGCGGATGACACCCCCGAGCATCGCCAGTGGCTGGACACCATCGCCCGCTACATTATGGGCCTGCAGGATGCCAGCGGGGCGATCCCGCAAATCCCGGGCGCCGTGCTGGGCGCCAATGAAGCCTACGGCACGGGTGAGTGCGCGATCACCCACCAGGCGGGGGATCCGGCCACCGATGCCCTGTATAGCATCAACTTCGCGTTCCTCGGCATGCACGAGGCGGCGGCCGCGACGGGCGAGGAGCGCTACGCGCGGTCGGCCGCGAAAATGGCTGATTTCTTCATCCGCACCCAGACGCGGAGCGAAGCCCGGCCCGAGCTGGACGGCAGCTGGTACCGCGGGTTCGATTATAAGAAATGGGATTACTGGGCCTCGGACGGCGATTGGGGCTGGGGCGCCTGGACCATTGAGAGCGGGTGGACGCATAGCTGGATCACCGCCACCCTCGCCCTGCGGGAGCTGAACACCAGCCTGTGGGTGCTCAGCCGGAATCCCGGTGTGCGGGAACCTTTTGCGGCCCTGCGGCCGCGGATGCTGCCCGAGGATGAAACCTCCGGCCGCGCGCAAATCAGCCTCACCGGGAATTGGAGCTTCCAGGCGGACCGCCAAAACGAGGGTGAAACGGCGGGCTGGTTTACCGAAGGCTGGCAGGTGGCATCCTGGCGGAGCGTGGAGGCGCCGGTGGCCTTCGATAATTGCGGGCCGGGCATGGAGCGCTACACCGGCATTGGCTGGTTCCGCAAACGCCTGTTTATCCCGGAAGCATTCCGCGGGCGGCGGCTGGCCCTGCACTTTGAGGGCCTCAATTACAACGCCAAGGTCTGGGTGAACGGCAGGCTGGCGGGGGAAAACCACGACGCATTCCTGCCGTTCGCGCTGCCCATCGGGGATCTGGCGAGAATCGGGGAGGAAAACCAGTTCGCCGTGCGCATCGACAACCTGCGGGCCCGGGGGCAGTTCCCGCTGTTTGAGGGCTGGTATGGCCAGGGCGGCTTCCTGCGGGAGGCCAGCCTGGTGGCCACCGCTGAAATCCGCCTGCTCCATACCATGGTGGACGCCTGGCCCGAGCCAGGGGGCGGGCAGCTCCGCCTGCGTGCCGCTGTCACCAATGAGGCCAGCCGGGCGATGGCGGTGCGGCTCCAAGCCCGGGTGTTGGATGCCAAGGGCACGGAACTGGCTTTGCTGCACTCCCCTGAGTCCTCTTTGGAGCCAGGGCAAGCCGTGGATTTGGCGCTCGCGGGTTTCGTGCCCGGCGCTCAGGCTTGGTCGCCGAAAACGCCCGTTCTCTACACGGCCCAGGTGATGGTAGCCAGGGACGCCCGGATCCTGGATTCACTGACCCGCCGCGTGGGTTTCCGCCGGGTGGAAGCAAAGGATGCCCAACTGCTCCTGAATGGCGAACCTTTGTTCCTGATGGGGTTCGACCGCCACGAGGATTCCCCACGCACGGGGATGGCGGTGGACCTCGCCCAGGCCCGGGAGGATTTCACCGCGATCAAGCAGATCGGCGGCAATTTTGTGCGCTTCTGCCACTACCCGCACCATCCCGGGGAATTGGATATCTGTGACGAACTGGGCCTCCTGGTCCTGGCCGAGAATGGCATGAACGAATGGGGCCATGTCGATCATCCGGCGCCCAACGCCGGGTACCCTCTCACTCCCGCAGACGCGCCCCTGGTCCTGGAAAACGCCCGGCGGACCCTGCGCAAAATGGTCCTGCGCGATAATCACCATCCGTGCATCATCCTGTGGTCCGTGAGCAATGAAAATGCCGAGGAGCGCGCCGAGGTGGCGGCCGGCAACGGCCTTTTAGTCCAATATGGGCAGTCGCTGGATCCCTCACGCCCCTGGACCCACGTTTCCAACTGTTTCAACAAGCAGGGCTGGGAGTCGTTTTATCGTTTCGATGACGTCATCGCGGTGAATGTTTACCCCAGCCACCACCTCAGCCTGGCGGCCCCGGCCCTCGACGCCGGATTGCCGGAGGCCACCCGGTTCATGGTGGACACCCTGGCCAAACTGCACCGGCAATTTCCGGGGAAACCAATCGTCCTCGGCGAGTTTGGTTACCCCGGTGGTGAAAGCGGGGCGCCGGGCGCCCGTCTCCAGGCAATCGCGACGGAGGCGGAGTTCAAGGGCTTGTGCGCCTCGCCGGGGGCGGTGGGCGGCGCGCTGTGGGTCTTTGCCCGCCACCCTTGGGCGGACCATGCCTGCTATTCGGATGGCGTGAATGTGGTCAGCCCCTACGGTTATGTCAGCCGCGACCGCAAAACGCGGTTCCCGGCGTGGACCGTCGTGGAGCGCCTTTTCCGGGAGCGCGCCTCCGGACAACTTGAGCCAGGCAAATGACGGCGCCAGCGATGGCCGGGACAGGTTGCTGGCTGATTGCCAATCCAAAATCCCAGGCCATGGATGATCCCGTGGTCTGGCGGTTAAAAACGTCATGTTCCGGGAAAGGTGGAAGCCAGCCCGGCATGGGTAGGGCTCGCACGCCGCTGAGCGCCAGGTTCGGAAATGTTGTGCAGCCCGCCGGGCAGGGGACTAACAAGTAAAACGGCCAAGGGGACCGCCAATAACGCCGGCTCCTTACGTCCGCTACGGTGGCGTTGGATTCGTGTAGCCGAGCTTGCGTTCAGCGCATTGTCTGGCTGTAACTGGCGGCCGAAATATTTGGTGGTTTGCTTCTACTGCAGCGTCGGTTGGACGATCTCGCCTCGCAATTGCGCTGCCTGGCCTTCAATCTCATATACGCCATAAAACAAGGAGCAGGAATCCAGCCAAACCGTCAGGCGATGCAGCTCCTCCGCCGGAAGTTTCACATCGTAATGCCCTTTGGCCAGCATCTGGTACAGCTTCGACGCCCGCGCTCCAAATTCGCCCGGGGTAGTCCGGTAGAATTTCGGATCCTCCCATCCGCGCGCGCCATAGCTGGCAAATCCATACGGGCGCGCCAGGCTCAAATAGGACTGAAAATAGCTCGCCGGACGCCAGCCTTCTTTGAAGGTCACCAAAGTCCTTTCCATCGACGGAGCCTTCAGGGGATTTTGCCGGTGGCAGGCCACACAATATTGATCCAATACCGGCTGCACCAATCGCGGGTAACTGAATGGTTGGGTGCCATCCACGTCCGGTGTTAGTCGCGATGGCGCGCGTTGCATCGCCAATAAGGTATTATTAATCGGGCTGGCGCCGCGTGGTTCATGGCACCCCTGGCAAGTCGCCTGCTCGCCCGGCTGAAATTGGGTGCCGGACCGCATGGAAGTCACGGCCAATCCGTTTTCATCCAGGGCCTGGAAATATAGCTCCCGCTTCGCCGGCGCCACAAAATATGCGCTCCCGTCCTTTTCCACTGGCGCCGTTCCCAAAATCATCCGCGCCAGATTGACTGACGCGGTGTCCGGGATTGGCACGCCGGTGTGGGCGGTGCTATTGGAAGGGAGCGATTGAGGCAACACCTGGTAAACGCGCAAAGCCGTGATTTTGGTCCCCTCGGGCCACGCTTTCAGGCTGCGGTAAACGTTGACCACCCCGATGGTCGCTTCCGCCGGCCCTTCCTTTCCTCCCGCCTGGGCGATCGAACTCAACACCGGTGGCTTGGGCCGCGACCTGACCGGTATCGGATACTGGCAGCCAATCTCCGGGTCGCGATAAATCAATTCCTTGTTGCCAAAGCTGTCCACCAGGTAAAGCCCGTAATAACCTTTGGGATTGGGATTTCGCAGAAAAGGTTTCTCGGGATAGTCTGTGCCCGGATCCCCTGGCAGCCCCAGGCCGCCCGGATTCAATTCTGCCACCTGGACCGGATCGTAGGCGCACAGGTAATAATCCTCGCTCAACGGCCAGGCATGGCCATAGCTTTCGGTTCCCTTTTGGGATTCAGGAAAAGCCACGTCCGGGGTTAATCGTTTCACCGTGGACATCCGATCATCATCCGGCAGCCGCGGATCAATCACCACCAAGGAACCAAAGGCTTGGCCATGGTGCGGGGCCGCCGTGGCCACATACCGTTGCGAGCCGGGAATGGCGCGCAGGTTAAGTTCCATATCCGGACGGCTGTATCGGAAAGCATAGTTCCCCTGGAGAGCCCGCGGGTCGCGGCCATCCGGCGTCATGATCCACGGATTATGGGTTACCATGGCGTTGCGATCCACATAATCCCAGCGCGTGAAGACGAGCCTGCCATCATGCGCCACACTCGGGGACCATTCGTGGGTCTCATGGTAGCTGACACAGCGAACATCACTGCCATCCGCTTCCATGTCAAACAGGGTAAAGGTCGGGCAGGCGCGCCCGCAGCGCAGATACCCGCCCCGCCGCTCGCTGATAAAGGCGATCCGCCCGCTGGGCAGCCAGCAGGGATCGAAATCGTTGAAGCTCCCTTCCGTCAATTGCACCAAATGACTCCCATCCAATCCGACTTTGAACAAGTGGTAGCAATATCCCGGAGCCCAATGTCCCCGTTGCGGATCAAGGTGCTCCAGATGCTTTCGCCCCCCCTGGCATTCCACATATGCAAACAAGATGGTCGCGCCGTCGTACGCCAGCGCGGGTGACAGAAAGGATCCCCCTTGTGTCTCCTCCCCGTGGAGATTTCCTGAAAAATCCAGGTAGAGCGACCAATTTCGCCGGGGGCCGGCAGCCAGCCGTTGCCCCTGGAGGGCGCCCCGTTCCACGACCGATTCGGCCAGCACATCCCGGCACTTGGCGCCGCTTCCGAAAGCATCCTCCAACACGAAAAGGCCTCCGCCGGGACGCTGGGTGATGCCGTAATACTGATCGCACATATGGTTGAAGCAACTCCGCTGGCGCTTGATAAAAAGAATGTCCCTGAACTCCGCTAACAAGGGATTCGCAAAGGCGATCTGGCGCCGTATATGGCAGGCTTGGTCAAAAAGGGCGCGCCTCAGCGGTTGGTTGCTGACCTCTATTCCTTGCGCCTCGGCGCGCAGCGTGGCCAGTTTCGCGGTCAAAGCGCTCAACTCCGGCGCCTCGGACAGGCGCTTGATGTGGCTCAATAAAACCTCAGTTCGCCGCAACAACACATCCAGGGGATCCCGATCCGTTTCCCAAATCGACGCCTCGCGGCGATAGGTTTGCTCCGCAACACTCTTAAAAACCGCACGTTGCCGGAGATCATGAACCAGCATGGCATGCTGGCGGTCCTCTTCGCCGGCGGGATACGCCTGCCCTGCCGGCTGAGGCGTCAGCCAGGCATTGGGTTCCCCCCGCCCAATCGAGGCCAGCCAAAGCATTCCAAACCATAAAACCGTCCTTCCCCTCCAGGAACCGTTTTTCCAACCACTCACAGGCATACCAATCGCTGACTTTGCTGCTGAGAATTTCATGCTTTTTACTCTAACTGACTTGATGCCCCTGTCAAACCTTGCGCGCCTGCACTGCCCGGCTGGTTTACGCAGCCGCTACGAAATCACCTTTGCCTATTGAGCCCCGGCTGGTGAGGTTTCAGGGAGAAGTTCCAATCATCGCGAAACTCGGCTCGCACCAGGCATGGCACCCTATTCCTTGCGCTGGGCGGAAGTTCGATGGCGAACGTCCGTATTTTCTCCAATGATGGACCAAGGCCAGGGTCACAGGCTGGGTGGCAATTCACCTCTTGCCGCGAACCACCTGCGCAAAAACGCCAGATCAAGCAAATCCTTTTCACGATGGGTGGCGAATTTCATCCGCCACAGCAGCCGGGGCGAAGCGAAAGGGATGGAAACACCATCAACCTGATGCACCACGGCTTCCTTGGCAGCTTCGGGATATCCAATTCCACCCGCCGATTTCATAAGGTCAACCACCACTTCATCGGCAATCCGAAGGACGGTGTATTGTTCCAAGTCTCCCGGCCGGAGTTCCCGGGTGGCTTGATCCGGCAAAATCTCAAGTGCCTGACAGGCAAGAGCTTCGTTCTCCTTATCGGCCGCCACTATGATTTCCAGGCCCATGGTTTGCCGCGCGAAACCCGCAACCCGCATGGCAAATCCTCCCACCACCAGATATCGCACTCCGAGACGATTGAATTCCCGGCAGATATTTGTGAGATCTTCAACGGTGGGCTCGCGTGGCTCCAGTCTGTCTATGGGCGGGTAATCATTTTCCATAACCATTCATCGGCCTCTGCATGGGTGAGGAAACGGTAAACCCCCCTTGGGATATGCACACCCCCAAAAGCAGAACGCCACTTATTGGACTGCTGTATGTTGCTGGTCTCCGTTGAAAGCGCCTTGGGAGGGTTTAGCCTCCTTCCCACAGTCTTGCCTGGCTTTTCATCCATATCGGTCTTTCTTTCCATTAGCAGGTGAAACTATCAAGATAATTAACACGCTTTAATCCGATTCGCGATATCCCATGGCATAATGGCCTGTCGCTCGATGTGATGCGCAATGGGTGCAGGTCCGCTACCCAAGGTGTGGCGCCGGCCGGCCAGGAAAAACAACCAATATGAAACTGAAAATCCCCCCGGCCTCGGAGGGGCCACCGCCCGTCTCAAAATGTCTTTTGCATTTCCGCATAACGGGAGCATCAGCCGGGCGCGATTTGATTCACCCGGCAAACAACCCCATCAAACACCCCTTGGGTGAGGCTCTCCGTTGTGCCCGGGATGCGGCGGGGGGCGCTTTTGGTTTTTGGAGGATGTTGCCTGCATCGCCCACGGCCGTTCCTGGCAGGACTTATAATGTTTGCCATGGGCCAACCCAGCCTTGAAATGCCATCCTACTATGCCTGAGCTTATGCCCAAGCGGGCCGGGATATCCTTAACGGAACAGCCGTTGCTGGCCAATTCGAGGATTTGACGCTCTCGCGTGGTCGATAGTCTCAGGAGGTTGCCTGCGTCGCACACCGCCTTGCCTGGAGGAAAAAAACCTGGATTGTGCGTTCAGACGCTCAGTTCTCAAGCCGGCAAAGCGCGCTAGTGTGGATTGTGACTTGTTGAATTCCATGAACCAGCAGGCTCCAACTCAGGCTGGTGGCTTGATGCCCGCCGGCAACGGCGCCCCGCCGGGTGACCCCCTCGGCAGGGTTCTGTCGGCCATTAAGACGTGCGCGGAGGCGGCCATTGCGGTGCCGGCGCTCGCGGATTTGCTCGGGGTCAAGACGACGACCTTGAACGCGCGATTCCGCCGGGAACACATCGCGGTACGCACCATCGGCCGGACCAATTTCATTCCCTGCCAACTGGCCTGCAAGCTGGCGGAACTCCACAAATATGCTCTCATCGGGTGGCCCACCCTCGAAGAGGCGAGCAAGGCGACGGCCATCAAACCAGCCACCATCAAGGCCCGCTGTGAGAAGGGCCAGCTGGAAGGACACCTGGATCTGACCAAGCGGCTCCGCGTGAATCCGGCCGCGCTCGGGAGGCTGCAAATTCGAACCAGCGCCAATTGGCCGCGGCCTGAAGCGCCAGCAAGCACTCCTCCGGCCGGCAAATCCTGGGTGAGGTCCCCAACTCCCCTCCGCAAACCGGCCCGGGAACGGACGGAGTGCAGTCCGGCGCCGCCGGCACGGGTTGCCCTGGCCCCCGTCCCGGCGCACGAAGTGCGCGTGATTACGAGAAAAGATTATGGGTTGGCGGAAACCCAGCCCGAATCTCCCCGGCCAGCTGTGAACCGGCCGCAAAACAAGCCGAAACCATCAAGCCAGTTGTGCTACGACCCCGGCCGGCCCCTGTGCGTCTCGGAATGCCGGGTGGGCCAGACCATTTTCTACGGGCCATACGAAGGCCGGATTTTGAAAGTGATTGAGGATCCCTTCTGCCCGAAAATCAAAGTGTATTTCCCTGGCCATGACGTGCCGGAAATGAGAGAGGTGCTGTTAGCGGTGGGCAGGCGCAGGCTCACGGATGCCCCCCAAACGGTCTAAGAACTCAAGCAACGCTGTTTTCAAGCCGCTGCCCGATAATACCGGACTTTCGGCTCATGAACACGGTTCGCTGGCCTTGACCCCAGCTAATCCGCACGGCTCGCACCATCACCAGCCAGCCCTGCGCTTGGGAATCGATCCGTTCCAACTGGCTTCCCCGCCGTGCAACAGGCGAGTTTCGGGGATTCCGCTTCGCCTATTTTGCTGGCCGATGGGCAACCCAAAATCCCAGGCCAGGTTGTTCACGGTTTGAGCAGCACCTTCATCAGGCCGGGCTCCTGGCGGTATAGGCGGTCGAACCATTGCGGGCCTTCCGCGAGGGGCGCGCTGGCGCTGATCAACGGGGCCACCTGGACCAAGCCCCGGGACATCATGGAGATGCAGGCCGGGTAATCCCCCCGGGAAGCGCAGGAACCCAGCACGGTGAGTTCGCGGGTCACGGCGAGCTGGAGGGGAAACTCGATTTTCGGGGCCACATTGCCGATCAGCGTCAGGGTGCCGCCTTTGCGCAGGCAGTTGACGGCCAGGTTGACCGGCGCGGTGGCGCCCACGGCTTCGACCGCGACATCGGCGCCCCGGCCATCGGTGGCTTGCTTGACCGCGGTGGCGAGGTCGCCGTTTTGGGGATTGCAGGTTTCGTCGGCCCCCAGCTGCCGGGCCAGCTCCAGGCGGCGCTCGTCGAGGTCGGCCGCGAAAATCCGCCCGCACCCGGCCAGCCGCAAAGCCTGGATGACCGCCAGGCCGATCATCCCCGCGCCGATCACCACGGCGGTGGCGCCCAGGGCGATCCGGGCGCGGTCCACCGCATGAAAGGCAATGGAAACCGGCTCGATGAGGCAGGCGTGCTCCAGGCTGAAGCGTTCCGGAAGGGCATAGACGATGCGTTCCGGCACGGCGACATATTCGGCAAAGGCGCCGTGCTGGCGATAATCCCCGCAGGAGACACCCAAAACCCGGCGGCGGTCGCATAGGTTGAGATCGCCACGGCGGCAAAAAAAGCAATCCCCGCAGTAAATGGTGGAGTCGAAAGTGACGCGGTCGCCGGCTTTGAAGCGGTCCACCTCCGGACCGGCCTGGGCCACCACGCCGGCGGCCTCGTGCCCCATGACGATGGGGGGGATGCGGCGGCCCGTCGAGCCGTCGAAGCCGTGCACATCGCTGCCGCAGATGCCGCAAGCCCGCACGCGGATCAAAACCTCCCGGGGGCCGGTTTGCGGCTCCGGCAGGTCGGTGATTTCCATTTGTTTGTAAGCTTTTAAAACGAGGGCTTTCATAAAGGGGTGTGGTCCAGCCGGGGCGCCTGGCTTTCCCAGGCCCGCCGGAACGGATATAGCAGGATGGTTTTGAGCAGGATCTGGCGGATGAGCGCCCTGGGCACTTTGATGCGCTGCCGGGCGTCCAGGACATTGCCGCCTTCCAGGGCGTCGAGGGTCTTGAGTCCAATCAGGACCGGCCAGGCGCAGGCCAGGCGCAGCCGCAGCTGCCGGCGCGGCAGGCGGAGGGTATAGCTCCAACCCGCCTGGAGCCGGGTGCGGGCCTGGTCCAGGTAGTGGTCATACACCGGTTTGAAGCGCGCCATATGATCCAGGTTTTGCAGGTCGGCCGGAGCCAGGCCGGCCCGTTCCAAGCCATCCTGGGGCAGGTAACAGCGGCCCTGGCGGAGGTCGCCGGGAAGGTCGCGCAGGATGTTCACCAGCTGCAGCCCCTGGCCGAACTGGCGGCCGTGATCCAGCAGAAAGGCTTGTGTCCTGGGGTCGGGATGGAACAGGTGGGCGGCGCAGATATGGGTCCAGAATTCACCCACGCACCCGGCCACGCGGTAGGTGTAATCATCCAGCTCGGCGTCGTTGCGCAAAGCGGTTACGCGGTCCTCGGAGGCGCCGCCGAAACGTTCCAAATCCAGCATCTGTCCGCTGGTGATGATGGCCAGCACCCCGGCTATGAATTGCCGGTCCGGGGCGGGTTGCGCCTCCAGAACCCCGAGGATCTCTGCCTGCCGCTCCAGGAGGATGCGTTCCGCGGGCAGCCCTTGGTGGGAGGCCAGGCCAGCCAGGATCCCGCCCGCCTGGGAAACGGTGGCGGGCGCTGCCGCGGTGGGGGTGGATGGGCTGGCGGCCCGGTCCTGGATTTGTTGTTGGTACCAGCGCAGGGCTTCCAGGCGGCGGCCGATGGGGACCAGCTTGGTATCCGCGATGGTGTCGGAAGTGCGGGCCAGCAAATAGGCCAGCCCGATTTGGGGCTGCACCGCACCGGGCAGCACGCGCAGGGTCAGGAAAAACGAGCGGGACACGTCCCGCAGCAAGCGGCTCAGCGATGGGGTCAGGGCGGCAGCCATGGGTGGGCTGGTTATGGGCTGGGTTTGGCCTCGTCCGGGGCGAGGAATTTTTGCCAGCGGCGGAGCTGCCGCTGGACCTCGCGGTCGCCCGGCGCGCCGGCCAGGTTGCGGCGGGCCATGGCTTGATCCAGGTCAAACAAAGCGTGGACGCCGGCGTCGAACAGCGGCTCGATGGATTGGTATTCCGCCAGCGTCAATTCGTTGAGCTTTTTGCCCTTTTGCTCGGCCAGGGCCACGGCGGCGCCCACCGCGTGGTGGGCCTGGCGGAAGGGCAGGCCGCGGGTGACCAGGTAATCGGCCAGGTCCGTGGCCAGCAAAGCCGGGTCCGAGGCGGCCGCGCGGCAGGCGGCCTCGTTGACGGAGGTATGCCGGAGCATGGCGGCCACGATCTTGACGGTGGCCCGCACGGTGTCGGCGGTGTCGAACAGCTGCTCCTTGTCCTCCTGGAGGTCGCGGTTATAGGTCATCGGCAAGCCTTTGAGCAGGACCAGCAGGGATACCAGGTTCCCCACCACGCGGCCGGTTTTGCCGCGCGCCAGCTCGGCGATGTCCGGGTTTTTCTTCTGGGGCATGAGCGAGGAGCCGGTGGTGTAGGCGTCAGCGATCCGGATGAAATTGAATTCGCTGCCGGCCCAAAGAATCAGATCTTCCGCGAGCCGGGACAGGTGCACCGCCAGCAAGGCCGCCGCCGCGGCAAACTCCACGATGAAGTCGCGGTCGCTCACGGCGTCCATGGAATTCTGGCTCACCAGGGGCCGTTTTTTGCCATCGACGAAGTGCAGGTATCTGGCCACAAATTCGCGGTCGAGCGGCAGGGTGGATCCGGCCAGGGCGCCGCTGCCCAAGGGGCAGATGTTCACCCGTTTCCAGGCGTCGCGCAGACGGCCCGCGTCGCGCTCCAGCATTTCCACATAAGCCAGCAGATGGTGGGCAAAAAACACCGGCTGGGCGCGCTGCAGGTGGGTGTAGCCGGGCATCGGGGTGCGCGAGTGCCTGGCCCCCAGCTCCACCATGGCGCTCTGGAGATTGCGGATTTCCAGGATGAGCGCATCGATTTCATCCCGCAGCCAGAGCCGCATATCCAGGGCCACCTGGTCATTCCGGGAGCGGCCGGTGTGCAGCTTGGCGCCCGCCGGCTCGCGGCGGGTCAGCTCGGCTTCGATGTTCATGTGCACATCTTCCAGCTCCGGCTTCCAGGTGAAGCGTCCCGCGGCGATCTCCTGGCTGATGGCGTCGAGCGTGCGGATGATGCCTTCCGCCTCGGCCTGGCTGAGCAGGCCCGCCTGCCGCAGCATGGCGGCGTGGGCCAGGGAGCCGAGGATGTCGAAGCGCCACAGGCGCCAGTCAAACGAAATGGATTCCGTGAAGCGGGCCACATCTTCGCCCGGCCCCTGCGTGAATCGTCCACTCCGTGAAACGGGTTTTGATTTTTTCATAACGTCCTCCGGGCCGCTCCGGTTTTTCCGTTCTACAGGCATGGTCAGGAAACGGCCTCAAGGCCCTAATCATTGACTTTTCGCGCCTTAAAGTCACGCATTTTAATCGGCATTTAAGCGGCCGGGCGGTTCCGTCTGCTCCGCCCGTTCCGCCCCGGGAGGCGCCGCTGGTTTTCCCGCGGCGCCGGTCATGGATGATTTCGTGGTTGGGATTGGGGTGCCGGGGGGGTGTTGCGGGAGAAAACGCCCTCGCGGCTACCACTGGTAAAGCCAGGTATAGGTGGTGTAAACGGTCGCCGGCGGGTCATGGAAGACTTTGTCCCCGATCTTCTCGCCGCAACGGCAAGTCAGCCGCAGGCCGTTTTGGAAGAACACCGGATCGTCTTCGTGGAAGCGATACCCGGAGAATTCGTTTTCCTGGCTGTCAAAATGCGTCAGGCCCGCGATCGGTGTGTAATAACGGCCTTTATTGAAATAGTAGGTTCCGAGAAAATAATCCTCGAGGCCGGAGGAGAGCATCAGCGGCTCGCGGGCGCCGTTCAGGTAAGCGCGCATGCAGGCTTCCATGAAGCTGAGGTCTTTCCAGCTGCCCGATTTGCGCTGGCCTTTGGCCTCCATCGTGACCTGGTAGAGGGCGCCACTGCCTTGGACCTGGCAGAGGTTGAATTCATCCAGCGGCTGGGCGGTGTGTTTTTCGAGCTTGTAGAGCCGCAGGCGCGCGTTCCCGGGCAGGCGGACCCCGCCGATTTCGACGGGCAGGTTTTCGGTGCCGCGGATGATCCACCAGAACATGGGATTATCCTCCGCGTCGGGAGCGCGCTGGGCGGTGATCCGCACGCCGCGCCCGAAAGGGACGCGGTAGGTGTTGTGCACGCTGTTCGGGGCGCCCGCCTTGCCGATGCGCGCGGTGCCCCAGGGTGCAAAGTCATCCCCGAAACCGATCCCGTGCCCGAGGTATAACTCCATGTCGATGGCAGCGTTGGTTTCGCCGTCCGTGTAGATGCGGATGCGGGTGCGCTCCACCCCCTTGAACGCCCCCCCGAACCACATGTGCGTGAGGCAGCCTTGGCCTTCCTTGCGGTAGAGCTCGGCCTCCTGGCCACCGCCCAGGACGCGCAATTCCTTGCCGATGGTGCCGAAGGTTTTCAGATCCGCCAGGCCGGCGGCGTTCAGCTGGATCCCGCCGAGCAGGCCTACGGCTGCCGTCAACCAGGATAATCTCTTCATATTCACAGTCCTTTCCTCATTGGATTATGCTGGATGGGATATTAAAGCCCGCAGGGTTTTTGGCCACCATAATCCAGGGCCGTTGCGCAAGCCACGCGGAGCGGAAAAAGAGCTGGGTTTTGGTTTGTGCCAAGCCTGGGCCGCCGATAACAATGAGCGCCGCATATGCTTGGAATATTATACGCGATGATCACGGTGCTGGCGTGGGGCGCCTGGCTGGCCCCCTCGCAAAACGTGCCGTTGAAAAACCAGCAGATCAAGGCCTTCTATGTCGGCTCCGTGAACCTGGTGCTGGCGTTCCTGATCAGCCTGGGGCTGGGCCTGGGGCAGGTCACCTTGAGCGGCTTCTGGCTGCCTTTCCTGGGCGGCCTCATCTGGGCCTTGAGCGGCCTGTGTGCCTTCACGGCCACCCATCACTTGGGCATGGCCAGGGCGTTTGGCATCTGGGCGCCGCTGAATATCATGGTGAGCCTGGGGTGCGGAGTGGTGATGTTCCAGGAATTCCGCAACACCACCTGGCTGAACCAATTGCTGCTGGCAGGCGCCATCGTGGTGATCATCGCGGGCGTCTTGTTGATCATTTTTGCCCGGGGGGGCGATTCCGGCCCCCGGCCCAGCCAGAATCGTGCGCTGGGGCTGCTGGGCGCGCTCGGCGCCGGCATCCTGTGGGGGATCTACTTCATCCCCATCAAACTTTCCGGGGTGTCGATGTGGATCGGGGCCCTGCCCATGGCGGCTGGCATTTTTATCGGCAGCGGGCTGCTGGTGCTGCTCGGGCGGCAAAGCCCCCGGCTTGAACGCCGGGGGGATTATTGGCGGATCGGCGCCACTGGCCTCCTGTGGACCACGGGCAATTATGGCATGCTGCTGCTGGTCGGCCACCTGGGCGCTGGCAAGGGGTATACCATCGCCCAGCTTTCCGTGGTGGTGAACGCGCTGGTGGGGATATTCCTCCTGAAGGATCCGCCGCCCGGAAGCCGCGCGGCGGGGATGACGCTCATCGGCTGCGTGCTCGCCACCGCGGGCGGGATCCTGTTGGGCAATCTCAATAAGTGACCGTAGTTTGGCAGGCGGTTTCCCGCCGGGGCGGACGCCGGCCTTGGGGTGCCGTGCGCCAAAAGCAACGGTTACCCGGGAGGGGTGGTGCGGTCCGGCTTTTGCGTGAATTTTGGCTTGGCAACCCGGAGCGTTGCCGGAGAATGGCCGCATGACATCGCCACAAATTTTTTCCCGGGCCGCTTGGGCGGCACTGTTCTGCGGGTTCCTGGTTTTTCCGCTGGCGCCCAGCCAGGCCATGGAGTTCAACCTCCAGCGGCGCGATCCGCAGACCGGCGCAGCCTCCATCAGCCGGGAGAACCTGGATCCGCGCCAGACCGCGCTGGTGATTGTGGACATGTGGAACTGGCATTGGTGCAAAACCTCCACCCAGCGGGTGGGCAGCCTGGTGCCGCGCATGGCCGAGGTGGTGGCGCGGTCCCGGGAAATGGGCATGACCATTTTCTGGTGCCCCTCGGATGTGGCCGACAATTATGTGGGCACACCCGCCTACGAAGCCGCTTTCAACGCGCCCAAACGGCCGCTGCCGGTCCTGCGCAAAATCGAGTGCCCCCCGGCGCCGGATGGCGGGGGCTGCACCTGCGGGCCGGAACGCTGCCAGGGCAATTATGGCTGGGATGCCATGAACCCGGATTTGCGCGTGGCCGATACGGACCTGATGCCCAACGATCTGGAAACGCTTTACTCCATCTGCCGGGATCGGGGCATCACGCACTTGATCTACATGGGAGTGCATACCCAGGTTTGCCTGCTGGGCAAATCGATTGGCCTGCTTAATTTGAGCAAAGCCGGATTCAGCTGCCTCCTGGCCCGGGATCTCACCGACGCCCACGGCATGTATGATCCGGTGAAAAAAACCACCCCGGACGATTTCACCGCCAGGGTGGTGGAGCACTTCGAGAAATACCTGGCCGCGACCATCAACTTCGCCGAGGATCTCCGGCGGGCCGGCCGCTGGCAGCAGGCGCGGCCCGTGGACCCGGTGCGCGTCACTCCCTGGGGAGTCCCGGCCCGGCCGCACCTGTTCCCCAAAGAAATCACGGTCACCCTCACCACCCCATGGCAGCCGCAGGCGGAGATCCATTATACGGTGGATGGCTCCGAGCCAGGCATGGCCTCGGCGCGTTATACGGGGCCGTTCCAAATCCGTGAGACAACCCACCTGCGGGCCATGGCCTGGCAGAATGGGGAGCCGGTTTGCCTCCCCTCCGAGGGATTCTTTGCCCGGCTGCCCGAGGCGCCACCCATGCCCGATATCCATCTCGCTGACTTGACGCCAGTGCGTGTGGCCGGGCCTGGGCACTCACCCTCCTCCAGCGACCACCGTTATTCGCCGGTTTCCAGCCCGCCGCAAAAGGATCGCAGCAACCGGCAGGCCGGGCTGCGGCTGCGCGGGCAGGATTACCAGCGCGGCATGGGGGTGCACGCGCCAAACCACCTGGTTTACCAGGTCAAACCGGAATATGAGCGGTTTGTGGCCCTGGCGGGCGTGGACGAACGCATCCTTGAGGTCCATAACGGCTCCAACCTGGCCAAATACCCCAGCGTCGTGTTCAAGGTGATCCTCGATGGCCGATGCGCCGCCGCCAGCCCGGTCATGAAGATCAGCGAGGTTCCCTGGCGTTTCAATGTGCCCATCCCCCCCGGCAGCCGCCAGATCAGCCTGGTGGCCACCGATGCTGGCGATGGCAACCGGGAAGACCTCGCCAACTGGGTCAACGCCGGCTTCGTGCGCACGAAATGAGCGGTCAAGCTTCGAGGATGAGCCAAACCGCCCCTTCGGCTGCCTCTAATTTCAAGGCCGCCAGCCGGCCGCCCGCGCAGGGGCCGCGCACACAGAGGCCGGTTAATGGCTCGTAGAGGGCGGCATGCGTCTGGCAAATTAAGTGGCGGCCATCCCGGGAAAAGAAGCGCTCGTTACCCATATCCAGGGGGATGGCCAAATGCTGGCAGCGGTTTTCATAAGCCACCCAGCGGCCCTGGTGGCGGGCGAGGAATCCCTTGATGGATTGGCCACCACGCTCGAATTCAAAGGCCCGGCAGCCGCCCTCCTCGAGGTCGGTCGTGTTGATTAAGTGAATGCGTTTCATATCCAGCAAAACAAGCCGGCTGCAAAGTAATCCCGGTTGTGAAAATTGAAAAGTGAAGCCCAGGTTGATTATGCTTTTTGAGGGGGCTTGTGCCGTGGCGGCAATAAACAAACCTTGCCTGGCCATGCCCGCCGGTGGTTGATGAATTATGGCACATATGATGAGGCCGGACCAAGGATTGGCGGCAGCGGCCCAGGCTGTAAAAGCGGCGGAGGCGCTGCTGATCACGGCCGGGGCCGGCCTGGGGGTGGATTCCGGCCTGCCGGATTTCCGGGGCCGGGAAGGTTTTTGGCGTGCTTACCCGGCCGCCGCCCGGATGGGTTTGGCCTTCGAGGAACTGGCCAATCCCAGGTGGTTTAAGGAACATCCCCGGCTGGCGTGGGCTTTTTACGGACAGCGGCTGAATTCATACCGGGCCACCGTGCCGCATGCCGGATTTGGCCGGTTGCTGGCTTGGGCCGCCGCCAAGCCCCGGGGTTTCTTTGTTTTTACATCCAATGTGGATGGGCAATTCCAGGCGGCTGGTTTCCCCTCCGGCCAAGTGGTGGAATGCCACGGGTCCATCCACCATTTCCAGTGCTGCGAGCCTTGCTGCGATGCGGTCTGGGAGGCCCGCTCCGAGGTGGTGCAGGTGGATGAGGAGGCCTTCCTGGCGCGGGAGCCATTGCCCCGCTGCCCGCATTGCGGAGGGCTGGCCCGTCCGAACATCCTGATGTTCGGTGACGACGCCTGGATTGGTGGACGGACCGATGACCAGGATGACCGGTTCCGAGCCTGGCTCGCCGGCCTGGAAAAAGACCGGGCCAGCGGGGCGGTGATTGAGCTGGGAGCCGGGACGGCGATTCCCACCGTGCGGTTCTGTTCGGAAAGGGTGGCTCGCCAGTTGCGCGGCAGCTTGATCCGTATAAATCCCCGCGAATGCCAGGTGCCGGGTGGGCACTGGGGATTGCCCATGGGCGCCTTGGAAGGGATCGAGCAACTGGCCTGCCAGGGCACAATTCTTTGACTTGCTTTCCAAGCGGCGGCGGGAGAAAAAGTCCCCTGAACTTGGAAAAACCCTGAATTAGCTATGAATCTGAAATCAGCTTTAAATAAACCAGCCGGGCTGGCCTTCTGCCTGTTGCTCGCCGTGTCCCGGCCGGCCTTTTGCCAACCCTTGCCCATGGCTCAGCCAGCGAGTGCGGGTTTTTCCGTTCCGCGCCTCGAAAAATTGCACTCGGTGATCCAGAAATTCATCGATGACGGCAAGCATGCCGGAGCGGTGACGATGATTGTGCGCCAGGGAATGATCGTGGATTGGCATACTTATGGCGTCCGCGATCTGGAGACCAAGGCCCCCATGGAAAAAGACACGATCATGCGGGTCTATTCCATGTCCAAAACCATCACCAGTGCTGCGGTAATGATGCTGCTCGAGGATGGGCGGTTCAACCTGGAGGATCCGGTGGCCAATTTCATTCCCGAACTCAAAGGTGTGAAGGTTTTCAAAAGCGGGACCGCCGACCAGCCGCTGCTGGTGGATGCGAAGTCGCCCATCACCATCAAGCACCTGCTGACTCATACCGCTGGCTACACTTATGGATCCACCAATAATCCAGTGGATGAGCTTACCCGGCGGGCGGATCTGTGGAACGCCCCCTCGTTCAAGGAGTTCATCACCCGCGTTGGCAAATTGCCGCTGGCGCATCAGCCGGGCGAAACTTTCCTGTATGGCATCAATACGGACATTCTGGGTTACCTGGTGGAAGTGGTTTCCGGGCAAAAGTTTGAGGATTTCCTCCAGGAGCGCCTTTTTAACCCCTTGGGCATGGCCGATACCGGATTCCTGGTTCCGGAACGAAAACGCCTGCGGCTGGCCAGGATTTACGGGCCGGGGCCGGACGGCAAATTACAGGCCATGGCCCCCATCCTGGATTCATACCGCGGGCCCGGCCAGGGCTTTCCCAGTGGCGGCGGGGGCCTGTTTTCAACCATTGGGGATTATGCCCGTTTTGGGCAGATGCTCCTCAATGGCGGCAAGCTGGATGGCTGCCAGATCCTCGGCCGCAAGACCGTGGAACTGATGATGGCCAACCATCTGAACCACCTGGAGCGGCCCACCCACGTATGGAGCCCATCGGACGGGTTTGGTTTGGGGGGATCGGTGCGCATCGATCTCGCCAAGGGGAGCCGGCTGGGATCGGTGGGGCAATTCGGATGGTCCGGGGCGGCCACCACCTATTTCAACCTGGATCCCCGGGAAAAGACGCTGGCGCTGCTGTTTGTCCAGCATTTGCCCCACAACCAGCATGGGATCTTTGAAAAGTTTTCGACCCTGTTTTACCAGGCTTTGACCGATTGACCGCTTTAGTGGCCAGGTGGTGGCCAGGTGGTGGCCAGGTGGTGGCCAGGTGGTGGCCAGGGCCGGGAATGGCCGGATGGGCGGTGGGTGAGGAACGGAAAAACAAACCGCCGATTTAAGGGTAAAACCGGCGGCATCAGGATCTGGCCAACCACACTGCCGCAGTTGGCCCGTTTTAAAGGGGGCCGTTTCCGGGGATTAGCGGCGTGATTTGACGTGGCCGAAATAATAGCCACCGCTCAACCGGACGCCGCGCACCCGGCCCGAAGGCTGGGCTTGGGGGCCTTTTTTCCCTTCATCGAACAGACGGGTGTATTCGTAGCTGAAATCCTCCACCTTTTCGCGCGGGATGCCCCGGCCGATCAAGCGTTCGATGGCACGCACATGCTGGGTATCCTCCGCGGCCATGATGGTCATGGCTTCGCCTTTGGATTGGGCCCGGCCGGTGCGGCCAATGCGATGCACGTAATCCTCGGGATGCTGGGGAACGTCGTAATTGATCACATGGCTGACATCCGCCACATCGAGGCCGCGGGCGGCGATGTCGGTGGCCACCAAAACCTTGAAACGTCCATCACGGAAACCGGCGAGGGCCTGGTCGCGCTCCCGCTGGGAGAAATTGGAATGGAGCACCGCCACGCGGTGCTGGCTGGCTTTCAACAGCCGGCCCACGCGGTCCGCCCCATGCTTGGTGCGGCAGAATACGATGGCCGATTCATAGGCGGCTTTCCGCAGGAGGGCTTTCAGCAGCTCCGGTTTTTGCGAGGCCGCCACCGGGAACAGCCAATGGTTGACCGTATCGGCCGGGGAATACCGGGCGCCGATTTGGATGACCACCGGGGAGTCCATCATCCACTTGATCAGGGACTCGATCTCCGAGGGGATCGTGGCCGAAAACAGGGAGGTTTGGCGCTGCCGGGGCACCTGGTTGATGATTTTGCGCACATCGGGCAAAAAGCCCATATCCAGCATGCGGTCCGCCTCATCGAGCACAAGGTAACGGATGGAGTTCAGTTTGAGGGCGCCGCGGGAAAGATGGTCCAACAGGCGGCCAGGGGTGGCCACGATCACATCGGTGCCCTCCCTCAGGGCGGCCAGTTGTTTGCCGTAGCCCACGCCGCCATAGAACACGGAAACCCGCAGGTCGGTGAATTGGGCGAAAACGATGATCGCTTCCGACACTTGGATCGCCAACTCACGGGTGGGCACCAAAATCAAGGCGCGGGGGCCGCCTGGAACCCGCTTGCCGAGATGGGTAAGAATCGGCAATCCGAAGGCGGCGGTCTTGCCGGTTCCGGTCTGGGCGCTGCCAATCACATCCCGGTTTTCCATCATTAGAGGAATTGCCTGGGCTTGAACGGGTGTGGGTTCGGTAAATCCGAGCGCTTGAACAGCCTCCATAATGGGCTGGGCAAGCTTGAAATCCGAAAAGGTCATGGGGTCGAGGGGTTGCTGAACGAGGTTGCCCTGGGGGGCGCTGGTTTCACAAGAACAAACAGATTGTAACATTAATTATTTTCATTGAAGAGCCGAATCCCTGAATGGTCCCGGGGAGACCGGGCTTCATTCCACTGTTGAAGCAACCTCCACCTTAAGGTTTATCATGTAAAAATTCTAACTCTAATTTTTCTACTCGCTTAGTAGTATCCGCTATTCCGGCAATTACTCAAGTGGAATTCTTGGAAAATCTTTCAAACACCCAGCCAACTGCCATTTTGGACCCGCCCTTTGAGGGCGTGGTGCGAATCCGAAAAGCCGCACATAAACCATTGCTGCGCTGGTGTTTGGATGCGGCTAAACTATTGCAAACGGTAAACGATCCGGGCTTTGTCCAGGTCGTAGGGCGACATTTCCACTTTCACCCGGTCACCCACTGTCAAGCGGATGAAGCGTTTGCGCATTTTGCCCGAAATATGGGCCAGAACCACGTGGTTGCTATTGGCCAGTTCCACTCGAAACATCGTGCCGGCGAGCACGGTTTTCACTGTGCCTTCTAGTTCTATGGGTTGTTCCATGGTTGATTCGTTCGGGTTGCCTGCACCGCTGCCGCGTCGTGTACGTGAGGTCCGTAGGACGGTTCGGGTTTATGCGCCCCTTTGCCTTTCCAATTCTGACTGGCCTATTTTTCCTGTTCCGGACCTGGATTGCGGGTTTAAAAATCATCACTGAACACCTGTTCACCTGAAGATCTTCCAGCGCTTGAGAGGAACCAAATGACCTAGTTCAAGATTAATATCCCTGTTTTCGGCGATTTATGCAAAGAGAATCGCCGAAAAGTGATCCGGCTTTCCAGGCGGGATTGCCGGCCGGGCCTGGCCACCGGATGGCAAAAGCCATTGGGCCCAGTTTTCGGGCGCTTGACGGGTTCGCCTGCCAATCGTTAGGATGCCCTGATCCGTGTTCGTCCGTCAGAAGTGGGAAAGGTTGGGCCGCAGATTTTTGCGCAAACCGGGGAATGGGGTTTGTGAGTTCTGATCGGAGCCGGACCATTGACGAACAAAACAGGCCTTGTCCATCGAGATCCGGCCAGCCCACCCGATCCAATCGAGCGGAAATGGCCAAGGAAGGGGGGGATTGGAGCTCCGCAGGGCGAGCGGTTCCCACCGGCCTGCTAAATGGCGCCCCGGGAGCCCGGCCGGGGGGGTAGCTGCGGTCCGAAGGCCGTTTCGCAACAAGAAATTGAACATGACAGAAGCTAATGATTCCAAACCGAAAGCCCTGCCTTGGGTGGCAGTCCTGGCGGCCACCGCCGCCTTGGTGTGGTGGTGGTTTCATCCAGGGGTGGCGCATCAATTGCAGAGCCGTCTTCCGGGTGCTGACCGGACCAATCAGACTTCCGGTGGCGCGGGGCCGGCCATCCGCTGGAATGGGCACCTGGTGAAATCCAATGGCACCGCCTCCTCCTTGCCCGGATCCTGGCCTTGCTTCCGCGGCACCAACCTGGATGCCATCAGCCGGGATGCCACGCCGCTGGCCACCACATGGCCCGCCGAAGGCCCCAAAACGCTGTGGAATATCGAGGTGGGGGAAGGCTTCGCCGCACCAGCCGTTTGGAAGGGCAGGGTTTATCTTATGGATTACGACCAACCCGGCCAGGCGGACGCCTTCCGCTGCCTGTCGCTCCAGGATGGCAAGGAGCTTTGGCGATATACCTATTCAGTAAAAATCAAGCGCAACCACGGCATGTCCCGCACGATTCCTTCAATCCAGGACCGCTGCGCCGTGGCGATTGGCCCCATGTGCCACGTGATTTGTGTGGATCCGGAAACGGGCGAGCTGCGCTGGAAAATCGATCTCGCCAGCGAGTATAACACCGAGGTGCCGGACTGGTACGCCGGGCAGTGCCCGCTGGTGGATGGCAACCGATTGATCCTGGCCCCGGGCGGGGATTGCCTCCTCCTGGCGGTGGACCTTGAAACCGGCAAGCCGGTCTGGCAGACTCCCAATCCCCGCAAATGGCAGATGACCCATTCCTCGATCACACCCATGGAGTTCGAGGGCCAAAAAATGTATGTGTATTGCGCCAGTGGCGGCGTGGTGGGGGTGTCCGCCACAGATGGCGCCCGGCTGTGGGAAACCCCGGATTGGAAGATCAGCATAGCTAATGTTCCGTCCCCCGTGGCCGTGGGGGGTGGCCGCATTTTTTTGTGCGGCGGCTACGAAGCCGGGAGCCTGATGCTGCAGCTTGCCAAAACCAACCACCAGTGGTCTGTGCAGCCACTGTTCAGGCTTAAGCCGACGGTGTTTGGAGCCACCCAGCAAACCCCCATCTTATACCAGGACCATTTGTTCGGGGTGCGGCCCGATGGGCAGTTTGTGTGCCTGGATCTGAATGGCAAATCCGTCTGGACCAGCGGGGCGGCCAGCAAGTATGGGAGCGGTCCTTTTCTCCTGGCCCAGGGCATGTTTTACGTGCTGAACGATTCCGGCGGGTTGAGTTTGGTGGAAGCCAGCGTCTCCGGTTTCAAGAAGCTGGCCCAAGCCAAGGTGCTGGAGGGGCCGGATGCCTGGGGGCCCCTCGCGCTGGCGGGCAGCCGCCTGCTGGTGCGCGATCTGTATCGCCTGGCCTGCCTGGAGGCCGGAAAACCGTGAGCCGGCGGGGATCCGGGGCGATGGAAGAATTCGATGTTCATTACCGCCCATTTGTGGCACAAAAGACGGACTTATGGAATACGAAGCGGTGATCGGGTTGGAAACCCACGTGCAGCTTAAAACCAGATCCAAAATGTGGTGCGGCTGCGCCAACGAGTTTGGCGCGGAGCCGAACACCAACGTTTGCCCGGTTTGCCTCGGGCTGCCCGGGGTTTTGCCGGTGGCCAACGAGGAGGCGCTCCGTTTGACGGCCCTGGCCGGCTTGCTGCTGAAATGCTCGCTGCCCGCCCTCGCCAAGTTCGACCGTAAAAACTATTTTTACCCGGACATGCCGAAAAATTACCAGATCACTCAATTCGACCGGCCATCCACGATCGACGGGTTGGTGGAGTTCGAGTCGGAGGGGGTGCTCAAAAGCGTCCCGCTCACCCGCGCCCACTTGGAGGAGGATGTGGGGAAGAGCTTCCACTTCGCGCAAAGCAGCGGATTGGATTTCAATCGGGCCGGGGTGCCGCTTTTGGAAATCGTCTCCGAGCCGGAGATTTATTCCTCCCAGATGGCTTACGATTATCTGAATGCCCTTAAGGATATCCTGATCCAGGGGGGGATCAGCGATTGCGACATGGAAAAAGGCATGGTGCGCTGTGATGTGAACGTGAGCATCCGCCCCCAAGGCCAGCGGGGGCTGGGGCAGAAGATTGAGATCAAAAACATGAACAGTTTCAGCGGGGTGCGCCGGGCCTTGGATTATGAGATCCCCCGCCAGGTGGGCGTATTGGAAAAGGGTGGCCGCCTGAACCAGGAAACCCGCCGCTGGGATGACGAGGCTGGAATCACCGAGATCATGCGGACCAAGGAGCAGGCCCATGACTATCGTTATTTTCCAGAGCCAGATTTGCTCCCTTTTGCGCCAGCGGAGGATTGGATAGCCGGGGTGCGCTCCCGGTTGGTGGAATTGCCACTGGCCAGGAAACAGCGCCTGAGCTCACAATATCAGCTGCCTGCCACTGATGCGGATACCTTGGTGCAGGATGTTCCCCTGGCCAATTATTTTGAAGCTCTGGCCGGTCAAAGCCCCCATCCCAAGTCGGTTGCCAATTGGGTCATCAACAACCTGCGGGCCCAGCTGGCCGAAACCAAGAGCACCTTGGCGGACCTTAAATTCGCTCCCCAAGCCATCCCCGAATTGATCTCCCTCGTGGAAAGCGGCAGGATCAGCAGCAAGATTGCCCAGGATGTCTTCGCGGAGATGTTCGCCACCGGTTTGGCCCCGGAAAAAATCGTCGCCAGCCGGGGGCTGATCCAGGTAAGCGATGAAAAAGTCATCGAGCAGTTTTGTGATGAAGCCATGGCCGCCAATCCCCGGTCGGTGGAGGATTTCCGGGCTGGAAAAGCCGCCGCGTTGAACTTCCTCAAAGGCCAGGTCATGAAGTTGAGCAAGGGCAAAGCCAACCCCGCCCTGGCGGGCGCCGTCCTGGAGCGGAAACTGAAATCGTGAGCCTGCTGTTCCCCCAGCCCAATTTAAGTGCGTTTGCCCCGCCGGGGATGGGGCCCGGTTGCATGGTGGATGGAAGGTGACGAGAGGGTTTATGGCGGTCAAGGGCAAGCTGGATTTCATTTTGGACAACGCCAATTGGCCGGCGTTCATCGTCGATAATACCAGCCGCGTCCGGTTCGCCAACAGCGCCGCCATCGATATTTTCGGGCCGGTCCTGGAGAGCGATTCCACCCTGCTTTCCAGCATTTGGGGGGGCGGCAATGAAATGACTCCGGAGCAGTTCCTGGCGCGGCCGGAACGGGCCATGGCGGAGGTCATGAAAGCCAAGTTCAACATCAAAGGGGGCGGGGTCGTTCTCTTTCAAACTTATATTTGCCCGACCACTTTGGAGGATCAGAAGTTTTACGTATTCCAGCTGTTTCATATCCCCATCAGCCTGGCGCAGTCCATGGCTGCGCAATCCAAAGCCGGCCGGCCCATTGAGCCGGCCCCACCCCCAGCCTCCGTGGATGCGGGCGTGGCGCAAAAACAAAAGCTGGATTGCGCCATGCAGCTGATCCGCTCGGTGGTGCTGGATTTCAATAACGCCCTGACCAGCATTCTTGGGCACACCTCGCTGATCATCAGCCAGATCGATGCCAAGCACGTGTGGTTCAAATCGTTGGTGGAGGTGGAAAAATCCGCGGAAAAAGCCTCGGAGATTGCCTGCGACCTGGCTTCGTTCAGCCGGCAGGAAAAAGACCCAAGGACGCTGGCGGCAGGCAATTTAAATGATCTGTTGCGGCGCACGGTGGAAGTATGCAAAGCTCCCCAACCCGTTGAACTGACTTGGAACCTCGATTTGCAGGGCAAACTTTACACCGTGCACTTCGACGAGGCGAAGATGCAACAGGCGTTCCTGAAAATCCTCGATAATTCCATCCAGGCGGCGGGCAATAGTGTGTGCGTCCAGATCAAAACCCGGAATTTCGAGCTTGGTGAGCCGTTCCAGGATGCCACTGCCACGTTGGGACCCGGCCATTATGTCTGCATCGAGATCACCGATAACGGATGCGGCATTGCCCCGGAGATCCTGCCGCGCATCTTTGAGCCATTTTTCACCACCAAGGCCAACCATCGCGGCTTGGGGCTGGCCTGGGTTTATGGGATTGTGACCAACCACGGCGGCAGCGTGGTGGTCACCAGCCAGCCCGGCCACCACACCTCGGTGCGCATTTATTTGCCCGCGGAAAAACGCTTCGTCCGGGATCATGTTTTCCAAGCCCACGAACTGATGGGCAGCGAAACCGTCCTCTATGTGGACGATGAACCCCTGATGCTCACCATGGGGCAAATGGTCCTGACGGCTTTCGGCTACAAGGTCATCACCGCCGAAAATGGCGAGAAAGGCCTGGAGATCTACATGCGGTCCGCTTCCAGCATCGACCTGGTAATCACGGACCTGGTCATGCCCAATATGAGCGGGCGGGAGCTGGTTGAGCGCCTGCGGCGGCTCAATCCCAATGTGCGGGTGCTTTGTTCCAGTGGCTACGTCCGGCCTAATAGCAAGGAGGAGGACGGGGTTTTCTTAAGAAAACCTTTCACCAGCCAGGAGTTGCTCCAGAAAGTTAAAGAGGCTCTCGCTCAAATAGATTTGACATAAGCTGAATTAATTGGTCTTCTTCGTTAAATTTTAATTATGCAAATTGAAAGCCTTAAGATGTTCTGTGATCTGGCTGAAACCGAGAGTTTCACGAAGGCCGCCCAGATCAACGAAGTGACCCAATCCGCCGTCAGCCAGCAAATCAGCGCCCTGGAGCGGCATTTCAAATCCATCCTTATTGAGCGGAGCAAGAAGAAGTTCCGCCTGACGCGTGAAGGGCAGATCCTTTACGAGTACAGCAAGCAAATCATCCAGACTTATGAGGCGCTGCAGAGCAAGCTGCAGGAGATCAAGGACGTTATTTCGGGCACCATCCGGCTGGCCACGATTTACAGCATCGGGCTCCATGATCTGCCGCCTTACCTCAAGAAATACCTGCGCAGCTTCCCGACCGTGAACGTGCACGTGGAATACCGGCGCGCGAACCAGGTTTACGAGGATGTGCTGGGCAACGTGGTGGACTTGGGCTTGGTGGCCTACCCCAACCGGGACAGCAAGCTGGAGGTGGTGCCGCTGCGCAAGGATCGCCTGGTGATGATCTGTCATCCGCAGCATCCTTTCGCCAAGAGCAAGACCATCCGGCTGCCCAGTTTATCCGGCCAGAAATTCATCGGCTTCGAGCCGGACATCCCCACCCGCAAAGCCATTGACAAGATCCTCAAGGATCACGGGGTGCAGGTGCAGAACGTCATGGAGTTCGATAACATTGAAACCGTCAAAAGGGCGGTTGAAATCGATGCCGGGATTTCCATTGTGCCGCAGGGCACCATCTTGCAGGAAGTGGCGAACCAGACCCTGGCTCAGATCGAAATTGACGATGGCGAATTTTTCCGCCCGCTGGCCGCCATCCTGAAGAAAAACAAGGTTTTATCGCCGGCCATCAAGCAGTTCATCTCCGTGCTGAAGGGATCCGTTTAGCCCGGTCCGGATCCGGTTTTAAGGCGCCAAGCCGTTGGCGGGGAATTCTCCACGCGAACGGCTTTGGTTTTGGCCCGAGGGCGGGAACGCCACCGCAGGCCCATAACTTCAGCGGCCCGCCGTCTCGACCGCCTGGCGGATTTTTTTCAGGAACGCGTCCAGGCCCATATCGAAGGCCGCGGCTATCTCTAAAACGGGTGTTTTGGGCACCCGCCGCTTGAATTTTTTCAAGTTTCCCGCACTGGCTTCCTCATCCATTTTATTGGCGGCGACCAGGATGGTTTTTTCCAGCATGGTCGCGTCATAATATTCCAATTCCTGCCGCAATTGGCGGTAGTCATCCCATGGGGTGCGGCCGTCCGTGCCGGCCATGTCCAGCAGCAGGACGAGGATCTTGCAGCGCTTGATATGGCGAAGAAAGGCGTGGCCCAGCCCGACATTCATGTGGGCTCCCTCGATCAAACCGGGCACGTCGCAAACCACCAGCCGGCTCCAATCCGGGTATTCCACAATGCCGATTTGCGGATGCAAGGTGGTGAAAGGGTAGGGGGCTATTTTGGGGCGGGCCTTGGAAATGGCGGTGAGCAGTGTGGATTTGCCGGCGTTGGGATACCCCACCAGGCCCACATCCGCCATCAGCCGCAGCTCAAAAATGAAGTCCCCTTCATCGCCCGGCTCACCGGGTTGCGCAAACCGGGGCGCCTGGCGGGTGGCGGTGGCAAAATTCCGGTTGCCCAATCCGCCGCGGCCGCCACGGCACAACACAAACCGCTGGCCATGCCCGGTCAAATCCGCCACCAAATCTCCTTTGGCGGCTTCGGCGAGGGATTCCGGCGTGGCTGCTTCCCGCTCCAGATCGATTTCCAAAGCCTTGACGTCGCCCCGCTGGAGGATGCGGCCTGGTGGCCGGCGCTGTTTTGGCGCCTCCAGATCCTGGTCAGAGTCCGGCGCTGGCTCGGCGCTGGCTTCCGGGTTTTCCGCCAAACGCCATACCAGCGTGCCGCAGGGCACTTTCACCAGCAGGTCGGCGCCGGCATGGCCGTCCATGCCTTTGCCCTTGCCGTCATCGCCATTTTCCGCCAGCAGTTTCGGTTTGAAAAACTGGGCGATCAGGTTGTTCAGGTCGTGGTCAGCTTCCAGGATGACATCGCCGCCCAAGCCTCCGTTGCCGCCGCTGGGACCCCCTTTGGGGCGATAGGCTTCCCGGAGGAAAGCCACACAGCCTTTGCCGCCATGGCCCGCCCGCGCATGGATTTTGATTTCGTCGATGAACATGGAAAATGAAAAGGATGAAAAAACAAAGGGCGAGGCAAAGCCTCGCCCTTGGGATTGACAAAAAACTGCTAGTTGGCGGCCGCCGCCGGTTGCGGGACGATATTTATCCGCTTGCTGTCCTTGTCGAACAGCACCTTGCCGTCCGTAAGGGCAAAAAGCGTCCAATCGCGTCCGATGCCGACGTTTTTACCGGCGTTGAAGACCGTCCCATTCTGGCGCACCAAAATGCTTCCAGCGGAGACGAATTCCCCCCCGAAGCGTTTGACACCACGGCGCTGGCTGTTGCTGTCCCGGCCGTTTCGGCTGCTGCCTTGTCCTTTTTTATGTGCCATATGGTTAGACCTTGATTTCTTTGATTTTTACAACGGAAAGCTCCTGGCGATGGCCCACCTTGCGATGGTAGCCCTCGCGGCGGCGCATTTTCCAGGCGATCAGCTTGGGACCCCGGATATGCTCCACCACGTCGCCCACCACGCTGGCTTGAGGAACCGTGGGCGTGCCAACCGACACTTTTCCGTCCTGGTTTACCAGGAGAACCCGGTTGAAAGTGACCGGTTGCCCGGCTTCCAAATCCAGGAGTTCGACTTCGACAGTGTCACCAGGGGTGACCCGATATTGTTTTGACCCTGTTTCAATTACCGCGTACATAACATTTCCTAAAAAGGAGGTACATGGAACCACGGTTCCGGCCGCATGTCAATTCCCCAAGTGATAATTTTTTTCGCACCGCCTTATTTGCTCCCGCGGAATGGTTTAACAACGGTTAATAAAAGCGCTTGGCCAGTTTCTCCACCACCATTTTCCCGATGCTCAGGGAGGCGGTGGCTGCGGGCGATGGCGCGTTTATAACATTCACAATGCGAGCGGTTTCGAAAAACGCGAAATCATCCAGCAGATGGCCGTCCCGGTTGACCGCCTGGGCGCGGACGCCGGCGGGAGCCGGGGTGATATCCGCGCTGCGCAGTTCCGGGATCAGGCGCTGCAAAGCCTTGGTGAAAGCGGCTTTGCTGAAGGATCGCCACAGTTCGCCCAGGCCCATGGCCCAGTATTTGAAAGCCATGCGCAGGAAGCCGGGATACATCAGGGTCCGGGCAAATTCCCCCGCATCGAGATGGAATTTCCGGTAGCCTTCGCGGGCGAAAGCCAGCACGGCATTGGGGCCGCATTCCACCTGGCCGGAGACCATCCGCGTGAAGTGCACGCCCAGGAACGGAAAACCGGGATCGGGCACGGGATAAATCAGGTTGCGGCACAATGGGGCTTTCTCCGGTTTTACCTCATAATATTCGCCGCGGAACGGGACGATGCGCACCTGGGGATCGCGACCGCTCAAGCGGGCCACCTGGTCGGAGTATAATCCGCCGCAGTTCACCACGTAACGGCTGTTGAACTCACGCGCCTGGCTTTTGACCGACACCCAGGCGGCGCTTTCCAGGATGCCCGTGACGGGCGCATTGGTGATGACTTCCTGGCCTTGATCCTTCAGGCATTCCACCAACTGCTCGCAGACTTTGCGGTAATCAACGATGCCGGTTTCCCGGACGTGGATGGCTTTGAGGCCGACGCAGTGCGGCTCGATTTCGCGCAGCTTTTCCGGCCCGATGATCTCACAATCCACGCCATTGGCCTGGCCGCGTTCCCAGAGGTTTTGCAGCCGTTCCAATTCCGCCGTTTCGGTGGCCACGATGACTTTCCCGCAGCGTTTGAAACGGATCCCGAACTTTTCGCAAAATTCCTCCAGGCTTTTTTTGCCCTCCCGGCAATTAAGCGCTTTGAGGGAGCCGGGCTTGTAATAAATTCCAGAATGGATGACCCCGGAATTATGGCCGGTCTGGTGTTTGCCAACTCCGGCCTCTTTTTCCATCACCAAAAGGGTCTTCTTGGGGTATGCGCGGGATAAATGATAAGCAGTGGCTAAACCCACTATTCCCGCCCCGATAATAATAACATCGTATCGTTTCATAATCAGCCATGGGAAAACCTCATGGCGGCGGACCCAGCCTCGCCGGACTGCCCCGCCGAACTCATAAAATGTTCGGAATTCATGCGGCTGTCCAGCGAGATTGTCGCGATCCCCCCGCTTTTATTCCACCGCCCGCCAGCGGCCATGCAGAGGATTGACGGCGGGGGCGGCGGGTGTAGATTGGTGCCTGCCCAAGCCGTATTCAAGGCTTGTAAAGGATAAGGCGGGTGTTAACGTACCGGTGTGAGTCTGTTACCCAATAACGACCGGAAAACTTTCAAAATGGTCGCTTGCGAGGCGTGTGGAGTAAAAAACTTCATTGCCCCTGAGACTCTGCCTTTGAACATGGTGGCTTGCAACCGCTGCGGCCATGCCATCATGATGCCCCTGCAAATGCGCCAATTCGAGCTGCGCTCGATCATCGGCGGCGGCGGCATGGGCACGGTATACCGGTCTTTTGACCTCGCCTTGGAGCGCGAGGTGGCCATCAAGGTGATGAAGCCGGAGCTGGTCGAAAACCTGGAAGCGCTGGAGAGCTTTTACCGCGAAGCCCGGGCCATGGGGGCCTTGAACCACACCAACATCATCCATATCTACTCCTTCGAGGAGTGCGACGGCAACCGCTTCCTGGTCATGGAAATCGCGGATCGGGGCAGCCTGGACGGCCGGATCGAAAAAGAGAAACTGGTGCCGGAACTCGACATCCTGGATATCGGGTTCAAGGTGGCTTCCGCCCTGGATTGCGCGCTCAAACAAAACCTGCTGCACCGGGATATCAAGCCCGGCAACATCCTTTTCAACGCCTTGGGCGAACCCAAATTGATCGATTTCGGCCTGGCCCGCAAGGCCGAGGGCAACCAGCAGGACGAGGCGGTCATCTGGGGAACTCCTTACTACATCGCTCCCGAGAAAATCCGCCGCGAGAAGGAGGATTTCCTGTCCGACATGTATAGCCTGGCGGGCACCCTGTATCATGCCTTGACCGGGCATGTGCCATTTGAAGCCCCGGAAGTGGAGGATGTGCTGGCCGCCCACGTGCATACCCCGCTGACGCCCCCGAATCATGTCTGCCCCGATATCACCCAGCCCACCAGTGATGCGCTGGTGACCGCCATGGCCAAGAATCCCGCCCAGCGCTTCCAAAGCTATGATGATTTCATGATGGCGCTGACCGCTGCCCGCAGCCAGTTGCTGGTGAGCCGCTACCGCAACCAGCGGAAGGCTGAGCCTGCCCCCCAGCGCGCCGCCGGCAAGAGTTGGTGGCGCCGGTGATTTTTGCGGTTTTCCGCAGTTGCCCGGCTGGCCTTTGCCCGGCGCTCAAGGTTTTTCATCCAGCGGCTGGCGGCGGCATGCAAATATTGCTTTTCTCCGGGGATATCGTTACATGGTAGGCCATGAGATTGATGATGGCGATCACCCTGGCGGCTTGGTGCTGGACGGGTTCCACTGTTTTAGCCCGGCCCGGAGACAAACCGAATATCATCTTCATCCTGGCCGATGATTTGGGCTATGGCGACCTGGGGTGCTACGGCCAGCTGAATATCCAAACGCCCAGCCTGGATCGCATGGCCGGGCAGGGCCTCCGGTTTACCCAGGCTTACGCCGGCTCCACCGTCTGCGCGCCCTCCCGCTCGGTGCTGATGACCGGCCTGCACGCGGGCCATACGCGCATCCGCGGCAACGCCAGGCATCCCTTGCAGCCGGGGGATGTCACAGTGGCCCAAGTCCTGAAACGCCAGGGATACCAGACCGCTTTGATCGGCAAATGGGGGCTGGGGGAGGCGGGCACCACTGGCCATCCCCGCCGCCAGGGATTCGATTATTTCTTCGGCTACCTCAACCAGCGCCACGCGCATAATTATTACCCCACCTTTCTCTGGCGCAACGAAGCCAAGGTCTTTTTGCCCAATGTGGTGCCCAACGAGGACGAAGAGGGTTCGGGGGAAGCCTCGGTCAAGGCCGTTTACAGCCATGACCTGCTGATGGCCGAGGCGCTGCGCTATGTGCGCGACCACCGGGATCGCCGGTTTTTCCTCTACCTCGCCTTGACGATACCCCACGCCAATAATGAAGCCAAAGCGCGCGGCATGGAAGTGCCCGACCAGGGCCCTTACCGGGATGTGAACTGGCCCGCGGCCCAAAAAAACCATGCCGCCATGATCACCCGGATGGATCATGACCTCGGCCGGCTCTTTGCCGCTTTGAGCGAATTGGGCATCGATGAAGAAACCCTGGTGGTTTTCACCTCGGACAACGGCCCCCATCGCGAAGGCGGCTTCAAACCCGATTTCAGCGCCTCCAGCGGCCCGCTGCGAGGCATTAAGCGGGACTTGTACGAGGGGGGGATCCGGGTGCCCATGCTGGTCCGCTGGCCGGGCAAAATCAAGGGGGGCATGGTGGATGCCACCCCCTGGTCCTTCGCCGATGTGCTGCCCACCCTGGCCGGCCTGGCCGGGGCGCGGGTTGATGGGTGGCTCGACGGGCAAAGCGTGGCCCCGGTCTTTTTCGGCCGGCATCCGCGCTCCCTGGAGGACCGCTGCTTGTATTGGGAATTTCATGAGGGCGGCTTCAAACAAGCGGCGCGGAGGGGGCCTTGGAAGGTGGTCCGCTCCGGCCTGGCGCAACCGCTGGAATTATACAACCTGGACACCGATGCCGGCGAAACCGCCAATGTGGCCGGCCGCCATCCCGCCGTGGTTGCCATGTTTGAAGGTTATCTGAAACGGGCCCGCACCGAATCCCTGCTCTGGCCGGTCATCGCTCCGCCCGCGGCCCCGCCGGACGCCCCGGCCCTGCCACCGGCCAAGCCTGCCCCGGGCCGCCAGCAAAAACCGGCGCCCAAGCCGCCGCGGGAGGCGAAACCCGTCCCTGCCAGGAAATAAAATGCTGCCACTGCGGGACAACATTCCGGCCCGCCGCTATCCCGGGGTCACCTTCGGGCTGGTGGCGTTGAACGTGCTGGCCTTCCTTTACGAGCTGCGTTTGGGCTCGGATTTGGAGGTGTTCCTGTTCCGCTGGGGCCTGGTGCCGGTCCGCTATACGCACCTCGAAATTGCCCAGTTTTTCAGCCTGCCCCAGCAATTGCTGCCGTTCTTCACCTCCCAGTTCCTCCACGGCGGCTGGACCCATCTGCTGGGCAACCTGTGGATTCTTTGGATCTTTGGCGATAATGTGGAGGACCGCGTGGGGCACGGCCGCTACCTCCTGCTGTATCTGTGCGGCGGGGCCATGGCCGGCTTGCTGCATGTCATTGTCAGCGCCAATTCATCGGCCCCCACGATCGGCGCCAGCGGCGCGGTGGCGGTGGTGATGGGCGCTTATTTCCGGTTCTATCCCCTGGCTCGCGTCACCACCCTCATTCCCCCGTTTTTTCTGGGGCCATTCCTCGAGCTGCCGGCCGTCCTCTTCCTTGGAATTTGGTTCCTGATCCAGTTTTTCAGCGGCACTCTGAGCCTGCTGGCCCATCCCGGCCATGTTGGCGGCATTGCCTGGTGGGCCCATATCGGCGGATTCCTTTTCGGCGCGCTGACCTGCCATATTTTCGCCGGCTCCCCCGTGCGCCGCAGGCCGGAGGACCGGGCGGGCGATTGGCAGGCGTGAGGCTGCGGGTTACTCGATCGTCACCTTCACCGGGCTTTCGATCAAGCCCGCCAGCGGACCGGTTTCCTGGCTCACCTTGATGGCATAGGCGCCAGCCGGCAGGCCGGCGGTGTTCCAGCGCGCCTCGAAGACGGAGGCCGCGCCGCGCACCATCGCCTGGGCCAGGATTTCCTTCCCAGCTTCATCGGTGATGTGCACCTGGGGGGGTATTTCCCGGGCCGGAGCATCGGCGCCCGAAAAACGGAACCGCTCCCATAATTCCCCAGCCGCGCCGGGCAGGCTGGCCGTGACCACCACCCAGGCACCCTTGGCGAAGGTTGTTTTCTCCGCCTCGGCAGGCCCCTGGTTGGCGTCCCGCACGCGTGCCCGCAGCTGTGGATGGCCCAGGGTCAAGCGGGTTTCATTTGAAATGGTGATGGCCGGACCCTGGCCAAAGGAGAACCACCAATTGGTGGCCTGCTGTTCCACCCGCACCGTGCCATTCTCCAGGCGGTAGGAGCCGCCGGGCAGGGCGGATAGGCTTTCCAACTCCAGGCGCAGGTTGGGATCGCTGGCCCCCGCCAGCAGCGCCCGGGCCCACCCGGTGTTGGTTCCGGTGCAACCCTCCAGCGTCAGCGCCACCCGGCCGGTTAAATTAGTTTCCGGACATAGCAGCAGCTTGGTGGGATGGCCATCCGGCCCGCGGCCAGCCAGGCTCAACCGGTAAAAATTCTGGTTCAATTGCGCCAGGCTGCTGAGCGTTTGGCGAGTCACAAACTGGCGGTTGGCCAGCTCCGCCGGAAACAGGCTGAATTTGCCCTGGCCAAAATGATCGAAGGCCCCGGTGAAACCATCCGCGAACAAGGCCAGCGCCATTTCCTCTCCGCCCACTTTGGCCCGCCCCTCCAGCACGCACGCCGGACTCCAGCTGAAAACGGTTTGCGCCCCCCCGCGCGGCGCCAGCGCCTGCAGGACGGCCCGGAATTTGACCTTCGCCTCCGCCCCCGAGGCCAGCTCGAAGTCCGGCGTCACAAAAAACCATTGGGTGTAGGCGGACAAGGCGGTTTCCCGCACGGCCGGGACCCGCTCGCTTTCCTCCACCTGCCCGTTGGCGTTCGCGTCGAAATACAGCGCCACCGGTTTGCCCTCCTGCATCTCCACTGCCGCAAATTCCCGCCCCTTGAAATAGGGGTTGTGGACCGGCAGCACCTCCTTTTTCGCGCTGGCCGCCTTGAGGAATGGCGCTTCGTTATTCGTGGGCGCTTGAAAGCCCCAATAACCCGACGCCGAAAAATCATTGGTATCGGCGGTGAGGCCCCGGTATGCCAGCGGTATTTCGATGGTTCCCGGCGGCGGGCCTGGCGGTTTGGATTCCGCGGCCGGTTTCGCTGGGCCGTTGGTGGGGCCGGCCCCACCGGGTTTTTCCTGGGAACAGGAACTCAAGCCGCCGATCAGTGCCGCCGACAGCGCCACTGAACCCGCCTGTCGCACGCGCAATTTGCGAAAAAGCGCATTCCACCCTTGATTGCTCTTCATACCAGTGCATTTTTGCGGAAAAACGCCTCATCGGCAAGCATATTTGAACCGGCCAGCTCCAGTCAGCGCGCCTTGTGGACTATGTGCGGGGTTGGGCCATTTGGCCGTGCGCCTCCGCGTCCGGGCCTTGAACTCCAAACCTGGGGGGATGCCAGAGGAGCGTGAAACGCTACCGCTTGGAGGATCGTGCTCGAACGTTGCGTCCGCGCTTGGTTGCCTGCGGCTCTGGTTCGCCGCCCTGAGCTTCCGGCCTGATCGCATGCTGGAAAGCCGCCATATCGGAGCAGAGAACGGCCTGCTGCAAACTCTTGGTCAACGTGCCCGCGTCCCGAATTGCTGGATGCACTCGCGCAGTGAATCAGGGATGATCCCAAACCGGGTCTGCAGCACTTCCAGAATAGCCGCGTGCAGGCTGTTTATTTGGCCTTCCTGCTCGCCTTCCTGGCGGCCCTTCTGCCAACCTTCCTCCAGGCCCTCTTGCTTGGCCATCCGCTCAATACTTGTCACGTAAGGCATTGCTTTGCTCCTTTCGTAGTCAAACATC
>CAYPCQ010000087.1:0-39641 GCA_964409245.1 uncultured Verrucomicrobiota bacterium
CCTCCTTTCCTCTATCCCAGTCATTTAGACAGTTTTTTTAATGCGTTTGCCCTGATTCATATTCAAGACCATTCAGAAATAAAGGCGGCGGGGGCCTCCACCTTTCTGGCGTTGGAACCAGAAAATGATCTTCCCCTTGTCAATGGCCGCAGAGGATGCAAAATGAGGCCCGAGCTGATTTTATGGAAAATCGTGAACAACCTTCATTGTGGACGCGCATTAAGTTCCTGTTTGATAAGGAAAACCTGGCCGGGAAACTGGCCGATTATCCTTTCCTGCGCTTGATGCTTTTTGCCCGCTGGTTTCGCATCGCATTTGTGATCTTGTTTTTGGGGCTTATTGGTTTTGCCTTGATGCTCCCCAAAATATGGCGAACTTCGCCCAAGGGCTTTGAACCCATCGTGCGGGTCAGCGTGCTTGATTTCATCCAATGCTGGGCGCTGAAAAACAGCGCACTGAAAGCCGAGCAGGCCGGGCAAATGGAAAAGGCAATCCACGCCTGGCAGATGGCGGTGGCCAACAACCTGGCCAATCCCGAATTATTGCGCGGCATGCTCAATGCGGTTTGCAATGCCAAAGACGCCAAGACTTATACCGGGATGGCGCTGGGACAATCCATCTGGCTGCTGCGGATCTCCAATACCAATCTGGCCGACCTGGAGCTGGCCGTGCGCTTTTACGAAAAAACCCACGTGCCGGATTGGACGGTTGCCCTCCTGGAGGCGCGCGCGGAGGAATTGCCCCCGCCGCTGCTTTGTAGTTACATCAAAGCCCTGATGACAGCCGGCCAGAGCGAACTTTTTGCGCGGAAGTGGCAGGAATTGGCCGCTAAAATACCCTCCAATCCGGAGATGGATGTCTATCGCGCCGCTTACCAGGCGGGTTGGGGGCCACCGGGAGGCATCGCCGAAGGCTGGCAAAAATTGAGCGCCGCCCAGCAGGGGGGGGAATTTGTCGAGTTGAGCCACCGCCTGCAATTGGCGGTATGTGTGCACCTGTCGGATCTCAATCGCTTCAAACCCTCTTTCGATGCTTTGGTGGACCGCAAGGCTGATTCCCCTAACGACCACGTGACGTATTGGAGGATGTTGATGGTTGCAGGCCACAAGGAGGAAGCCCTGCGCCAGGCGCAGGCATATGTAAACCCGCCCAGCACGGCCATGGAACTGCTGAATATGGCCAACGCTTACACGCAATTGGGGCTCCGGGAGACGGCTGGAAATCTATATAGCCAGTGCTATCGTGATTTCGCCAATAATCCATCGGTATGGATTGCCTATGGAAATTACCTCGTGCAGGAAAAGGACTGGCAAAACCTGACCAAGCTGCTCTTGGAAATGCGCTCGTTGAACCAAACCGCCCAATTTTTACTGGGCTACAGCTATTACCTGGAAGGAGTTGCGGAGGCTGCCCAAGGACGGAAAACTTTTGCGGATGCGGCTTTTCAAAAAGTCGCCGAACAGGAAATCAAAAACCCTGGCCTGGCGCTTTCCCTGGCCCGGATGCTGATGAAATACGGCTACCTGGTTGAGGCGGACCACCTCGCCGTGCGGTTAAAACCCACCTTGGAAAAAGAACCGGCTTATTGGCGGGTGGCTTGGGAGGTGGCCGAACTTCAGCGCAGCGGTGTCAAAATGCTCGAAGCAGCCCAGAAATTATACGAATTGAATCCGGCGAATCCGGCGGTGTTGAATAATTATGCGGCGGCTTTGATCACCGTTCGGCAACGTCCCGAAGAAGCGGTGCGTCTGACGCTTCAATTCATGGGGCGGAGCCCAAATTCTTCGGGGGCCATCATCAACCATTGCCTGGCTTTGCTGCAAAACCTGCGCACGGAAGAGGCGGAGTCCTTGCTGCAAAAGGTGGACCGATCCCGGATCGATCCCGCGGAATTCACTGCCTATGACCTTGTGCGGTTGGAAATTCACTGCAATAAGCGGGAATTTGCGGCCGCAAGCCAGGTTGCGGAACGCATTGACCCGAAAAATCTTTTTGCTGAAGAACGCCAGTGGCTGGAAGCGGTCAAAAAACAATTCCCCGCCAAACCTTAATCTCTGCCTTGTCGCATGCTGGAGTGTCCTATAGGATGCTCCGATGCTGGATATCAAACAGATCAGGGAACGTCCGGACTGGGTCCGTCACAAACTGGCGACCCGCCATGGTGGCGATGAGTTGCGGATCGATGAAGTCATTGCCGTGGATGAAAAGCGGCGGGCTTTGTTGGTGGAAGTTGAGCAACTGAAAGCCCTCAGGAACCGGGTATCCAAAGAAATCGGCGCCTTGATGGCCCAAAAGAAAGCCGCCGAAGCAGAGTTAAAGAAGGTGGAAACCCGCGACATCGGCGACCGCATAGGTGCTTTGGATCGGCAAGTGGCTGAAATCGAAGCGGCGCGCGATCAAATCCTGCTGCGCCTGCCCAACCTGCCTCATGAACTTGTTGCATTGGGTAGATGTTCGGAAGATAATCCGGTCATTCGCACTTGGGGAAAACAGCCTGATTTCGATTTTAAACCGAAACCGCACGTCGAGTTATGCGAACGGTTGCAAATGGTTGACTTTGCCCGGGGCGCCAAGCTGGCGGGCAGCGGCTTCGTTTTATACACTGGATGGGGAGCGCGTTTGGAGCGGGCATTAATCCAGTATCTGTTGGATACGCATATCCATGAACATGGTTTTACCGAGATTTCGCCGCCTTTCCTGGTAAACCGGGAATGCATGGTAGGCGTGGGCCAGTTCCCGAAGTTTACTGACCAAGCTTATACAGTTCAGGAAGGTGAAGACCAGTCAACGCTGGGTAAAATGTATCTGGTGCCCACCGCAGAAGCCCCGGTGGCCAATATCCACCGCGGGGAAATCCTGCACGAAAAACAACTGCCCATCTATTACTGCGCCTACAGCCCCTGTTTCCGGGCTGAAGCTGGCGCGGCCGGGGTTGGCACCCGCGGATTGATTCGGGTGCATCAATTCGACAAGGTTGAATTGATCAAAATCGTGAAACCGGAACACAGTTATGAAGAGTTGGAGAAAATGGTGGCCAATGCCGAGACCATCCTGCAGCGGTTAGGTCTGCATTACCGGATCCTGGAACTCTGCACAGGGGATATGGGATTTGCGAGCGCCAAGACCTACGATATCGAAGTATGGGCTCCCGCGCAGATTCAATACCTGGAAGTATCCAGCTGTTCCAACTGCGAAGATTTCCAGTCCCGGCGGATGAACCTGCGCTATAAATCTGCGGATGGGGATAATCGTTTCCCGCACCTGCTCAATGGCAGCGGGACGGCACTCGCCCGCTTGTTTGTGGCTTTGGTGGAAACCTGGCAAACTGCGGAAGGCACCATCCAGGTGCCCCCGGTATTGCGGCCCTACCTGCATGCCGATGTGATCAAAATTGCCTAAACGCCGCTGCCATGAATATTCTGCTCGCCAGCTCAGAGCTGTATCCGTTTTCCAAAACTGGCGGTTTGGCGGATATGGTGGGCGCCTTGGCCAGGGCCTTGGCGGCAGCGGGGCACAAGGTCGGAGTGGTGACCCCACTTTATAAAGGGATCACTGAGCGTTTTCCGGCCATTAAACGGATGGATTGGATGCTGGCTTTGCCGCTGGGATCGCACATTGTCCAAGGCGAGATATGGGCCATGGAGTCCGATTCGGTTGCCTATTATTTTGTTCATCAGCCATTTTTCTATCAGCGGGCTTCGCTATATCAGGAAAATGGGGTGGATTATCCGGATAATCCGGAACGGTTCATATACTTCTCCAAAGCAGTGGTCAACCTGGCCCGTTACCTGCCGTGGCAACCGGAATTGGTGCACGTCCATGATTGGCAAACGGGCTTGGTGCCGCTGCTGATCCGCCACCAGGAGTATCACGAAGGGTGGTGGAATGCTGCCCGCACCTGCTTGACCATCCATAACCTTGCTTTCCAAGGCAACTTTGCAGTCGAAAAATATCCGCTCACCAATTTGCCTTGGGATTATTTTCACTCAGAAGATGTGGAGTTTTTCCATCAGCTAAGCTGTCTTAAGGCGGGAATCGTTCACGCCGATTTCATAACCACGGTGAGTCCCCGCTACGCCCGCGAAATTTGCACTTCCGAGTATGGATGCGGGATGGAGGATCTCCTGAAGCACCGCCAGGGCTATATGGCCGGGATTTTGAATGGCGCGGAATATTCCGAATGGAAAACCCAAGGAAATCCGCACCTGTCGTGTTCCTATTCCTGGCGCCAGATGAAGGGCAAGTTGGAAATCAAGAAAGCGCTTCAGCTGGAAATGGGTTTGCCGGTGAATCCCGAGGTGCCGCTGTTTGGGAATATCGGCCGCCTGGCCGAACAAAAGGGAATCGATATATTACTCGAGGCTTTGCAGGAAGTGTTGGAAGAGCCCATGCAATGCGTTTTGCTGGGAAGGGGAACCCCTGAATACGAACGCGCTCTTCTGGATCTGGCGGAGCAATACCCGGACAAACTAGCAGTCAAGATTGCCCATTCAGAAGCCCTGGCCCACCGCATCGAGGCAGCCACCGATTTTTATCTGATGCCATCGCGTTTCGAGCCTTGTGGCTTGAATCAAATGTACAGCCTGCGATATGGCAGCATCCCCATCGTCCGCAGGACCGGCGGCTTGGACAACACCGTAGTGGATTTTGACGATTCCATCATCAATGCCAACGGCATCAAGTTCAGTGAATATGCCGCAGAGGACTTATTACTGGCGATCCGCAAGGCTTTGGAATTGTACCAGGTCGATGATTTGCTGAAGCATTTCCGCAAAAATGCCATGCTGACCGATTTTAGCTGGGAAAAAACCGCGAAGCACTATCTCGATATCTACGAACTCGTTTTGGGACAGACCTGATGCCCGTCAGTTTGGCTTTTGGTGAATAGCTGGCTTGAGAATGTTGAACAAGACATCCTGGCTCATGCCCTTTTGATTCCGGGGCAGCCGATATTAGTGGCAGTATCCGGCGGTGCGGATTCCATGGTTTTGCTTCACGCCCTGCACGTCCTCTCGGTCAAATATCGATGGCATTTGACGGTTGGGCATTTCAATCATCGCCTGCGGGGATTTGATAGCGAAGCGGATGAACGCTTGGTTCGTCAAGCAGCGGCCAATAAGGGGCTGGCTTGTGTCGTTGGCTCGGGCAATGTCGGCGAATTGCATCAGCAGGAATCCATTTCCGTGGAAATGGCGGCCCGGGAATTACGCCAACGGTTTTTTGCGGAAACAGCATCCAGCTTGCAGCTTCATACCGTGGTGCTGGGGCATCATGCGGATGATCAGGTTGAGCTGTTTTTCATCCGTTTATTGCGCGGTGCCGGAGGGGATGGCTTGGGGGGGATGCACTGGAAGAATCCGCTTCCAGGTGTGCCGGTCATTAATCTGGCACGGCCTTTGCTCAACCAATCCCGCGCATCGATCCGGACTTTTGCCAGGGAGATGCAAATTCCGTTTCGCGAGGACGCCAGCAATCAGAGCAGTGATTTTTTACGCAATCGAATTCGGAAGGAGCTGATTCCACTTATCGTGACCGAATATCAACCGGCGCTCAGCAAAACGGTGTTGAGGGCCATGGATGTGATCCGGCCTGAAGCCGAGTTCGCTGCCAATCAGGCTGGGGAGTGGTTGCGGCAATCCGGAGCCATCCGTTTTTCCGAATTGCACTTATCCGTGCAGCGTCAAGTCATTGTACGTCAGATGCTTAAAATGAACATTCAACCCCGATTCAGGTGGGTTGAATGGCTGCGTATGAAGCCCGGTTCCGAACTGGCAATCCACCCGGGACTGGCAATTTATCGAAATGATGAGGGTGTCCTGTGTGAGAAGTCTGACCTGTCGGTCCACCTAAACCAGTTGAGCTTGCGGTTGGATTTACATGACAGTTCCGGTTCCGCCCGGTTTGGCGATTTGGCCATAAATTGGAGAATTGAAGTTTGCTTTCAAAACCAATGGACATTTATAGCGCGGCATCAAAAAGCGGGCCTTGAAAGAAAATTGGGGCCACCAAGTTCACCTCAGAAAGGTGTGGAAATATTTGATGCTGAGTCAGTTGGAAGAAATGTGGACCTGCGGTTTTGGCAGCCTGGCGACCGGTTTCGCCCAATTGGCCTGCCAGGCAAAGCCAAGCTGCAGGATCTATTTGTCAATGGCCGGATTCCCAGGCATCTTAGGCACCAGGCTGTCCTGGCGCGAAATTCCCATGGAGAGGTGTTTTGGGTTCAAGGTTTGAGGATCGGTGAATGTTGTAAAGTTGTGAAAACCACCCGCCAGGTTCTGGAGTGGCGTTGGGATTGTACCCCAACCTGATTTTTACTGTCATCACCGGGTGATTCAGGTAATGATTGCGCCTGGCTTGTTTACATGTTACCGTTAATCGAGTTTTATAGTTCTAATGTCAGAAGATAATAACAATAATTTGAAGGATCGCCGGGGTAACGATGCCAAGGTGCCGCCGAAGGGTTGGCTCTTACTGATAGCCATTGTGGGGATCATCCCATTGCTTATGCTAGCCAAGGATCGGCCGGTGCCGGATACCTTGATTCACAAGCAATTCATGGATTTGGTGGATTCCAATTTGGTGGTGGATGGGATTATCACCATGGATCCACAAAATTCTGACTACAAAGAGGTTACAGGACATTACTTAACCAAGAGCGATAAAACTCAAACCGCAACCAGTTTCAGGCTCCTGACCATCCTGACCCCGGAAACCATCGATTACCTTTTAAATACCGGAAAATTCAAAATCAGGCCCCCCAACACTCTCCTGCTCGGCTTCCTATATACTATTGCGCCGATTTTGCTGGTGGCGGCTCTCATCTATTTCTTTTTGGTCAGGCAAATCAAAATGGCCGGCAAGGGGGCATTGAGTTTCGGCAAGAGTAAAGCTCGGATGCTCAACAAGGATAAAAACCGGCTGACTTTCAAAGATGTGGCGGGCATCGAAGAAGCCAAGGAAGAAGTGTTCGAACTGGTCGAGTTTTTGAAAGATCCCAAAAAATTCCAAAAACTGGGTGGGCGGATTCCCAAAGGAATCCTGATGATTGGCCCTCCGGGAACGGGCAAAACGCTGCTGGCAAAAGCCATTGCAGGAGAGGCTGATGCGTCATTTTTCAGCATCAGCGGTTCGGATTTTGTAGAAATGTTTGTGGGGGTGGGCGCCAGCCGCGTGCGGGATATGTTTGAACAGGCCCGCCGCAACACGCCATGCCTGATTTTTATCGATGAAATTGATGCGGTGGGGCGCAGCCGCGGTCATGGTTTGGGAGGAGGCAACGACGAGCGTGAGCAGACACTCAATGCCCTCTTGGTGGAAATGGATGGATTCGACACCCAGGAAGGCATCATCATCATTGCGGCCACCAATCGTCCCGATGTATTGGATCCGGCACTGCTTCGACCTGGCCGTTTTGATCGCCAGATAACGGTGAATTTGCCTGATATCCGCGGCCGGGAAGCCATTCTGAAGGTGCATGCCAAGAAGGTGAAATTGGATCCCACAGTGGATCTTAGCGTCATTGCCAGGGCTACCCCTGGGTATTCCGGCGCGGAATTGGCTAACCTTCTGAATGAAGCTGCACTTCAAGCAGCCCGGCAAAATAAAAAATCGATTGGCATGCTCGAATTGGAGGAGGCGCGCATCAAGGTTCGTTGGGGGCGGGAGCGGCGCAGCCTGGCCATGACCGACGATGATAAGAAACGCACTGCCTGGCATGAAGCTGGCCATGCATTGATCAACGTTCTTTTGAAGCATACTCATCCCCTGCATAAGGTAACCATTATTCCACGGGGACAGTCCTTGGGGTCCACCATGTCCTTGCCAAAAGACGAGGTTTGGAACCGCCAGAAAAAAGAAATGATGGATATGATTTCCGTGGCGATGGCGGGACGGATTGCCGAAGAGATTTTCTCTGAAGATGTGTCCACAGGCGCCAGTGGGGATATCCAGCAAGCCACCCAAATTGCCCGGGCAATGGTCTGCCAATACGGCATGAGCAATAAATTGGGCATGGTGCAATATGGTGAAAACAACGAATACGTATTCCTTGGCCGCGACATGGTCCGCGGCAAAGAATATAGCGAATCCACCGCCCAGGATATCGATACCGAAGTCAAACGCCTGATTGATGAAGGGTATCAAACTGCCAGCAGGTTAATTGAAGAATATCGATCCAAGTTGGAATTATTGGTCCAAGTCTTGTTGGAGTACGAAACTTTGGACGGCAGCCAGGTTGAGGAAATTATCCGCACCGGCCAGTTTAGTGGTCCCCACATTCCCCCTAATATTGATCCTCCAACCGGTGCGTTGGCGGCCACGCCCTTGTCCGATTCCACCAAACCACATCCCCCAAACTTGGGATCTGGCTTGGTTTCTCCAGCTCCCGCGCCAGTTTGATCACCCCGCTGGCTGATCGGTAACTTGCAAAGGTGCCGAAGGTGCCTTTTGGCCAGGCATGACTTGGCCGTAATGCGCCCCTCGGATTATTATTGATTCTAATATCCTGTTAGATAATGATTTTGGAATGAGTTTGTTGAATGTGCGGTCCGGATTCGTGCTGGCCACCCTCTGTTTCTGCCTTGCGCCTTTGCTATTAACCGGGTGTGGGCGGTCTTCGGTGTCCGTTCCTGCCCCAGTGGTGCGGTGTGTCCAAGTCAGGAGTTTGCTCAGTCATGGCACGAATGTGGGCCGGAGTTACATGGCGGTTGTGCGCGGCGACAAAGAAACCGAGTTGAGCTTCAAGGTAAGCGGCCTGCTGGAACGAATCGGACCCGAAAAAGAGGTTTATTGGCAGGAGGGGGCCATGGTCGCCAGCAACCAGGTTTTGGCGCAACTCGTGCAGGCAGATTTTTTAAGCGCATCCAATTCCGCCTTGGCCAAGTTTGAACTGGACAAGAAATTGTTGGAGCGAGGCACCAACCTGCTCAGCCAGAAGGTGATTTCTCCCAACGAATTGGATGTGTTGGAGGCGCGATTCAAGGAATCCCAAGCTGCTTTTGACCAAGCCAAACAATCCTTGAGCGATTCCCAATTGCGCGCTCCTTATGCAGGGCGCATTTTGGCCCGGGTGGCTGAGGCGGGAGAAACCATTCAGATGGGCAAACCGGTGTTGCGCATCGGGGATTTAACCACGGTAACCTTGGAATTGGGTGTGCCGGACTACTTGGTCAGCCACATTCATACCTACGACGAGAAACTGATCAGCATTTCGTCGCTCGAGGGTGAAGAGCGAACCTTGGTGGCTAAAGTTTCGGAAGTGGGCGTCGCCGCCAAACAGACCTCCAGGCTTTTCAAGGTGATCCTCAAAGTTGCCAATCCCGGTGAGCGAATCAAATCCGGCATGACGGCTAATGTTTACTTGGATCCGCCCCCCACCGACCAAAAAGCCGTGTTGATTCCGCTTTCGGCCTTGATCAGCAATTCAAAAAATTTGGGGGGCCGGCACCTGGCGGTTTTTGTTTTCAAGCCTGATGCCCAGCGCGACCCATCTGGTGTAGAAGCACGAGGGAAGGCCCATGAACGCCCGGTAATAACGGACGAAATCATCGGCAGTTCCATCGTGGTAACCTCCGGATTAACCACCAACGACCTGGTGATCGTCAGCGGTTTGAACAACCTCGCTGATGGTTCGCCGGTAGCGGTCAGGGACTTTTCGGCAACCAAGCCTTAAGCCAATGGCGCAGGGGCTTACCACGCATAAATTCAGCGAGTCCTTTTAAATGAAACTTGCACAACCCAGCCAGCCGGGGCAATCCCGTCCTGAAGGTGGCATAGCCCGCTATTTCGTGGAGCACCGGGAAGTAGCGTGGGCAGCGTTGGTGGCAGTAATGGTTTGGGGATGGATCGCTTACCATCGGCTGGCGCAGCAGGAAGATCCGAAAATCCCCGAGCGGCGGGCCTTGCTGGTCACCCGTTTTCCGGGGGCCAACACCTTGAAGCTCGAACAGTTGGTTTCCAAAAAATTGGAGAAAAAAATCACCGAATTGCCGTCGATCGAAGAAATCAAATCGCAATCGCGCAATGGGATTTCGGTGATGGAAATCACCCTGCGATCTGGTACTCAGGCTGCCATAGAACAGGAATGGGACAAACTGCGCGCCAAGGTGAATGAAATTCCATTGCCTGAGGGTTGCCAGCCACCTTGCCTCGATACCGATTTCGGCAACACCATCACCGTTCTGTATTCGATTGCCAGCCCGGCCATCAGCGATGCCGAATGCCAGGCCAGAGCTTCCCTCGTTCGCTCGCGTCTCAGGCAGTTGCGGACCGGTGGGGAGGCGGTTGGATCAGCCGCCGTGGTGGCCTTCTTTCCAGAAGCCATTTCGCGGGAATACCGGGCGTCCACCGCGCAAAGGTTTACCAACCAACTGGTGCAGTCCGGTTTGGGGCGGCAGCCCCGGATGGTTGAAACCGAAAGTTTTGTTCTCGCGGATTTTCAAACTACTGCCACCAAAGCCCAATTGTTCGCCTTATTGGGGCAATTCCACCGGCGAATGGCAGGGACTGAAGGCATTTTGCATCCTGATTTTATCTCCCCAATAGTGTTAATGGGGGACGAAGATCCACTGCCGTCGATTCGCCAGACTACCTGGCCGCGTTACAGTTATCGGGAATTGGAAAAAGCTGCAGAAATAGTGGAAGATGAATTGAAACAGGATGACTCCGTAGGCCGGGTACGCAAAATTGGCACAGTTGAGGAAATGGTTTACCTGCTGTTTTCCACGGCCAAGGTAACCGGCTACAATCTGACCTCCGACGAAGTGATCCGGGCCATAGCCGCTCGCAATGCCATCATTCCTGGGGGCAATCTGCTGACTGAGGGCCAGAATTTTCCGGTGCAATTGTCGGGGGAATTCCAGAGCGAAACCGACCTGCTTGGCGCCACCATTGGCATCAGCCACTCGGAATCAGGCAATCCGCGATCTTCAAATGCGCCTATCCTTCCCATCTACTTGCGCGATCTGTTCGAGGTCCGGCGTGGATATGAAAATCCCATCCCCTACCAGGTCGATGTTCTGCAGCGAAACCACCAGGGAAAATTAACGGAGCATCGGGCCGTTTTACTGGCGGTGGAAATGAAAGAAGGCAAGCAAATTGGCAAGTTCGATGAGCAGGTGCGGACCATTGTGGAAAAAACGCAAACACGCCTGCCCGATGGCTTGGTGCTGACCCGGATTTCCAACCAACCCCAAGCGGTTGCCGAACGGGTGCAGCAATTTACCCGATGTTTCATCGAAGCGTTGGTGATCGTTATACTGGTAGCCTTGTTTTTGATGGAATGGCGTTCCGCTTTGGTGGTGGCCATTGCCATTCCATTAACGGTGGCCATGACCCTCGGCGGCATGCACCTTTTTAATATTCCCTTGCACCAGATTTCCATTGCCGCCCTCATCATTTCCCTGGGCATGTTGGTGGATGATCCAGTGGTGGCTTCCGATGGGATCAACCGGGAATTAGCGCATGGCGAAAAGCGATTGGTTGCGGCCTGGCTGGGACCCTTCAAATTGCGCCGCCCCATTTTCTTCGCCACCGCCATCAATATTTTCGCCTTTCTTCCCCTGGTGTTGCTCCCCTCCGACAAGGGCGCCTTCATTTTTGCTCTGCCGGCGGTCGTTACCTTGGCGCTGGTGGCTTCCCGCGTGGTCAGCATGACCTTTATCCCTTTGGTTGGTTTTTATTTGTTGCGCGGTCAAAAAGGATTTGAAGCGGGGGGCGCCGTTCGCTCCTTTCCCCTGTTTGCGGCCATGGACCGCTTGGTTTTGGCGTTGCTGCCTTTTTATAAACGAACCCTCAATCGTGCCTTGGAACGGCCGTGGAGGACCGTTTTTTTAGCTTATGGCATCCTGCTGGGCAGCTTCACGCTGACGCCATTCCTGGGGCAGCAATTTTTTCCTCCCGCTGAACGCAACCAGTTGCTGATTGATGTGGAATTGACCGAATCTGCATCGATCGCGCAAACCCGCGAGGTATGCCGGCAGATCAGCGCCATACTCACCAACTATGACGAAATTGTTTCGGCGGCCATTTTTTCCGGTGGCACAGCGCCGCGGTTTTACTACAACGTGTCGCCCCGGGAGCCTGCCAGTTACCTGGCGCAGATCCTGGTCAATACCCGAAAATACCAGGATGTGCCATCCTTGATGGCCCGCCTTCGCGTTCAGTTGGATGAACAGGTGCATGGCCGTTGCCTGGTGAAGCAGCTGGAGCAAGGTCCTCCAGTGGATTCCCCGATTCAAATCCGGGTGCTTGGCAATGAGTTGGATACTTTGCGGGATCTGGCCGACCAGGTATCCCAGGTATTGCGCACCAATGGGGCCTACCAAGTGAACGATGACCTCGGCAAGAGAATGCCCACACTGCAGCTCGATATCGCCCAGGACCGGGCAAATACGCTGGGAATTAACAATTCGGATGTCGGCCGTCTGGCCCAAGCCGCTTTCACGGGAGTCAAAGTGACGGAATTGCGGGAAGGAGACCACCTGATTCCGGTGGTGATCCGGTTGCGGGTGGAAGATCGAGATGAAGCCGATAAAATCCGCTCCCTTTACGCTGAATCAGTAGCCGGCGAATTGGTGCCGGTCGATAATTTCGCCCGGTTGAGCGTGAAACCGGAGTATGCCACCATCGGACATTTCAATCAATTGCGCGCGGTGACCGTGAAAGCTTACTCCACCATCGGTGAATTACCCTCTACCGTCATGGCCCGTGCCTGGCCAATCCTGCAGGGGATGCCGTTGCCACCCGGTTATAAGATGGAATCCGCCGGTGAAGCCAAGGAGTTGCGGGAGAGCCAGTCAGAAATGGCGGTCGTGATGGCGATTTCGCTTTCTTTGATTGCCTTGTCGATGATTCTGCAATTCAATTCTGTCACCAAAGCGATTGTGGTGCTGCTCACCGTTCCCCTCGGTTTAATCGGTGCCTTTATCGGCCTGGCTATCACTCAAGCCGCCTTGGGCTTCATGGCCTTGTTGGGCATGGTCAGCCTGGCCGGGGTGATCGTCAGCCACATCATCGTGCTGTCGGATTTTATTGAGGAGGCCCGCGCGGAGGGCATGGAATTGAAAGCCGCCCTGATGCAAGCGGGCCTGGTCCGTCTTCGGGCGGTGCTGGTAACGGTCATGGCTACGGTTTGCGGATTGATGCCCTTGGCGTTGACCGGGGGCGATCTATGGAAGCCGCTCACAGCGGTCCATATTTTTGGTTTGCTCCTGGCCACAGTTTTGACTTTGGTTCTGCTGCCGGCATGGTATTTTATTGGCTGCGGAAAACTGAAATGGATCAAATGACTTCAGCGGATCATCTGCACTTGGAAATAGTGACTCCGGAGGGCTTGTTCCTGAAATCCCCGGTGGAAATGGTGGAATTCCCCAGCCGGGAGGGTGAACTGGGGATTTTGCCCGGACATATTCCCATGATGGTGGATGTGTCCGCTGGAGAATTGCGTGTCTTACGGAATGGAGGGGTGGAATACTTCGCCGTGGCAGGGGGGTTCGCGGTAATCACGCCAACCCTCATCCGAATCCTGGCCACTTTTGCCTCCGCAGGTGAAATGGAGAGCAACATTGAGTCAGCGTGCCAGCGTGCCCGGCAAGCCATGGAAATCGCCGCCACTGAATCGCCTGAAATCATCGCCGTTGAATTGCTGGATCTTAAAAGCGAACTGATCCACCTGGCAAAACACCGGGCCAAGCGATAGCGACAGCAACAGCAACGCCGGGATTAGCCAGGTGAAGACCAGGCTAATCCCAAATTTTTTCGTTCCGCCGCCCTATTTTTTCAGCGCCAGAGCTTCAGGTGCCGTTTCACAAACCACGCGGAATCCCACATTATACACTCGCTGGTAAGGCAGGTAGGCCAGACGATAACTGGCCGTTGAGTGTTTGGGCAAGTCGCGCCAGGAACCGCCCCGGACCACTTTAGGCGTGGAATTGGAATTGTTGACCGTCTCCTCTTCGCTGGCCAGAGGATAGGGCTTGTAGTCTGAGCAGGTCCATTCCGCTGCGTTGCCGTGCATGTCGAATAATCCCCATACGTTAGGCAGGTATTTGCCAGGAGCCACGGTGAGCAAGGCCCCATCATTGAAACGGGCGTCCTTCAGGAGCCAGTCGTCGTAAGGAGTGGGATTCGGCAGCGGGACATCCACGGTGTATGGATCGCTGGCGAATTCCGACAGCTTGGCATCAGCCAGGTTGGCAAACCGGCTGAAGTCGCTATTAAGCGCGCCGAAGTAGTATGGGGTTGCGCTGCCAGCGCGGCAGGCATATTCCCATTGGATCTCCGTAGGCAGGGAGAATTTCAAACCCGTTTTTTCCGACAGCCATCGGCAGAAGGCCATGGCTTCCTGCCAGGAAACCCGGACCACCGGTTGCTGTGGCTGATTCATTGGATAACCATGGATGCCGAACTGGTAGGCATTTTTATCTTCAATGCGGCTGTCGTGCGCGGGATCGAACTGGGAATAGAGGCGATTATCGATTTCCCTTACCCCCATCCAAAAGGCTTTGGCAATTCGCGCTTTGGCGACCGGGGCTTCGTCGGGCATTCCCTGGCCGCTCCCCATCAGGAACTCTCCCGGCGGCACCAGTGCCATTTCAAGAGATAAACTGTCCGTTAATTTGATGACTTGTTTGGCTTTAGTCCCCGCCGCTTTCTGGCGCCGTTGTGCCTCCTGGGAATCGAAAGGCCAGCCTGCCACTGGCGCCACCACGGTTGGCGCGGGTGCGGCCGCAGGCAACGGGGCCGGGATCACTGCTCCAGGCTTTGCGGCCGGAACGGCTTCAGGATCGTCCTCCACACCGGCATACAATTTGAGCAAATCCCGCCGACGGTCAGCCTGTTTGCCCGGATGGTCGATTTCCTCACCCCAAGTCCCGTGGTAAGGGCAGTTCAGGTCAATCCAAGTGATAAGGCGATCCCAGGATTCCGAATCCAAGCGCACTTGGTGATGGCCTTTCTTCAGCATCTGGACCAATTGGGTGGTATCAGCGTGGAATTCCATCGGTTCGAGCATGTGATAATCGCTTTCAATGCCCGGCCGGCGGACAAAACGATGTAATTGGGCATAACTCACCGAAAACTTTCCGGCATGAGAACCGCCATTGCCCGGGGTGATTGATGACCAATCCTTGATTTTCTCCGTTCCCCGCAGATCGCAAAGTTTGACGCCGTCGGCGCCGGGTTGACCGTTGTGGCAACCAACACAATGCCGATCCAAAACCGGCTGCACTTCCCGGGGATAGCTGAAACCGCGCGTGGGTCCCAGCCAAGGCTGGATTTCCTGGATCGGTGTTTTTTGGGCCAGGTTGATTTTCTGGGAGGCGCTGGCGTTTTGGCGTTCGTGGCAGCCTGCGCATTGGACCACTTCGCCGGGCATGCCGGTCATCCAGCTGCGCATCAGCTGAACCGCTTTGCCTTCCTGATCCAAAGGCTGGATGGAAACCGGCGTGTTAGCTGGAATATGGAAGCGCGCGGAACCATCCGGATTGACCGGCACCGTGCCCAGAACCCTTTTGATGTCCCAAGGCCCATCCATGCCCACCACACCGAGCAGGCCACCCATACCTTGATAAGCGAAGTGGTAGGTCAGCAAACGAAGCTGCTTGATGGTGCCGCGCGGGATGCCTTTCAACCCATCCCCACTGTAGATGTCGGCTATTTCCACCACGGCTTCCTTGCTGGCCAGGTTCACCTTGTCGGGAATGGTGGGAGGGCGGGTGGTGGGGCGGAAAGGAACCGGCTCCAGCAAAGCGTAGTCAGACATTTGGCTGATGGGCACCAGGTTATCGAAAATGTCGGCCAGGTAAATGCCCCACGGAGAATTGGGGGTGGGTTTGCAGGAAACGAGGAAATATTTTTCGCTCAAAGGGTAGGGGTGCAGGAATTTTGGCCAGCTGGCACTGGCCAGCCCATCTTTGATGATTGGCTCCACTTTTTGGCCATGGCCGGGAATCCGTTGGACAGCCGGGGCGCCTTCATTGCGGCCGCGTGCCGGATCGAACACCACCAATTCCCCCATGCGCGGGTAGTCGTGGTGCCCGCCGATCACCGCCACCACCATGGTCGGGTGCCCGGGAATCGGCCGGGCGTAAAAGAAGGAGTTGGGCCAGTAGGAATTGCTGCCCAGGAATTCCATCTGGCCGGTGCCATCCGGATTCATGTGGAACAGCAAGCGGGTGTTGGAATGCGGCGTATCGATGTATTCCCAGCGGGTGTATAAGATCCGCCCGTTGTTGAGCACCGTGGGACACCAATCATGCTCCTGGTCGAAACAAAGTTGGCGGATGTTTTTACCGCTGGCATCCATTTGGTAGAGGTTCGCCACATGGGAGCTGCCATAAACACAGGGCACGCCCACAAAATAGGCAGTGGAGGTGAAAATAATCCGGCCATCGGGCAGATAGCAGGCGTCATAGCTGTCCACATCCGGCTGTTCGCCGGTGAGTTCCCGCAAGCCAGTGCCATCGGCACGGATTTCCCAAACCTGCCAGCGATTATTCCGGCCAACCATGGAGAACAGCATTTTATCGGCGTCGAAATTCAAGTCCACATCGCCGGCGAAGCGGCCTTTGGGGGGCTGGTATAATTCAGTGAGTTTTCCTTCCGGCCGCAGCGGTGAAAGCACACAAATAGAATCGTCAAAACCTTGCTTGGGCAACGAACTGTTGCTTTGCCAATTGTACGGCAGGCCCAAGTCAGGAGCATTATTGCGCCGCTTCACCAGGAGCAGCCGGTCGAAATCCAGCAGCGGATTGGCCAGCAAGGCTTCCTGTTGCAGATTGGCCAATGCCTTTTGTATTTGCTGCCAATCCTCATCGGCATTGGGGGGAGGGGTGGGGGAGTTGCGCCGTTCGGAGGCGCGTTTCAGTTCACGTTCCAGAGTGTCCAGACGCTCCATGAAGCGTGAACCCTGGTTGTAACGCGGCCCGAAATTCTGCATCAAGTCCTGGATCGCCAGGCGCAAAGCTTCCAGTTTCACCACCGGGCCGTAAGGGCTGTCGCTAACCACTGGCGCCGGATCGTTCAATTTGCGGGCTTTGGGCCGGGAAAGAACCCAGCCTTCAGGGAACGGTGTTTCCGTTTCAAACCGCAGCCCCACCAGGTGCGGGAAAGATCCCTCGCGCAGGATTTTCAAACGATGGCTGCCTTTTTTGACCGCGAGGCGGCAGGTCTCTTCCCAACGGGCCCCACTGGTGTTCCAGGAACCCGTTGTGCTCCGGCACCCGCGGCCTATCAACTGCCCGTCCCAATATAGTTCAATGGGTCTTTCATCGGCGGCTGTGTAATGCAGGCGCAGCACGTATTCGGCTGTATGCGGGAAATTGACAATGTATTCGGCGTGGACCGGAGTAACACCCCCAAAAGCGATCATCGGGCCGGCGTCCGCGTATTCCTGGGTGAAAGTTTTGGCATTGCCCCGGTCAAAGGCGTACGCCGGGATGTCAAAAAAATGCTTCGCGGCCGGCGGCTGCAAAACGGTGTTTTCGGCTGCCGTGGCGGCCAGTGGATGGATCAGCCAGAGAATTGCGGCCCAAGCCAAATGAGGGATGACCGAGGATTGGCGGCGGCGTTGCCGCAAAGGCAAGGGTTGCCCACCCCACAGGTGCGTTTGCATGAACGGTTTCATGCCCGTATTCGATCATGAAACCGCTTTTTCAGTCAAGTCGCAAAGGTCCATAATCCAAATCGTTAAAGGGCGTCACCGGGAGCCAATAAATCAGTCTGCTGGCCGCCTGTCCTTTCCTTGACATTGAAAAGGTCCGGGAGTATCAAGAATTTAATGCGTAATCTTCGACAATGGATTTCCCTGGGTGTCTTGATCTTGGGAATGATGCTGAACTTGGTGTGGTTGACCGGCTGCGCACCCTCCGGTCCTGGCGCTTTGCTGAAAGGTGAGCGCTTGATTCGGGAGGGCAAGTTCGAACTGGCCATTGCGCAATTAAAAGTGGCCACCGATTTATTACCGCAAAATGCCCAGGCCTGGAACCACTTGGGCCTGGCTTACCACGGTGCCCGGCAGCCCGAGAAAGCCGCCGCCGCTTACCGGCAGGCCGTCCAGGTGGATCGCAATCTCGCCGCTGCTCGATATAATCTGGGCTGCTTGTTGCTGGAACAGAATGACCCATCCGGGGCGGTTTCCGAATTAATGACTTTTTGCCTGTTGAGCAACCGCTCAAGCGAAGGCTGGCTGAAACTGGCCAGTTCCCAAATGGCGATCCATCAATGGCCCCAGGCTGGGCAGAGCTATTCCAATGTGCTGCAACTCCAGGCCACGAACGCGGAGGCATGGAATGGATTGGGCGTGGTGTTCCAACAGCGAAGCAACCTGCGCGATGCGTCAAACTGCTTTGCCAGGGCGGTGATGGTGCAGCCTGCCTATGCTCCTGCGGTTCTGAATCAGGCGGTTTTATATCACAAGTTTTTTCACAAGCCGGCCCAGGCTCTCCAGCGTTACCGGGACTATGTCAACCTTCCGGGATCGGAAGCGAACCGCGCCTATGTGGCTGATCTCATCGCCCAGTTGGACCGGGAAATTAATCCCCCCAATCCGGCGATGACGAACTTGTTCAGTCAACCTCCTGGAACCCGGGTTCAAATTGCAGCGACTAATTTGCCGGCGGTGGCCACCGCGAGCAATCTGGCGGGCGCTGTACGCCAGCCACCCAGTTTGGAGGCATCCAATCCCGTAACCCAACCGATACTCAAGCCCATTCAACCTTCCCTTACCAACCTCCTGGCCAGTGTCAAAGCTGAGGAAACCATTCAGCTTCCGCCAAAAGCTGAAACGAAAAATGAGGAAGGTGATAAAAAACCACTGGTCAAAGATGGCACGGTCAAATCCATCCGTAGCGCGGTTGGTGGGGAAATGCCGGGAACGATTGGCAAAAATGGCGGCCAAAAGAGTGCCGCTGCTAAAATTGTTGAGCCAAAAGTGCCTTCCGAAACGGTCGCTTCAACGCGCGCAAAAGCGGATGACCAAAAACCAACGACACTGGTTAAGCCAGTTCGCTCGGCGGATGCCGGCCAGCATCGTGGGGCTGACGTTTCACCAGGTGCATCATCCGCTAGACCTGCCGCGAAGGACGTTCCACCGTCTGCCTCCCCGCGGAGTGCCAGGTTGGCCTCCGCCACCTTGTCAACCAAGCCTGGAATGCCGCGTTATGCCTACCGGCGTCCCGCTTTGCCGACTGCCGGCAAACGGTCCCTTGCGCTGCGCCATTTGAAACAAGGTTTTGAGGAAGATGAGGCCGGCCGCTGGGAAACTGCAATCAAACATTACCGCGAGGCCATTCAAGCCGACCCCAGTTTGTTTGAGGCGCACTACAACCTGGGCTTGGATTATTTCCAGGCTCGCCAGTGGGCCCCCAGCCTGTTGGAATTCGAAACCGCTTTGGCCATCCATCCCGATTCCTTCAACGCCCGGTATAATTTCGCCATGGCCTTGGATAAAGCGGGATATGCCCAGGACGCGGTGATTGAGCTGAACAAAGCGGCCAACCTCAACCCATCTGCCCCACGGGTCCAGTTGATGCTAGGCAATATTTATTCCCAAAAACTGGGCCAGCCAGCCTTGGCGCGCCGGCATTATTCAAAATTCATGGAACTTGATCCGCAAAACAACCAAACGCAGGCCATCAGGTATTGGCTGCTGGCCAATCCTTGAGTCAGCCAAACGAACCGGCTTTTTTCGGTGAACAAATGATCGAGGTGAATTATGAATGAAGTGCTGGGATTGGATAACAACGGAATTCTAGCCGCCACCCTCTGGACATTGGCAGCGGCGGAATCCTCGTTTCCCGTAGGGTTGTGGGATCTGGCAGTTGTGGTGTTCCTGGTGGTGGGGTTTTTCCAGGGCCGCAGCCGGGGGATATCCAGCGAAATCGTAGATGTCATCCAGTGGACGGCGATCATCGTGTTGGGCGGACTGCTGATTCAACCCATGGGGGCCGTGTTTGCCAAGTGGACCGGCTTCGCCCTGCTGTATTCCTACTGCATCTCCTATATTCTGTTTGCCATGCTGTTAGCCACCTTTTTCTCTCTTTTCAAAAAAACGGTTGCGCAGAAATTGGTGGAAGGCAACGTCTTTGGCCGGTTGGAATATTTCCTGGGGATGGCGGCGGGCATGTTTCGCTGGTTATGCATCCTGGTATTCTTGATGTCCCTGGTGAATGCCGAATACATTTCCGAGGCGGACTTGAAGAAAACCATAAAAAAGACCGAAGATGAATGGGGCCACGTGTTTTTTCCTCCCTTGGGCAGCATTCAAAAGTCCATCATCAAGGAATCGATAGCCGGCCGGATGGTGGTTGAAAACGCCGCCTGGCTTTTGATCCCTAGTACGGCTGCCCCCACCAACAGCGAAGGCCTCTCGGATCAGAGAAAAAAGGACTTGAAGGATGCCATAGGCAAATAGGGTTCCTCCCAATTTCATGGCCGGGCGTTTTTCTGAAAGCAACCTGGAGCAAATCCGGGCTGGTAATGACATAGCCGATGTCGTAGGTGCCTTGGTGCCCTTGAAACGGGCGGGGGCTAACTGGGTCGGCTTGTGCCCCTTCCACAAGGAGAAAACGCCTAGTTTTTCAGTTAATCCCTCCAAACAGATCTTTTACTGTTTCGGCTGCCACAAAGGCGGTGACATTTTCAAGTTCATCCAGGAATACGAGAATGTGGATTTTCTGGAGGCGGTCCGGCGGTTGGCCAAACGAGCGGGAATTGTCTTGGAAACGGATGCCGGGCCCGGTCAGCAGGGCCGCCAGCAGCGCGAAATCCTTTACCAGGTTCACGAACTGGTTACTCAACGATGGCAATCGATTTTAGCATCCAATCCGGCGGCTAAAGTGGCGCGGAACTATCTCGCCAAACGCATGGTCAACGCCGAGGCAGTCAGCTTGTTCCGCCTGGGCTACGCTCCGGAGGCTTGGGACGATACGGTCAATTGGGCCAAATCCAGCGGCCTCGATCTCTCCATGGTTGAGCAAGCTGGCCTGATCATCCGCAAGGACGGAGAGAAGGAGAGCCGGTATTTCGATCGCTTCCGCGGCCGTTTGATTTTTCCCATTGCCGACGAACAGGGGCGGGTTGTGGCATTTAGTGGGCGGATCCTGGCCGAAGAGGTCAAGATGGCCAAATACCTGAATTCTCCCGAGACCCCGATTTTTTCCAAGCGGCGGGTATTTTATGGATTCGACAAATCCAAACGCGCCATCCTGGACAGCCAGTTTGCGGTGATCTGCGAGGGGCAATTAGACCTGATCGCCTGCTTCATGTCGGGCACTAAAAACATTGTCGCCCCCCAGGGCACTGCTTTCACCGCCGACCATGCAGCGTTGCTGAAACGTTATGTCAATGAAGTCGTGCTTTGTTTCGATTCCGACTCTGCCGGACAGTCCGCCTCGGTGCGGGTATTCGATGAATTATTGGCGTCGGATTTGGCGATTCGGGTGGCCATGGTGCCGGCACCTCATGACCCAGATAGCTATATCAAAGCCTTTGGCGGGGAAGCCTTTCAGCAGTTGATCGCCCAGGCGCGCAGTTATTTTGAATTTTACCTGGATTATTTGTGCCGCCAAAACGATCCCGCCACGGATCGCGGCCGCCTGGCGATCGTGCGGGCCATGGGGGAGGCCTTGAGAAAAACCGGCAATGCGGTGACCTTTGATAAATTCGCCCAGATGACAGCCTTGAAATTGGGGGTTTCAACCCAGGCGGTGAGGGAGGAGTTCGGGAAGACGGCCATAGGTGTTCCAGGTAAACACCCCGCCCCGAGCCAGGCCGAGGAATCCATTGCCCAATCGGATCGGCTTCCCAAGCCTTCGGCCAAGGAATTCTGGCTGATGAAATATTTATTCCTCGATGATGCCAACCTGGAATGGATTGCCACCCACCTGAAATTGAACTGGATCGCGCATGAAACGGTGCGCAAAATTGTCGCGCGCCGCCTGGAAGCTTTTGCCTTGGATACGTGGCTGGGTGTTTCAGCCTTTATGACCGGTCTCGACGATCCTGCTACCGTCGAATTGCTCGCTGAAAGCCTGGCGGATGCCCGGGCCATCCCTGATCCCGCATTGCAATTGCGCGATGTCGTTCTTTTCTTGAGGAACCAGCAATTGGACCGGGAACTGGTGGAGATTACCCGTCAACTATCCCAGCCCGGTTTACCGGGAGAACAGGCCGCCGAGTTGCTCCGCAAATCCATGCTCGCGCAACAACAAAAGCAGCAGCCCCTGGCTCCGCCCGGGGAGTGATAGGTCAGGCGCTCAAAATACGCCGGCCGTCATCCAGGAAGATGCCCTTGAAATTCATCTCCAAGGCTTGGGGATTGGAGGCCTTGGCCAGCGCCTCTTTTTCGCTGACCTTGCGGAGTTTGACGAGCTGGAACAGAGCCTGGTTGAAATTCAGCATGCCCTCCTCTACGCCGGTTTCAATGGCCGAAGGCAATTTATCAAGCCGGTTTTCCTCCACCAGCTTGCGGATGGTCGCGGAATTGATCATGATTTCCAAAGCGGGTGTCACCCCGCCGGTCACGGTGGACACCATCCGTTGACAAACCACGGCCTGCAAAGTGCCAGCCAGCTGCCGGCGGATCTGTTCCCGTTCATCCGCTTTGAAAAAATCCAGGATGCGGGTGATGGATTGGGCGGCGGTGGTGGAATGCAGGGTGGACAAAACCAGATGGCCGGTATCGGCGGCGGTCATGGCTGCTTGAAAGCTGATATCATCGCGCATTTCCCCAATCATGATGATATCCGGATCCTGCCGTAAAACATGTTTCAATCCGTTGTGAAACGTGATCGTATCCAAACCCACCTCGCGTTGTTCAATCACGGACTGAATGTCATCGAATACGTATTCGATGGGATCTTCCAAAGTGATGATATGTTTTTTAAAAGAACGGTTGATGTGCTGGACCATGGCCGCGAGCGTGGTGGATTTGCCGCACCCGGTGGACCCGGCCACCAGCACAATCCCCCGAGGGGATTCGGCGATGTTCCTTAGAACGGGAAGCAAGCCGAGTTCTTCAAAACTGGGGATCAGGGTTTTAACGTACCGCAAGGAAAGGCAGAACTGGCCCCGTTGCTGGAAGACGTTGGTGCGGAAGCGTCCAATGCCTGGAGCAAGGAACGAAAAATCCACCTCCCGGTCCCGCTCTAAAATCAAGGCGGCATGGTGGGGGACGATTTTCGAGACCACCATGTTCATCCACTCCTCCCCTGGCATGGGGCATTCGATGGCGGTCAGTTGCCGATTGATGCGGAAGATAACCTGGGCACCAATCTTGATGTGCACATCGGAGGCGCCGCTTTCAACCGCAACCTTCAAAATGCGGTAAAAAATATCCATGTGCGGAATCTTAATTGCGCCAAGCCCGCTCAGCAAGGGTTAACCAAATAAAAAAACGCCCGCGAGGGCGTTTTGAAAGGACCGCTCCGGCCCGAACTGAATCGGTATCAAACAGGAGAACTATTCCCAGCGTGCTTCCGCCAGGGAGTGCAGCTGCACTTGCGATTGGCGGGACACGTTGGTGATGACCATGGAAACGTGGTATCCACTATGGCGGTCGCCAGCACAGGCGACGATGACTCCGGTGAATCGTACTTTACGGGATTGTCCCGGTGGCTTCATTTCCACCATGATCTCTTTCCATGGGGCCAAGGCCTTGGCGCTGCGGAATTCAATTCCGCCTTTGTGGATTTTAACCTCACCCGGGGAGAGGCTTAACGCAGTTTTTGATGATTCAACGGACAAATCATCAAAGACACCAGATGTATCAAGCTTGCTGGAACTCATACTAATATGGTCTTAAACTAACATAGAACCACTGATCGTCAAACGATGGGGACGCTCATAAATTGTTAAACATTTTACATTCCTTGCACCCTGGTGGGGAAGGGGAGAACCGGGAATGAAACGATTTTGGCGAGGCTTCTGGCAACCGCCCAGCTTACCACTGGATCAGCGCGGCACCCCAGGTGAGGCCCGCGCCAAATACCACCAACAGGACCAGATCGCCGGGCTGCAGGCGGCCTGCTTCAACCGCTTCATTCAAGGCAATAGCCACCGAGGCGGCGGAGGTGTTGCCATAGCGATCCAAGTTGATAAAAACCTGCTCCGGCTTGGCTTCCAACCGTTCGCGAACGGCTTCAACGATGCGGTGATTAGCCTGGTGGGGAATAATGCATTTGATCTGGCTGACATCCAAGTGACAACGATACAGACACTCCTTGGCGGCCAGGCACATGGCGTTGACGGCGTTCTTAAAGGTTTCTTTACCGTCCATGCGCAGATAGTGCAGGTCCGCCGCCACGGATTCCTGGGTGGCCGGATGGCGGCTTCCGCCTCCTGGCATGGATAATAAATCGGCCTTTCCGCCGTCAGCCCCCATACAGGTGGTGAGGATGCCGTTAGCTCCGTGCCGATGTTGCAATACCACGGCGCCGGCGCCATCGCCGAACAACACACAAGTGTTCCGGTCCTTCCAGTTGACAATGGAAGTCAATTTCTCGGCGCCAATCACCAGCACCGTTTCATAGGTGTGGGACATGATGAATTGGTGGCCGATTTCCAACCCGTATATAAACCCTGAGCAGGCGGCTTCCAAGTCGAACGCGGCAGCGCGGCGGGCGCCGATTTTTTGTTGCACCAGGCAGGCGGTGGCAGGGAAGGGCATGTCCGGCGTGATGGTGGCCAGGATGATCAAGTCCACCTGTTCACTGGTTACCCCAGCTTTTTCCATCGCTTTGATGGCCGCCTTGGCACCGAGGTCGGAAGTGAACTGGCCAGGCTCGGCGATGCGCCGTTCCCGGATTCCGGTGCGGGTGGTGATCCAATCGTTGGTGGTATCCACCAGACGTTCCAAATCGCTATTGGTCAGGATTTTCTCAGGCACATAGGATCCCGTGCCTACGATCGAACAGGTTCTACCCTGGAAACCGTGACGGGTTCGGGGATTGATTGGGGCGCTGGCTTTTCCGGAATTCATGCCTGAGGTTCTGGACTGGGGATAGCCCGGCCCAAGATCTCGTTGGCACGGGAAATTTCCTGCATAATTGTCTGGTTGATATGATTTTGGACCGCCTCGGTGGACATCCTTATGGCATTGGCGATGGCCCGCTCGCGGGCAGAACCATGGGCAATCATGACGTTGCCGTTCAACCCCAGCAAAGGGGCTCCACCGTGCGTGTCGGGATCCACCCGGCGCTTGATGGTGCGGAAGGCGTTGCGGGCGAGGAAAGCGCCCACCTTGCGGCTCCAATTGCTGGTCAATTCGCGTTTCAGCCAGGCAAAAAGGTTTGAGGCCAGGTTTTCGCAGGTTTTCAGGACGATATTGCCCACAAAACCGTCGCACACCACCACGTCCACCCGGTTTGAGAAAAGGTCATGGCCTTCGACGTGGCCAATGAAATTGATATCCAGTTTCTTGCAGAGCTGGAATGCCTCCAAGGTCAAGGTATTGCCTTTGGTTTCCTCGGTGCCGATGCTTAAAAGCCCGACGCGGGGTTTGGCATAGCCCAAGATTTCCCGGGAATAAACACTGCCCATAATGCCATACTGCGCCAGGTGCAACGGTTTGCACTCCACATTGGCCCCTGCATCCAGCAATACGAATTGATTCTCGGGAGCGGGCATCACCGTGGCGATTGCGGGGCGGTCAACCCCAGCCAGCGGCCGCAGCCGGATCGTGGAAGCTGCCACCACGCCACCGGTATTTCCCGGGGAGACCATGGCGTCAGCTTGGCCTTCTTTCAGCAGTTCCACCGCCTTGAGGATGGAGCAATGCTTTTTTTTGCGCAAACCCACCACGGGTTTGTCTTCCATGGTGAGCACTTCCGGGGCGTGCCAGATTTCCACCTTGGAATCCTGCAACTGGCACGCGGATAAAGCGGGGCGGATGGCCTCTTCCTGGCCGACCAAGTAGATGTGAGTCAGCTTGGGGTTGCTCTCCAAAGCCTGTTTTACCCCCCTGATGACAACCTCACAGCCATGGTCGCCACCCATGACATCCACAGCGATGCGCATAAATAAGAAAGGAGCGCCGCGGCAAGGCCCAGGCGCTTTCGTTCTCCCGCTTGCTTAATCCCCTATGCGAATGCCTCGACGATCACCACCTGCCGGCCTTTGTAGTAACCGCAAGCTGGGCATACCCGGTGCGGAATGAAGGGGGCGGCACACTGTGGACAGTGGCTCATTTGGGGAAGTTTCAATACACTGTTATAAGCCCGGCGCATGCGCTGACGGCTTCGAGACGGTTTGCGTTTTGGTACGCCCATAATATTCCTTAATTAAACTTCAATTTATTCAACTCAGCCCACGCCGACGACTCGCTCCCCATCCCTTTACTGGGATTCTTCTGACCGCTGACAGCCGATCGGGGAAGCTTATCACACCCGGGTTCACACAACGGATGTTGCGGAAACGCGAGCAAAATATCTTCGCGGATGTATGGCGTCAAGTCCACACAGTCGTTCACAATCGCCACGCAATCTTCGCCCTGACGCGCCAGGTGGCAGGCCCATTCGCCCACTTCCAACAGTTGCGGGAATTCCTTCAAACAACGGACACAAGCACATTCCAAAAGCATTTCCAATTTTCCCTGGATCAGGAAACTGCCATCCAAGAGTTGGACATCAAGGTCGTATTTTAAAGGTTGATCCCCTTTCACGCACTCATCCAAGCCATCCAAATCCAACTCGGTCACCGGCAACTCTCCCTGGAGATGCAAAGAGTGCTTTTCCAAATGACGCACATTGAATATCACAGGCATATACTACAATTAACGCCCCTTACTGTGTTTTGGCAAGTTTCCTGTCCAACGCCTTTTGCACGTGCAAAGGCACAAAAGCGCTTACATCTCCGCCCAGTCGCGCGATTTCTTTCACAATCCGCGAGCTCAGAAACACGTAGGATTCCTTCGGCATCATAAAAATAGTCTCCACCCGGTCATCCAACTTCCGGTTCATCAAGGCCAGCTGGAATTCAAACTCAAAGTCCGATACCGCCCGCAAGCCCCGGATGATCGCTTTGGCCCCCTGTTTCCGAACGTAATCCACCAGCAATCCGGTCAGCTTATCCGCCTCCACGTGAGGCAGATGCGCCACCGATTTCAACACCATTTCCCGGCGTTCATTCATGGAAAAAAGCGGTCGTTTGGCATCGTTGTTCGCGATTGCCACCACGATCCGGTCAAACAACTTCGCGGCCCTTTGGATAATATCCAAGTGTCCGTAAGTTATTGGATCAAAACTTCCAGGATAAACCACCGTGCGCATACCCTTTAATGCACAAGAAGATTAGCCTACCTGAAGCGGAAGATTCATGGCAAACAAAATGCAAATATTTTTAATGGGCTGGTTTTAAAACTGAGGATGAAAAAATAACGATAAAGCCAAACTCTCTGCCTGGCACTCGCATCCGCTGCTCACTCCATCACTTTCCGGAGATGGTGTGGGTTATCGTTTATAAATCTCTGCTGGGCAATTTGTTGGATTATGAATCTTTTAACTGGCCTGGCTCGCTGCCGATTCCAAACCCAAGTCACGCCTTACTTCATCGAAGGCGTTAATGGCCAGATCCAGATCTTCACGTGAGTGGGCGGCGGAAATCTGGGTTCGTATCCGGGCTTTGCCTATGGGCACCACTGGATAAGAAAAACCGATGACATAAACCCCTTTGGCCAGCATTGCTTCCGCAAATCGGCCCGCCAAGGCGGCATCGCCAAGCATGATGGGCACGATGGGATGCTCCCCGGGGATCATGTTGAAACGGAGATGGCTCATTTTTTCCCGGAAATACCGGGTATTGGCCTCGAGTTTATCACGCAAGGCGGCGGACGCGGTTAACATATCCAGAATATCCAAGGTTGCTCCGGCGATCACTGGCGCCAGCGTGTTGGAAAACAGATAGGGCCGGGAACGCTGGCGCAGGAATTCGATGATTTCCTTGCGCCCGCTGGTGTAACCGCCGCTGGCGCCACCCAAGGCTTTGCCCAGGGTGCCGGTCAGGATATCCACCCGGTCTTGCACTCCGTGATGCTCCGGGGTGCCACGTCCGTTTTTGCCCATAAACCCCACTGCATGCGAATCATCCACCATGACGAGTGCCTGGTAACGCGCCGCCAACTGGGTGATGGCTGGCAGGTTGGCGCTATGCCCATCCATGGAAAACACGCCATCGGTGGCGATCATTTTAAAGCGGCATGTTCCGGCGGCCCGAAGTTGGTTTTCCAAGTCCTCCATGTGGTTGTTTCGGTAGCGGAAGCGCTGTGCCTTGCACAATCGGATGCCGTCGATGATGCTGGCATGATTCAATTCGTCGGAAATGATGGCATCCTCTTCTCCCAGCAAGGTTTCAAAAAGCCCGCCATTGGCATCGAAACAGGAAGAGTAGAGCAGGGTATCCTCAGTGCCCAGGAATTCGCTGAGCCGGGCTTCGAGCTGTTTGTGGACACCCTGCGTGCCACATATAAAGCGGACACTGGAAAGGCCATAACCCCATCGATCGATCGCTTTTTTAGCTGCCGCAGCCACGGTCGGGGCTTGGGCCAGCCCCAAGTAGTTATTGGCGCAGAGATTTACCACTGGTTGCCCATCAGCCACCCGGATGCTGGTGCCTTGGGGGGTGGTGATGACCCGTTCGTTTTTATATAAGCCCGCTTTGCGCAGTTCCGAGAGCTGCGTAACCAAATGGTCTTTGATCGCTCCAAACATAAAATTCATTTCCTCCGCGTTTCTACGTATAAAAGCCGCCAAGTTCTGGAAAGCAACCGCCTTCCCCCGGAACCATTCCGCTTTTTAATGGGCTGGGATGGCGGGCAACTCCAAGGCACCCGGTTCCTGGCCGGCAGCGGGCCGGTCGAATTTTTCCCCGTAAGGCGTGTAACCAGCGGAAAAACCGCCGTGGGTTAAAAAGAACTGGCCGCTTTCCAAGCCCATAAAGCGGTCCCGGCGATCTTCCTTGCCGGTGGGATCGTGGCTGAAAGTGGCCGTACACAGTTCGCGCCATTGGCCGGTTTCAGTCTGGATCCATTGGTTGCCGTAGAGCGCTTTGCGGCGCAGATGGCCGTTGCTGCCGCCAAAATTCTCGCTGAAGCTATACAATCCGCGCAAATAACCCCCTTCCTTGGGGGCTTTCCAACTGGAGATTAAAATCCACTTTTTCTGATCGGGATGAAAATAAAAACCGGAGTAGATGGTGTGGGTGGCGTCCGTGGGCTTGGCGGTGACCAGGAAACGCTGTTTTTCGCCCGTCTTCCACTGGAACTTCAGGTGACTGTGGCCGCCGGTTCCCTCGTTTCCAAAATCACCCGAATAAACCCCTTCACCCTTGGCGACGAGGCTCACCCGGTCATCCGCCTGCACTTTGCCCCGATCCACCGCTTCTTTCCCGCTGTCCCAAACCGAAAAGATGATGCGGCGTTCGGTGGCGCTGTTGACTTGCATGCCAAAATATCCCCGGTGCCAGCCGCAGGCCATGTAATAGGACCATGCCGGATCGTCCAGCCCCGTCATTTCGCAATAAAACGCCGCCACCTTGGTTTCCTTTGGCACCGGATAAACCAGGTGAACCGAGGCCGCATTCCGTCGCGCTTGCAAGTTGAAGTGGGCATTGGTGGTTGCCGGGCCATCCAGGATGAGGGCATCGACATCGCCAAAAACGGCGCCGCGTTCATTGCGCGATTCCAGCGTGAAACAGTGATATCCGGCCGCGGGGATATTGAAAGAACCGGCGGAAGCCATTACCAATCCCGCCCCGCTGCCTTTGGCTTCAAAGTCGCGCGCCTGGCCGGCCACGGATAAGCGCAGCTTGGACATTCCATTCTCCGGCAATCGAAGCGCTAGTTGGCAATCCAATTCCCCAGCCGCTTTCAACTCGCCAAACCAAAGGACCTTCAGCGCGGGATCTTTCCAGCCGGTGATCCCGGAACGCGAGGACACCCGGGCGCCTTCGGGATTGGGATCCAGATAGGCGGTAAAGGCTGGAACTCTCAGGCCCGCCTGAACGGCATGGGGAGTGATCAGGCCGGTGCATAGCACGGTCAGCAGTAATGCAGGTCTCATTGGCCAGGTATTCTGCGGTGTTTAGTGGCCATTAGCCATTAGATTTAATCTTCCAGTCCAGAACCACTTTGCCGGAGTAGCCGCTCATCATCGCCGCAAATCCTTGCTCGAATTCGGTGAAGTGGAAACGATGGGTGATGATCGGCTGGATGTTGAGCCCGCTTTCCAGCATCACGCTCATTTTATACCAGGTCTCATACATTTCCCGGCCGTAGATGCCTTTGATGGTCAGCATGTTGAAGATCACTTTGCTCCAGTCGATGGCCATTTCCGCCGGGGGAATGCCCAGGATGGCGATTTTGCCTCCGTGGCACATGTTGTCGATCAGGTCCCGCAGTGCAGCTGGCGTGCCGGACATCTCCAGGCCCACGTCAAAGCCTTCCTTCATGCCCAATTCCTTCTGCACCTCGGCCAGTGATCCTTTGGTCACATTCAGGGCCGCGGTGACACCCATTTTCCGGGCCAATTCCAGCCGGTATTCATTCACATCCGTGATCACCACAAAGCGCGCCCCGGCATGTTTGGCCACCGCCGCTGCCATGATCCCTATGGGCCCCGCCCCCGTCACCAGCACATCCTCCCCTAAAACCGGGAAGCTCAGTGCCGTATGGACCGCGTTGCCAAACGGATCGAAGATCGAGGCCACGTCCCGGTCGATGTCGTGCTGGTGGTGCCACACATTGGTCATCGGCACCGAAATATATTCCGCAAAGGCGCCCGGCCGGTTGACGCCAATTCCCTGGGTATCCCGGCAGAGATGTCGGCGGCCCGCCAGGCAATTCCGGCATCGCCCGCAGACCACGTGCCCCTCCGCGCTCACGATTTCCCCCGGGAAAAAGTCTTTCACATTGGATCCCACCTCCACCACCTCACCCACGAACTCGTGGCCCACCACCATGGGGGCCGGGATGGTTTTCTGGGCCCAATCGTCCCATTTATAGATATGCAAGTCCGTCCCGCATATGCCGGTGCGATCCACGCGGATCAGGACATCATTGATGCCAATTTGCGGCACCGGCACCTCTTCCAGCCAGAGGCCGGGTTTGCGTTCCTTTTTCACCAATGCTTTCATGGTTCAAATCCTTTCATTCATGGTTTCCTGCGTTCCGGCCTTCGCTCCCTCTGGAAAATCCAGGTTGCCAAAACCTCCCGCCGGCTGCACATTGTGTCCAACATGTTGGACATGCTTTCCATTAAAATAGACAACGTTGTTCGATATGCAAGAAAATAATCCTGTATATCGCACAAAATGAAACCAGATTCTGAGGCGCTCGCGGCCGCCGCCGGGACGCGCGAGCCCGAAGCGGTCAACCGCCATCTGGGCCAGCGGGTGAAGCAGATGCGCACCGGGCGCGGGTGGTCGCTGGAGGTGCTGGCCAATGCCAGCGGCGTGAGCCGGTCGATGCTCAGCCAGATCGAGCGCGAGCAGGCCAATCCCACGCTGGCCGTGACGCTGCGCATCGCGCGGGCCTTTGCGCTCTCCTTGGGGGAACTGCTGGAGATGCCCGGAGCCGTCTCCTCCGTGGTCGTCATCCGGGCCAACGATCACGCCTACCATTACCGGTCGGATAAGGATTGCCGGATCCGCACTTTGTCCCCGCTGAACCTGGAAAAGGATGTGGAGTTTTACGAGGTGCAACTGCAGCCGGGCGGCGCGCTGAGGAGCGCCCCCCATTTTGAGGGCACCCGGGAGTTCCTGACGGTTCAAAAGGGCCGGGTGCGGGTGGAATCCGCCAGCGACTCCGAGGAGCTGAATCCCGGGGATTCAGCCAACTATCGGGCGGATGTTCCCCACGCGATCATCAATTTGGGGAAAGCCGAGGCCGTCGTTTTCCTGGTGGATATCTACCGGTGAGTGGCCGGATTCAAGCCCCGGTGCCCAGGTTCCTAATTGCTGCCCATGGGCGGATGGCCTTTCCGGTTCTGCAGCCACAGCTTGAGGGCCTCCAGCTTGCCCGGGGGCACCAGGTCATCCCATTTGACCAGCGGTTGGATTTCCGGTTCCGCCCAGCCTGTGGCAAACCGCAGGGTCAGTATTTGTTGGGGGCGCACAGGCAATAGGTATCCATCCGGACCAGGCAGCAGCGGCACGGGCCGCTCGCCCCGCAGATTGGTCAGGCAAGCCTGCCGGTGTGGCAGGTCCAGTTTCACGCTGGCGGTCCCGGCCCGTCCGAGGCATTCCACCAGCCGCACTTCGATGAACCCACCTTCCCGGCGCAGGGCTTCCACAATCACGTTCTCTGAGGTTTGCATATAGGAGCGGGCAGGGGAGGCCGCGGTGCCCGGCGCCAGGATGGGCGGGCAATTGAACTCCCAGGCCAGTTGTGGCACGCGCGCCTGTTCCCAATCCCCGTCATGCGCCACTAGCGCGAACGAGGCTTGCTGCCTGCCCTTGCCGCTCAGCCAGGCGCAGGGATAGCCCAGGTAAGTGTCCTGAGCGTTGAGCAGGAACAGCAACGGTGTCCGGCCATTCAATTCCCGGCCCGGCAAGCCCCGGTCCAGCAGGGCCACTCCGCCGCCATCCATGAATTGGTAATGCGACCACCGGATGGCTGCCTGGATGCCCTCCGCCCATCCCGCCAGGTCCGGATTCGGCTGTTCCCACGCCCCGTGGGAAAAACCGTAAGGGATGCCGCGCCGGATTTCCCGGATGCCGTGCGCCAGCGGAAATTCCGCCACCACCACCGTCTGGTTGGGCAGATCGTTCAGCTCCACGTCGAAGTCGATGCGTGGATAATCCCGGTAAAACACCAGCTTTTGCCGCAACGCCCCGCCCCCGTAAAACGTGGACTGCACCTCCACCACCGTGGCCACCGGCCCCGGGCGGACGCTGATTTGCGCGGGTCCGTGGGTGGAATCCCCCAGCCGTGGGCGCTTGGGCCGGGGCGGCGTATCGTGGCCGTCCTTGCCCCGCTCCGCCACCAGCAGCACCGGCCCGTCCAGGATTTCCCGGCCGGAAGGCTTGAGCTTCACGCTGCGCAGTGCCCCGCAGACGGGATCGATCCGCGCCACGTAATGCGTCGTTTCGATGGTTTCCACCCCGGGAGCCACCGGGGGAACCGCCATTTCCGCTCCCGCCTTGGTTGCCAGCGTGGTGGCGCCCAGGGCGGGCAGCTCCTGCTGGCACCAGATGGTTCCATCCCCCGCCGACTGGCACCCTGCGCCGGAAGGGGCCAAACCGGCGGGCAACCGGAGCAACGCCGGGTCACGCCGCCCCCAATTCAGCGGATTGAACACCCCCACCGCTTCCCCCTTGCCCAGCAGGCTGCTCAGGGCCGCCCCCTGCGTTTCCGAGGCAATGGCGGCCACCGCCTCAAACCGGTCCCGCGCATCCCAGGACCGCGGATGCTCGAAAACCATCCCGCCCGCGGCCCCCCACAGGGTATTGCGGTCCATGTTCAACAGCATCTGCAGCCAGGCATGGTACAGCGGCTGGACTGGGTAAGCGTAGCCGGATTTCATACTCGCCACTGTGGCCACCGCCTCCGCGGCCTGCAGGCTGTGTTCGTCCCTCCGGTACCAGGCCTTTACCTTGGGATTCTGGATCCAAAATGAGGTCCACGACAGCTTCGCCCCGCTGCGTGCCACCGGCAGCTTCACTTCCCCGGTCCGGATTTTCGGCAGCACGGCGTCGATATATTTGCCCAGCCCGGTGAACCGGGGTTCCACCGCTGGCGCCACGTTTTTCCATTGCTCCAGGAAGGCCGCCGGGTAGGCCTTGTTTGCCGGGGCCAGGGCATAATCCCCACCCCCACCCAACACCAGCACCGGCAGGCCGGACGGTGTGCGCCGCGCTTTCGTCTGCACGTCCTGCGCCAGCCGTTTCAAGGCTGCGCCACCGAGGTTGGTCCGGGCATTGAACATCGCCCCCCAATCGCTGTAATGGCCGGGACTTACCGATAAAACCCGCGTGCCATCGGGGGACTCCATCCAGTGCAGGGTGTTGGTCGTGGGATTATCCCGCGTGTAAACCAGCGCCTCCAGCCCGAGTCCTGCCACCACCTGGCCCATCTGCTCGTGCACCCCTGTCACATCGATCATCCACGCGAAACGCGGCTGCGTCCCCATCACCTGCTGATACCATCGCAATCCTTCCACGCCCATTTTCACCAATGCCTCCCCGCCGGACAAATTAATCGTCGGCTCCAGGAAAAATGCGTTCACCAACTCCAACCGTCCCTCCGCCACCCGCTGCTTGAATTCCGCCACCCGCCCCGGCTCGAACTCCATGATCGCCAACAGGTTATTGATCTCCGAAAAAGCGAACGCGTATTGTGGATCATCCCGCACCCGGTCCAGGTGATCCAGGTAGGAATAGGCGCAATAGTTCCGCTCCGTGGAAAAATCGGTCAGCCACCCGCAGCTGGCGGGGTGGAAATTCGGCACAATGAACACCGGGCCTGTGTATCCCGCCCGGGCCACGCCTGGATTAGCGCCCGCCGCCCGGCGCTGGTATTCCGGCCACGCCTCCGCCGGCACCAGGCGGATCCACGCCAGGTTCATCACCGCCTGCCCCGGCTTTTGCCGGGGTTTGAGCCACAAAGTTCGCGGTCCCGCTTGGGCTGCCTGCAACCGCCCCAGAGTTATTACCTCGTGGTCATACCAGGTGGAAGTTCCTTCGGCGATGCGGCCTTCGAGGGTTTGGCCGTCCAGGGCCACCTCGAATGTGCTGCCTTGCGAACCATCCTCGCAGCTATACTTCAACAGCGCCATATATTCCCCGGCCTTCGCCACCGGGATTTCCCAGGACACCCAGTCCCGTGCATCGGTCCAGAAACAAATGTTGCCCAACCCCTCCAGCACCATGAATCGGGCCGTGCCGCCATGGATGGTTGCGCTCTGCGCATCCAGTTGGATCACCCCCGGCACTCCGGCCGCCTCCGCCCGTGCGGTATTCATCCCCCCGCCCGCCAGGGCCAGCCAGGTTATCCCCATCAGCCAAGTGGTTCTCGATCGCGTCATAGGAATCCTTTTGTTGTCTGCCTGAATCCTTGGCGCTTTCCGCCTCCCGCGCAAGCCACAATTTATCCCGCTGGCTCGTCAAGGTGGCTGCGCTCATGCGGTTCGCTCCCGCTGCTCCAGCCTGGCTTCCAAACGCTGGCGGAAAACCAAATGGCGTTTATGCGACAGCCAGACCAGGGGCTGCCAAACCTTTCGCACCCAGCGGCGGCGGATCAGCAAATACCACAAAGGATTGGCTTTTTTGTAGAGCACGGCCATGGCCAGGTAGGGCGCCACCGCCGCCAGTTGCCGGGGCCGGCGCCGCCAGATGCTGCCCATGGAAAACAGCCGCCGGTAAATCCAATCGTAACCCAATTCCAGCTCCTCAGGGGTCATGTGGCGGGGACGAAATACCGCATGGGCCGTATCGTAAAGTTCCCAACGGCGGTGCAGCAATCGGCCTTCCTGCTCCATCCGCCGGAACAGCGGTGTGCCGGGATAGGGAGTCAGAATGTGGAAAGTGGCGCTTTCCAGCCGCACCTTTTCAATCCAATCCACGGTGGCCTCGAAAACCTCCTTCCGGTCCTCATCGAACCCCAGGATAAAACTGCCATTGACCTGGATGCCATGGGCGTGCAGGAATTCGACCCGGCGGGCAAAATCGTCCGGATCGGCCGTCCGTTTGCCCATGCCACTCAGGTTATCAGGGTTTAACGATTCAAAGCCGATGAATACCCCGGTGCATCCGGCCAGTGCCATGGCCGGGATCACGCCCGGATGTTCTGTGATGTCGAGTGTCACCGCCGCGCTCCAGATTTTTTTCAATGGTTCCAGTTCCCGGCACAAACGCAGCACATAGCCGGGATCTGCGCCAAAGTTGTTGTCCAGGAATACGCCGTAGAGGTTCCTGGATTCCGCCAGTTGGCGGGCCACCTCCTGCGGGCTGCGGGTTTGATACGGCATGGCTAATCCCTGGGTGGCCTGGTAGCAGAAAGCGCAACGCTGGCGGCAGCCCCGGGAGGCAATGAGGCTCGATTCCGTGAGAAAACAGTCCTCTGGCACCAGGTCACGCCTCGGTGGTGGATCGAGATGCAAAGGCCGCTCAAACCCGGCGGCGTAGCGTGGCTTCAACTGCGAGCTTTCGATATCCTTTAAAATAGCCGGCCAAGTCTGCACGCCGTCCCCCAGCGAAATCGCATCGGCATGCTGCGCGGCTTCGTCCGGGCAGGCTTGCACGTGCGGTCCCCCCAGCACCACGAGGCTGCCCAGCCGTTTGAACCAGGCGGCCAGTTCATAGCTTCGCCAGGCGAAACTCAGGTGGACCGTGATGCCTGCCACTTCTGGAACTGGATTCACCGGGGGCGGCCCTTGAAGCAGGTTTTCATCCCAATAAGCCACCCGCCAATGGGCGGGGGTGGCCGCCGCCAAACTCGTCAAAGCCAGCGCCGGGGTCAGCACATGCTTGCCAAAACTGCCATGCGGATTCTTGGCGTAAAAAGGATTCACCAGCAGGGCAAACCCGCGTTCCACCGGGCCGGCAGGCGGTGCCGCCAAGGCTGGTGCTTGCCGCATCTCCCGCGGCAGCCAGCGGCTCGGACGAGGTTGGTGAAAGGGATTCGCTGGCGCCGGTTTGAGCCGGGCCGCCCAGTTAGTGAATGAATTCCCGCAAATCATGCTTTGTATCACAAAGTATAAGACATGAACCATTTGGATTTCGTTCAAGAAAAAAACGCTGATTCTGGAAATCCTGAATTTATTAGTCATCGAATACTGAAAAAACGGTGACCAAGTGGCCTGTAAATAATCGCTCTGCTGTGCAAAGCAATCGATCCGTTCCCGGTCGCTTTTTCAACCGATCAGGCAGCGGATTGGGGCGGCCTGCGGGAGTGGTCTTCAGAGGGCGCCGCATGATTTCGGCCCCCCAATGGAAGCTGACCGGTGGAAAGGCGATAGAGAACTGGGCGAACGGAAAAGGGACTTGAAACGGAAAACAAGCACCTTTCCCAACGGCTCCAGAATGGCCACGAACCGGGCTATTCGTGCTGTGCGTGATGAGGCTGCCCAGATAATGGCAGCTGATCGTGTTACCGGTGAGTGACGGCCACTTTAAGCCCGGTTCCGGCAGTCCCGGCAGTTCGGGCATGAAAGTGAAGGGCTGGCGGAACGTCATGCTGGAAGCGGTGAGTCTGCCCCGGGGGAGCCGGAGTCTTTCCCGTTGGCAGGTGCCCTGTGGAAGGGGAATGCAAACGGGTAAGTCTCTGGCGACGGGGGCTCGGGCTTTGGGGATTTCAAACCGTCGTTTTTCTGGTGCCAAGGTTTTTCTGCTTTGCTCCCCCAATAGTGCCAGTGCCATACCCATAAAGGATTATGGCACCTGGCCACCGCTCGGTGTCAAAGGAGCCTTTTGGCACTTCTGGCACCGCATTAAGCGGTTAAGGAATGGCTACGGGCTATGGACAAAAGGTTAACCCAACGTTCTTTCGGAGAAGTTACGGGCTGGCCAATTTAGGGATGATTCGAGATAGGGTCTAAACTGTTACGGTTGGCTTGAAGGATTCAAAAAGCTCTCGACGGCTCGAGCTAAATCTGACTCCAGGCTTGAAAATGTTCCGCTGAAAACCCTGCTATATCCGAGATAGTGAATGTCCTTATGCTGGACAAGATTCGATGAACGGACGAGTTCGTCGCTCCCGTCAAATATGTGAAACACAAAACCGCTCGCGGGCGCACGTTCGATCGTGAAACGCTTGGGCCATGAATCTTCCTCGGCATCGATTAATTTTAGGATTCGCTTGTCAACAATGGTCGGGTCAAATAACCATTGTCCGCAAAGCCACAAAATTTTGCCGCCGCCAAGATCAACGAAATAAATTGGTCCCTCATCGTTCCATTCCTCGCCAGTCCCGAATGCGACCGCGTCAATTTGGAGGACTTCCACCACACCCCGCTCGTAATCGAGACTGTACTCACGGCGTGTGACCGGAATGGAATTCGGTGCTGAAGCCAGCCTGTCGTTCAGCCAGCCCAATAGCGGATTCGGAAACGCAAAGGTCTTAAGCCTTATGCGCTCATCATCCTTCATTAGTCTAGATTGGATAGCAACCATCGGAGGTTATGAGTTATCGATCACCGGGTGGGCTCACTCAGTTTTTTGAGTTTTCTGCCGCATGCCACCACGTTAATTAAATCCACCATCAACGTGCAGGCCGTTGTGCCAATCAGCAATATTGCAAGCCAAAAAGGCACCCGAATGAAACCTTCTCCGACCCATATCCCAACCAAAATAAAAAGCAAAAGGCCCAGTTCAGATGGGATAGACTTGAGGGATCGTTGCTTGTCCGATTCCAGCTTCATCCGGGCTTTTTCTTCTAGATTGGAAAAATTCACAATTGCGATTGGGAACACCCTGTCATTCGTCACCCATCCACATTAGCCATGTTCATGCTCCGCCAACCGCGCCAGGAACGGCAGCACGAAAGGCCCATTACGTTATGCCACGAACCGGAGTTGATCCGTTCATGTAACTGTTCCACTGGGCCGGAATAGCCATGAGATTCCCCCCTGCATTGCGAATCCCCGGTGGAACCCATTTCCCCCGCTGAGGAAAGAACCAATGATGGAGTTGGCTTCCGCCGGCCCCTCCTCGTGCTCCCCAATACGCGGCGCTGATGGACTTAAATTGACGCGAATCGTAGAAGAAGCGACCAAGAGGCATTGCCAGTTTTCCCAGCTTTGGCAGCTTACTAAACGGAAACAGGGCACAAGCTGCCTCCTTTGCCGCATTTTTGGCGAACTTCTTGGATTCGCATTTTAACGTCGATACAGAATTCTCCCACTGCTCATGGTTCCAACGCCGCATTTTCTTATTGTAGGCATATTCAGTAAACAAGGCGCTGTGGCCATTAGCCAAACTATCCAGTCGTGCATCGAATTCCTCTTCTGTGTCATCGGCAATTCCTTCAATAAGACCGAGAGGATCGATCGCGTTGACAGGATCATTACCAACGAATCCATACAGATTTATCCCACCCTCTTCTTCGAGCGGATCCCTTGAGAGCCACCGCTGAAGATTCGGGTCATAAAACCGGAACCCATAATAATAGAGACTCGACGCCGAATGGAATTCCTTGCTGGAGAAGCGATAGACGTTGGCGCTGGCTAAAGTGCCGGACTGGGCGAGCAGTTTGCCAAAGGGATCATAGCGGTAGGTGGCGGCCGCGGTCTGACTGGAGTTCATCAGGTAGGTGATGTTCCCGCCTCCATCCGCATGGTAGTAATTATGCGTGGACCAACTCCCTCCGCTGTAGCCGTGGGACCGGGCCAAAAGGCCGCCGATCCCGCCCGCCCCCTCCAGACTTCCAGCCAAGTCGCTGCCCCGCGTGTAACTTACCGTCGGCGTGTTGTTCCCGTCCCGCTCCTGGATCACCCGCCGCCCGTCATAAACGTAATTCACCGTCGATGACAGATACCAACCACCGCTCCAGGTGTATTCCTGCCGCTGGCGCAACCGCCCCAGGCCGTCATACTTGAAATCCGACTTGGAAACGCCCGTGAAAATCACGCTGACCAACCGGTCTTCGTCGTCGTAGGTGTAGCTGTAGGCATAATAATTAACCTGCGAAGTCAGGTTGCCGTCACTGTCATAATAAT
>CAYPCQ010000088.1:0-38889 GCA_964409245.1 uncultured Verrucomicrobiota bacterium
TTAATGGAGTCCACCGAGTCCATGGAAGGCTGGCCATGGCGGCCATTTCCCGGCATGCTCCCGGCTGCGGATGGCGCTCGGGCGTTGTCTGCAGGGGATGCCCCCCGGTTGCGGTGGCATTCCCGGTGGTTGCGTGATGAACCAAAACTGGAAAACATCGATTTCGCCGCTGGCGCAAACTGGCCTGTGGGGCCAGGGGTCGTGGTGTTCGGCGGCTGGGTGGCCCAGGGCGGAGCTGCGGCAATCCGCTCCGCGCCTGGCCTGCACCCTGCTTCGTCGGCGCCCCGGCGCCTGGCCTCGCTTGCCTGCTCCGCATCTTCGGCGTTTTTCGGTCAACGCCGGTTTTGGTTCATCCCGTTGGCCCGCCAGCACCGGGGCCAGCCTATATCCACCCATGGCCCCCCCATCATCTCCTGCCCCACCGGCCAGAAAACGCTGCGGTCTTATACTCTTTTGAAGGCTATTTAACCCTATTATACGCTATTCAACCCAAAAATTTTTCCGCTGGATTCTGAGCCGTGAACTGAACCATGAGCCCCGGTCAGATCGGAATAAATGGCGAACGGCAAATTTTTCCTGGGCACGGCTCAGGCTTGAATTTGCCGCCCATTGAAACTATGTTGGCCGCGCATGAACGAAATTACTTCTCTATTCAAGCCCAGGTTGCTCAACCTTGGGATGGAACAGCCTGAAGGAACCCAGGCTGCGCTGCCATCAAAACCCGGTTCCCGCCTGCGCCTCGCCTCGCTGGGCCTGGCCTTATTCTTTGGCTTGGAGGGCATGAATGCTCCGGTCTTGGGCGCGGATGCCCCGCCCGCACCCCAAGCGGCGCCCGCACCCGCTGTTCCGGTGGCGCCACCCCGTCCGCCCTCCAAATTCCGCGACTTCGCCGAGGTCACGAAGGACACCGAAAAGTTCGAGGGCTATTTCACCCTGTTCAAGACGAATGACATCCTATACGGACTGGTCCGCGGCGGCCAGTTGAACCAGCCATTCCTGATGCCGATCACCATTGCCCGTGGTGTTGAATCAGCCGGCAATCCCTTGAACTTTGGCGACGAATGGGTGCTGATGTTCCAAAGGGATGGCGATAAGATCTTATTGGTTCGCCGCAACATCCATTACCTGGTTCCGGAAGGCACGCCGCTGGGCAAGGCGGTGAAGCAGAATTACACCGATTCAGTCCTCCTGGCTTTGCCGATCATCAGCTTGATGGGCGGCGACACGCTGGTGGATTTCTCCATGATCTTCCTGAATGACTTCGCCGGCTTGCGGGTTGGCCAATTCGACCGCAACCGTTCCTCCTACTTCAAGATCAAAGCCTATCCGAACAACGTGGAAATCCAGGTGCAGGCCACCTACATGCGCGCGCCCATGGGTATGAACATGTTTTCGACCGGTGACAGCGGCGTGGCGGATAGCCGGGCGGTGACCTTGGTGATCCACTACAGCCTCGCCAAGCTCCCCGAACCGGGCTACCGCCCGCGTTTCGCGGACAACCGGGTGGGCCACTTCCTGAGCGCCAACAAGGATTTCGCCTCCACGAACCCGGATACCCAATACGTACGCCAGATCAACCGCTGGCGCCTCGAAAAAGCGGATCCCAAGGCCAAGCTGTCCCCGCCGAAAAAACAGCTGATCTGGTGGGTGGAGGACACCGTGCCCCATGAATTCCGGCCCTATGTCCAGGAAGGCATCCTGGAATGGAATAAAGCTTTTGAAAAAATCGGCTTCCGCGACGCAATTGGCGTGCGCTGGCAAACCGACCGGGACGACTTCGATCCCGAGGACATCAATTACTGCACCTTCCGGTGGATCACCACCAGCAGCACTTTCGCCATGTCCGGCCTGCGGGCCAATCCCCTCACCGGGGAAATGATCGATGGCGACGTCATTTTTGACGCCAGCTGGATCCGGGCCTTCAAGCAGGAATATGCCTTGCTGGTGGGTAAACCCATCAACGTGGATGGGCACCTGGTGCCCGTGGGCGTGGCCGAAATCATCAGCCCCATCCTGGCCGCCAAACAAGGGTATGGTTCCCCCATCCCCTTGCCTATCAAACCCTATAATGACTGGGTGTTGAACCAGCCCGACCTCAAGATGATCCCCGACCTGGTGCCCGCCTCCTGGAGCCCGCTCCAGATGGAATTGAGCCGCCGGATGAACAACCACTCCCATTGTGCCACTTGCCAGTATGTGACAGGCAAACAGCACGAATACAGCTTCGCCGCCATGGCGCTGGCGGCCGAAGGCAAGCTGGATCCGGAGGCCAAACTGCCGGAGGAGTTCCTCGCCCAGGCCATCAAGGAAGTGGTCATGCACGAAGTGGGCCATTCCCTCGGTTTGCGGCATAATTTCAAATCCAGCACCATGCTGGACTTGGACGAGATCAATGACACCTCCATCACCCACAGCCGGGGCATGGTCGGCAGCATCATGGATTACACCCCCATCAATATCGCCCCCAAAGGCAGGAAGCAGGGTGATTACGCGCCCACCACCATCGGGCCTTACGATTACTGGGCCATTGAATACGCCTATAAACAGGTTGAAGGCGACGAGGCCGCCGAGCTTAAGAAAATTGCCACCCGTTCCCCGGAGCATGACCTGGCCTATTCCACGGACGAGGATATGGTGATGAACGAAGATCCGTATGTGAACACCTACGATCTCGGCGCGGATCCGCTCAAATATGGGCAGCAGCGTGTGGCCATGGCCGAAAGCCTCCTGAAAAACCTGGATGAAACCATCATTAAGGAAGGCGAATCCTGGGCCCGGTTGCGCTCCGCCTTTTCCGTCATGCTCTACCAATATGGCAACGCGGCCGGCCTGGCTTCGGGTTACATCGGCGGCCAGGTGGTGCTGCGCGACTTCAAAAGCAAGGAAGGCCGCGATCCAGTCACTCCCATAGCGGGCGATAAACAGCGCGAAGCGCTCAAATTCATGGTCAACAAAATCCTCAAGGGTGATGCCTATGAATTCCCGCCCCGCCTGCTGCGCCGCCTGACCGCCGAGCATTGGTATCACTGGGGCGAGGAAGGCATGTACGGCGCCGTCGATTTCCCGCTCTTTGAGCGCATTTTGCGAATGCAGCAGATTGTCCTGGAACGCTGCCTGGACGGCAGTGTCCTGGGCCGCATCCAGAACCAGCAGCTGCAAAGCGAGCCCGGCTCCAATCCGATCAAGATTTCGGAAATCTTCCAGAGCCTGACGGATGGCATCTGGCCGGAAACCGCCGCCAGCGACGAAAAGGCCGTGCCCGGCACCATCCGCCGCAACTTGCAGCGGGATTACCTGCAACGGTTGTGCAGCATGGTTCTCGGCGGGCGCCGCTCCTCCGGCATTTCGTTCTCCTACGCGATGGTCGTGTCCAGTTCCGGCTCCGCGCCAGCGGACGCCAAAAACCTGGCGCGTGTCCAGCTCGGCGACATCGCCACCCGCATTCAGCATCAGCTGGATAATGACCAGGCTGGTTTGGACAAGGTGGTCGTGGCCCATTTGAAGGATTGCCAGCTGCAAATCGACAAGGTTCTTAAAGCCTCCTATACGATCAGCAACTGATCGATCCCGGTTTTCCTGCCTTCCAGGCCCGTATGGCGGACTTCCCGGTCCGCCATATTTTTTTAAATTGACGCCCTGGCTTTTTCAGAGAAGCTGATGCCTGCTAAATTACAAACCGGCGTGGTTATGCTCAAAGATAAAAAAGTCGTCATCATCGGTGGGACCTCCGGCATGGGCTTGGAACTGGCCCGCCTCGTGCTTTCTCTTCAAGGCTGCCCCACCGTGGTCGGCCGCAATGCGGAAAGGGTAAAAGAAGCCCTGGCGCTCCTGAATCATCCGGCCAAGGGCTTCGCTGCCGATATCGCCGACCGCCAGGCCTTGAAGGCCATCTTTGAGCAAACGGGCGGCTTGGATCATCTCGTGATCACCGCCGCCGATCTGGTGTTCAAGCCGTTCGGGTCGGTGACCCCCGAAGAAATCCAGCGGGCCATCAACAGTAAAATCCTGGGGCCCTACTTCGCCGCCCAATTCGCCGCCCCCCGGTTGTCCCGGGAGGGCAGCATCACTTTCTTTTCCGGCTTGGCCGCCTACAAGCCATCAGCGGGGACTTCCGTCGTGGCCACCGTCAATGCCGCCTTGGAAGGCCTGGCCAAGTCCCTGGCGGTCGAATTATCCCCGGTGCGTGTGAACGTCATCTCCCCCGGAGTGGTGGATACCCCCATCTGGGAGCATTTGCCCGTGGCCGAGCGCCAGGCTTTTTATGAGGGTGTGGCCCGCAACCTGCCTGCCCGGCGCATCGGCGCCTCCGCGGACCTCGCCCAGGCCACCCTGTTCGTCATGACCAATCCCTTCGTCACCGGCACCGTCCTCCACGTGGACGGCGGCGGCCGCCTGAGTTGAAAGCGCCCTTCATGCAAAATATCCGCAGCTTGGTTTTTTTTGCGGCTGGCTGTCTGGCCCTGTTGGCCCAGGCCGCTGACCCCGGCACCCCTTCCCCGGCAATTCTGCTGCCCAAACCGGCCCGGGAGGAGGGATTGGTTCGCCGGTCCGAAGTGGATCCGCGGGTCCGCCAATACCTTTTGCCCGCGCGGGTCCTATGGGTTTCCCCGGCGGATCAGGCCCGGGTCGAGAAGCCCGAAATCTTGCTGCAAGCCAGCCGCGGCCAGATCACGCTGGACAATCCCAAAGCCTGCATCCTGCGGCACCAGGGCAAAGCCCCGGGCGTTCTGCTGGATTTCGGGCGCGAGCTGCACGGGGGAATCCAGATCCTGGTCTCCGGCTCGCAAAACAACCAGCCCGTGCGCCTGCGGGTGCGTTTCGGAGAGTCGGCCAGCGAAGCCATGAGCGAGCTGGGCGGTGAGGAGAACGCCACCAATGACCATGCCATTCGCGACCAAACCTGCCTGGTGCCCTGGCTGGGCACCCACGAAATCGGCAATACCGGCTTCCGGTTCGTCCGGATCGACTTGGTCAGTTCCAATAGTTTTGTGCAGCTCAAGGGCGCCCGGGCGATTTTCGTTTACCGGGATCTGGAGTATCAAGGTTCCTTCCGGTGCAGCGATGAGCGTCTCAACCAGGTCTGGAACACCGGGGCTTACACGGTGCATCTCAACCTCCAGAACTATGTGTGGGACGGCATCAAGCGGGATCGCCTGGTCTGGATCGGTGATATGCACCCGGAAACCATGACCATCAGCTCGGTCTTTGGCGCCCCAGCCGTGGTCCCGGCCAGCCTGGATTTGATCCGCGATGAAACTCCCCTGCCCAAATGGATGAATGGCATCAGTTCCTATTCCATGTGGTGGGTGTTGATCCACCATAGCTGGTTCCAATTCACCGGCGACTTGGGATACCTCCAACAGCAGCGTGATTACTTGAAAACATTATTGCCGGTCCTGATGGCGCGCATCGGGCCGGACAGCCAGGAGCAGTTGCCTGAAGGCCGCTTCCTGGACTGGCCCTCCAGCGGAAACAAAAAGGCCATCCATGCCGGGCTGCATTCCTTGCTGATCCTTTGCTTGAACTCGGGGGCGGATCTCTGCCAGGCCTTGGCGGAAAACGATTTGCGGGCCCAGTGTTTGAACGCGGCCGATCGCTTGCGAAAGCATGTCCCCGACCACGGAAATAGCAAACAGGCGGCGGCCTTGATGGCCCTGGCGGGCCTGGCCGATCCAGCCCTGCTTAACCGTGAAGTGATGGCCATGGACGGAGCTCAGCGGATGTCCACCTTTTACGGTTACTATGTGTTGCAGGCCCGCGCGAAAGCAGGCGATTACCAGGGCTGCCTCGATGTCATCCGGACCTATTGGGGCGCCATGCTGGACTTGGGCGCCACCACGTTCTGGGAGGATTTCGACCTGAAATGGACCGAAAACGCGGGCCGTATCGATGAACTGGTCCCGCCCGGGAAAATCGATGTGCACAGCAAGTATGGCAATTATTGCTATAAGGGTTTCCGGCATAGCCTCTGCCATGGCTGGGCTTCCGGCCCCACCGCCTGGCTGAGCGAGCACGTTTTAGGCGTGCAGGTGTTGGAACCGGGCTGCAAAACGATCCGCGTCCAACCTCACCTGGGGGATCTGCAATGGGTGGAAGGCACCTTCCCCACCCCCATGGGCGTGGTGCAAGTGCGTCATGAAAAGCAGGCCGATGGCACCATCCGCAGCCAGGTCAAAGCCCCGCCGGGCATCAAAATTGCCGGCCAGTAAAACCCCGAAATCCGTCACGGTGCGAAAGCGGGCCAGAATTCCTGCCAGGGCCGGCCTTGGATGAACTCGGGAAACCACCGCTCCGGAGGCGCTTGGAAAACGGCGTTTCCATCCCCGGTTTGATACTGGATTCTTTGGGCGTGAAGCGCGTGGTTGGGCAGCAGCAAATCCCGCGCGATCGCGGGGGTGATCCGATCCTGGACCAACGCCAGGTAATGATCTTCATCCGGCCCGTATAGTTTATCCCCTACGATGGGGTGCCCCACATGTGCCAGATGAATCCGTATCTGGTGCTTGCGCCCGGTGATCAGGCGTATCTTCAGCAACGAAAACTGCCCCTCCGGCCGGCTGAAAATCCGCTCCACCCGGAACTCGGTTTGGGCCGTTGCGCCATCCGGCCGCACCCGGTCTTTGATGGCGACCGGGCTGCGGTCATCCCGGCCCAGAGGCGCATCCACCAAGCCATGCTCCTCGCGCATGGCTCCCTGGACAATGGCCTGGTATTCCTTGGTGACGCAGCGGCTTTCCCACAAGCGCCGCAACTCGCGCGCTTTTTCCAGGTTTTTGGCAGCCAGGATGATCCCGCTGGTTTCGCGGTCCAGGCGGTTGACCAAGTGGGGCGCGGGAACGCTGGCGGAGACGGAGGTCAGATAAAGCCGCAACCGGCTGATGAGGCTGGAAAAAACATCCCCTTTGGTGGGGTGGCAGACCAATCCGGCGGGCTTGTTCACCACCAGCAAATCAGCATCCTCATGCACCACTTCAAACAGTGCCCCGAAACCGCCCAACCCGCGCCCGGAGGTGGCTGCCTCGAAATGCTGCGAATCGTTGCTTGTCATAACGGGGCGGGAGTGTATCATTGCTATCCGATGAAAGCAAAAGGCAAGGGCTTGCCCTTGATTTTGATGCTGGTGTTTGCGTTGTCGCGCTGGCCGGGAGTGATGCCGGAGAATTTCAGCGCCGCTTACGCCTTGGCATTTTGCGCCGGGGTGTTTTTCCCCGGCCATATGGCTTGGTGGCTGCCGTTGGCCGCTTTGCTCGGCACCGATTGCCTCATCACCCTCTATTACGCATCCAATGGCAGCGCCACGATGCAACTGACCCAGGCTTTGCTGTTGATCCTGCCTAATTATCTGGCCTATGCCGCCCTGATTTTCCTGGGCCGGCGTTTCTCAGCCAAATCTTCATGGCTCCGTCTTTTGAGCGGGGGATTGCTCGGGGCATTGCTCTTTTATGTGGTCACCAACACCATCTCCTGGCTGGTCAATCCCCGGTATGACAAAAGCGTTGCCGGATGGCTTCAAGCTTTGACGGTCGGGCTCCCCGAGTATCCCCCCACTTGGGAGTTTTTCCGGAACACCCTGTTCAGCGGCGGCTTGTTCACGGGGCTGTTTGCGGGGGCCATGAAAGTGGCTACCGCCATGGAACCTGAAGAAGAAGAGAAAGAAGCGCCAGAGGCCGAGGACGCCGAGCCGGAAGAGTCTCCAGCTTGACTAAATTTTCAATCTGCGGTCAATCCGCTTGATTATTACCCGTTCATATCGAGGCGAAAGAAATGATCGTGGTGTGTGCCACGCCGTTTGGCAGTGTTGGCTTGAGCGGCGTTGTTGGCCTGCAACAACTTGCCGCTACGGATTTGCGTATGCCCAAACCCCCAAGCGGGTGTGGTCATCCGTGTAACATCTTCCAATTTCCTGTTCCAGGACTGTTTGGCCGACATAAACTTCAATTTCTGATATTGCTTCGACGCTTTGCTTTTTATCAGGCTGACCGTCATTAGACTTCCGAATGCCAGCCGCGTCAAACTTTTAATTATTAAAGCCATTAAATGTCTCATAACCAACGACTTGTGCCATTAATCCAGGAGGTTTCACTGGCTTTGGGTGTTGGATGTCAAATCCCGAATTCTGTGAACGCAGCGTTGCCAACCGGGCCAAGTCATGAGAGGAATAGTTAATGAGAATTCTGGTTGTTGATGATGACCGGAAAACCGCCGCGTTTCTTGGCAAGGCCCTGATGAGCGATGGCTTTGTGGTGGATTTGCTTCACCATGGCGACGAAGCCTTGAACACCATCCTCACCGGCGGTTTCGACGCGGTAGTGTTGGATATCATGCTGGTTGGCCGGGATGGCTTGAGCGTTGTTAAACAACTGCGCGCCCAGGGCAACCACACTCCGGTATTGCTGCTTTCGGCCCGCGGCGAGGCCAATGAACGCATTGAGGGCCTCAACGCGGGCGCCGATGATTACGTCCCCAAACCCTTTGTGCTGGAGGAGGTTATTGCGCGCGTTCGCGCCTTGGTCCGCCGCGGGGGCGAACCCAGGATTTCGATTTTGTGCGTGGGCGACCTGTCTCTGGATACCCATACCCGCCAGGCCAGCCGGGGTGGCCGCAAAATTGAAATGACCACCCGTGAATACCGTCTCTTGGAATACTTGATGCGCTCCACCGGAAGAGTTTGCTCCCGGATGATGATCCTGGAAAAGGTCTGGGACTACCACTTTGATCCCGGATCCAACCTCGTCGATGTTTATATCCGCAAACTGCGGGAAAAGATCGATGCCGGATTTGAGGTGAAGCTGCTCCACAGCGTGCGCGGGATGGGGTATGTCGTAAAAGAAGGAACTCCGTGACCCTCCGCCGCAAATTGGCAGTGCGCTACGCCGTGGTGGTGGGCGGCTGCCTGTTGTTATTGGCAGGGCTGGCGCACCACGAGTTCATCGCCGAACCAAATCATCGCCGGGCTCTGAACATCCCTGAATTGCCCGCGAACTTTTGGGGCGAGTTTGCCGAGGTGTTTTTTTACGGGATGATTCCCCTCGTGCTGGGGCTGGGTTGGTGGTTGATGCGGCAGATGCTGAATCCTTTGAACGCGCTGGCCCGCGGCGTGGAACGGATCCATGCCGGCAATCTGCACGAACCGCTGCCCCATTTCAGCCAAGGAGACGAAGTGGCACGGCTGACTGAGGTTTTCAACGCCATGACCGCCCGCTTGGACCAGTCCTTCCAGCAAATCCGGGAATTCACCCTGCACGCCTCGCATGAGCTCAAAACGCCACTCACCGTTATGCGTGCCCAACTGGATACTGAACTGCGGGACGCCGAAAAACTGCCCTTGGACCGGCGCGAATGGATGCTGAGCTTGCTGGATGAAGTGCGCCGCCTGGCGCGCATAGTGGACACCCTCACCTTGTTGAGCAAAGCCGACGCCGGCCTGCTGAAACTGGAGAAACATCCACTTCGGCTGGATTCCCTCGTGCGGGAATGCTTTGAGGACGCCGTAAGCCTGGCTGAAGAGGACGGCATAAAAACCACGCTCGCCAGATGCGATGAGCTGGTCGTTCCAGGCGACCGCGACCGCCTGCGGCAACTATTGCTGAACCTGGCGGACAACGCGGTGAAATACAACCAGCCTGACGGCACCGTAACCATCAGCTTGGAACGTGCCGGTGGGGCGGCGGAAATTAAAATCTCCAACACCGGCGAAGGCATTTCGCAGGCGCTTCAAGGGCGAATCTTCGACCGTTTCGTGCGTGGGGATGGAGCGCGGAGCAAAGCGGTGGAAGGCTCCGGCTTGGGCCTCGCCATTTGCCGATGGATTGTTCAGGAACACCACGGCTCCATCCAGGTTGCCACCGCTCCGGACCGCACCACCACGGCCGTCGTGCGGTTGCCACTGGCAGAATGAACCAAGCTTCTTCCTGGATTAACCGCCGATTCACCATGGCCGGGTATGATGATGTGGCGTCCAAGTAACTGTTGCGGAATCATCAAGGTCGGCTAGGGTTTGGGGGGTTGGTTTGAGGATGTTGAATATGAAGAAATACTTGATGATCGCGGCCTTTTGCGGATTGGCACTCGCGAGCGAAGTGGCTGCCAGGGCCGCTGGCACTCCTGATGCCATGACCAGCCTGAGCCAGGCCTCGAAGGCCCTGGCGGAACTGCCCAATTATAGCTGGTCGTTAAGCATCATCGTCGAAGGCATGCCCTTCAGCCCGGGAATAATCTACGGCAAGACTCAAAAAGGCGGCTATGCGCATCTGAAAACCGAAATCAACGGCCAAATCCTGGAAACAGCGATCAAGGATTACCGAAAAGCCATTACCACCCCCTCCGGTTGGGTGGCCGCCCGGGAATTCAAAACCCCCATGCCAAAGGATAATTCCAAGCCGGATCCGGCGGCCATGGTGGCTCAACTGCTCTTGGACCTCCAAACCCCGGATTTGGAAACTGAAAAAATGCTGGGCAAAATCAAAACCGTGAAGCCAGGCAAGGATGGCTGCCTGGTGGCGGAAGTGGCGGAGGATGTGGCCAAAGAAATGATGGCTCCCAATCGCCAGATACCCGGCAATAGCGGCCTTAAACCACCCATCCCCAAGAGCGCTAAAAGTTTGCTGCGGTTTTGGATCAAGGACGGCGTGTTAATAAAAAGCGAAATCGAAGTTCATTTAGTGGTTTTCGGGGAACCAGGCAAAAAAGATCGCCTCGAGCGCAAAATCACCAAGCACATCACCACCGAGATCAAGGACATTGGCAAAACCACCGTTCTGGTGCCGGAAGACGCCAAGCGCCTCTTGAAATAATGCCTTCCGGGGTGGGTTGTTGCCCATAACCCTGTTCCTTTCTTCGGCGAACTGGAAATTGGGGAATGGAATTGATGAATTGTTTGCATAAATAACGCGGGCCTGTCAGGATTTGCCCTGATGCCCATGAAAACTAATGTAAACCTGAATCGACGGTCCTTTTTAAAAACCTCCCTGGCCATCGGCGCCACTTACAGCCTCTCACCGGTTTCCTGGTCGCGGGTAATCGGCGCCAACGACACCATCCAAGCGGCCGTGGTGGGCGTCAACGGACGGGGTGGCGCCCACATCAGTGAATTAAAGAGCCTTCCCGGCGTGCGCGTGGCGGCCTTGTGCGATGTGGATCGCCGGGTGTTGGCCGCCAAAACCAAAGGCTTGGACCAGGTGCGGACTTACCAGGATGTGCGGGAGCTGTTGGAAAACAAAGACATTGATGTGGTTACGATCGCCACCACCAATCATTGGCACTCGCTCATCACCATCTGGGCCTGCCAGGCGGGCAAGGATGTTTACGTGGAAAAGCCCTGCAGCCACAATGTGTTTGAAGGGCGCCAATGTGTGGCCGCCGCCCGCCAATACCAGCGCATCGTGCAGCACGGCACCCAAAGCCGCTCCGGGAATTCCGGACAATACGCCGCGCTGGTCCAAAGCGGCAAATACGGCAAGCTGCTCGTAGCCAAAGGATATTGCTGCAAACCGCGCTGGAGCATCGGTTATAAACCAATCTCCCAACCGCCCAAGGACTTGGATTTCGACTTATGGCTGGGTCCCGCACCCAGGCAGCCCTACCACGCCAACCTGGTGCATTATAATTGGCATTGGTTCTGGGATTTCGGCAATGGCGATGTCGGCAACCAGGGTGTTCATGAAATGGATGTTGCCCGCTGGGGTTTGGGTGGCACCCTGCCCAGAAGCGTCATCAGCCTGGGTTGCCGCTACGTGGACGAACCAGATTTCCGGGACCAGGGGGAAACTCCCAACCAACTGGTGACGGTCATGGATTTTGGCGGTGCCTTATTGTTGTTCGAAACCCGGGGGCTGGTCGATAAGGTTGCCGATTATCCAAGAATTGTGGCCAACGAGTTTTACTTTGAAGGGGGCGTCATCAAGAAGGACAAATTCTATCCCAAGGGCCAGGAAAAAGGCGAACCGCTGGCCAAAGTGGATTACCAAGTCCATCCCGGCGGGCATTTCGGCAACTTCATCAATTGTGTGCGCAGCCGAAAACGGGAGGAATTGAACGCCGAGATCCTCGAAGGCCACCTTTCCAGCGCGCTATGCCACTTGGGCAATGCCTCCTACCGGCTGGCCTCCCGGCGGCCGTTTGAAAAGCCGAAGGATTTCAGCGACAACCAGGTGGTGGGTGACAGCATCATGACCCTGCTGGCCAATACCAAGGCCATTGGGATGGATCCGGAGAAAGCCGCCTTATGGGTTGGGCCCAAGCTGGAATTTGACGCCCAAACTGAGAAATTCACCAGCCATCCCGAGGCCAACCAATTCATCACCCGGGTTTACCGGCCGCCGTTTGTGGTGCCGGACAAGGTTTGAGGCCGGCTGATTAACTGGCAATTCATTAACGAATAACAACAAGACGCAGTTCAGAAAAAACTTCTCCCCCAATTCACCATGAAATCAATGCTGTTCTATGGCCTGGCTTTATCGTTGATGATCCAGCCCTTCCTGAGCCTCCATGCCCAAACCACCAACGCCCCGGTGGCAGCACGCCCGGCACCCTCCAGCCCGGAGGAGCAAAAAAACAAGGAGCCAGAGAATCCCTTGGACCGTATCCGCGACGAGGGCCTGAACCACTCCCAAGTCATGGATATCCTTTCCCATTTGACCGAGGTGATCGGCCCGCGCCTGACGGGTTCGCCTGCCCACAAACGGGCCAATGAATGGACGCGCGACCAGTTGGCCGGCTGGGGAATCACCAATGCTCACTTGGAATCCGCCGGACTTTTTGGCCGCGGTTGGACTCTGAAAAAATTCTCGGCGCAACTGGTGGAGCCACAGGGCATCCCGCTGGTGGCCTGGCCCAAAGCCTGGTCCACCGGCTTGGAATGGCCGGTGGTGGGCGAGGTGGTTTACCTGGATGCCCGCAGCGCGGCGGATTTGGAAAAATACAAAGGCAAACTGAAAGGAGCCGTTGTGCTTATGGGCACTCCGCGCGAGGTCAAAGCCAGGTTTGAGCCTTACGCCACCCGTTTGACCGATGCGGATTTATTGAAGCTCGCCAATGCGGATCCCAACCGCCGGGGCGTCAGTGCCAGGCGATCCCCCGATGAAGCGCCCGCCAGGGCCACCAATGCGCCAGCCTCGCGGAGAAGAGGCCAGGCGCAGGCTGCCCAAGGCTCACCATCCGCCGCCGCGCCGGGCCGCACCAACGAGGTTCAGAATCCCCGCCCCAGCCAGGGTTCCCCTTGGGGTTTCACCACTGAACTGGCCCGTTTCGCCGTCCGTGAAGGCGCGGCCGTCTTGGCCAGCCCGAGCTACAGCGGGGATGGGGGCACCGTTTTCAGCGGGGCCGCCTCGGTCATCCCCATGGAATCCCCGGCCACGAACGCCCCGGCTTTCAGCCGGCTTTCGCCTTGGGCCACCAACGCACCTGCGGGCCTGCCTCAAATCTCGCTGGCCATCGAGGATTACAACCGCCTCGTCCGCATGGTCCAACACGGGCAAAAATTGAAAATGGCGGTGGAGTTGCAAGTCCAATTCCAGGAGAATGATCCGCTCATCCACAACACCATCGCAGAAATACCCGGCTCGAGCCGTCAGCGGGAACTGGTCATGCTGGGAGCCCACCTGGATTCCTGGCACGTGGGCACCGGCGCCACCGATGATGCCGCCGGGGTCGCCGTCTGCATGGAAGCCATGCGCATCTTGAAAGGCATGAACTTCCAGCCCAAACGCTCCATCCGCGTTGGCCTGTGGACTGGGGAAGAACAAGGTTTCCTGGGTTCTCGCGCTTATGTGAACCAGCATTTCGGATACTTCACCAACCTGTCCAATTCATCTTCCAGCAGCAACGCCGCCGGGCGACAGGCACAATCTGCCTCCTCCCGGGATTCCCGCCGCAAATTGGTGCGCAAATCCGAATATGATCGGCTGGCGGCCTATTTCAACCTCGACAATGGCGGCGGCAAAATCCGCGGCATCCATCTTCAGAGCAACGAGGCTGTGGGCCCCATTTTCCGCCGCTGGCTGGGCCCCTTCCAGGATTTTGGGGCCGAAACCATTTCGCTGAGCAACACTGGCGGCACCGACCACATCCCCTTTGCTGCTGTGGGCCTGCCCGCCTTCCAATTCATCCAGGATCCTCTGGATTACATGTCCCGAACTCACCATTCCACAGCCGATGTGCTGGACCGCATCCAGCCGGACGATCTAAAACAGGCGGCAGTGATCATGGCTACTTTTGTATATCAGGCCGCCATGGCTGAGCAAAAACTGCCTCGCAAGCCGCTGAATTAATCGGCGGAGTTCGGTGTTAACTGAGGCTAAAGTTTCAAATCCCGATTGATGGATTGGGAAATGAGGCTTTCAGATCCTTTGAACCGGTTGCGGCGAACCAGCCAGCCCAGCAGGAGGAATCCCAGGCAGATCATCGCCATGCCAATCATAAAGTAACGGTTGAACACGCCACTCCCGGTTGCCGTCCCCAACTCGGTTTTGGCTCCAGGCTGGCTGCCCCCCACTGTTAGTTGAGCGGGCTGGGATGTTTGATTGGTGCCCGGCCCGCCGCTCATGGCTGAGCCCCCGGAACGGCCGGGCTCGGCAGGAATTACCGGAGTTTGGTTGGATGCCGTCGTGGAAACGGATCGCGCTGCCGCATTGGAGGAGGTCATCAGCGATCCTGAGCGTGCAGTAATGTTTTCCGGTGTTGGGATTACAGCGGCGGGACGCACGGCGGATTTGTTGGATATGCTCTCTGCTGCCATAGTTGAGGTGGCAGCCAATGACCCTGCAGGCGGAGGATTGACTAATAGGGCTGCGGCATTAGAGGGAGATGGGGGCGCCGGATTGGTGACTGCAACCTCGATCCTGGCGGGGGGAGGGCTGGTTGCTGCCAGCACTTGGTTTGTGGGCGAGACGGCGGGGGAAACCACCACTTCATTGGTTTTTACCTGTATCTCATTGGTGGCAGCCAGCATCGGTGGATTGGTTGCTATATTGGTGGGTTGCAGAATTGGCAAACTGTTTGATCGATTATCGGCGGGTTGGGCTGCCGCCTGGGCAGCCAAGTTTGTGGCGGCCGGTTTGGTGGCCACCGCAGAGGGGGGCGTTGCAGCTTTAGCCTGCTCGGACGCAGTATTCTGAACTTCCACCTGAGCAATCGCTTGATTCGTGGCGGCGGCCGGGGCATTGGTCTGCGGCGTGGGTTTGGGCGCAGCCGCGTAGTTGGTCTGCCGCGCCTGGGTGGTGGACGCCACCGCATTCGTGTTTTCAATCGAGACCGTTGGCTGGTTTATTTCAAGCGCCTTGAGATAAAGGGCGGCGCGTGCCTGCAAGCCCGCATTATCGGCCAATTCGGGCACGCTGCGACGCAAATCCTCAAAGGCGATTGCAATGTCACCCGAACTCATGGAAAGCCCGGCAAATTGCCCACACAAAGAACTCATCACGACCACGAATGGAGTTTTGGTGCGGCTGAGTTCTTTGCGATACCGGTTGAAGGCCGTATTGAGGCGATCGTCAAAAGCGCTGCCTTTGATGGTTTCGTTGCCATCTGTTATCAGGATAAAAGTTACCAAGGGCCAGGCCGCCACCAAACGGTCGATTTCCGGCCAAAGCTTCTCGAACCGGGCCCGTTTTTCGAGCTTTTGCGATTGGTAAAACTTCAATGCCGCCCGGCACAAAGCAGAATTCAGTGGCGGATCCCAGGTGATTAGCGGGGCCCGATTGGTGGTTAACTGGCCACCCACCGTCCAGAACGTGTAAACATCATTAGGGCGCATCTGGCCATGCAAGCCGGATATTATTGCGTTGGAAATTACCAACCGGGTGGCCTCGCCCATCTTGGCCATGCTGGCCGCCGCGTCCAATACCAGCACATAACGATGGGGAACGGGAACCGCAGCAGGTTCCGCCCTCAACCGGCCAGCGGGGAGGCACCAAAGCGGCAGCAACCAGATCCAGCAAGGCATCCAGCGCATAAATCTTGGAAGGTTGTTTTTCCGGGCACTCATGAAACACTTAACGGAGTTGGGACCAATTTATTTTCGCGGCTTGGAAGATTGAGAACCATCCAGCTTGGATTTGGTGGATATCGGGCTGGCTTCGGATTTCCCAGCCATTTCGCGGGATCTATCAAAAGCCTGGTTGAACAGGTGATGTTGCTCTTCCCGCACCCGCTTTCGCACGGCCCGGATATCGAGCAAAGCCACCACCATGGCCAGGCTGGTGAATCCGAAACACACCAGCCAATAAATGAGGAAACCACCTCCGCGCAAAGAATATTTTAGCACGGTTTGGCCCCAGATCAACATCCCCCCAGCCAGGACTATGAATAAAGCCCCGAACCATCGGCGACGAGCATCTGCTGATGTCAACATGGCCTCAAGACTACCCGCTTATCCGCCAAAACCCAAGCTTAATTCAGAGAGTTCAGCCCGTTTGAAAAACACCTGGTGATGACCGCGAGCGACATCGATTCATCAATCCTGGGCATAAAAACACCCGGTAAATCGCCATCGGGCGGCTCACCGGGTGCCCACTACCAACTCAGCCAAACTGGAATTTCTAACCCAGGATCGCCTGCAAATCTTTGTCGGGCGTGGAAATCGGCATGAGGTTGAATTTATCAACCAGCACCTTCAGCACGGCGGGCGTCACAAACGCGGGCAAAGTGGGTCCCAACCGGATGTTCCGGATCCCCAGCGCCAGCAGGGTCAGCAGGATGCAAACCGCCTTTTGCTCATACCAGGAGAGCACCATCGAGAGCGGCAGATCATTCACCCCGCAATTAAAGGCCTTGGACAACGCCACCGCGATCTGGATGGCTGAGTAGGCATCGTTGCACTGGCCGATATCCAGCAATCGCGGAATCCCGCCGATGTTGCCGAACTCACGCTTATTGAAACGGAACTTGCCGCAGGCCAGGGTCAGGATCACACAATCCTGCGGAACCTTCTCGGTGAAGTCGGTGTAATAATTCCGGCCTGGCCGGGCGCCGTCGCAACCGCCTACCAGGAAGAAGCGCTTGATCGCCCCTTTCTTAACCGCCTCAATGATCTGCCCGGCTACCCCCATGACGGCATCGTGACCGAATCCCACCGTGATCTGTTGGTCCGGGCCATCCGAAACAAACCCGGGCGCAGCCAGGGCGGCTTCGATCACCGGGCTGAAATCGCGGTTGCGGATGTGTTGAACGCCCGGCCAGGCCACCAAGCCGGAGGTGAAAATGCGTCCCTTGTATCCTTCCTGGGGTTCCTGTATGCAGTTGGTTGTCATCAGAATCGACCCCGGGAACGCGGCGAATTCGTCCTTTTGATCCTGCCACGCGCCGCCGTAATTGCCTACCAGATGCGGATATGCCTTCAGCTTGGGATATCCATGCGCGGGCAGCATTTCGCCGTGGGTGTAGATGTTGATGCCCTGGCCCTGGGTCTGTTTCAGTAACTCCTCCAACTCCTTCAAATCGTGGCCGGATACCAGGATCGCCTTGCCACGCACCGGCTCCACCCGGACTTGCGTGGGCCGCGGATGGCCATAAGTGGTGGTGTGGGCTTGGTCGAGCAGTTCCATCACCTTCAGGTTCACTTCGCCGCAGCGCAGGTTCATCGCCAGCAAGTCGTTCACCGCGGGTTGGGGATTCACAAGGAAATTCAAGGCTTCGTGGAAATAACCGTAAACTTCATCCGCCTCAAACCCCAGCACCAGCGCGTGCTCCGCGTAGGCGGCCGTGCCCTTGACACCGTAGGTCAGCAGTTCCTGCAAACCGGCCACGTCGTCCCCGGACTGCACGCGGCGGGACAAAATACCAACCTCGTCGCCTTGCCTTGCCAATCCGTCGAGGGTGGAGGCGGGCTGCCAGGTTCCGGGCCCGGAAACGGTTTCCGGAGTCTGGCCCGCCTTGGTGCAGGCATCCACATACATTTGCCGCGCTTTATCGCGCATCCGCCCCGCCCGCACCAACATTTCCTCGATCCGCTGGGGATCGAAATTCACATTGGTCACCGTCGTGAACAAGGCTTCCACCACAAAAACATCGATCACCCGGTCCTTGGCGCCCAACAAGCGCGCCCGGTGGGCATATTGGGATATGCCCTTGGCGGCATAAACCAGCAGATCCTGCAGCGCCGCCGATCGCTCATCCTTGCCGCACACCGAAAAATCGACGCAACCGCTGCCCTTCGAGGTTTGTTCACATTGATAACAAAACATAATTATCCTTTATTCACAGTTTATTCATTCTTCATTCACCGGGTCGCCAGGGGGCACCCCGCCGGCCTCCCATTCAATGGGAAGATTTATCGCATACCCGCAGCGCCAGCGCCTTGATTTGAGTCAAGTTCCCGTGAGAAAATAAATCGGGCTGCACGGAGCAATATACCAAATCACCTTACCATGAATCCGCCATCCTGCCATCGCAACCCGTTGAATTGTTACAAAAGGAGGGTTTGCTGGAGCGTATGGAAACCGTTACCGTCAAACCATCGTATGCAACGAATTTTAAACGGGGACAAGAAAAGCCTGCTTCAAGGTCAAACCCTGAACTGGCTGGTTGGGATCGCCTCGGTAGCTTGGCTGGCCCTTTCAGGCGTGCCTGTTGTTGCGGCCACCGCTGAACCTCAACCCGATAAAACCGCCCGCTCATACCGCACCCTCGGCCCAGCCGATTACCAAAGCTTCATCAAGAACTGGGATCCGCAAAAATCCCCGGCGCTCCTGGCGGTCATCCAAACCCCGGCCCAGTGGGATGCCATCTTTCATCCCGCCCCCGTCATGGGCAAACACCGCCCTTTCAGCCCGGATCCCAAGCTGTTTTCGCGGGATCTGCTGTTGGTGGTGGCGCGCGTGGTTCCGCCCCCCGGTCCGGGTGACCATCAGGTATTCACGGTGGAAAAGGTTGGTGCCAGCCAGGGTGAATTGACGCTTTCCTTCCGCTTTGCCGAATCCCCGGATGCGAAATCCTATACTGTCAAAGATTTCCTGGGGGTATGGTTCCCCAAAGCGGATTTCAAAAAGGTGGCCTTCATCGAGAACGGCAAACAGCTCGGGGTTTTAGACCTCGCCAACGGCCAATGGTCGGTTCCCCCTGCCAGCATTAATTGAAATCCTGATACCCACCTTGAATCCCCCCTCAAATTATTGCCCTGAAAGCCGCCTGAATAAATCCCGGCCTATCACTGCGAATTTTGCGCAGCCGATTGATGAAACAGTGATCGCCGTTTCCAAAGCCACACAACACACAGCAACCCTCCTCCGGCCAGCCGCGTAATCACGGCTGGGCCGGTTTTTCAAACAGATCGTCCGGAATCGGCACGTTGTGCTTCACCTCGGTAAACTTGACCGTGAAGGAGGTTTCCTCGGATTTGGGAGTCTTGATAAAGACGGTGACCTTGAACGGGATGGTCACCTCGTCCACGCCGCGGAAGTCATCGTAAACCACGCGATACAAAGTGCGTGCCTGGGCTGGGCCCGTGGCGAAATCCTTGCGCATGAGCAGGCCGGTTTTGCGGTCGAAATACAGGCGCTCAGGATTGGATCCGGGCGCTTTGGCCTCGATGACATGCGTGTCCTGGTCATTCATTTTTTCCATGCCCAGGTAGGCCATTTGCGGGAAGAGATCCCGCAGCTTCAGATCCCGGTAAAAATCCGATTCATTGCGCAGCTTCACCAAATCCTCGCCGGCTTTGTTCACCATGCCGGCCTGGGGATTCTGCGCCCAGCCGATTTTGCCGTTGAAAGCTTCCACGATTTTGCCTACCCCAGGCATCTCAATGACCGTGAGCTTTTTGTTGGGGGCCTTGGCTTGCTGGCTCCACGGCACGTTCAACTCCACCGATGGCATCTCCATCCGGCCGGTGACGACCCGGGATTGAATGCGCAGCACAGCCGCCTGGCCACCCAGCGCGCGGACATATTTTTCGAGAATATCTCCGGTGGTGACCCCGATCATGGAGGAACTGGGCGAAGCCGATGGCAGGCCCGATTGACGGTTCTTCTCCCGCTGAGCGGCCGGGCAAGGCAGGAGGCTGCCGGCCACCAGGATCGCCAGGGCAGTAGCCAGCAGGCAGGTGGGAGTCCGGCTGTGGATACAGTTAGGGGGAACGGGATTTAGGTTTTTCAAAGCGGGTGTCATCGATGGCAACATTGTGTTTCACTTCCGTAAATTTGGCGTTCAAGCGGATCTCATTGCCTTTGGCGGGCAGGATGGTCACGTTCACTTGGTGGGGCACCTGGATGCCATCCACGGCGCGATGGCCGCTGAATCGCACCTGGAAGCGCGTGCTGCCATCCGGGCCTCGCGTCTGGGAATCATTCCGGACCAGCAGCCAGGTTTGCGCGTCAAAATAGAATTGTTCCACGGCGCCGTCCACCGCCCCGGCTTCAATCACGCAGGCATCCCGGCCATACACGTTCTGCACGCCCTTGTATGCCAGCCGGGGAAATATCTCCTTGAACCGCAAATCCCGGTAAAATTCGGCTTCCCGCCGCGCGCGGGCGAGTTCCTGGCTGGATTTTTCGATGACACTGCTGGAGTAATTGCGGGACCAGCAGACCTTGCCGTTGCACCCCTCGAGCATGATGCCCAAGCCAGGCACTTCCATCGAGGTGAGTTTTTTGTTGGGGGCCTTGGTGCACACCTCGTAGGCGCAGGGTTGGCTGATCCCGGGAATTTCCAGCGTGCCTTTGATCACCCGCGAGGTGACCTTTTGCAGGGCTTCGCGGCCGCCCAAAGCCTGTAAATAATTGGCCAATACCTGGTCCGGGCTGGTTGGCTCCGGGGAACCTGCGGGGGTGTCCGCCGCCGGCATCGATCCGGCCAAAACAGCGATCAGCCACAGGATGGCGGGTGCGCTCGTCATTTTGTTCATCGACGGCTGATCTTTGAGGGATTGCCGGAAACTGTCAAACCCGGAAATTGTGCCCGACCGGCGCTTGATCCAGGCTGGGGGCGGACCGGCGCGTGAGGATCGCTGCTCACCATGGCTTCCCGTCCGGCTGGCCACTCATGCAATTTCCGTTAATCCGAGCCGGCGAAGCTGGAGGATTCCCCGAGGCCTTCCGAACCCAGGCCGATGTAGCCGCCATCCACCATCAGTTCGGCCGCCGTGATGAAGCTGGCGGCGTCGCTGCACAAAAACACGACGGGAGCGGCCACTTCTTGCACTTCGCCCAAGCGGCGGAGCATGTGGAATTTGCCCCAAATCGGCCCCCATTTCTTACGGTCGCCCTGGGCGGCCTTGTCCACTTCGCGCGTCCAGATCCAGCCCGGGCTGACTGTATTGACACGGATTTTATGGGGGGCCAGGTCCAGCGCCATGCAGCGGGTCAACTGGTTCACCGCCCCCTTGGCGCCGTTATAAGTCCAGCGGTTGGGCTGGGCAATATGCGCCGAAATGCTCGAGAGGTTCACAATGGCTCCCCCACCCTGCTGCTTCATGGACGCCAGCACGCATTGGGCCATGGTGGCGTACCCGATCGGCCCCACCGTCATCATCCGCAGCCAGTCGTCCCGCGTGGCATCCGGCCCCTTGGCGATGAACGAAAAGGCGTTGTTGACCAGGATATTGATCTTTCCCCATTTCTTCGCCGCCGCGGCGGCCAATTCCTGGCAGAAGGATTCCTCCGCCATGTCTCCCTGCAAAAACTGGACCTTGCAGCCTTGCTTGCGCAGCTCTTTTTCGGTCTGGACGCCTCCTTCGCTGATGCCGCTGAAGGTCACTTTCACGCCATGGGCGCACAAGGCTTCCATGATGGCGCGTCCGATCCCGGTCGAGCCGCCGGTTACGATGGCGGCTTTGTTTTTCAAGTCCTGGAACATTTTATATTTATTCATGGCTATTCAAGGTTGTTTGGTTAAATCGGATCAATCCACCACCGCCACCGCCCGGATGGGCGAGCCATCCCGGCCTTTGATTTTGAGCGGGAAACCGGCGAACAGGAATTTGGGCGGCAGCAGTTCCAAGCACGTCAGGCCCTCCACGATCACCATTTCGGCGCCCCGGCCCAGGAGAATCCAATGGCATTCCTTCCAATCCACGCTGGGGGTAGGGGTGTCCATCCCCAGCAAGGAAATCTTTTTCGCCGCCAGCCAGCGCGCCGCCTCAAGGGTCAAGGTAGGGAATCCGCTGAAAAATTCCGGGGTGCCGAAGGCGCGATCCCACCCGGTGCGGTAGATGACTTTCGCCCCCGGTTGGAACAGGTCCGCGTGGGGCGCGAACATATCGACCGTGATCGGAGCCCCAGACGGCAGGCAGCCGCCAGGCGCCAGGTCCACCAGGGAGGCTGGACCGTAAAAACGGTCCAGTTCCATTTCGTCCACCGTCCGGCCGTCATCGAAAAAATGGAACGGCACATCCAGGTGTGTGCCCTGGTGCGTGGAGAGGCTGATCTGGGTGATGTTATAACCGATGGAAGCCACGGTGTTGTGCACCATCACGCTGATCTTGGGATCGAACGGAAAATTCAGCTGGCCGTGTTCCAGGGGATGCGACAGGTCGATGATTTGGGGCATAGGCTTTGTTTTCCAGGATGGATGTTAACGGTCCGGTTTTTTGCGGGGCGCCCGGCCGGGATTGGCAATCTCCTCGCGCAAATCATGTTCGGCGAAACGCAGATGTTCCAGCATGGCCGTGCGGCTGGCTGGGACATCCCGGCGCCGGACTGCCGCCAGGATTTCCCCGTGGTGCCGCGCCACGATATCCACGCCGGAATGCTGGATGGTGCGCAACCGGGACTCGTGCAGCAGGCCGGAGATGGTATCCAGCAGCAGGCCGAAGATGGGGTTGCCGGCCATCTCGGCCAGGGTCCGGTGGAAACGCCCATCCATGTCGATCTGCGCCTCCAGCGTGGCGGCTTGGCCGAGACTCCCGATGAACTCCTCCAGCTTGGCACATTGGTCCGGCCGGCCGCGCTCGGCGGCCAGGGCGGCGATCTCGCCCTCCAAGGGCCGCCGCACTTCGACCAAGTGCAGCAGCGTGCCACCGCCGCGCTGCAGCAGCGTGGTGAGAGTATGGATGACGGTCTGCGGATCGGCCGGTTTCACGCGGGGCGGCCGCCCCTGGGAGACTTCCACCAAGCCATACGCGCGCAGCCCCCGCATCGCCTCGCGGATCACTGTGCGCGAAACCTTGAAGGACTCGGCCAGTTCGCCTTCGGAGGGCAGCTCGCCGTCGTGCCCAAAGCTCCCAGCCAGGATGTTATCCATCAGGCTTTTGAGAACAGTGGCAACCATGTCTGTGCGTTGCACCGTGGCAAAGCGGCCCTTCCCGGCCTGGGCGTTGCCCTGCTTTGCGGTTTGGCTCATGGGCGATTCTTCCCCGCTTTTTCCATGGTTAATTGGGGGCAGCGTTATTTTCTTTGTCATTAATTTTCTGACCATTGCCACCTTCACTAACAAAATCCCAGCTTCAAGGCAAACCGCTGATTCGCCCAACGTGGGCTCCCGGACCTGTTTCCATCTCCCAATAACCGCCTGTCTCTGATATTTTGGTGGGCTGGCGTTGGCCCGCCTTAACCAGCACCTGGCCATCCACCTCCACCATCGCCAGGCCCGTCGGGGCGGGTAACCGTACCGCCGCTGTCACACCCTCCGGAATGGCCACCCGGAAATCCAGCACGTTTCCACCCGGGCGCCTCCAGGAAATGTCCACCAAACCATGCTCGGTGACCACCACGCCTGAGGCTTCCGACAAATCTGCCAAGTGAGGCTCGATCAAGAGCCGGCGTTTGGTGGGAGGAATTTCCAAGCGCACACCCAAAACATAGGTGCTGAGCAACCAGGCCGGCACCGCCCCTGCTTCATGGCAATACTCGCTCGCTCCGAATCCTTCCCAAACCGTGCCCGTCTCTCCCTGGAGCATCGGGCTCCACTTTTTGCGGATTACATTCAACGCCTCCCGGTCCGTAGCGCTGGTGTTTTGTCGGAAAATCTCCTCCAGCAGGAATTGGCACGTGTAAGGGGCCCAATCTTCCTTGGAATGATTCGCCAGCAGCCACTGGCGCACCGCTGCCTGGCGGTCACTCGGGACCACCCCAAAATGCAGGGCCATCACTGCCGCGTGGGCGGTGGGGGAGGTGCCCTGGCCCTCGAGGATTGCCCCCCGATAAGTTCCCTGAACCGGTTCCCACAGCACACGATTCATGGCCTCGCGGAGCTGATCTGCTGACCGCGCATAAAGCTCCCCATCCTCCGTCTTGCCCAACGCATGGGCGAGCACGGCAGCATCGCGCAATGCCCCGTGGAGGAAGGCGTTCAGCGTGGCGCCCTCGCACACTTTGTAAACAAGCGGATTGCCGAAATAAACAAACTCGCGCCCCAGCACCAACCCGCTTGGCCGGCGGTGGTCCAGGAACCATTTCAGCTGAGCCAACAAGGCCGGCCACTGTTCCCTCACCAGTTCCAAATCGCCCGTATGATCGAAATACTCACGGATGCCTTGCACCCACAGGCAGGCATAATCCTCAATGTAACCATGGATGTCCCAGCGATCCGAGGGATGATGCGCTTTGAGCCGGCCGTCTGGCTGAAGGCTCTGGCCAATGTGCCGCAGCAGGCTGCGCAACAGCCGGGGATCGCCATACGACGGATGCCCGTGCGCATCCGGTCCGGCCAGCGCCACCCGGGTGGTCCGGTAAGCCACCACGTAGCCATCCGCCATCCATTCCACACGCTCCCGGGAAGCGCAGTCCACATAAGCATCTTCACTGCAAATCTGGATGGTGCGAACGCAATTGGTCCAAAGCTGGTTCAAGCCAGGATCGCTGCTATGGAACGAACCGGCTTGCACAAATGGATACACCCGGTTCACCACCCGCACCCGCATCAATTGCACCTGCCCACTTTTGAGCCGCAGGCCCAGGTATTTGAAGCCATAAGTGTCTCCGCTCAGGTAGGTCTGCTTTCCTGCTCGCGCTGTGTAACGGTTGAGCTGGCCATGGGAGTTGGCTAGTTTCCGTCCGGAGTCGCGATAATTCTGCGCATATTCCAGCTCCAGCTCGCTGCCTTCGGTGGCTTCAAACTCCAGCTCAGTGTAAGCTTGCACAAATGAACCAACATCAACGATCCATTGCTCCCCCGCCTGCAGCGTGGCGGGCAGCCTTTGGGCCAGCGCAACCGGTGCTTGCGGCGCGCTGCCGGATGGCGCCGGGGATCGTTCCAGCAAAACCAGCGGCCCAGCCTCCGTTTCCCGCAAAGGTGGCCGGCTTTGAGGACGCAGCAGCCCCCAATGCTGGCCATCAACCGGGGCTGCCAATTCCCACTTTGAATCATCCCATTCCACCGCCGTCCAATCGCCTGGATCGCGGCGCGCATCAATCCGGTCCGGGATGCTGGTCCAACTGTATTCGCTGGGCAGAAAACGCGTCCGTGTCGAGCCGCGCCAGGCGCCATCCGTGCGGACTTGCTCTAATTTTCCGTCCCGGGATTCAAGGTCCAGGCACATCGCCAGACCTGGCTCATGCCGCATGATCCGGCCATTGACCGAACTCCAGTCCGCGCTCGCTTTGCCATCATGGTAATGGTGCACTAACACCGCCAGTTGGTTGGCGCCGGCCTGCAACCAGGGCTTTATATCCACCGTATCGTACTCCGGCGCCTGGGGATCAAACCGACCGGGACCCCGCTCGACATAGCGGCCATTCACCCATAAAATATACCGTGAATCGGCGAAAATATGGCAATTGGCGCGGGCGGGTATTTCCGCCAGCGTCACTTGCTTGCGGAATACGGCATAAACCTGTTTGCCGGGCGGCGCTGAGGCCAGCCATACCATGGCTTGCTGCAAATGCGGGTCCGCCGGGACGGAACTTTCCTGAGTGGCTGCCAGCGTCGGGCAGGCCAGCGCGGTAAAAAGAATCAAGGCTTTCATGGTTGCGGCGCGGAGAATGAGTATTGACCCGATTCCACCTCGTAAATGGAAATGGCGGTTCCGTTTTCCTGGCCAAGGTAACGCACTCCCTGGGCCTCCGCTGCCGGTTGATCGCCCTCCTTCACTGCCGCCACCTCCCGCGTGGGAACATACACGGTGGCCGTGGCATTCGGTGGCACAGAAACCGTCAGGCGCAGCCTTCCGTTTTCGATCCGCCAATCGCTGGCCACCAGGCCGCGAATCGAGTCATAACGGCCTCTGGCCCACGTCAGTTGATCCCCTCCCTGGGGCCGGATGCTGAAATGCTTAAAGCCCGGTTCCGCCTCGTCGGGATTGATCCCAGCGATATGGCCCCACACCCATTCACCAACCGCTCCAAACGCCCAATGATTGAATGAATTCATGCCCGGATTTTGAAAGCCGCGGCCTTTCACATAGCCATCCCAACGCTCCCAAATCGTGGTCGCACCATTGTCGATCATCAGTCCCCAGGAGGGGAAGTCCCGTAAATTGGCCAGCCGGAATGCCTCCGCATGCTGCCCATAGCGGGTCAGTTCGAGCATCAGGCGATGGCTGGTTTGAATCCCGGTCGAGAGGTGTCCGCCGTAACGCTGAATCCCGGCCAGCGCGTGCCGGACGGCGGACGGGCGCATCGCCTCGGGCAGCAGGTTGAAATTCAGGGCCAGCGCATACCCCGCCTGCGTATCGCCGGTGATCCGGCCATCCGCCGCCAAAAACCGCTGGTTGAATACGTCTTTAATCCGGTCGAACAACCGGCGGTAGGTGTGCGCGTCCTCCGTCCGCTTCAAGACCCCGGCCATTTTGGCCACGATTTCCGTGGAATGGGCAAAAAACGCAGTGGCCAGCACATCCGGCGGCACTTCGCCCCCTTTTTTTGGCCATCCCTGATAAATCAGTGTGTCCCCATTGAGCCAGTCATTGTAATTCCCGCCCCGTCCCACCGCCCAGACCAGGTTGGAGTTGTTCCGGTGGATGTAATCCACCCAGCGCTTGGCTGATTCGAAATGGTCGCTCAAAATCCGCTTATCGCCGTAATTTTGGTAGGTCCGCCAGGGCACCACTGTGCCCGCATCACCCCAGGCCGGCGTGCCTGAACCACCGGTATTGGGATTGCCCGGATGCGGCGCAAAATCCGGGTAGCGGCCATCGTCGGCCTGGTCATCCCGGATATCCTGGACCCACTTGGTGAAAAAGGCGGCCATGTTGAGGTTGAAAATAGCGGTCTGGGAGAAGGCTTGGATATCCCCCATCCAGCCGAAGCGCTCGTCGCGCTGCGGGCAGTCATTCGGGCTGCTCATCAAGTTGGCCCGCTGGGTCCACAGCACGTTATGCATCAGCTGGTTGAGGAGCGGGCTTGAGCATTCAAACTGCCCGGCATCCGGCGTGGCGGATTGGAATACCCGGCCCAAAACCGCGTCCGCGCCGGGCGGTCCCGGCAAGCCGGTCAATTCCACATAACGGAAACCGTGGTAGGTGAAGCGGGGCTCATACACTTCAGAGCCGCCGCCGCGCAGTGTGTAGCGGTCGATCTGCGGCGCGCCGCGCAAATTGGCGGTATAGATAGTGCCGTCATCGTTGAGCATTTCGGCGTGGCGCAGCGTCACTGTGGCGCCCGCCGGTCCCTCCACCTTCAAGCGGCACCAGCCAACCATGTTTTGCCCCAAGTCAAACACGTAAACGCCCGGCTTCGGCTCGGTCATGGCGCGCGGCTGAAACTCCTGGATTACCCGGATCGGTTCGTTGCGCTGCCAGACCAGCGGAACTGTCCCTAAGTCTAGGTGGCGGACCGGCTTCCACCGGGCATCGTCGAAGCCCGGGGAGTCCCAGCCAGGCATGGCTTTGCGTGCATCAAAGGCTTCGCCGTCGTAAATTCCCGACTGGGTGATTGGCCCCTCGACACTGCTGCGCCAGCTATCATCCGTCACCACGGTTTGGATCCGCCCATCCGCCAGTTCGATTTCCAGTTGGAGGAGGAACCGATGGCAGGTCCCATATGCATTGCCGGCAATGCCCATCAGCCGGCCCATGAACCAGCCATCGCCCAGCATTGCCCCGACGGCATTTTCCCCGGCCCGCAGGCAGCTGGTGACATCGCAGCTTTGGTATTGAATGCGTTTGCGGTAGTTCGTCCATTCGGGCGCCAGCAGCTGCTCCCCCACCCGCCGCCCGTTGATCCGCAACTCGTAAAGCCCGAGGCCGGTGACGTAGGCGGTCGCTCGCTTGAAACCCTCAGGCACCGTAAATTCTTTGCGGAAATGGGTGCCCGGCTGGGCGGCCAATCTCGCTCCACCAGGCTCGGCCCGGGTCCGGCCATCCACCAGGTTGGCCCTGGCCCAAGCGCCCGTCTCGATCGAGTCCAACGCCGTGACCTTGGCCCCTTTGGCGATATTCCTTCCTTCGCTCAGCACTTCCATTTCCGCCAGCGCCAGCCCGCAATCATTTCCGCTGCGCACCCGCAGCCGCGTTGCCACCAGACGCACATACCGGGCGGTTACGGGGCTGAATCGATACACTGGCGCGTTGGTTCCCGGGTTGGGCTGATCTTCCCTGCTCCGATCCAACACCGTTTGCACCTCCGCAAAATCCGGCTTCGCTGACACCTCGAGTCTGAACCGCACCGGGAACAGAAAGCCGGGCGTGTCCGGCTGCCAATCATACGGCCGCGCCGGGTGCAAGCGGATGGCATCGAAAGCCCGGGCTTTGCCCAAATCGATGGCTGCCCATTTCGTCACGTCCGGGAGGCTGGCCAATTCGCTGTGGTAACCGTTATGCGGTCCGGTGGCGGCCGGCGTTTCATCGGCTGGCACACTCGCGCCATGAGCGATCCACCGGGCTTTCCAATCAGCGGACGACAGCAGGCCCATGGTCCATGACGCGGGCTGGCTCCAGGCGGATGGCTGGCCATCCTTGTCCCACACCCGCACCTTCCACCAGGCCCGGTTGCGGGAGGCCAGCGTCCGGCCCTGGTAAGCAATCTGGATCGACTCCCCGTCTTCCACCTTCCCGGTATCCCAAAGATCCCCCTGGTCCAGCTGGAGGCGGTCTTCCGCTGAGGCCACCACGATTCGATAAGCCGTCTGCTTTTGCCCGCGCCCGCCGGATTGGAGCTTCCAGCCCAGGCGCGGCCGGGATTCATCCATGCCTTGGGGATTGGCGCGATATTCACAATTAAGCGAACCGACATGCAGGGGCTGCGCCACGCCGGCCACTGTCCAGGCAAGGCCGGCCAGCCAGAGGGGAATTACGAAGCTGATGCGATTCAAATTGTTTTGCCGCATAAAGATGCTCATTTAATTTGTTGATTGGGAAGGGATTCCCTCTCTCGCGTTTGCCTGGGCGCCACGTCGTTGATCACGTTGTCCAGCGGTTCGCCCAGGATCGCCGCGCGGGCGATGCGGGCGGAGGTGGCACGCATTTCCAGTTTGGACTCGACACTGCAAAACGCCGCGTGGCAGGTCACCATCAGGTTCGGGGTGGCGGCCTCCTCGGCGGTTCGGAGCGGCTCATCCTCCACCACGTCCAATCCGGCGCCCGCCAGGCGACCGGCCCGCAGCGCCTCCAGGATGGCGCTTTTTTTGATCACCGCTCCGCGGGCGGTGTTCACTATGAAAGCCGCAGGCTTCATCAACGCCAATTCCCGCTCCGCGATCAGGTGGCGCGTCTCATCCGTCAACGGGCAGTGCAGCGAGAGTAAATCAGCCCGCCGCAGCAGGCTGGCCAGGTCTCGCTCCCGGCTCAAGCCCAGGGCCTTATCCACGCCGTTGTCAAGATAGGGATCGTAAAACCAGACCTGGAAGCCAAAAGCCTTGGCGCGCAGGGCGGTTGCGGTGCCGATCCGCCCCAGTCCCACGATGCCGAAAGTCAGCTCCCGCAGCCGCCGCAGACGAGGCTCCACATGGATCGTCCACCCCAGCCGCTTGGCCTCCGCATCCAGGGGGAACAACTGCCGGCAGAGGGCGAGGCTCAAGGCCATCGCGTGATCGGCCACTTCTTCCGTGCCATAGTCGGGCACATTGCATACGGCGATGCCGAGCCGCCGGGCGGCCTCGGCGTCCACCGAATCGGTGCCCACACCGTTGCGGATGATGACCCGGCACTGCTTCAACCGCGCGATGCCGGCCGCCGTGATCGGCGTGTTGTGCCAGACGATCAGCGCTTGCGCGGCGCACAATTCCTCGCTGAATTCCTGGTCGCTGTTGCACAGGAAACGCTTCACGTCCGCCACCTCCCCGATGACGGATCCCTCCACAGTGGAGGCCGGATCCCCTTGCGGGGAGGTGCTCCAATCGACGATGGCTGCCAATGGCTTGTTCATCATGTCTGGCCGTGGTGTTAACCGGCTCCGCTCTGCCGCTCCCGGTCAGTTGATCGGGATTTTATAAAAACATTTCCAATCGCCCCCTTGCGATCCCAGGTCGATCGTATCGCGGGGATTGGCCACATTGAATTTGCGCCATTCCACATGACCATCCTCGAACAGCATGTTGCTGCCCGTGGCGATGGCCCGCGCCCCGCGGTGTGTGGCGGTGGGGATTTGCCGGCCAGCGTCGGTAGTATACCAAGCCAGGGAGCCGCTATTCATCCGGGGTGACCAGGAGCCCAAGGCTTGAACCCGGTCCGCCAGAACCGGCGCTTTGCGGAACTCGCCGTTGTATTTCTTGCGCGTGTGCCAGCCTTCGATGCCGTTGACCGCATAGTCCCAGCCGCCCGGGATGCGCCCCGGCAGATAAAAATATCCAGTCAGGATCGGCGCGAGCTCCGTGGCCACGCCGTTGCGCCAGAGGTCAGCCACCCGGTGCCACTTGTCGGTGGGGCAAAAGATCAGATGGAATTTGCTTTTTTCCTCGGTGGTTTTGGCCGATTTGATCAGGTACTTCTGCCAGAAGACCGCCATGTTGGTCCCCATCCAGCTCACATCGTATCCGTCGCTGTTATCGGGGAATTTATCGTTGCTGTCTCCGGCATACATCGCCAGCGCCACTCCCCATTGGCGGCTGTTGCTCTGGCACAGGGATTTGTCCGCTTTCTCTTTGGCCTTGGCCAGGGCCGGCAACAGCATGGACGCCAGGATGGCAATGATCGCCACCACCACCAATAGCTCGATCAGCGTGAATGCCAGCGGTGCAACTGGCTTTTTTTGCTCCGCCCGGGGGCGGACGGTCCCTCCTGAAATAAGGTTCGTTTTCATGCTTGGATCCATGATCCGTTGTGTGTGAAATATGGGGCAGGAGGCGGCTGCGGGCAGTCGCCTCCCGCCTCCTTGTTCAAGATCCGACTAAGTACGCTGCTGCGCTTTTCGCAAGCTTGCCAGCGCGCAAGTTCATTGGCTCACGCGGTAGAATTTCTGCGCCGCCGAGGGGGTTACTGGATGCGGGCTGGTGGCGCCACCCACGGCGGTCCAACCGCCCGCCACCGAGGCCGACTCCTCCAGCGTCCCGCCTCCCGTCCAGCTGATGACCACGCTGCTTTGCTGTCGCGCAATGCTCAGGCTGGCGGACACCACTGGTGCGGCTTCGGGAACGCCGGCCACGAAGTTGTCGATCCAGAATACTCCCCCTGCGCCCCCTGCCCCCACCGCTCCATTCGAGTAGTTCTTATAGATCCCGCCGGCGAAGGCATTCAAGTCCAGCGTAATGAGGGATTTGTTATCGACGTAAACCGTGAGCCCATTTTTTGGCTGGTCGAATTGGATGGCATAACGGTGCCAGTTGCTGTCATCCACGCCCAGGTAAACCATGTTGCCGGACGGGTCGGTGACCGCCGTCTCCTTGGCCCCGTTGAACAGGCCGATGGCCGGCAAACCCGTGTCCGGGAAAGCGCCGTGCGGGGTGCCCGCCACGGAATCCCGGCGCAGGAACACGCTCAACTTGTTGCCGCCGAAAATGCCGCCGCCGGCGGCGTCCAGGCTTGTGATATCCAACCGGTCGGACGGCAGGATGGCATCGAGCTGGATGATGTAATTCGAACGCAGGCCGTAGGCCATGCTGAAGTCTCCCCCGCCGGATTGGGCGAAGCCGGTGCTGGCCCCGGCATTGCCAGTGGCGGCGGCCAATTTGGCCGGATCGGTCGCGCTGCCAGGTGTGTTGAAACTGAAGCTGGACACCGGATTCCACGCTGCGGCGGGATTCCCCTGCACCTCTTCCACCTCATAAGCGCCCTGGGTATTGTCGTTGAACAGCCCATCGGTTCGGGCATTCTTGATGGTGAAGGTGTCGCTATAATCCACGGTGGCGATCAGCTGTCGGGCGGCGCCCACCTGGAAGTTATCCATCCAGAACACGCCTCCCGAGCCACCGGCTCCCACCGCGCCATTGGCATAATCCTGGTATAGGCCATCGGCAAACGTGGCCAGGTCCACCGCAGCGATCAGCACCCCGTCCACATGCACCCGCAGCAGGTTTTCCGACTGGTTGAACTGCACGGCGAATTTGTGCCAATGGTTGTCGGCCACTCCCGTCCGGATCAATGCCCCGGACCGGTTCGTGACCCCCGTCTCCTTCACCCCATTGAACAAACCAATTCCGGGCAATTGCGTGGCGGTATCGCGGCGTAAAAAGACCGTCAAACTGTGGGTGGCAAAAATGCCGCCGCCCGCCGTGGGCAGGCTGGAGATGTCCAACCGGTCGCCCGGCAGGATGGCATCCACCTGCACCACATAATTGGATTGCAGCCCATATTTGAGGCTGAAGTCCCCGCCGCCGGATTGAGCCAGGCCGGAATTGGCTCCGGTATTGCCTTGGGCGGCATTCAATTTGGCGGGATCGGTGGAACTGCCCGGCGTGTTGAAGCTGAAGCTCGAAACGGGCGCCCAGGCCGCGGCGGCATTGCCGTGGCTCTGCTCGACGCCGTAGGCCCCATTCCCATTGTTGTTATACAATCCGTCCGTCCGCACATTATTGATCGTGAACGTGTCGCTGTAATCCACTTTGCCGATCAACTGAACATTCGGCGCCACCACTTTGATCGTGATCGGATCGGAGGTGGTTTGCACTCCCAGATTGTCGGTGGCCACCGCCGTCAAGGCTTGGTTGCCCAGGGCAGTGAACGTGGCTGCCACCTGGTATGGGCTGTTGGTGGCCACCCCCAGCGACCGTGCTCCGCTGAAGAACTCCACCCGCACAATGCTGCCATCCGCATCCGTGGCGGTGGCTTTCAGGCTCACCGCCGCCGGCGCATTCAATACCGTCCCGTTGGTCAGGCCGGTGAGGCTCACCGTCGGCGGCGCATCCGCCGCGGAGATCTGCCGGATGGCCCATTTGCCCAGCAGGTAGCTGGCCACATTTTCGCGGGCGCTGGCAGCCAGCACTTTGTTATAAACCAGGATTTCCGCCAGCTTCATGTTCAGCCGCCGGCTATCCGCTCCTTCCACCTCGCACCCGATGAAAACATTGTTCGCCTGGTCGATCACGCTGGCGGGCATGGCGCTGGCCACCGCCTGGCCAGGGCGCCCTTGCAGGTAAAACTGCGTCACCGCCTGGCTGCGATTCTCCTCCACCTGCCACACTTGGTACGAGTTTGCGGACCACACCGGGCTGGCCAGACTGCTGGCGACATCATGGCCGGCGCTGCCATCGGCATAATGGCTGCCGATCCTGCCCGAACTGTTTTGGAGGCAAACCGCCCAGCCTTTGTCCAAGCCCGCGTTCCAGGGCCGTGAACCAATAATCTGCGGATAATCTCCTATGGATGAGGCTCCCCGCTCCGCCACGAAAATCACCGTCCAATCCCCCGCTCCCGGCTGCAGCGACGGCGAGTTCGCGATCTGCAAGAACGTCTGCGCTCCGTCGAATTGGATCACCGGCTTGCCATTCACAGCATTGGGCGCCAACACCGGCTGCCAACTGGCGGGCGGCACGGCCCCGGCGTTGTCCTGGGTGGCATTATTCCCATGCTGGCTTTGATCGGCCCAGGCGCTGACCGCACCTGCGCCATCCGCCGTGACCCCGGCGTCGGCCTTAAGCCACAAGGCCAGGCCGTTTTTAGCCTCGGTGGAGAGTTCCGGAGCCGCCACCGTGCCGGTAATGACAATGTTCACCGGCGCTGAGGTGGACATTCCGCCGCGATCATCCACGGCAATGGCAGTGAAGACCACGCTGCCGGGGGATTTGATTTGCACCGGCACCGAATAGGGCGGAGCGGAGGCGGAGGCCACCAAGTCGTTGTTCGCCAGGAAATCCACCCGCTTGATGGCGCCATCCGAGTCCGAGGCGGCCGCCGCCAGCGTAATGGCCGCCGGGATGGCTGTGCTCACGCCGTTGGCCGGGCTGCTGAGGCTCACAACGGGAGGCACATTCGGAGCCACTCCCAGGTTGTACTTGGCATTCAGGTAATTGAAGACCGCCACCCGCTGGGCCTGCCCCAGCACCACATTGTAAACCAGCACTTCCGCCAGGTCCATGTTCGCCCGGCGGCTGTTGGACCCGCCGATTTCCCGGCCGATGAATATGGATTCCGCCTGGTCCACCGCGCCCGCCGGCATGCTCACAGTCCGGACGGCGTTCAGGTCATAATTCATATAAAAGGAAGTTGTCCCACCCGCACGGTTTTCTTCGACCTGCCAGATTTGGAAGGCGGTTTTGGAGAGCGCGGCCACTGCTTTCACGGCCGGGACATCATGCCCGGCGCTGCCATCCGCCAGGTGGCTGCCCACCAAACCGCTCCCATCGAAGCTCACTGCCCAGCCTTTGTCCAGGCCGGCCACCCAGGGCCGGGATCCGATGATTTCCGGGAAATCCCCCTGGGAATTGTTGAGGCGCTTGGCCACAAAAAACACGGTCCAATCGCCCATTTGCGGCTGCAAATTGGGATTATTGGCGATTTCCAGGACGTTTTCGACCCCATCAAAGCGCACGGCCGGCTTGCCGTTCACCGCATTCCCCACCAAGGTCGGAAGTTCCGCATCCGTCCCCTCCGCCCGTTTGCCAGCCATCGCCGCGCTGGGGCTTTGATCAACCCACGAAACCACCTTGCCCGTGCTGTTGGTCGTCACCCCAACCTCCCCCGCCAACCACAGCACCAAGCCGTCTTTGACCGTTAATTGGGCCATGGCCGTCCATCCGCCAGCCAGGCAGGCCAGCAAAGTCAGGATGGATGGGCGTAAAACGCTGCCGCCGGTCTTCTGCGGCGATAGCTGAAATCCATTTCTTCGTGTCATCATTTGGAACCTTTCGTATGCTTCTCACATATATTATATGTTATCCTATTCACTGCAAGCCCCTTTTTCGTTTTTTTCGTCCACTCCACTCCTCCGCCCCTTGGCCCTTGGCTTCGATCCGTCCGCCCCGTCCGATCGGTCTGCCACACACACCTTCATGGCCCTCCACCACGCCACCCGCCTTGTCGGGCGTTGAATAGTGCGCTTTAGGAAAAAATGATGACCATTATGGGCGGGGCGGCCTTGGGCTTGCTGGGTGGCCCGCTGACCCGTTGCACGACGAAACCTGTGATCTGCGAAAATAGCTGAACCCCGTCTCTACCGGTAAGGAATAATGGAGTGGGACTGAGGCCGGCCGGTCCTCAGTATGGATCGCATTTGTGGCGTTTTATTTCTTCGTCTCTTCCAGGAAAACCGTCTTGCGGTGCCCGCTGGAGAACGAAACGAGCGTCCGCAATGTCTCCGTGCCGGTATTGACCAGGTTATGTTTTACCTTGGCGGGGATGCGGATGGTCATTCCGGCCTTCAGCAGGATGGCGCCGCCATCGTAGCTGTGCAAACCCTGGCCGGAAATCACGTAGAGCACCTCCTCGCCGTTGGGATGGTAATGCACCGGATTCTGTTTCCCGGGCAGGATCGTGGCCAGGCCCACCGTCTGCTCGGAGCCGGGCATCAGCTGGTTGTTGCACACCCACTGGAGTGTGCCCCAGGCGCTGCGGTCCATGGGCAACTGCGCGGCATCGGTGACCTTGTCGCTCCAGGCTGGTGGAATCATCGTTGATTGCCCTTGCGGCTGGTCATCGGCCGCCAGGCAAGCCAGCAACAAACCGAGGGATAACGCGGCAAAGGTGAGTTTTTTCATAATGGAGGCCAGCGTAGCAACCGTCCCCTGGATGGCAAGGCCGATTCCTCACCGATTCCTTTCGGCACCGGATTCCCTTCTTAACCAAGCTCCCGTTTCCGCCATAAATCCTCCCAGCCAGTGCCTTGGGCCGGACGCCGTTGGGGTTCGATCTCGGCCACCAGGATTTCCTCGGCATCCACACCGTAACGGCCTTGCAGCACCGCTTTGCCATCCGGACCGACCACCAGCGAGCAACCAATGCACCGCCGCCCCTGCCAGGGGCCGCCGGTGATCCACCCCACGTTGCTCACACCGATGATCCAAAGGCCAAAATCCCGGGCCACCGGGCAGTAGTTATCGAGCCATAGCTGGCCATACGGCTCCCGCTCGTGGTCATGATCAGCGGGCACCGCCCAGCTGGACGGCGACAAAATCACCTGCGCGCCCATGAATCCCAGCGTGCGGCTGATCGCCTGGCCCCGCACAAAGGCGTCCGCGCAAATCATCAGCCCCAAACGGCCCAGGGGTGTTTCCACGGTCTGGACTTGATCCCCCAGCGCATACAGATCGTGGCCGATATCCAGCTCGTTAATCTTGCGGTGGCGGAGCAAAAGTTCGCCGTCGGGATTCAGCAGAATGGCTGAGTTGTAGAGGCGCTCACCGGATCGCTCCACCAGGCCTGAGCAAACATGGAGCCGATGCTTCAGGGCGGCTTGGCGGAGCCGTTCAAAGCCCGGCCCACCGGGAACCGGCTCGGCAGCCTGGCGGGCGGAAGGATGGGTCCACCCCAGCGGCATGCATTCCGGCAAAACCACCAGCTGGCATCCGCGCCGCGCCGCCTGATCGATCAGCGCCAGGGCATGGTCAAGGTTGGCCGCCGGCTGGCCGCCTTCGACCCGCATTTGGATGAGCGCCGCGCGGAACATGGTGGGTCAGGAGGTGATGCTGGTGGTGCATAGCTCACGCCAGATGGGGATCCGGTCTTGCAATCCGATGTCCGCCAGGTATTGCAGGTCCAGCCCGGCGCCCGGCTTGCCCGGCTGGATGTTTTGCATGAGGCTTTCCATCGAATCCGCCACGTGAACCGCCGTGAGGCCGGAAAACCCTGCCGAGCCGCTGGCACCAGGGGAATGGTGCCAGGCCACAGCTTCCAGGATCGATACCGGAAGGCCCCACATCCCCAGCAGGCAGGCCCCGATCTCGCCGTGCGTGATCCCAAAAACCTGCGTTTCGGCGGCTGCCAGGTCGTGTTTTCCCTGCATGACCAGGTTGAGCGCAAAGTCGTATAAATCCGGCAGGTTGGCGGCGAGCAGGAGCCGGCCGACATCATGTAGCAGGCCGGCGGTAAAGGCTTCATCGGCCAGCGGCATTTCGCAGCCTTCCTCCTGGGTGATCCACCGGGCAAACGCGGCGGAGCGGAGCGAATGGTGCCACAAAGCGTCGATCGAGAACCGCCGGCAGCGGAAGGTGTTGACCTGCGAAATCAACTGGGAAAAGAGCACCAGGCTCTTGGTGCGCTCAACACCCAGGTACATGATGGCCTCGTAGGCATTGGCCACGGGATTGGAAAGGCCGAACAGAGCGGAATTCACGGTCTTCAGCAGCTTGGCGCACAAAGCCGGATCCTGCGTGAGTGGCACGGCGATGTCCTCCATCTCCGCGGCGGGATTCTGCAGCACTCGCATGATCTGGGTGTAAAGCTGCGGCAGGCTGGGCACCTCCTTCATTTTGGCGATCAGGCTGCGGGTATTGTAGCTCGACAGCCAGCTCCGCAAATGAATGGCCCGCTTGAGCGAATCACGGATCACAGTGATGCTCGCCTCCCAGGAAAGGGTCTGCAGGCTGGTCCCCAAGCAGCCCTCCAAGGCGCGGACAGACTCCTCCTCGAACCAGACAAAAACGGAAACATCCGGATGTCGCATTTTGACCCGGTTAAGGAATTCAGCCAAAGCCAGGGTGCTCAAAGTAGGGTCTACCACCAGCACGTGGAATGGGCTGCTGGCCATCAGTTCCAGCGCCTCGGCGATCCCCCTGGAAAAAACCATATCCCAATCGCCGCTCAAAGGGGAGAGGAATTGGGCAAGATTCTCTTTTCCCTCCCAATCCGCCAGCAGCAGAAGGATTCGCTTGGCCTCCATAAAAACCCACCGCCGTTTTACACAAAACGAAGCGATTTGACGGCCTGATCCGCCCAGCCCAGGAACCAATCAGGCATCAATCCCAGGATCAGATTCCCGGCCAGGCAGAAATAGACGAAACATTTCTGGCGGAAATCCAGATCCACAGTCTCTCCCGGCTCTGCCTCTGCCGACCAGAAAACCGCGCGGACCATGCCGAAGTAGTAATAGACGGAGATCACCACCCCCACCAAGGCCAGCCCCAGCAACCAGGGATACCCCGGGTGGGTACCGGAAACCTCCACCAGGGATTTTAACAGCAGGAATTTGCCGAAGAATCCAGCCAGGGGCGGGATGCCGGCCAGGGAAGCCAGGGCCGCCAGCAACACAGCGGCCAGCAGCGGGGAACGGCGGTGCAAACCAGCCAAAGACCGGTAATCGAATTGTCCATCCGGCGTGGGCAGGCAGGCCAAAACCAGGAAGATGCCCATCACCGCGAACAGATAAGCAAGCAGGTAGAACAATAGGGCGTTCAACCCGCCAGTGGTCCAGGCAGCGATGCCGAGCAGCAGGTATCCCGCATTGGCCACGCTCGAATAACCCATCAACCGTTTGAGGTTTCGCTGCGGTATCGCGCACAAGTTGGCATAAAGGATGGTGGCCGCTGTGACGACAATCAGCAGCGGCTTCCAATGCGCCGCCAGGCCGGGCGCCACCTGGTAAAGCACGCGGATGACCAGCACAAATCCGGCCGCCTTGGAGCCCATGGCCAGGAAGGCTACCGTGGGCACTGGGGCGCCCTGGTAAACATCCGGTGCCCATACCTGGAACGGAAAAGCGGCGATCTTGAAACCGAGCCCGATCAGCACCAGCACCACTCCCAGCTGCAGCAGCGAGGATCCCCCACCCGCCCCCACCC
>CAYPCQ010000089.1:0-38805 GCA_964409245.1 uncultured Verrucomicrobiota bacterium
ACAACTGCGTGATCGTCTGCTCGATCGAGAACATCGACCCCATGGGCATCCACACGGGCGACAGCGTGACCGTGGCGCCGGCCCTGACGCTGACGGACCGCGAGTACCAGCTGATGCGCGACGCCTCGCTGGCGGTGATGCGGGAGATCGGGGTGGACACGGGCGGATCGAACGTGCAGTTCGCACTGAATCCGGCGGACGGCCGGATGGTCATCATCGAGATGAACCCGCGCGTGTCGCGCTCCTCCGCGCTGGCCTCCAAGGCCACCGGGTTCCCCATCGCCAAAATCGCCGCCAAGCTGGCCGTCGGCTACCTGCTCGATGAGATCCGCAACGACATCACCCGCGAAACCCCAGCCAGCTTTGAGCCCACCATCGATTACGTGGTGACCAAGGTTCCGCGGTTCGCCTTTGAAAAATTCCCCCAAGCCGATCCCACGCTCAATACCATGATGAAATCCGTGGGGGAGGCCATGGCCATCGGCCGCACCTTCAAGGAATCCATCCAAAAGTGCCTGCGCTCCCTGGAGATCGGCCGCTCGGGCCTGGGCGGGGACGGCAAAGCCTGGCGCATTGAGGGCCAGCTCTGGGGCGACCGCGACATCCTGCCCCGGGAGATCATCGTCCGCAAGCTCAGCATCCCCAACGCCGAGCGCATCTTTTTCATCCGCCACGCCTTCCGGGCTGGTTTTACGATCGAGGAACTGTTCAAGCTCACCCACATCGATCCCTGGTTCCTGGTGCAGCTGCAGGAAATTGTGCGGATGGAGGAAGAACTGGCCGCCTCCGTGAAGTAATCCGCCGCGCCAGTCCCGGACGCCAGCGGCCGGCGTGCCGATGACGGGAAGAAGGTCGGATTAGCCGGCCGCCAACCGGGTGTTCCGGCGGGCGGCCAATCCGGCTATTGGTTCACGATCACTAGCTGGTAGGGAGGCGAAAAAAGGCTGTCCGCGCGGCCTTGGGGCGGCCCTTTGCGGATGAACTCGAACTTGTAGTTGTAATCGATCTTGTTTTGGTCGCCCGGGATCGGCACCACGGTTTCCCAGCGGTTGCGGACCATGGCCACCGGCTGCATGGGGTAAGCCTCCATCCCCACCACCACGTAAGCCCGGATCGTGCCGCCCACCGGAGTTTCCTGGGTCGTGTCCCACTTGACCTCGAAGGGATACAGCCCGGTTGGGCTGCGGACCATCTGGCGCGGCGTCAGGTTCGTTAACGTGGCGCTGCACCCGGCCAGGATCAGGCCCAGGAGGCCCAGCGACAAAAAATATTTGGCGGTTCGCATATTACTTCAAGACTTTCAAATCACGCCCGAATTGTAAAGGCCGATTTACCCGGCCCGCGCGGCCCACCCCGCCAGCTCCTTTCCGAATCCCCGAGAAAATCCATCCCAGCGTCTGTGCCAGCCCACCCCCGGCGCACCGGTTTACAATGGTTTGCCCGCCGGGCCGCCGGCTTCGATGGCCAGCGGCAGGCGCCAGCCTTCCTGCCGGGCGTGGCGGAGCGCGAGGCTCAGGAGCGGCTCCAGATTGGCGCGGGCGGCGGCAATGACGAGATCCTGCCCCGCCAGGGTCGCCACGCAGAGCTTGAAGCCGGTGGTTTCCAGGGCGGAGGCGGGAACATAGACCGCCACGAATTCATGGCCCGTGGCGACCCTGGCCACGCGCTCCCATCCGCGCTGGAACATGGCTTCATCGGCGGCGCCCAGCCACCCATCGGCGCCGGTGGCCTCCAGCGGGCGGGCCAGCCGGTAAACGCCCACCTCCACACCCCTCAGGGCCTGGAGAGCCTGGATGGCGTCCCGGGCCTCGGGCTCCAGGGCGCCGAGGTTCACCCAGCGGAGCCCCAGGCGGGCGAGGCCGAAGGTCCAGCCACCGAGGCGGATTTCCACGATTTTCCGGCCTTGGCCGGGACCGGATTGGAGGAGGGTATCGCGCAGGCCGGCGCAATCCCGGCTGACGTGGAGGCAGCCCCAAACGCCCGCCGCCGCCAGGCTGAAGCCGGCGAGGCAGAGGATCCAGAAGACGGGCCAGAAACGGAGCCGAAAAGTTTTGGCGGCAGGAGTTTTCATAAAAGGATCAAGGATGAGGCAGGGATCATGGATTATTAATTTTGAGCCGGCGGGAACGCGGCCGCCATCCGGCGGCCGCGCCCCGCCCGGCGGTGGCTGGCTAGCGTTGCTGCTTTTTCAGCTCCTCGCCGATTTTCTTCAGGGGATCGATGCCGAATTTTTCGGCGACCAGGCTGATTTTTTCCGGCCGTATATCACCCACCAGGTTGGCCAGGACGGCCTGCTGGTTTTCCTCGACGACCAGGACGGCGAGGCCGAGGAGGGCTTCATCACCGCTGGTTTTGACATAGACCGCGACGTCGTTCCTGGCCTCCTTGACCTTGACCAGGCAATCCCAGCCCTGGCTCTCCAGCTCCGTGCGGATGGCCTGGAGGCGCTGGTCCACTGCGGCCCGGTTATCCTCGCCCAGGCCGATGACATTGACATCGATCTGGCGCAGGCCGCGCAGGGCTTCCGCCACCTCGGGCTCGGCTTTTTCCGCCAGGCGGGCCACCATGGAGACCAGGTTGCTCTTGATGTGCACCTCCACGAACGGCTTGCCGGCCGACGAGGGTGGCAGCTTGCCAAAGTCCACCCGGCCGGTGGCGCTGGCGTTCAAAGCGGCATTGAGGCTGGCGGAAAGGGCCAGGATGGAAAATCCCGCCACAAAGGTTTTAATTGAATTCATAAAGTTGTTTCGGTTGATTTTTTCCGGGGAAGATTCAGCTTCCCTTCCCTGGCTATAACCCGGATGCCGGTGGAAAAGTTGCAGGAGATTTTGGGGTTGGGGAAAATGGCGCTGATTTGCCGGGGAGTCCGGGTTTTTTATATCAACCGTGTCAACCGTGCGTGTGCCGGATTGGGCCGGCATGATCCGGCCGCTGCCAAAGGGCCTTGAAGCCCGCCTGGCCGGGTCCCTGCATTATCCTGCTCAGATCGGGACTAAGTCCGCAGAAAACCATCCTGCAATTCCCACTTTTCGGAACCGGAATGTGGGATGATGCGGGATGTTTTGAGCCTGCCACCCGCAAAAGGGGGCGGGCTGCTGCCCCGGCGCTCCTCCTCACCCTTAACGGATAATCCCCTTGCCAGATCGAGGTGGAACCGCGCCGGCCTAAAACAACCGCTCCGTAGTGAGTGTTTTTGACCGGGAAGTCAGGGATAAAGGCCAGCTGGACCTGTAGCTGTCCTGGCTGAAACAGAACGAACGGCGGCAGGATGCGGAGAACGAGCCGGTGGGCCTGATTCTTGGCCCGTCCAGGAAGCACCTGCATGTCGAACCGCTTTTTGCGCCTGCCTTAAACAGCAAGTATCTTACCTTGCTAAATAAAAACGCTGCCGCCGATGGCTTTTTACCGGTTTATCGGCGAGGCGCTCTTTTGCCCTTGGCCCGGCGTCACCTGCGGCGCCGGCTCCCGCAACGCTTTCGAAGAGAAACGCAAGGCCGGCCAGGCGCCCTCGAATCTGGGCGACCTGTGCGGCCAGCCCGGTGACGCCCCGTGTTTTGCCGGCCAGCCAATGGTGACTTGTTCGGACAACGCCGCCCGGCATGCCGGGCGAGTGGACCCGGCCGAGGTGCAGCAGATTCCCTTGTGGATGATCCGCCAACTCATGAAACGGCGCCTCTTTGACCACGCACGTTGGTTCGACACCTGGCATGTGCTCCTGGTCGATGGCCGTGTGCAGGAAAAATGCCGGAAGGGTTTTGAGCCAGGCGGCCAAGCCCGTTATCGGTAGGTGCTCCAGGTTCTGTTGCTGGGACCCCGCAGGGACGGCCTTCCCTTTAATGCCTGAGTCGATGGACATGCAGGATCCGGTGGCCGACCAAGAGGATTGTGAATTGAACGCCTTCCGGCGCCTGAGCCAACGCCTCAAAAAGGAGTTTCCCGGCGCGGTTTGGGAGGGATTGCGGGCCCGCCGCTTGCCGCCCAACCTGCCTCCCATCGGCCAGTTGCACTTTGGCTGCACATCGACGGCTGGCGCAAAAGACCACCAACCCGACCCGTGCCCATCCTAATTCTGCCGCAGGCAGTTAACTGCTTGAGCGCACGGATTTTCCCCAGAGCTGGGGTGCCGGCCCAGAAAACGCCCTCCAGCCTTCCTCAGCTTTCCTGCCACGGGGGTATTCGGAACCGCCGGGCTGCGGCTTGACGCGGGCCTGGCGGCCGTGACATGTTGGCGGGGCGGTTGAACGGTCGATTCGGGTGAACACCCCATCCTTTGATTGGTCGTGGCGGGCGCCAGTCATGCAGGAGTGCCTGCAGAAGCTGGCGCAGGGAGGGGTGTTGCCGGTTTCCGGGGTGTGCCCGGGCGCCCAGGCCTGCCTGGCGGTATGGCTGCGGCAGCATTGCCCGGGCCGCGGCGTGGTGGCCATCACCGACGGCCTCAAAAGCCAGGAAGCCTTCCAGCAAGACGCTGAAACATGGTTCTCCCTGGCGGCCGCCGGGCCGGGCCAGCCGCTGTTCTATCCCGCCTGGGAAAACCTGCCGCAGGAAGGCAAATTGCCTCATGCGGACGTGATCAGCGAACGCCTGGAGACCTTGATGGCGCTGGCCACCTGGGATCCGGCCGGCCGCGGCGCGGCCCCCTTCGTGGTCACCAGCGTGGCGGCTTTGCTGCAGCGCACCTTCCCGGCGGAGACGCTCCGGAAACACCTGCGCCCGCTCCGGCGCGGCGACCGGGTAGATCCGCTGGACCTCGTGGAATGGCTGGAGGAGGAAGGCTACGAGCCGGAAGCCAAAATCACCCAGAAAGGCGAGCTGGCCCTGCGGGGCGGGATTTTGGATGTCTATCCGCCGGCCTCCCCCTGGCCGGTCCGCCTGGAGTTCTTTGGGGACGAACTCGACTCGCTGCGCTTCTTCGATCCGCACACCCAGATATCCCGGGAAACCGTGGCGGAGGTGACCCTGACCCCCGCGGGGGAGCTGGGGGTGCTCCGCCAATGGCTGAAGGCGCATCCCGATCCGGCCGGGGCGGCAGTTCGCCCCGGGGACCGCCTGGGCACGCTCCTGGATTACCTGCCCGCTGGCACCTTGCTGCTCGTGTGCGAGCCGGAAAGCGTGGCCCGCCACGCGCAGGATTATGCGGCCCAGGTTGCCCCCGGGGATCCCTTTTTCATCGCCTGGCCGGATTGGACCCGCGCGGCCAGCGAGCTGGGCCTGACGCGGCTGGATCTTTCCGAGGCGAACTTCACGGCCCCGGAAGCCGAGGGTAACCCGCCCGCCGATCCTGCTCCCGCATTGGCGCCCCTGGCGCCGTGGGCCTGGCCAGCCGCCGGCGCCGCGGCCCGGCCCCTCGACCTGGGCCTGGCCAGCCTGGACACCTACCGGTCCATCCTGGCGCAGCCATCCGAGCCGGAGGTGGCGGAGCTCCAGCGCCGGGAGTTCCTGGCGCAGATCCATCGCTGGCTGCGCCAGGATTACCGCGTCTGGCTCTTCTGCAACAACGACGGCGAACGCCAGCGCTTCGAGGAAATCTGGCACGGACAAGGCTTGGGCCGGGTCGCTCCCGCCGGGGCCGCAGATGCGCCGGCCGCCCCGGCTGATTCCGGCGCGGGCCCCCCGGCCGGGGAGGCGGCCTTGGCGCCGCTCATCCAGGTGGGCTCCCTCTCCCGCGGTTTCCTGTTCGAAGCCGGCCGCCTGGCCGTGGTGACGGACGCGGAGATTTTCGGCCGCTACAAGGTGCAGCGCACCCGCCGCCTGAAATCCAAGCACGCGGCCGCCATGCGCTCCGCGCTGGATATTGATTTCACCGAGCTGGAGGAGGGCGACTATGTGGTGCACCTCCAGCACGGCATCGGGCGGTATCTCGGCCTGCGGGTGCTCCCGGTGACCGCCGGCACCCAAAAAGCCGAGCTGGGCGGCCTCCGCGAGGAGAGCCGCCAGGAATGCCTGGTGATCGAATACGCCCCCCGGGAGCCGGACCAGCCGCCGCCCAAGCTTTACGTGCCGATCACCGAGGCCCACCTCGTCAGCAAATACGTCGGCGCGGGCCGGGCCCGCCCCCAGCTGCACACCCTGGGCGGCTCCCGCTGGGCCAAAGCCAAGGCCCAGGCCGAGCACGCCGTTCGCGACCTGGCGGCCGAGCTGCTGTCCATCCAGGCGGCCCGCGCGTCCCAGCCCGGGCGCTCCTTCGGCCCGGACACAGCCTGGCAGCTCGAGTTCGAGAGCGCCTTCCTCTTCGAGGAGACCCCCGGCCAGCTGCGGGCCATCCGCGAAACCAAAACCGACATGGAAGCCTCCCGGCCCATGGACCGCCTGATCTGTGGCGATGTCGGCTTCGGCAAGACCGAGGTGGCCATCCGCGCCGCGTTCAAGGCGGTGATGAGCGGCGCCCAGGTGGCGATCCTGGTCCCCACCACCGTCCTGGCCCAGCAGCATTTCAACACCTTCCGCGAGCGCCTGGCCGACTATCCCATCTGCGTGGAGCTGCTCTCCCGCTTCCGCTCCCGCCGCGAGCAGCAGGCCGTGGTCCACGGCCTGGCCGCCGGCTCGGTCGATATCGTGATCGGCACGCACCGGCTGGTCCAGGCGGACATCGCCTTCAAGGATCTGGGCCTGGTGGTGATCGACGAGGAGCAGCGGTTCGGCGTCATGCACAAGGAGAAGTTCAAGCGCCTCCGCCGCCTCGTCGATGTCCTCACCTTGAGCGCCACCCCCATCCCGCGCACCCTTTACCTGGCGCTCACCGGCGCCCGGGACATGAGCACCATCGAGACTCCGCCCCAGGACCGCCTGCCCGTGGAAACCATCGTGGCCGCCTATGACGAGCGCCTCATCCGGGACGCCATCCAGCGGGAGCTGAACCGCCAGGGCCAGGTTTTTTTCCTGCACAACCGCGTCGAAACCATCGAGGTCATGGCGCAGAAGCTCAAAACCCTGCTGCCCCAGGCGCGCCTCGTCGTCGGCCACGGCCAGATGGACAGCGACGATCTGGAGGAGGTCATGACCCGGTTCATCAACGGCGAGGCGGACGTCCTGCTCTCCACCACCATCATCGAAAGCGGCCTGGACATCCCCAACGCCAACACCATCATCATCGACCGCGCCGACCGCTTCGGCCTGAGCGATCTCTACCAGCTGCGTGGCCGGGTGGGCCGCTACAAGCACCAGGCCTATGCCATCCTGCTGCTGCCGCGCCACGCGGGCATCCTCAGTGACGCCCGCAAGCGGCTCAGCGCCATCAAGCAATACTCCAGCCTGGGCAGCGGCTTCAAAATCGCCATGCGCGACCTGGAGCTGCGCGGCGCGGGCAACCTCCTCGGTTCCGAGCAAAGCGGCCACATCACCGCCGTGGGGTTCGACCTCTACTGCAAATTGCTCAAGAAAAGCGTGGGCGCGCTCAAGGGCGAGCCCGCCGCGCCCACCATCGAGGTGGGAATGCGGATCGATTTCCTGGCCTTCAACCCGGAGGAAGCTGAATCAGCCTCCACCGGCCCGGAGCTTTTTGAGGAGCACGAAGTCAGGAAAGCGCCCGCCTTCATCCCGCTCAAATACATCGCCGACGCCCACCAGCGCATCGAGTTCTACCGCAAGCTGGCCCAGGTGGCCGACAGCGGGGCCCTCGCCCGCCTGGCGCAGGAAATGAAAGACCGCTTCGGCCCGCCGCCCCGGGCCGTGGACCTCCTGTGCGAAGTCACCTCGCTCCGGCTGCTGGCCGCCTCCAAATCCGTCACCGAGGTCCGCATCCGCCAGGACAAGATCATGCTGCTCCGCGGCGGCAATTATCTCACCCTCCAGGGCAAATTCCCGCGCCTGACCAAAAAGGACGCCAAAGCGCGCCTCCGGGAGATCCGCAAATTGCTGGCGGTGCTTTGACGGTTTTTCGCTCGATTTGTGGGGCAATTCCAGTCACGGATTTGCGCCGCTGTCACTGCCCGGCCCCCAGGCGCCAGACATCATGGTAGCTCAGGCGCGCCCGGTAGTTGCTCCCCCCGAGCAGCCAGATCGAGTCCGCAAACACCACCGACGTGTGTTCGGCACGGCGGGGCCACCGGGGGGAGGGAACCACCTCCTCCCAGGTTTTGCCGTCGGCGGAACGCCAGAGGTCGTTCTGGGGGCCGCTGCTGGCGGACGATACCGCCCCGCCAAGCAGCCATAGCTGGCCGTCCCAACTGGCGGCGGCCGCCCCCATCCGCGGCTTCCATCCGGCTTCGGTGGTGATCGGCGTCCAGTGTGCCCCATCCGTGGAAGACCACACATCATTCCTGAACCGGCCGCCCGGTCCGGGGCAGATCCCCCCGAGAATCCAGAGCTGGTCCTTGTGGACCGTGGATGCATGGTAGCTCCGCCCGCCCCAGGGAGCCGCATTTGTCGCCTGGATCCAATGCTCCCCATCATCCGTGGACCATACATCGCTGAGCCGGTTCTCCCCGCTCCCGTTCTCCCCTCCCATCACCCAGAGGCGCTCCTGGCACACCACCGCCGCATGGTGGCAACGCTCCGGCCAGGGAACGGCTGCCTTGGCCGTGGTCCAAGCCACGCCATCGGATGAAGACCAGACGTCCTTGAGGAAAACATTGCGCTTCGCCACCTCGTCGCAGGCGAGGCCGCCCAGGATCCAGACCCGCCCCTTGAACACGACGGACGCGTGGTGGCACCGGGCCCGCCATGGCGCCGCAGCGGCCGCTGGCGACCAGTCCGCTCCGTTGGGAGAGGACCAGACGTCGTTCCGATGGGTCGGGCCGCCGGCTTCCCGCCCGCCCAGAATCCAGAGTTTCTCCTGCAGCACGGCACAGGTGTGGCCGTCCCGGGCGGCCCAGGGCGCTTCATGGGTGACTTCCTGCCAGCTGGCCCCGGGATCACCGCCCCGGCATACCCCCATGGCCAGCAGGAAGGCAAGCCAAGCCGGCCAGGCTGCTGGACGGGCGCCTGGTTCCAGCTGCGGGCTGGAGCATAACCGCGATCTAAGTTCCATAGGATTTTCTCCCTTCAGTGGGTATTGTGGCAAACCGGGCCGGCCATGGCGGACGGCCAAGGCTTGACGCAAAAAGTTCAAGCCAGCCCGGGTGAGCCAATTGCCTGGACACGGCTGAAAGTCTAATGGAGCCGTCCGCTCAATACAATCCCCAACCACCATACGCCACAAGTTCTCATGCGGAAATTGGATAAGATAGACGCTGGGAATCGGTATCCGATTTGTGCCTGCCTCCGGAAGTTTTATGGCGCCGGGCGCGGGCGCCGGCGGGAAATAATTACTGCTCGACGTATCCGCCAAAAAACGTCACTTTTGCCGGGCGGTGCCGCACGACCTGGCACCCACCAGAAAGGATATTCATGAAACCGCTGAAAGCCTTTGGAATCGCGGGACCGGCCGGCTCGCTCGCCGCCGCCCTGATTTGCCTGCACGCATCCCTCTCCCCGGCCCTATCCGCCGGAACCGCGGAGCCGGTGACATTTCCCGACCTCGTGGCCCCGGCCTTGCCGCAGCTGCGCTGGCAAAGCCTGTGGGACGGCCAGTCCCTGCAGGGTTGGCACCGCATCGGCAAGGGGGATTGGACCATCGAGGGCGGCGCCATCGTCGGCCGCCATGCCCAGTCGGAAGGCGAGTTCAGCCACCTGGTCAGCGACCGGGCCTTCAAGGATTTTGCGGTCCGCCTGAAATTCAAGGCTGTGCGGGGCAACAGCGGTTTGTATTTCCGGGTGGAGGAAAAAGGCTTCAGCGGCGTCACCGGGTTCCAGGCGGAAATTGACGCCAGCCGCGACGTGGGCGGGCTGTATGAAACCAACGGCCGGGGCTGGGTGGTGCAGCCCAAGCCGGAGGCGGTGGCCACCTGGTTCGCGCCGGGCGAATGGAACGAAATGGTGGTGATCGCCTTCGGCGGCAGCGTGAACGTGCTGGTGAACGGCAAATTGTCCGCGCGGCTGGCCGGCGATCCCGGGCGGCCGGCGGGCTGTTTTGCCCTGCAGGCCCATGGCGGGCAGGATGTCGAAGTCCGGTTCAAGGATCTCGAGGTGGCCACCCCGGTGGAGCTGCTGCCGGGGCCCAACCTGGAAACGTGGCGGAGCCCGGCTGGGGAATGGCAAATGGCGGGATCGGTGGCGCTGGATGCCGCCCGGCCCGGCAAGCTCGCCGCCAGCTCCGGCCTGGGGGCCATCTACAACGGCCCGCGCGGCAGCACCCGCAATTTGTTCACCTGCCTGGAGCACGGCGATGTCCTGGCGCATGTGGAGTTCATGATCCCCGAAAAATCCAATTCCGGGGTCTATTTCATGGGCCGGTACGAGATCCAGGTGTACGACAGCTATGGCGTGGCCAAGGACCAATACCCCGGCATCGAGTGCGGCGGCATTTATCCCCGGTGGGTCAATAACCACGAGCTTGAGGGGCATTCCCCCGCGGTCAATGTTTCCCGCCCTCCCGGCCAATGGCAGACGTTTGATGTCTCCTTCCGCGCACCCCGTTTCCAGGACGGCCGCAAAACCGCTCCCGCCTGCTTCACCCGGGTGGTGCACAACGGCGCCGTGATCCACGAGCGCGTGGAGGTCTCCGGGCCCACCCGGGCGTCCGCCTTCGAGGATGAACAACCCCACGGCCCCCTGTTTTTGCAGGGGGACCACGGCCCGGTGGCCTACCGCAACCTTTGGCTGCTGCCCCTGGCCGAGTAAAACGGCCGCTGTGGGCGTCCCGGAACATGGAAACATCAACAAATAATCCTTCCGCTATGGAAACACCCAAAACCTTGCAGGTTTCCTGTGTGCAGCTGCACTGGGCCAAGCCGGTCGAATACAACCTGGACCGGACCTTGCACTATATCCAGGCGGCCGCCGCCGCCGGCAGCCGCGTGGTGCTGCTGCCCGAGGCTGGATTGACAAGCTATTACTTCCCTTACGTGCTCGGGCTCGATCCTGCGCGGGTCCAGGCGGCGCTGGATCGCACCTGCCAGGCAGCCGCGGAGCACCGCCTCTGGGTCATCGCCGGCACGCTGCGCAAAACGCCCGACCGGTACTTGAACCTGGCCCACGTCATCAATCCGGAGGGCCGGGTGGTGCACGAATACGCCAAGGTCCACCTGGCCGGGCGCGACGAGCAACAATACTGCCGGGGCGGCAACAAGCTCTCCTTGTTCCAGGTGGATGGCATCTGGTGCACGCTGGTGATCTGCCGGGACGGGCGCCACCCGGAGCTGTACCGCCTGCCCGCCATGGCCGGCGCCCAAATCCTGTTCCACCCCTCCTGCAGCTCGGACGAAATCGAGGCGGTGATCTGGAAGCGCGTCTCCGGCCGGGCCCAGCAGCCCGCCGGGCCCAACTCCAAAATATTCCATTGCGTGGCCAATACCATCGGCCAGCCGCCCGATGGCCGGCAGACCTCCAGCGGCGGCTCGTTCATCCGCGAGCCCAACGGCATCCCCCTGGCCGAAGCCGGCCCCTGCCAGGAGGAAATGATCACGGCCGTGCTGGACCTGGAGCGGGCCGACCGCTCCTACATCCTCGACAGCCTGAAAAATCCGCCTTTCCTGGCCGGGCACTGGGAACGCATGGTGGCGGAAACCCGGGCCCGGGCCGATTTAAAGCCGGAGTGACCGGGTCATTTCACCTGCAGATCCCGCAAATCCTTGCGGGCCGGCCGGGCGTAAACCGGCGCCCGCAGGTTCAGCGTGTCGAAGCCGAGGAAATAACCCTTGGAATCCCGCCCTTTGCCCGTGCCCTCAAACCGCAGGACATGCTTGCCCGCTTTCAGTTCCTGCTGGCCCAGGCGGTGCGGCGCCGGGTTTAGATTCGCGTCGTACAAGTCCAGCACCGCCAGTTCCCGGCCGTCGAGCAGGATTTTATAAATCCCGTAATCCTTGGCGTGCAGGAACCGGGCCGAGAGATCGCCAACCACATCCTGCTCCACCGCAAACTCCACCTCCACCCAGGCGCCGGGGCCGGCAGGCGTGAAAAACAGCTGTTTGTTATCGGTCACGCCGCCCACTGACTGCACCTCGATGGGGTGGTCGGAATGGCGCGCGGCCGCCACGCTCCGGTGGCCCACCGCCAGCACCTGCTCCCGGTAGGGCAGCCGGTCCGGCCCGGCTGGCAGCGCCGGCCAGGGTTTGTGCGGCTCCAGCTGGTACCACAGGGCCACCGAGGACATCAGGTCGTCCCGCTCGATGAACCCGTTGCCTTTGCCGTCCGGAAAGGTCTGTGAGCCTTTGTGCTCGATCTCCACCCGCAGCGATTTGCTGAACGGCACCGGGTCCGGTATGTGGAACCGGTAGGCCGTGCTGCGGTCCCCCGTGCCGTAGCCTTCCCACAGCGGCGTGCCATAGAATGGCCCATCCTGCTGCCGGAATCCCCAGGCGTCGCAGAAATAATCCTCCGTGCCGGTGCCCCTCAGCCGGGGCTCCGTTTCGCCGTCGATGAAAAAGAAATCATCCCCCTCGCCATACCAGCCGGGCGAGACATGGTAAACGCTCTGGATCGTGCCCACGTAATGGCCGCGCCCGGCCAGGTCCGCCAGAAGGTAGTTGCGCCCCATCACGCACGGGTGTTCCTGCCGGTACAGGGCGTGGAAATACGCGCTGTCCGCCGGCAGCGCGGGATGCTTCTGCCAATCCACGTAATAATAAAACGCCTGGCACCGCTGGCCGCTCTCATTTTCCACCGTGATCCGTGCCGACCGCCGGAACGGCATGGGCCAGTAGCAGTTCCGCGCCCGCCCTTCCGACGACACCCGGATGGGCAGCGAGATGAACGACTGGTCCACCCCGTGGCCGATGCCGAAGAAATCCCCGATCGGGCACTCCACGCTCGGGTGTTCCTCTCCGTCCCAATAGATCCGCAAGGTCAGCAGGCGGGAATAATTGGGCGCATCGTGGGCGATGGTGAACCAGAGGTGGGTTATCACCCCCGGCCCCTGCAGCTCAGCCAGCGTCAGCGTCCCGTGCGGGGCGATGGGCCGGGCGTCCGCGTTGCCGTTTTTCCAATCGGGATCCGAGGAGGAAGCCCGCCTGGCTTCGAACGGCTTCAGCTTCTCCAGGCCGGATAGCGGATCGCCGGGTGAGGATTGGGCGTGGGTGGCAGGCGCCAGCCCGGCCCACAAACAGGCCAGCAACAGTGCGTGATTCGTTTTCATAGCGTGGCCGCAGTATATCCCCTGGCGCCCGCCCAGCCAGCCAATTTTTGCCTCCCCCCGCCGCCGCGCTGGAGGCGAATCTGCAATGAACCTGCCCGCCCCGCTGGTGGGGAGATGGTCAGGGTGAGGGGGGTGTCCTACGGCCCTCAGCCGTGTAAGATCCCGCAAGCACGAAGGAGCCAAAGGCCGGGCCACAGCCAAGCCGGGCCAGCCAGGCCTGGCCCATGGGAGACGGAAAACTCAACCCGTATCGTGTGGCTGCAAAAGGAGCAAGGAATAATGTTAACCCCATTCATGCTCAGAGACTTGCGCAAATTCGATCCAGGAAGATCCGTTAAAGCTTCCCTGCCGCCCGGGAAATGCCTTATTTTCGCAGTCGTTCAGATCCGGAATTTAATGTGAATTTTCCACTTATGAAAACGGCCATGCTGGTGGATCCCCTTCGCCCCTGCCTTTGGCGGCTGTGCCTGGCCCTGGTTCTGCCCGCCGCCCCGTTTGGGCCAGGCCTGGCACCCGCCCAGGCCGCCCAGGCCGGTGATTTCGCCTTTGAGGGCAAAGCCGGCCTGGTCACCATCACCCGCTATGCCGGCCGCGAAAGCGTCCTGGCCATACCGGACACCCTGGAGGGGCTCCCGGTGGTGGAGCTGGGGGATAACGCGTTTTCCGGCCTCACCAACCTGGTCCGGGTGGCAATCCCCGGCAGTGTCACCCAGATCGGGAAGGCGGCGTTCCTGGATTGCCCGAAATTATCGGAAATCATCCTCGGGCGCCATGTGGCCAGCATCGGTGACAGCGCCTTCTGCGACTGCGCCAGCCTGCAGGCAATCGTGCTGCCCGCCAGCGTGGAACTGATCGGCAACCTGGCTTTCCAAGGCTGCACCCGCCTGGCCGCCATCCACGTGGATCCCCGGAACGCCAAATTCAGCAGCCAGGACGGGATCCTTTACGACCGGCTCAAAGAGGCGCTCCTGGCTTATCCCAATGGCCGGCCGGGCGGTTTTGAAATCCCCGAAGGCGTCACCCGCGTGCGGGATTACGCCTTCGCCATGTCTTACCAGCTGGCCAGCATCAAAATCCCCGGCAGCGTCATCCAAATCCCCCCGTACGCCTTTTTTGCCTGCACCAACCTGGCCAGCGCCACCCTGGGCGATGGCATCGCCGGCCTGGGATCCAATGCTTTTGAAGGCTGTCCCCTCACCCATATGGTCATCCCCAGGAGCGTGGCGGGCATCGGCCGGGACGCCTTGACCTGCTGTCCGGCCCTCGCCGCCATCACGGTGGATCCGGAAAACCCCCATTTCAGCAGTCTCGATGGCCTGCTATTCGACAAGAACCGCACGGTCCTGATCACCTATCCGCGTGGCCGGGGAGGGCATTGCGTGGTGCCCGCCGGGGTGGCCCGGATTGAGAATTATGCGTTTGAGGGCTGCCGGCGCCTGGCGGGGGTCACCATCCCTCCGGGGGTCGCCGGGATCGGGAGCGCTGCTTTCGCGGGCTGCACCTCGCTCACCAATGTCACCCTGCCCGGCAGCGTGGCCCGGCTGGGGGCCCGGGCCTTCCAAAATTGCCGCCAGCTATCCCGCATGATCCTGCCCGCCGGCCTGGCCGTGGTGCCAGACCAGGCCTTCGATGGCTGCGCCAGCCTCCCGGGCATCACTCTCCCGGAGGGTGTCTCCACAGTCGGCCGGGCCGCCTTCCATTACTGCACCGGCCTGGCCAGGATCGACATCCCCACCGGGGTGACCCGCATTTTGGACGAAGCCTTCGCGGGCTGTGCCAGCCTTAAGGAGATCACCCTGCCCGCCACCGCCACCAGCCTCGGCAGCGGGCTGTTCACCGGCTGCGCCAGCCTGGAACGGGTGGCGCTGCCGGCGGGCATCACCAAAATCGGGGATCTGATGTTCGCGGGCTGCGCCAGCCTCACCCGCATCGAGATCCCCCCCGGGGTGGAGGCCATCGGCCAGAAGGCTTTCGCGAGTTGCACCCGCCTGGCGGAAATCTCCCTCCCCGGCGGCCTGGCCGCCATTGAAGCCGCCGCGTTCCGGAACTGCCGCAGCCTCACCAGCCTCACGCTGCCGGCCCGGGTGGCGAGCCTGGGTGAGGCCGCCTGCTCCGGGTGCGCCAGCCTGGCCGGGGTGTATTTTGAGGGGGACGCCCCGCAGGCGGGGAAGACCGTGTTCGACCCCGCCAGCGCGGTGGCGGTCTATTACCGGCCGGGAACGGCCGGCTGGGCCGCGGCGTTCGCCGGCCAGCCCACCCGGGTTTGGGCCCCGCCTAATCGCTGAGCATGTCGAAAAACTTCACGATGTCCTCTTTAGGCTCGGTGGCGTTGTATTTGATGGCCGAGCGCGGATGCTGGTTGAACTGGCCCGTGATCATATAGGGCAGGTCGAAACCCCACAGCAGCTTGCTGCGCATCGGCTCGATGTGGTCCTGCACGCAGCGCAGCACGGGGCGCTGGTCGTATTTGGGGTTGTGCAGGAAGCCGAGCAGCAGCTCCATGGGGCAGTTGCCCGCGCCGCGCCCGAAGCCCGCCAGGGTGGCATCGAGGAAATTGCACCCCAGCACGATCGCCTCGATGGTGTTCGCGAAGGCCAGCTGCAGGTTGTTGTGCGCATGGATCCCCACCTCGATCCCGGTGCCGCGGCAGTAATGCTTGTATTTCTTCACGAAATAGTGGACCTGCTCGCTGTACAGGGAGCCGAAGCTGTCCACCACGTAGATGGCCTTGGTGTTGGATTGCGCCATCAGCTCCAGGCCTTCGTTCAGCTCCCGCTCCAGCACCGTGGAGGCGGCCATCAGGTTCAAGGTGGTTTCGTAGCCCTTGTCCTGGGCGTCCTTCACCATGTCCAGCGCCGTGGGGATCTGGTTGATGTAGGTGGCCACCCGGATCATGTCCACCACGCTCTCTTTCTTGGGCGGTAGGTCCGTTTTGTAATCGCAGCGCTCCGCGTCAGCCATGAGCGAGAGCTTGAGCGAGGTGGGGTTGTCCCCCACGATGCGCCGCAGGTCCTCCTCCGTGCAGTATTTCCACGCGCCATGCTCCCCGGCCACGATGCCTTTCCGGGAGGCCTTGTAGCCCAGCTCCATATAATCCACACCCGCCTCGACGCACGTGTGGTAAACCGCCTTGACGATCGCGTCGTCAAAGTGGTGGTTGTTCATCAAGCCGCCATCCCGGATCGTGCAATCCAGCACTTTGATCTCGGGGCGATAGGATATCCACTGGCTGGCGGGGGAGGGTTTTTCCGCTTTGGCCTTGGCCGATTTATTTTCTTTTGGTTGCGCACTCATGGTTTCACCCACGAATACCAGCCAGCCAGCAAAGGCACAACTAAATTAGAAAATTATTTGGAATAATACTGGCAAAGGAGGCGGTCCCGCGCCGGGATCATTGGCCGGGGGCACGGCGGCAGCTGAGGAACCAATCATAAAGCCCGGGGTTGGCGTAGGTGGCGGTCCAGGAATCGTGCTCGGCCTCCGGGTAAACCGTGAAATCCACCGGGCAGCCAAACTTCCGCAGCGAGAGGACCATCCGCTCGGACTCGGCCAGGGGCACCACCGGATCCCGGGCCCCGTGGAACACCCGGATGGGCAGCGTTTTCAGGGCCTGCAGCCGGGTGGCCTCGTAGCTGCAGGGCAGGTAGGGATTGCCGCCGCCGCAGACCGGCGCGGCGGCGGCGAACCGGGCGGGGAATTCCAGCAGCAAATTCCAGGTGGCGAACCCCCCCATGCTCAACCCGGTGAGGCAGATGCGGGAGGCATCCACCGGGTGGCGCTCCACCACCTCGTCCAGCAACGCCGCCAGCGGCTCATTGCGCCACCAATCCCCCGGCTCGCACTGGGGGGAGACGACGATGAAAGGAAAGTCCGGCTGGTCCTCCACGAGCTTGGGCGGCCCATGCTTCCGGATGAGAGCCAGGTCTGTCCCGCGCTCGCCCATGCCGTGCAGGAACAGGAGGAGGGGCCAGCGGCGGGCGCCGCCACCCCCCTGGGCCTCCCGGGGCAGGTGCAACAGGTAACGGCATTCGTATTGGCGCGGGAGGGTCCGCGGCAGGCGCTGGCTCGTTTGCATGCGCCCATTCAAACCCCGCTCCGGCCGGCAAGGCAAGCCTTTCCCCGGCCTTGGCGGCCAATCCGCCCGGCGCGGCCTTTCGGCCCGGCGGCTGCGCCGGAGCACAATGCAGCTTGCCAGGAGGGGGGTATTACAGGAATTATTCGCCCATGGGCAAATCAAGAGTTCCGCCGCCCCCAGTGCCTGGGGAATTGTGGATTGAGCTATACCGGACCGCCGTGGAGTTCCAGCTGCTGGCGCCCTGGCGCTGGATGGACGACTGCCATATTTTCGGCCTCAATGACCGCCACGGCGTGCGGCTGGCTTCCGTGATCGGCAACCTCGGCGAGGTGCTGGGCCTGGCCGTTTACCTGGGCAGCGCCGGCATCAATTACCTGATGCGGCTGCTGCGCCGGGAAATCCTGCCGGAGGATCCCGATATCACCTCGATGCAGAACGCCGTGCTGCTGGATTTCGTGCGCCGCGGTTCCCTGCGCCCGGAGGATCGCGAACTCCAGCGGGAGATCAGCTTCCAGCCCGCCCCGGGCAGCCCGCGGCTGTTCCCGCAGTTTTACAGCTACCAGCCCGGTTATGCGCCGTGGTTCCTTGACGCCGGGGAGGCGCAAATGATGGTGGACACCCTCCGCCGGGCCATCTGCTTCGCCGGCCTGGTGCGGAACGAGCCCGGCGCCTTCACGTTTAAAAGCAAACAGAAAATCCCCTTTTTCCCGGCGGGCGAAGCCCTGCCGGACAGCCTGGCCGCCTTCACCTGGCACCAGCTCATCCCCGAGCCGCCGCCGGTGGATCCGCCCGTGGCCTGGGCCAAGGACCGGCTGGCCGGGCTGTGCGCCCTGCCCCAGCGGCGCAAGTGCATCTGGGAGGTGGACGCCTTCCTTTCCCGGATGCTCATCGACGAGCCGCCCCGCCCTTATTACGCCAAGGTGGGCCTGGCGACGGATGCCCAGGATGGGCGGATTTACGGTTCCCATGCCAGCGAGCAGCAAGACACCCTCGCCGAGACCGCCGCGCTCACGCTGGAGAAATCCCTGGCTGACCACGGCTTCCGCCCCGGGACCATCCACGTGGGCAGCCCGTCCATGGCCATGGCGCTCCTCGCCCTCTGCAACAGCCTGCGCATCAAGGTGGTGGAGTGTGGCCTGCTGCCCGCCATCCTCGCCGCCCGCGCCTCGCTGGAGGCATTCGATGCCGAGCAGGGGTAAGCCCCATTTTCATGGCCAGCCGGGCCGGGCGAGGTGGGGCGGTGGCTGGCGAATCCCCCCCGGTTTTCCCGAGCCCGGAGCCGGGGGGATCCGCTGGCCTGGTCAGATTTCCTTGAGGATCTCCCCCAAAGGCTTGCGATCGGTGCGCCGCCAGGGTTCATCCGGGTAGCCCAGGGGGGTGCAGGCCACTGGCTCCCATGGGCTGGCCAGGCCGAGCACCCGGAACAGGGCTTTGCGGTTGAAGGCACAGATCCAGCAGGCGCCCAGGCCTTCCGCGGCGGCCGCGAGCACCAGGTGCTCCAAGGCGATGGCCACATCGATGGCCAGCACGCTTTCGTTGTCGCGGCGCCAGGCGGTGTCCCGGTTGCCCAAGGCCACAATGAACTCCGGGGCCTGCAGGCTCCAATCCTGCGGGCTGAACCCGGGCATGCGCAGCACCTCGCCGACTTGCTCGCGCGCCGCCGGGGATTTCACCCTCAGGAAACGCCAGGGCTGGAAATTGCAGGCTGAGGGCGCCATCCGCACCGCCTCCCAGATGCGCTGGAGCTTCTCCGGCTCCACCGGATCGGGCTTGAACTTGCGCACGCTGCAGCGCTGATTGATCGCGTCGTAGAATTCCATGGCTTGCGGGGGGCTATTCAAAGTCGTAAACCACGACCTTCTTGAACCGGGGCTTGAAGACTTTCTCCACGAACTCGAGGTGCTGCGGGTGGGCCTGGTAATCATCCTGGGCCTGCTTGCTGGCGAAGACCACGTTCAAACCCACCTGGTAGGATTGGTCCACCACCGGCCGTGCGCTGGTGGCCATCCTGCCCACGTGGAAATGCACAACGCCCGGAATATTGGCCAGGTATTGCCTGGCTCCCGCCACTAATTCATCCGCCGCCTGGGGCTGGGCCGGATCCGTCCAAAAAATCACGACATGCGAAAACATGGCGCCATGATAGGCCAAATTCCGGCGGCGGCAAAGGTTTTCAGAAAGGCCGAAATGGATCCGGGCGGGCAAGGCCGCCGCCGCACCCATGCCCGGCCCCTCACTTGGCCGCCATTTGTTCGAACCAGACCAGGAGGTTGGAGCGGCCGGCCATGGCCACCAAGTCCAGCCGGCCATCGCCGTTGAGGTCGGCCACCGCCAGGCCTTCCACGGCCAGGGCCGCATCGAGGGGGATTTTCTGCCAGGCGCCGCCGGGGTCATCCCCGGCCCGGTAGATGGCCAGGCCGCCGGCGCCGCCCCGCCACCCGGCAATGATCTCCTCCCGGCCGTCGCCGTCCAGGTCGGCGGCGGCCAGGGCGTGCCCTTCGCGGAGGGAATCGTCGATGACCCGGCGCCCCCAGCAGCCGGGGGCGGTGGCCGGGGTGTAAACCACCAGCAGATCGCCGTGCCACGGCTCGATGGCGGCCAGGAATGGCTGGCCGGGGCGCAGGCAGCCAGGCGCCACCTCGCTGGAGCCGCGCGCGGCGCCGGGGGTGGAGGAGGCCGGGGGCGCGCCCGTCCCCAGCTGGGTTTTCACCCAATGCCCCGCCCGGCCCTGGCCTTCCCAGTCGAAACGGTGGAGGCCCCCAAAGCTGGCCGTCAGCACTTCCTCCCGGCCGTCCTGGTCCAGATCGCCCACGTGGAGCCCGTGCAAGACCAGGAGGCTTTCATCGATTTCCCAGGGGGTCCAGGCGCCGGCGGCGGGATTGGCGGGCGGCCGGAAGGCCCGGAGGCGGCTCGGGCGGGGATCCACGTTGGCGCGGGAACCGGGGCCGAAGATCGGGGCATGCACCAGCTCCGGCTGGCCGTCGCCATCCAGGTCGCCCCAGCGCAGCCGGTGGGCCACCGGCTCCACCGCCACGGGGCGGGCGGCCCACAGGTTCGTGCCGGAGCCAGGCTCCAGCCACTGGATTTCCCCGCCGCGGGAGGCCTCGGAAAAATAGAAGCCGCTGGCCAGGGCCAGCCCCAGCCGGCCTCGCAGGCGGTGTGGCGCCAGGTCGATGTTGCGGAGGGTGCGCGCGATGGGGTGCGGGCGCCAGCCCGGATTCTCGAACCAATCCACGCGGTCCGTTTCCGTGGCGAGCCCGAGCACATCGGGGCGGCCGTCGCCGTTCACATCCGCCACCGCCACCTGGTAGCCCGCCGGGCAGGCGTTGATGACATGGCGCTGGAACGTGGGAAAGGCCGCCGCCCGCAAGCCCGGCGGCGCCAGGGCCAGGATGGCCGCCAGCGGCGCCGCCCAAGCCAGGAAAATCGTCTTCATATCCCCATGATCCGCTCTTTGCGCGCGGCGGGCAACGGGATTTGTGGGCGCGGGATTTGTGGGCGCGGCGCCACCGGATTCAGGCTATCCAAAACCGGGGTGGGAAATTAACCTGCAAGCCATAGGTTGAGGCGCGTTTACGTGGATAACTTCCGCGGCCTGGCCGGGTTCGAGCTGAACCTGGACCAGGGGAACCTGCTCCTGGGGCCGAATGGCAGCGTCCGCCAAAAACTGGATCCGCCCGCGCCGCCCTCCCTGGAGGATGCCGGCCAGGAATGGCCGCGTTTCAGGCAAGCCGGGGCGCGCCGCGGGATTCTGCTCCCGGTTCGTTCATGGCCGCCACGAGGTGGGACAGGTGGTTGTGGATGTCCCGGAGGATGTGGATGGCATCCAGGTGCTGGGGGCTGATCTCGAAGGCGCCGGGCACCCGCTGTTGCAGGCGGGCGAGGTGGCGGTCCCGGAGGTCGTTGGCCAGCTGGCCGGCCTGGCGGTTTTGCTCCAGCACCTCCCGGGCGGCGGCGGGCGCGTGGTCCTGGAGGGCGGCCAGGACGAGGTCGAAGGCGGCGGCCACGCGCTGGAAATACCCGTCCAGCTCGGCGCGGCCCTCGGGGCTGAAAGGCACTTCCAGCAGCTGCAGATCCCGGGCGCAATGGGTCAGCTGGTTGCCGATGGTGTTCTGGATGATTTCCAGTTCGGCCAGCATCCGGGCCAAAGTGAAGGGCTCGGAGAATTCGCGCCGCTGGTTGCCCTCCCCCACCGTCAGGGAGGCCAGGAACGCCTGGATCTCCGCCGAGAGCCGCTCCATGGGCAGCCGGTTTCCCCGCACCTCCTCGGTGGCCTGATCGTCCAGGCTCACCACCCCCTTCCACGCTTCCGCCAGGTGCTCCCGCACCAGCCGGCCATAGTGGGCAATCTCCAGGCGGACCTGGGCCACGGCCAGCGCGAGGCTCTCGGGAGGCCGGCGGCACACATGGCAGGCGGCGTAGCGGGAATCCGGGCCGCCCGGCCGCTCCGGGGCCAGGCGGACGGCCAGGGCGCAAAGGGGATTCACCAGGGGCAGGCCGAGCAGCGCCGCCAGCAGATTGAACGAGGTGTGCAGGTTGGCGATGTAATGGGCGCGGCCCCCGGGCAGCGCAGCCAGGCCCCATTCGAGGTACTCGGAATACTCCAGCGCCAGGGCGGCCGCCACCCCCTGCGCCAGCACCAGGCCCCAGCCCAGCTGGCGCGAGGCGGTCCGGCCCCAGCCGCCGATCAGGATGGTCAGCCCGATGCCGAGATTGGCGCCGACCACCCAGGCCGCCAGGTGCGCGGCCGAGATGGGCTGGCTGGCCGCGAAAGCCATCATCAGCGCCAGCGTGGCGGTGGCGGACTGCATCGTCATGGAGAGCAGGCAGGCGGCCAGGATCATGCTCCAGAGATGGCGCCCGGCGAGCGCCAGGCCCTGGAGCAGGCCCGCATAGGCGCTGGATCCGGGCGCCAGCTGGGTTTGGATGGTCAGCACGCCCAGGAAGATGAAGCCCAGGCCGAGGATCATCCGGCCGGCCTGGCGGGTGCGCGGCTTGCGGCCGGCCTGGGCGATGACAAACCCCGCCAGCACGATGATCGGCGCGTAAGGGGTGAGGCTCAAGGCCACGAGCTGGATGGTGGCGGTGAGGCCGATGCAGGCCCCGAAAATCATGGCCAGCATCTGCCGGGTGGTGGCCTGGCGGGATTGGATGGCGTGCAGGGCCAGCGCCGCCATCGTCGTGCTCGAGGGCGCCAGCAGGGAGATCCCCAGCCCGCTCAGCAGCGCCCGCAGCCGGTTCCCGGCGGCCTGGTTGATCCACGCCTCCAGCCGCGCGCCGAACAGGCGGTCCAGCGCCTTGCGCAGGTAGAGGGCGCCGAACAGGATCAGCGCCACGCCGCCCGCGATGTTGAGGATCGGCTTCACGATTTCGTGGCCAATCCTGATCGATCGGTGCTCCCCTGTCGAGGCTGGAGCGCGGGCTGGCCGCGCCGCGCCGCCCGCCGCCGGTGGACCCAATGGCCCGCACGGCGCTGCCGTTCCCATGGATTCCCCGGCCTGGGGATTGACAAAACGGCCCGGATCAGGCTTGGTGAACAGCGTCGGCACACTGCTTTATGACACCAGAACCAGCATCCAAACCGGAGCCATCCTCCCCGGCGGCAGCGTCCCGCGGGGATGGCCGCCGCCGCGACGAATTGCGGCCCATCCGCTTCCAAAACGGCATCGCCCCCTACGCGGGCGGCTCCACGCTGATCGAGTGGGGCAGCACGCGGGTGATCTGCGCGGTGAACCTGGAGCAGGCCGTGCCGCGGTGGATGAAGGAGCAAGGGGTGGCGGGCGGGTGGATCACCGCCGAGTATTCGATGCTGCCGTATTCGACCCTGCAGCGCAAACCGCGCGACATCACCCGCGGCAAGCTGGATGGGCGGTCCCAGGAGATCCAGCGGCTGATCGGCCGTTCGATGCGGGCGGTGATCGACCTGGAAAAGCTCGGGCCGCGGACGGTGTGGGTGGATTGCGATGTGCTCCAGGCGGACGGCGGCACGCGGACGGCCGCCATCACCGGCAGCATGGTGGCGCTGGCTTTGGGGGTGAAACGCTGGCTGGCGGAGGGGCTGATCCCAAAGAACCCGATTTCCACCGCGGTGGCGGCGGTGAGCGTGGGCCTGGTGAAAGGCCAGGGCCTGGCGGACCTGAACTACGTGGAGGATTCCGCGGCGGAGGTGGACATGAACCTGGTGATGACCGCGCGGGGCGAATTCGTGGAGATCCAAGGCTCGGGGGAGGAGTCCACCTTCACCGAAAGCCAGTTGGCGGCCATGCTGGCCCTGGGCCAGAAGGCCATCCGCGACCTGTTTGAAATCCAGCGGCAGGCAATGGCTTGAAAAAGAAGTTTTTTTGGCAGCTCTGGGTGGACACGGACGAAGCCTCCGAGGCCGAGGTGCAGGGGCTGCTGGCCATCGTGACCGGCGGGGCGCCGGTGGCTTACCAGAAGGAGGGCAGCCGGGAGCCGCGGCTCACCGTTTACCTGGAGCCGCCCGCGGAGGAGGCCCAAGCCCTGCGGGATTGCCTGCGGGAGGCCCTGCGGCGGCTGAAGGCTTTCCGGCCCCTGCTTAACGCCAGCGAACCCCGGCTGGAGCGGCTGGAGTGGGAGGATTGGGCCGAATCCTGGAAGAAGCATTTCAAGCCGCTGGCCATCGGCCGCCACCTGCTGATCAAGCCGAGCTGGAGCCGGCGGCAGGCCCGGCCCGGCCAGCAGGTGATGGTGCTGGATCCGGGGCTGAGCTTCGGCACCGGGAACCATCCCACCACCTTGTTTTGCCTGCGCCAGCTGGTGCGCCATTTCCCCCGCTGGCCGCGGCCGGACCTGCTCGACATGGGCACCGGCAGCGGCATCCTGGCGCTGGCGGCGGCCAAGCTCGGGTATTGCCGGGTATCGGCCTTCGACTTCGATCCGGTGGCGGTGCGGGTGGCGCGGAACAATTGCCGCGCCAATGGCGCAGCGGTGGCGGTCAGCCGGAAGGATCTGCGGGAGATGCCCGCGGCCAGCCGGAAAAAATACACCGTGGTGTGCGCCAACCTGGAGTGCGACCTGCTGTTGAGCGAAACCGCCCGCATCACGGCCCGCGTGGCGCCGGACGGCCTGCTGCTGCTGGCGGGAGTGCTGCGCACCCAGTTCGCCCGGGTGCGGGAGGCCTACGAAAAGGCCGGCCTGGCCTTGATCGCCCAGCAGCAGGAAAACGAATGGCACTCGGGCGCTTTTGAATGGATCGAGCGCCCGCGGCCGTAGTTGCGTTGCGGAACCGGCCTTGATCTGCCGTCCCCCCAGGCTCGGATTACTTTTTCCGATCACCCACGGGCACGTAGGCGGGCAGTTTCTTTTCCGCCAGGATATGCTTCAGGCGGGCAAAGCGCTGGAGGCCGTTGATCATGGGCACGCTCACCCAATCCTCGCCGATCAACGGCCGGGCATACCGGACAAAATCGTCGGTCACATCCACGCGGCTGGGCGCGAGCCACGCCTCGGGGAAAAACCGTTCCGAGTTGGCCACTTCCTTCAGCGGCACCTTGCCATAGCGGACGTTGTAGATCACCCCCGGCTCCCGCAGGATGGTGGACATCCAGCCGTTGCCATCTTCGCGGGCGATGAGCACCGCCTTCTGCCCCACCTTGTAGGCCTCGTCGAGGTCCACCGTGGAGGCATAGGCGATGCTGTCCCGCTGGTCGGTCCCATAGACGTTGGCCCGGGCGCTGCCCTTGGCTTTGAGCCCCCGTTCGTTGAGGTAATTGATGATCTGCTGGGCCACGGTGGTTTTGCTGGCGGAGAACTGCACGTGGCCGAAGGCGTCCCGGGTGGCGCCCAGGTCGCCCACCTCGAACCCCTCGGACACCACCACGATGCAGCGGCCATGCTGCTTGAGGCAGTCGTTCACATTGTCGGCCATCTGCTCCACGGTCACCTTGGATTCGGCCAGGTAAATCTGCAGGGGCATCTGGCGCTTGGGATCGGCCAGGCGCGCGGCGGCGGGGATGAACCCGATCTTCCGCCCCATGGCCTGCAGCACCAGCACCGGATCCGCCGGGCAGGATCCGCGGTTTTCCTCGTCGGCGCCTTGCACGATGGAGGCCCAATAACGGGCCACGCTGCCGTAGCCGGGCGTGTGGTCGATGAGCTGGAAAGCGCCGTCGCCCACGTCGTTGTCGATGGTCTTGGGCACGCCCACCGCCACGAGGTCAAAGCCCTTCTGCCGGGCCATTTCGGCCACCTTGTTGGCGGTGTCCATGGAATCGTTGCCGCCGTTGTAGAAGAAATAGCCCACGTTGTGGGCCTTGAACACCTCCAGGACGCGGTCGAAATCCTCGGTGAAGCTCGGTTTCAGCTTATAGCGGCAGGTGCCGATGGCGCCCGCGGCGGGGGTGACCCGCAGCAGGGCAATCTCGTCTTCCTCCTGGGCGGTCAAGTCGAGCAGTTCCTCCTTGAGGACGCCTTCCACGCCGTGCCAGCCGGCGTAAACCGTGCCGAAGGCGCCGGGGAACATTTTGCAGGTGTCCACCACGCCGCGCAACGAACTGTTGATCACCGGCGAGGGGCCGCCGGATTGCGCCACCACCACATTTTTTGGTTTTGCCATAAGGTAATTCCTGATCTCCGGATAAGTCCGCACCCGGCCGCTGCCAGCCGGCCGCGGGTTTACTTCACCATGAGCTGTTCCAGCAGCTCGTTCAGCCGCTGGATCATGTCGCGCGGATCCTCCAGCAGGCCCGCGGACACCTGGGCGTTGTCCAGCATTTGCCCGGCCACTTTGGCGGCCAGGACGGCGTCGGTCTGGCGCATCTGGTTGAGCTTGTGGATCAGCCCGTGGCGGGTGTTGATCTCCAGGATCTGGGTGGCTTCCGGCGGCTTCTCCTGGCGCATGTTCTTCATCAGTTTGCGCATGCTGGCGGTCATGAATTGATCCGGATCGGTGACCACGGTGGGGCTGCCCACCAGGCGTTGGGAGACCTTCACCTCGGACACCTTGGCCCCCAGGACTTCCTTCATCCACTTGGCGAGGGCCTCGGCTTCGCTGGCCGCCAGCGCCTCGGCCGCCTGGGCCTGGTCATCGCCCAGGTTCAGGTCCGCCTTCTCGCCGGAGCGCAGGTTTTTGGACTCGAATTCGCGGAGATGATCCATCACGAACTCATCCCACGGATCGGACAGGAACAGCACCTCGTATTTGCGGGACTGGAACACCTCGTAATACGGGCTGGCCTCGGCGGCTTCGCGGCGCGGGGCCAGGAGGTAATAGATATCCTTTTGGTCCGCGGGCATCCGCTTGACGTAATCCGCCAGGGAAGTCTGCTGGCCGGCCGGCAAGGCGGAGGTTTCAAAGCGCAGCAGCTTCGCCAGGTCGGCGCGATGGGTGTAATCCGCGACCACCCCTTCCTTGAGGAAACGGTTGTAATTAGCATAGAAGGTCTGGAAGAGGGTGGAATCCTTGGTGGCCTGCTCATCCAGGAACTTGATGAACCGGCTGGTCAGCACCTTGTTCAGCTTGGCCATCAGGCTGGTATCCTGCATGCTTTCGCGGGAGATGTTCAGCGGCAGATCCTCGCTATCCACCACCCCTTTCAGGAACCGGAGCCATTCCGGGAACAGATCCTTGGACTTGGCCTGGATCAATACCTTGCGGCAGTAAAGGTTCACCTCCGGCTCGGTGCGGGAGAGACCCATGGACTCCCAATTCTTACTGGGCACGAACAACAAGGCTTGAATGGCCAGGGGGGCATCGGCCGAGAAATGCAGCCGGTAAAGGGCCGGCTCCTGGTCATGGCCGATATATTTGTAGAATTCGTTGTATTCCTCCTCCTTGATCTCGTTCTTATTGCGGGTCCACAAGGCCCGCACGGTATTGAGCGCCTTGCCGTTCAGCTCGATCGGGAACGGGACGAAACTGGAGTATTTCTTGATGATGCGCTCGAGGGCAAAGTCCTTGGCGAATTCGGCCGCCTCCTCTTTCAGCTGCAGCACCACCTTGGTCCCCCGGGGCAGATCCGCCGCCGCTTCGATCTCATACCCGCCGGCCCCGGTGGAGACCCAAGTCCAGCCCGGCTCATCCGGTCGGCAGCTGCGGGTTTGCACGGTCACGGAGCCGGCCACCATGAAGGCCGAATAAAAACCGACGCCAAACTGGCCGATCAGGCTGGCGTCCGCCTTTTTATCTTCGCCCAGGCGCTTGAGGAAAGCGCGCGAGCCGGAGTGGGCGATGGTGCCCAGGTTTTCCACCAGCTCGGTGTTGGTCATGCCAATGCCGGTGTCGGCGATGGTGATGGTTTTGGCTGCCTCATCGATGGTGACCGAAATCTTCAGCTCCAAATCCGGCTGCTGGATCGCCTGGCCGGAAGTCTGGAGAAAGCGCAGCTTTTCCAAGGCATCCGCCGCATTGGAAACCAGCTCCCGCACAAAGATTTCCTTATCCGTGTACAACGAATTAATAACGATATTGAGCACCTGCTCAATTTCCGCCTGAAAATGATGCTTTTCCTTACTCATATGGTTGATTTAATAAAAAGGGTGGCGGGCAGGTCAAGCCCGGCCAGAACACCCAGACATGAAACTATTACCTGAGCAGCTATTTTGCAACCGGCGGGAATTCCTCTCCGGGCTCGCTGGCTTGGCCGTGGCCAGCCGGCCGGTTTGGGGAGCCGCCCCCGCTGAGGGCGGCGAGCTGGACGCAGCCCTCCAACGGCTCTGGGCGGCCCACCGCCCCTCCGCGCTGGCCCAATTGCCGCCGGATTTCCGCTCCCGGGTGGGTGCCACCCACGTGGATGGCAAATACCACCTTACCCGCCAGCCCTTCCTGCTGGAAGGAGCCCGCAAATTGCTCGAGCTGGGCACCCGCTTGGGCAAATTCTGGTTCCTGCCGGAAAGCATCGCCCGCTCTTATCCGTATAACAGCCGCTGGGGCAAGTATTCCACACTGCTCGACCTGGCGCAATCAGACTATTTCCAGCAACTCTTCGCGCTGCCATTCGCAACCCTGTTCCTGGAAGCCCACGCCCGCCCGGAAAATGCCTGGCAGCGGCCGGACCAGCCAGCCAGCTTTTACGAAACGCTCACCCAGGAATACTACGAGGTGGCCGCTTATTGGTATAAAACATTCCGGGACAGGGATTTAACCATCGTGCTCCAGCATTGGGAGGGGGACTGGCTCCTGCGTGGCAAGGGGGGCGCCACCTGGAATCCGCCCCCGGACGGCTGGCAGCGCCGCTGTGAATCCATGCAGCGCTGGCTGCAGGCCCGGCAGGCGGGGGTTTCCAAAGCCCGCCAGGAATACGGCCGGGGCGCCCGGCTGCGGGTGGCGCACGCCGCCGAAGTCAACCGCGTGGCGGATCTTTGGAAAGGCATCCCCACAATGACCCAGCAGGTTCTCCCGGGGGTGGAGCTGGACTTGGTCTCCTATAGTTGTTATGACGGTCTGGCCAGCCCCTGGACCCTGTGGAAATGCATCGCCGAGATCCGCAAATACGCCCGCACCGGCGCGCTTTTTGGGCCGGGCGCGGTCTGCGTGGGGGAGATTGGCATCCCGGAAAACGACCAGCCGGAAAGGCTGGCGGACCGCTGGGACGAATACCTGGGGGTTTTGGTGGCCGCCAAGGTCAGCCACATCATCCACTGGGAGCTTTATTGCAACGAATACAGCGCCCAAGCCCCCAAGCCCCCGCCCGCCGTGGTGACCGATCCCGCCGCTTGCCGGGGCTTCTGGCTGGTGAAACCGGATGGTTCCTGGAGCCAAAGCGGCCGGTATTTCCACGCCCTCTGGCAGCGGGCCAAAACGTGACCCTCCAGCGCCTCTCCCCGGCCGTAAAAACTGCTGGTGAATGCTGGTAAATAATATGGCGCCCCAGGCGGGCGGCGGGCGGATGCCACCGGCATAACCTGTTCCAAGGCAGCGACCAAGGATCCATTCTGCCGGCTGGATTGGGGTGGATTTGGGCTGTGAATAACCTGTGAATAACTGTTTGCAGATGCAGTTTGCACCCCGGGCAGGCCGGCCTTAACCTGTGGGCGAATTTTTGTGAGCGATGATGTCCCAGAAAAGTCAGGTGGCGCGGCGGAGCAAGCAAAACGGCGCAAGCGGAACCTGAGCGTAGCCGAGTTGTCCAAGATCGACCGGCTGCCGCCGCATTCCCTCGAGGCCGAGCAGGGGGTGCTGGGCTGCGTGATGCTCTCGCCCAACGAGAACGTGGGGCGGTGCGTGGAAAAATTAAAGGCCGACAAGGACGCCTTTTACGATTTGCGCCACCAGCATCTCTACTCGCTGCTGGTGCAGATGTATGACGAAAAGGACGCGATCGACCTCGTCACGGTGGCTCAACGGCTCAAAGATGCCAACCAGTTGGAGGCGGTGGGTGGCCTGAGCTACCTGGCCTCGCTGCCCAACGCGGTGCCTTCGGCGGCCAATCTCCCTTATTATCTGGACATCCTCCGGGAGAAATACCTGCTGCGGCGCATGCTCCAAGCCTGCACGGGGGTCATCACCCAAGTCTATGACCACGAGGGGGATGTGGATCAGCTGGTGGACGAGGTGGAGCGGGATATCCTGCGGATCAGCGAGGAACGGGTGGATTCGGGCACCCGGCCGATCAAGGAGCTGGTGCGGACGGCCATCACCACCATCGAGGAGTTCCACCAGCGCCAGGGGATGCTCACCGGCATCGCGACCGGTTTCGCCGACTTGGACAAGCTTACCAGCGGGTTTCATGGGGGGGAAATGATTGTGCTGGCGGCCCGCCCGAGCATGGGCAAAACGTCCCTGGCGATGAACATTGCCGAGCATGCGGCGATCGAACAACGGCTGCCGGTGGGGGTGTTCAGCCTGGAAATGACGGCGGAATCGCTCATTCTGCGCATGCTGTGCTCCCGGGCGCGGGTGAACTTGCGGGATATCCGGGAAGGGTTCATCGCGGAGCGGGATTTCCACAAGCTGACCGGCGCGGCCGGCCACCTGGCGGGGGCGCCGCTCTTTATCGACGACACCCCGGGGCTGTCCATCCTGCAAATGCGGGCGCGGGCGCGGCGCATGTCGCAGCAGTATCAGATCAAGCTCTTTGTGGTTGACTACTTGCAATTGCTGCATTCTACTTCACGCCGGGCCGATAATCGGCAGCAGGAAATAGCGGATATTTCCAACGGCATCAAAGCGCTGGCCAAGGAATTGAGTGTGCCAGTGATTGTCCTGAGCCAGCTGAACCGCGAAATTGAGAAGGAAAAGAACCGCAAACCGCGCCTGTCGGATCTGAGGGAATCCGGGGCGATCGAGCAGGACGCGGACTTGGTGGCCTTGCTGTACAAGGCCAGCAGCGAGGATGATGAGGAAGGCGCAACCCCGGAAGCGACTGAGGCGATACCGGTGAAGCTGTTGATCGCCAAACAACGGAATGGCCCAACGGGCGATGTCAATTTAATGTTTTTGAAAGGGTACACCCGGTTTGAAGGGGCGTCCAAAGTCAGTCCGGACGATATCCCGGGTAATGTTTAAACCATGAACACATTGGTTCGCCGATGCGCAATACTGGTGGCGTTGGTGCTGTGGAGCGTTTCCACCGCCCCGGCTCAAACCCGGACGGTTCCGAAAGTCGAGAAAATTGAGATCGTCCACGTCGGGCCGCCAGCCGCCAGCGAGAGTTTGATCCGCGCCAACATCCGGGTCAAAGCCGGTGAGGATTACTCCCGCAACCTGGTGGATCAGGACATCAACTCGCTCTACGCCACCGGCTTCTTCTACAACGTCCAGGTCGTGGAAAACAGCACCGCCTCCGGGGTGGATCTGACTTTCAAGCTGCAGGGCAAGCCGGTCGTCACCGACATCAAGTTCACCGGCAACACCAAGTACCGGCATCGGGCGCTGATGAAGAAGGTCACCTCCAAGATTGGCGACCCCTTGGACGAGCGCAAGCTGTTCGCCGATACCCAGGAAATCCTCAAGACTTACCAGAAACGCGGTTACCAGAAGACCCAGGTCAAATACTCGACCGTGATCGATGAGAAAGCCGGCCGTGGCCAGGTGATTTTTGAAATCACGGAAGCCCCCAAGGTGAAGATCAAACGGGTCGAATTCGTGGGCGCCAAGGCATTCAAGCAAAAGAAGTTGCGCACGGTGGTCAAAACCCGGAAGCGCAATATGTTCTCCTGGCTGATCGGCGGCGGGGTGCTGAAGGACGAGGAATTCGAGGACGACAAGGAACGCCTGGTCGATTTTTACCGGGGCGAAGGCTACATTGATTTCCAGATCACCGACGTCAAATTCGACCTGCTCGATCCCAAGTGGATGGTGATGCGCTGGCAGGTGGATGAAGGGCGCCAATACAAGGTGGGCAGCATTGAGATCAAAGGCAACAAGCTGTTCAAAACCGAGGATGTCCGCCGTGGCTTTGCTCCGGGCAAGGGCATGAAAATGGTGGAAGGCAAAACCTTCACCCCCAAAGGCCTGACTTCGGATATTGAAGCCATCCAGAATTTTTACGGCTCCAAGGGATACATCGGCAAGGAGACGGCCAGCCGCGTGGCGGTGAACGTGACCCGCAGGCCCAATGTGGAGACCGGCACGATGGATTTGGTTTTCGAGCTGGAGGAGGGGGAAAAATCTTACATCGAGAAAATCGAGATCCGCGGCAACGTCAAAACCAAGGATCGGGTGATTCGCCGTGAATTGTCGGTCACGCCCGGCGAAATCTTCAACAAGGTCAAAGTGGATCTGAGCAAGACCCGCCTGACCCAGATGAACTACTTCGAAAAGGTCGAATCCGAGCCGGAGCCTACGGATGTGCCCAACCACCGCAATCTGGTGATCTCCGTGGAGGAGAAAAACACCGGCAATTTCATGGTCGGCGCTGGTTTCAGCACGGTCGATTCGATCGTGGGCTTCGTGGAGTTGAGCCAGGGTAATTTCGACTTGTTCAAACCGCCGTGGTTCATGGGCGGCGGCCAGAAATTCCGCATGCGGGTCCAGGTTGGCACCCAGCGGCAGGATTACACCATCAATTTCATCGAGCCATGGTTCCTCGGCCAGAAGCTGGCTTTAAGCACGGACTTGTATTACCGCGAGATGAGTTACCTGAGCAAGTATTACGATGTCCACCAGGCGGGCGCCCGCTTCGGGTTGTCCAAAGCCATTGGCAGCGATTTCTTTGTGGTTGGCGTCAACTATACCATCGAGGATATCGGCATCGTGAACATCACGGATCCGGCCCCGGCGTTCGTCAAGGATCCGGCCGAAGCCGGCCATAACTTGATCTCCAAAGTGGGCACCTCCATCGCCTACGACACCCGCAACCATGCCACCATGCCGGACAAGGGCCAGCGCACCGAGTTCCTCACGGAAGTGGCGGGCGGGCCGTTCGGCGCGGACAAGGATTTCTACAAGCTGGAGATGCGCTCCTCCTGGTATTTCAAGGGGTTCTGGGAAAAGCACATCATCGAAGTGCTGGGCCGGGCCGGCGTCTCCGAAGCCTACGGGGATACCACGAATGTGCCGATCTTCGACCGCTGGTATCTGGGCGGCATGTATTCGCTGCGCGGATTCAAATACCATTATGCGGGCGCCGACGATACCTTCGATCCGGTCTTCGGCGAGCCAATGGGCGGCCAGACTTATTGGATGGGTTCGGTGGAATACAGCCTGCCCATCGTGGAGCGGCTCCGCCTCGCGTTCTTCTATGATATCGGCAATGTCTATTGGAAGCCGTATTCCTGGCAGTTCAGCGATTATCTGGACAACGTGGGCATCGGCCTCCGGTTGAACCTGCCCATCGGGCCGCTGCGCTTCGATTACGGCATCCCGATGAGCACCGGGCTATTTACGGGTGACAAAGGGCGCTTTAACTTTGGCGTCGGCTACACCCGGGAATTCTAAAATCAGCATATGAAAATGAATGGCATCAAGCATCTCCTCTGCTGCGCTTTGTGTTGGGCCTTGACGGTTCCCGCCCTGGCGCAATCCAAAGTGGGCATCATCAACCTCCAAAAGGTATTTGATGGCTACTACAAAACCAAGCAGGCCGACGCCACCTTGAAAGACCGCGCTTCCGAATTCGACAAACAGCGCAAAGACTTGGTGGAAGGCCATCAAAAAGCCAACGAGGAATACAAGAAGGTGCTCGACAGCACCACCGACCAGACCGTTTCCATCGAGGAGCGGGACAAACGCAAGAAAAGCGCCGAAGCCAAGCTGCGCGAGATCCAGGAAATCGAATCCCAGGTCACCCAGTTTGACCGCACCGCCCGCACCACGCTCAATGAGCAGCAGCGCCGGATGCGGGATGCCATCCTGCGGGAGATCATGGATGTGGTTAACACCAAGGCCAAGGCGGCGGGCTATTCCATGGTGATCGATACCGCGGCCCAAACGGTGAATAACACCTTGGTGGTCGTTTATTCCAACGGCGAAAACGATATCGGTGAGGAAGTGATCAAGGAGCTGAACCGCTCCGTCCCGGCGGAGGCCCTCAAACCGGCGGAGGCCAAACCCGCCACTGCCCCCACCCAGCGCCTCAGCCCGGCGGGTGCCCCGCTCCGGAAATCCAAGTAATCCAGTTAAGCTCAAGTAATTTTCCAGCAGCCCCGCTTCCCAGCGGGGCTTTTTGTTGGTGCGTCCGGCAGGGCGCACTGACTGGCTTTTCCTCGCGGGTGTTATGCGGAACTGGCCGGCTTGGCCATGGCCTGTGCGCTGGTGGGTTTCGGGCGGCAAGTTTGCGGTGGTTTTCCCCTTTGGCGCCAGGTTTGAAAGGCGCGATGCCCCTGCTCCGGCTCAACCGTGCGTGGCAAAAAATGGCTGTCCGGTCTTGCAGTCCGCTTGTGCCGGAGGGACGTTAGCTGGCTTTGCCAGGCCGCCACGAAAACCGGGGGATTTCCCCAAAAATCCCCCACTGGCCAACCTGGCCTGGATTGAGTCAAGGCTGCAAAACCGGGCGGGATTAACTCATCAAAATGATGATATAAGGCGTTTATTGCCAGGGGGTTAAGATCATGCAATGGAATTGATATTCAAGGCTCGCCTAATCATCGTCATCAATTACTCTTATCGCTCTCCAAATTCGCAATTTTTCCCACTAATTAATATTATTAATGTATCTTATTAATATCCATAACCACCCAGCGTCAGGATTCCAGTTCCATGGCCGAATGGGTCAGCTATTGCACATATTATGATCATTTATTGCATAAAATATGCGCATTAGGTCAATTGAAGGCAAAAATAAGCCAATAAATGGCTAGTCTTTGGATTAGACATTAAATGCCTGCCATTAGATGCTTTGATGCACATGCAGCCTGACTTTGATCGGGAACACCGCCTCGGAAGGGGTGGGTGCGCCGCCGGAAACCGGATTTCCGGGCGGTGTGAATCCATGCATGTAAACCTCGGCCAGCCAGTTGGCGATGGTTCACGGTAAACCCTCAGTAAAGTTATGATCCTACGAACAACACTCCGAACATTGGCCGTCTTGTCGATGCTGCTGGTTGGGGGGCAAACGACGCAGGTCGCCGCCCAAAGCGCATCTTCAGCCACGGTTACCGCACCCAACCTGCTTGGCTTGTCCAAGCCGGTGGCGGGTGACACCCAAATCCTCTTCCGCGGCAAGAACGGGCCGTTCCGCCTGCAATCCCGGACTTCCCTGGATGCCAACGCCACCTGGTTCGACCTGGTCGGCGCCAAGATAACCACCCTCCAGAACGACCTTTACCTGGCCTCCTTCCCGATGGGGCGCGAAGATGTCGCCTACTACCGGGTGGTGAATGAAAACGAAACCATCGCCGAGCTGAAGGGCTGGTCCGCCATGATGCAGGTTTCCGCGCCGGCGAACAAATCTTTCTTTGTGGCCGGTGAACGCCCGGTGATCACGATCACAATCCTGGACACCTTCGCCCTCGGAGTCACCCGCAATGAGCTGTCCACGATGAACCTGTATATGAGCGGCCCCAAGGAGCCGAAACTCACCGTTACGGCGCTTAAATTATTGAACGCCACCGGTGACCGCACTAAAACTCCCCATCACTTCATCAACCTGAAGACCAATCCCGATGTGCAGGTCAATGGCAACGTGCTGACCTACACGCTCCAGCCAGTAACCGATGAATTACCTGGCACTTATACTATTAACCTCCGGGCGGTATTGGGCACAGACGCCCTCCAGCAAATCATGAAATCCGCAGAGGTGCAAATCGGCACCGCCACGGTGGAAACATCGGTATACAAATTGCCGGATCAAAAGACTACGTGCGCCAAGTGCCATGAGGGGACTGTCAGCGGGAAAATGTATTTTGCTCATATTGACCCAGGTTCCACCGGCGTTGGCAGCTGGTCTTATGATTTCCAGCCAGAAAGCAATTGTGCCGCGTGTCATAACAATGATGGATATGCCTCCTTCAGGGATTTTTACACCAATACCGTCCGTATTCCCGATCAACTGGTTCGACGCGTGCACGGTGTGCACATGGGCGATGAATTGACCTCAGAGGCCAATACGAACCAAACCTCTGGAGTTTTCCGGGCATACACGCACGGCGCGTTCCCGGTGGACATCCGGAATTGCACCACTTGCCACGTGGATGATCGTTGGAAAACAATGCCCTCGCAAGTGGCTTGCGGCAGCTGCCATGACAATATCTGGTTCGGCAGCAAAACCGCTGTGCCGGGAACCATGGAAAAGCATTCCGGTGGCGAGCGCAGCGATGCGACCTGCACCACCTGCCATTCGGCGGAAGACATCGCTGGTTATCATGTAGTGCCGGCGCAGGTGATGGACCAAGTGGATATCACTATGACGCCTCCCGCCAATGGGAAATTCTATGCCGCAGGCGACAAACCGATCATCACGGTGGTGATCAAGAACGACGCGACCAATGCGATCGACCACGCGCAAGTGACCGATGTCAACTTCTCCACCGCCAGCTTGTTTGTGTATGGTCCTCGCGCCGAGGCCAAGCCGGTGCTGACCAGCTCCGCCAAGAACGGGGTGTCGAAGTTGTGGGCTTCCGTGACCAGCTCCAAGGCCGGTCCGTGGGACATCAAGGGCAAGACCTTCAAGGTCGCCATCAACGGCAGCGCCGCTCAAGAGATCACGATGACGAGCTCCAGCAACACGGTGAGTGCGGCTGATGTGGTGGCTGCGCTGAATGCCGTGATCACGAACACCAACCTGAACGGCGGCGCCAAGGCTGCCGTCTCCGGCTCGAATGTGAACATCAAGAGCCAGGTCCAGGGAACTGGTGGAAAGATCGAAATCTATAATGGCGATGTGACGACAGCCATGGGCTGGAAGCGCTCTCCCAACACCACCATGGAACCTGATGTGACGGTGGCTTCAAGCACGACCTCCGGCAATGATCTCCGCTCGGTGGCTGACACAACCGTCTATGCGGATCCGATGGTGACACGCACGGCGGCCAATATCACCTACCAGTTGGACGACGTGGCGGGGCTGGCCTCCGGCACCTATAACATCTACATGTATCACGTTCCGAAGGCTGGCAAGGTTGCCGGCATGGCGGCGACGACCGGCATTGGCCACCTGACCTTCCAGGTGGGCACCACCAATATTGAAGCGAAAATCGCCACGAACTGCAAAGATTGCCATGGCGAAACGATCTTCCACTTCACCGGCAACATCCATGCCGAGCCGTTCGACACGGACTACTGCAATGCGTGTCACGACTACGGCCGCTACGGCACGGGCGAAGCCTTCAAGAACCAGGGCGGCACCTCGCTGGCTGGCTGGAGCGGTTACGGCGCCATGCCGATCATCAATCGCGTCCATGGCATCCACTACGGCCGTTACCTGGCCCATCCTGAAGAAATCTATGCCAACGCCACCGTCGATACGTTCGGGCACATGATCTTCCCGCAGGACGTCCGGAACTGCACCAAGTGCCATGCCCAAAGTGACTCCTGGAAGAAGAAACCTTCACGGATCGCCTGTCTGGCCTGCCACGACGAAGATGACGCCAAGGCCCACGGCAAGCTGATGACCTATATGCCCGATCCGAGCGATCCTTATGGGCCTAAGTCGGTGGAAACTTGCGACATCTGCCACGGTGCAGATGCCGACTTGTCGGTCGAGAAGGTGCACTCCATCTCGAAGCCTTACGTGCCCCCGTATCGCCGGGAACCAAGTGAATAACCTCTAAAGGCTGTTTTACTAAACCAAGTGGCGGGGTTGGAGCGATCCGACTCCGCCTTTTTGTTTTGCGGAAGCATTCCACCAGCTGGTTCGGAAATCATCACCTTGATGCTCCTGGAGCAGGGAGCGGGTGAACGAATCACTGGTCTGCGGCGTGTGGCTCCCCCGGCTTCGCCTCCGGCTTGGAGGACAGGCGGCCGGCCCGATAGGCGGCCAAATACCGTCTGAGCAGGATGGCCTGATCCGGTTTCAGTTTCGATTTGCGGTTCATTTTCTCCAGCCAGGCCTGCCAGCCGGGTTCGGAATACGCCAGCGGGTCGTAAAACCGATGGCACTTCGCACACTTGGCAACGTAGGTGTTGCGGGCCGCCTGCATCTCTTTGACGGTCAAGTCATCCGCACCGGAGGCCGATCCCGCCACCAGGAGGCTGGCCGACAAGAATTTGATCCAGGAACGCATAGGCGGCGCTAAAAATTGAAGCCGATGAGCAGCCGGATGTTCACCTTCTCATGGTCCCGCAGCTCCAGATGGGGGTGGCCGTCCCGGCTGGAGGGATCATTCCAGCCCTGGATTTGCGGCAGGACGGTGAGTGCAGCCCACCATTTCTCCTGCCGGAAGCTGAGCACCGGCCCCAGGAACAACGCTGAGTTCTCCCAGTATTGATACTCAGGGAAGATATTCTCGTTGCGGAGTTCAAGGCCCAAAGCCCAGTGCTTGCCGAAGTCACGGGCCAGGCCGAAACTGGCTCCCAGTTCACCTTCCACTTCGCGCAAATTTTCGGCCCATTCCGACTCGTGCTCGAGGTTGAAGGCCCACTTCCAATTCCCCCGCCGCTGGCCGAGGATAAGTTTCTGCTCCAGCACAGCTTCCTCACCTGAATAACGGCCTTCCACGTAAAGAGTAAGGCCGAACAGGTGCGTGGCAGGATTGAGCACATTGAACCGGTTCTCCAGTGAAATCCCGTTCCAGGAAAAGGCCGAGTCGCTGGCGTGAGTTGCTGGCTCGCGGAAATTCTCCGCGGTTTCGTTCAGGTAAAGAGCCGCCGTATACCAATCGGTGATCCCATACTCGATTTCCTGGCGGAAGTCCCAGCGGCGGTAGTTTTCCTGGCCGACGGACTGGCCGCGCCCGGTGCGCAGCGTCACCCAATTCTCGACCTCAAACGAGCCTCGCGGCAGGGTTTCCGGCTCATATACGTAAGTGAACCGGCGCTCGTCCGCCATGGAGGAAAGGCCGCTCAGACTGCTGGCGAGCAGTCCCCAAGCAGCCACTTTGGCAATTTTCACAAGCGGGAGGCTGCCAGCCATCACCCAAAGTTTCCCAAACCAGGGCTTCAGGCCGGCCACCAGCTGCCGTCGCCCAAGCCGTGGCGGGGCCGGAGAAATCCCGGGGGCCTGCTGTTGCCCCAGGCAAGGCATTTGGCAATTCAATAAACTCATGCACCACATTAACCCCACTTTTGATTGGCGGTCAAGTCCTGGTTTAAATTTGTCACTTTTTTCTCGGTGTTTCCCTGTCG
>CAYPCQ010000090.1:0-37532 GCA_964409245.1 uncultured Verrucomicrobiota bacterium
GTGTGCCCAATAAACATGCATGCCGTTTTCATTGGGTGCGAAGTCGGGTGGGGTTGCTATGTTTTCGATGATCATAGGTTTATGCTTTCTGTTTTTTGTCGGTACGCCCGAGTGTAACTTTGACCTCAACTCTGAATCCATCGCTGTCCTCAAAAACAATCGGTTCATCGGTCAGGTATGCGTTGGTCAAAACCACGCCCCCGCTCGACATCGTCACAATGCGATAATCGCAGTCGATGGTGATTATCGGTGGGTCTTTGATAACAGCCGCCGGGCGGTCATCCAGTTTTTGAAGCGTGAAGGTTTTGGGCCGTTTAGCTGTTAGCGGGTTTTTCATATGTATCTACGTATCTACGTATCAGTTTTGTGTCGTTTTTTCGCTCTCCAACCGGGGAAAACCAGTCGGAAGTGGGGATTCTGCCGAGTTTGCCGAGTTTAAAACGGTGTTTTCAGGTAAAGTCTCTATGTAATTTTCTCGCGGGGGTTTTATGGAAAATGGCCTTTCAAACTCGGCACACTCGGCACCTTTGGTTTTCAGGCTGTAAATTGAGTATCCTTTCCGATCCCGTTCCAGGGCGGCTTGGTGGACCTTTTCCAGGTGGGGCCAGAGCGCGGCCAAGCGTTTGCCGAGTTTTCTCGATGTCAGCCAGTCCATTTCTTTGTCCATTTTCTTGAGTTCGGCGCAAAGCTCATCGGCACGGCCCTGGAAGCGTCCATATTCCCTCAGGTATGCGGCAACGGCGGTGGCGATGCTGTCGTTTTCCAGACAGAAAAGGCTTTTGTCGTTTTCGGCGGCGGTGAGCGCGGCGATGGTTTCCGCTTCCTGGCCAAAAGCACGGCCAAGCCGGACGGCCAGAGCGTTCCAGTCGGGGTGCCGGGCGTTGATATGCGGCACGGACAGCGTGTCAGCCAGCGCGGCGGACAGGCGGTAGGCGATGTCTGAAAGCGCGGCGTCCCGGTTGGCGGCGATTTCCTCGCTGAGTTTGGAGTCAGCGGTTGGCTCACCTTGGCGGCGCTCGAGCCTTGCCACCAAAAGCCGGTCGGCCAGGCCGCTGTCATTCCCAAAAAGCGGGTTGGCGGAGGTTAGCGCAAGCCAGGCGTTGGCGCGCATGGTCACGAGGCTTGAATCGGTGTACAATCGGCGTTTTGGCTTGCATCCTCCGGTTGCGGCGGCGGCACAGGCGTCCGCCAGCCATGAGACTTTGGAGTCGCAGTTGTCCAAGATGTAAAGCCCGCCGCCGTCCAAGCCCACCCAAAAATCATTTTCGTTGGAGTCCTCGGCACGGGCCACGTTTTCGGGCAGGCCGTAAAGCTCCGCCGCGCCGCGAATGGTTCGCGTTTTCCCGCTCCCAACGGTTCCCACTAGGCAGAGCGGTGGTTTGTTTTTTGGGCAGGCTGGCAAGCTGTAAATCCACGTTTTGAGCAAAAGCTGGCCATGTGCCGCGCTTGTGTGAGCGGAGGAAAACAGGCGGCAGGTATCGAATGCAGAAACCGGCTCGACAAGTTGCCATGAGGGCAGTGTTCTCCCGCTGGCAAACAGGATGGCATCGGTGCCATTGTCCACCATCGAAACAGCTCCCGCTGTAATTTTCACAGAATGGCCGTTGCCGCATGAAATATAAATGGCCTCAGCCGTTCCGTGCCAAAAAGACAGCGGAATAATGCCGCTGGTCTCCGCCCCTGCGAGTGCCAGCGTTTCAACTTCCGCCATTACGTAGTCAAAAAGCCGCTCGGATCTGTTCACTCCAATCAGGCCGGACAGCCAGGCGGCGTATTCGTCCGAGCGGATGCGCAGCAGCAGCTTGCGCTCCGAATCGAAAAAGAATACATGCTCAAAATCGGGCAGCTCGGCGTGAAAATAGTATTTTCCACGCTGCCGCAACTCAGTGATGATCTCAGCCGCAATCCTTTTGTTTCTTTCGTCGCCGCGAACATTTTTGTCCTGGCTTAAGCGGAACAGCCTGGCTTGCAAATCAATGTTCGCATCGACTGGTGGATAGTTTTGCGGTGCCGGTTCCGCTGGCACGGGCAGATTCATTTCGGCGAGGGCTTGATTTAATTTGGAAAACATAGGGCAGGCTTAGTAGGGGAAGTTTAAACGCGGCGCGTGGGGTCGCTCGGCCAACGGGGTTTCATCGGTGCTGGGGTCCAAAAACAGCAGCCGCTGCCATTGGTTTTTTGATTCCCGGCGGCAGCATGGCAAGCGGCTCAGCCGGACGCATGAAAGCGCCGCAGCATCGCAACCGAGCATGGCCAGGGCCGGCTTGTAGGGGTCTGCCAGGTGTTTCCAATGATGGGCCGTGAAGGCGCTAATTCTCCAAAGCGCGTGCAAAGATTTCCCGCCGGACGTAGTGACAGCGGCGATGTTGATTGGCAACCTGGCCAGCAGCCGCAGGAAAAGCTCCGGTTCCAGGCTGTCGGATTCCAAAACAACAAACCGGAAGCCGCTCACGCATCGCGCAGAACGGCAGCTTCCGTCACGCCATTGGCCGTCCACGGGTTGCGGCAGAAACCAAACGCCCTGGGGTTTGCCGGTTCGCATGAAGTCCAGCCCCGCAGGATCTCCGGGTTCGCTTTCGATGCCTGCAACGACCGCTGGTGTTTTGCATTCCAGCATGTCGAAAATCAGGACTTTCTCGCCGGGGCGGAACAATGCCTCCAAGAAGGTTACCGGAGTCACGGCGCCGGGATCAATTGGGCTGCGCATCTTCAGCTCTTCCTCGATAAACCACGTCAGCGGCTCAGCTAACTTCTCAAGGTGTTCCAAGTCCGGCTTGATGTCTGCCAGCCTGGGGACCGGCGGCCGCGAGGGAACAAACGCCGGGGTCGGATGTGAGCGGCTTGCGGGTGGAGCGCCGTCCAACAACCAGCCGGGGCGTCGGCACACGGCTTGTGCTGCGCTCGTCACCTTGTGTTCCAGCTCGCTGGCGGACCACGGCGGAGCGCATCGCAGATTGTAGGTGTCCATGAGTTGGCGCACCGCACCGCTGTCCAATCCAAACCCATGTGTCAAAATAAATGCGGCCTTGAAGGTTGCGCGGTGCCCACCATTACCGGATACCGCGCCGGGGATTTTATCCAAGTATGCAGCCGCGCGTTCCATGGGATTGACAACGCCAGCGTTCAGCGTTAACGTGGTGCTGTAGTGAGTCTCTTCGGTTTTTTCCCCGATCCTTTTTGCACAAGGGTCGGGATCTTTTTTTGTTCTCATGCGTTTTAGAGGCAGCGGGTTGTTTTGCTGATAACGGTCGCAAGGTCATACAGAAAAGTCCCTCCCATTTTCAAGTAGGGGATCTGTTTTGTCCGCCGCAGGTGGTCGATTGTGTTTCGGTGCAGCCCCAACGCTTTCGCAAGCTCCTTGGTTTTCATCAGCCTCGGCTGGGTAGTTTGTTCGCTCGTCATAGGTCCGCTTTCTGGTGGCAGGCACTTGAAGTTTTATCAAGCTGGTGCAGCTACTTCTTTCAAGAGGCAGGCACACGTTCTACCACTACTGATCATAGACTCGCACAATCTCTGCATGGTTACAACAAAAAATAAATGTAATGCAAGAGGCAATAAGTCTCATAACATTGTCCGGTCTAGTCCGGTCTAGTCCGGTCTAGTCCGGTCTAGTCCGGTTGGAAATTGAAAAACCCCAATGAAATGCGGTTTATGGGAAATGGGGATGTGGGGAAAATGGGATCAAAAAATGTGGTAGGATAGTGGTTGACTAATATGCTACCGATAGCTTTGCCAGGCGGCTGGAGATGATCAAATCGACGCTGCCACCAGCGTTCACCGGGTTGGTGTGCGATCCCCCGGCGGGTTGAGAAAGGAGGCGGTAGGCTTCGGTGATACCTAAATTAGGCATTGTGCCTAATTTGCCCCGATTGGTGAACAAGTGAGTGTATCTCCAAGCTGTCTTTTGATCAAACTCCAAATTCCTCTCAATCCACGGCAGCCATTCACCATGCTTTAGCCGGGCTTTTTGCTCGGTTAACAGCTCGCCGATGCGGATGGCTTTTTCCAGGCTGCTCCGGGCCATTCCGGCCAGCTTCCCGGCGGCGGAGCTGGTGTGCTTGGTTTTGATGTCGCGTTCGTGTTCAGGAACAGGTGAACCTGAATTCGGGTTCACCTGTTCTTTACCTCCCAGGTCCGCCCGGAGTTCAAGAACAGGCTCGCACGAATCCACACGGGCCGTTTTATCGACCTCCAGCCCGAAAAAAATGGTGAATGCGGATTCACATTCACCTGTTTCTCGAGTTCCAGCGTTCGCCATGCCGATGTGTGGGCCAGCTTGACGGTCCATGGTTCCGTCAAATTTGACGGCACCATGCTCCATCGCCCATCAGCCAGGATGCTGCCGTTGTGCCGGATCTCAAATGTCCAACCGTTGGTAATTTCCTCCCACCCACCCCAGAAAAACGAGGTTTTCAACGCCAGCAAAACGGCAGCAGAAAAACACGCGGCTGAAAACCATTGGGAAATAATGGGTCTAACACTTCTAACGGGATTGCACCCTCCAGCGCAGCAACGGTTGCCCGCTTGCGAGCTACCTTGAGCTTGGTTTCGCCATCTTCTTGGGATTGTTGTTTCGGCCGCCTCCGGCATAAAGCCAAACTTTGTCGGCCCAGACGCTGATCGATTGCGACGAACATTTCGGCCGCCGGAAAGCGGTTGATCCCGCCATGGGGAGTAACAGGCCGCCTGGCCGCCGAAGATCGAACCGCATATTTTCGGCTTTCGTTCCCTATCCGGCTGTCAGACCTTATCCTGCATAGGGAGCGTTCTTCCCCCAATAATCCGCAAACCTTTCGGAAAGCCGCGTCTGGCAACCTTCGCGCGCTGAAACAAAACGGTTCACGCAAGGTTCCATCCAATACGATGTGTAAGCCAATCCGACATTCTGTTTTACTGTCGTATCCTGCTGATTGTGAGTATATTACGAAATACATACCAATTTCAAAACCGCAGAGTGCCGGATTTCCTTACAAATCAGGCTTTTATCGCGTATCTTCCTGGTTATTAACATGTTATGAAAATGCTGATGGGGTCAGGAAGTTGGCTGCCAAATAAAAGTGTAAAAGAGCCTTACATAATCCACGAACAGGGACGATTTGCATTTTATGTAAGTGCCTGAATACGAACATGATGACTTTTCGCATTCATCCATGGCATGCTTACTGCTTCATTCGAGATCAGAAGGTAATGTGCCAGTTGGGCGGGGTGGTAAAAAATTAAAGGGCATAACGGATACGGGAACAAAACCACCAAAAATTAACGAAATAAGGAATAAAAATGAGAACAACATTAATAACGGGTTCGGTCGCTTTGGCAGCGCTCATCGGTTTTGCTGCGCAACTGCAAGCCGAGTTAATCACAGGCTCTTTTTCCATCAATGGATCGGTGGAATTGGACAAATTAGCATATAGCGCCACTCAGGTGGTATCATACTCCGATGTAAAAGTGGCCAGTGATCCCACCGGCGTATTCAAAAATTATTTTGGCATCGATGCTACGGTTACCATGGCCACACCATGGAAGTTTACGGAGTCATTAGACAATTTCTGGGAAGTCGGCGGCTTTACCTTCGACCTGCTTAGTGTAACCAAAGTAAGCCGTGAGGGCAGCGAGTTAATAGGCGCTGTGATCGTGGAGGGCTTGGGACGGGTTTCCGGTCATAATTTTGATCCTACCTTGGGGACTATTAAATTCAGGGCCGATGACCTTTCCCCGTCCTTTAAATTCTCGGCGAGTACAGCAGCCACCGGCCGCCCAGCGACAGTGCCGGATGATGAAAACACATTCACCCCCGCCCCAAGCCGCCCAACGCCGGTGCCGGATGGCGGCACCACCCTCGCATTGCTTGGCTGCGGATTGAGCTTGCTGGGGGCTGCAACTAGAAAACTCACCCGCTAGGCAATTATACCTTTAATCTCGACAGGGGATGAGCTTGATAAAACAGGCTCATCCCCTTGGTGTTTTAATAATCCAAAAAAAGTGAATTGCACCTCCCCAAAACACCGGCCACTTGGCCACCCGGGTTTTGAACTGTTCCTCAGTTTCACTGTCCTGGTGACAGCCCATGCATTCACAAGTGGTTGAGATTCAGACCCCTATCTTGGTTTATGGCCGGTGGCTGGCGCCTGGCCACCAGATGCCCAAAAGCGCTTGTCTCCTCCACATTCCTATTCAGTGTGGTTTATTTTTTAGGGATTTTAACCACGGATTACACAGAAAAGGATAATTCCTGACTTCAGGCCTCGGACCGCCGGCCTCGTTTTTTGCCTTAACTCCAAACTCTGCGCTCTGCGCTCCAAGCTCTTCCTCCCCGCCTTCTTTTCCATTCAGTGTATTCAGTGGATTATTTCCACTTCTACCGGCCGGTGCGCTCCAAAACCTGGCGGAAACCTCAACGCTCCGGATGCGCTGCGGGCCACGGAGGGTTCGCGAGCTTTTGGAGTGCGTGCGCCGCTGCGCCGCTTTTGTTTTAAGAGCTTCAACAGCTCTATCCAGGATCATTCGGTGTTTCATTGCGGGACGTGTGCGCGTGAGATCAAAAGGTTCCCCAATGTGTTTGAGGGCAGGCAGAGCCGCCGCCAAAGCTTGGACGCCGGGAACCATGGGGATTCCTTCAGCGTCAACGGTGCGCCGCTGAACTGGGCCTAGCAACCCTTGGGAAACGCGCAGTCGCAACAACTGACACTCCCAATTCAGGGCTTGAGGATGGGCTGGCCGGTGAGAAACCGGGGGCAATGCAAAGGAGTATTAAAATCGCCCTGCTTGGGGGTCGATTGAACAAATTCCAATTCAGAGTGGCTCCGCAGATTTTAACGGTAATTTCAGATCTTGATCGGGCGAGAAAACCAATCAGGAGTGATTGCCTTTGAAACGCAAACCATGTGAATAGCCTAACCGGGACTTAAAAAATAATAATTGGGCTTGGATTGGCGATCGCTAGCGCAATTGAGAACCTGCCACAGTTGGTGTTGTGGGAAAAGTTCAGTATTCAAACGCCGCAGGTTGGAAAGACTTAATAAAATTGGCTCGTTTTTGCGATGGGCAAAAAACTAAGGATTGCCATTCCTAAACCAAATCTGTTTTAAGTGTTTTAAGCCATCTCAAACCAAAGGAGTGGTTCGCGTTGTTGAATAGGACTTAACGCGCCTCACCACACCGAGGCTCAATAATAACAAACCTGTGGCCAAAGCGAATGACGCCGGTTCAGGAACGGCTGTGATGATTTGCCCACTTACAAAGTTATCAATGGCTAAAGGTGTGTTGTCTAAATCACCAAGAACATACTTGGTGGATTCTCCTAAAATATTATTAAATACGATCGGCCACGGTCCAGAACCGCTAAGACCAGTTGTGTCAAAAGTCAAGCGGGCTAACAAAGTGGAGCCGGATGGAATTGAAACGGTGGGTGATGGATATACCGAAATTCCATAGAACACCTGCCAAGAACTGCTCCCTTGGTCTATACTAATAAAGGATTTAAAAATCGAATCCCCGTAATTGAGTTTAACATCCGTTATTTTGGGGCCCGATGCTCCATCACCCACTTGCGCCATAAAATTCAAACCATATATGTTTGCCAAAGGAGTGGAATCGTTCCTAATTGATATGTCAACAACTTGGCCACTTTGGGAAGGTTGCAGTGTTATTCCTGTGACCCCAAGGCCTCCAGGCAGTTCCAGGTATAAGGCCGCACGAAGGTCCACCTGCAACACCAACAGTGCGAAGATCCAAAACAGTTGGCGAAAGGCTAATTTTTTAATATTCATAGAAATTGAGAACAATATACGGCAAAGGAATGCATTGTCAAGCCTGCAGGTATCGAAACATATTATAGATAAATAAGTGATAAATAGCAATGGATATTATCACGGCACCGTGATTAGTTGGAGGGCTGTAAGAGGACTTGTCTGATTTACATTGGCGACCGCAATGTCCACTGTGTTTACAAGGCCATCACGATCATAGTCGTAATTATAGTCAACTGGCGCCCGGTTTAAGGGACTCCGGGGATGTGTGCTAGCAGCAGCCAGGTCAGTGATGTTCACAATAGCATTAAAAGCAGAGTTCCCACATTCGCCGGGCGCATTACCAAAATAGAAGATATCGTTTGAGGTCAGGCCAGTATTCGCGGTGGCTCCTATGGAGACCTGCAACCACTGTTTTAGGATGGCTTTATCCGCCCAGATTATGGTGATGCGGTCGGAACCGCCAACCCCTGCGCCAACACGCAAAGTGACACTGGTGGGCGAGGGGGCGGTGGCCCAGGAGGTGGGATTATTGTCGTTGCCCACCTTGAAGGTGAAATCGCCGGCGGTGGGCCTTCCCGTCAGCGCCAAAATGTCCACCATGATGCCATTGATGCCCCGGCTGTAGCTGGTATAATTGGCGAAGGCAGCTTTGTGGCCGGGCAGGAGCGCGCTTTTGTCGGTGGCAATCGCGCCATCGTCGGCTGCGTTGGCGCCGGCATTTTTTCCATCAAAATAGGAAAAATTATAGAAAATGCGGCGGCCGGATATCGTTGAGGCCACCACTGCCAAGCTGTTATAATAGCCAGCTGAGACGGATTGCACTCCGCTTAATCCGCTGGGCACTGTGGCTTGTCCATACGTGGTGTCACCCCAGGCCACCAAGGTGTGATCCGCCTTCAAAGCCAGGCTGTGGCCAACCCCGGCCGCCACGGTTGTCACACCGCTCAAACTGCTCGGTACGGCGCATTTGCCATTGCTGGTATCGCCCCAAGCCACCACGGTGCCATCTCCCTTCACAGCCAGGCTGTGCAAAAAACCGGCCGCAATGGCGATCACGCCACCACCACTCAGCTCGCCCGGCACCGTGCATTGACCTTCGACGTTGCGCCCCCAAGCCGAAATGGTGCCGTCTCCGTTCAAGGCCAGGCTGTGATAACCACCCGCCGCAATGGCGGTGACGCCGCTCAGGCCGCTGGGCACGGTGCATTGGCCTTTGGAGTCATCCCCCCAAGCCACCACCGTGCCGCCGCCCGCCAGGGCCAGGTTATGCAAATAGCCGGCGGAAATAGCGGTCACCCCCCCCCCGCTCAAGGCGCCAGGCACGGTGCATTGACCTTTGGAGCTATCCCCCCAAGCCGCCACTAATCCTCCTCCGTGCAAGGCCAGGCTGTGAAAACCACCTGCCGCGATCGCGGCCACGCTGGTCAAGCCTCCAGGCACATCACATTGGGTGTAGGTATTGTCTCCCCAAGCGGTGATTGTTCCCACTCCACTCAAAACCAGGCTGTGGGCACTCCCCGCGGCCACTGCCGCCACACCCCCCAAACCGCTGGGCACGGCGCATGCGCCACGGTCGTTATCCCCCCAGGCCGCCACTGTTCCGCCCCCCATCAGGGCCAGGTTATGGTCGCCACCCGCCGCAATGGCAACCACTCCCGCCACGCCACTGGGTAGGGTGCATTGGCCCAGGGAGTTATCCCCCCACGCCACCACGGTCCCATCTCCTTTCAACGCCATGCTGTGCAAATAACCGGCAGCGATGGCTGACACCCCACTCAACCAGCTCACATCGCTTTGGCCGTAGTTATTGTCCCCCCAAGCCACGACGGTCCCATTTCCTTTCAGCGCCAGACTATGCAAATAACCAGCGGCTATGGCCGTCACCCCGCTCAAGCCGGTGGGTACCGTGCATTGACCGGAAGAATCATCCCCCCACGCCACGACGGTCCCATCCCCCTTCAAGGCCAGGCTGTGCGTGCCACCCGCCGCGATGGCCGTCACCCCGCTCAAGCCGGTGGGTACCGTGCATTGGCCGGAAGAATCATCCCCCCACGCCACCACCGTTCCGCCACTCAAGGCAAGATTGTGGTCGCCGCCAGCGGCTATGGCCATCACCCCGCTCAAACTGCCAGGCACAGCGCATTGGCCTTTGCTGTTATCCCCCCACGCCACCACGGTCCCATCTCCTTTCAAGGCCAGGCTGTGAGCAATTCCCGCCGAAACTGCCGCCGCTCCGCTCAAGCTGGTGGGCACCGCGCATTGGGTGTCATAATTATAGCCCCATGAAACGACCAACCCATCGCCGTTCACGGCCAGGCTATGGTTAAAACCCGCGGCAATTTTCGTGAAAGGACTGCGGTAGCCATTTAAAGGGTAAACCACCTGGCTCCCCCAGCCGGTGGCATTGCCAGCGTGAGCTTGGGGCCATAAACCGGCCAGCACCATGCCCAGCATCAGCCTCAGGAACCGGCCTTTCCAACTTGGGACAAATTGGCCAATATATGATCCACCTTGAACAGTGTGTATGACAAGCGGCATATTAATTCACTTCAGCACTAACTTGCGTTCTTAACACAAAAGTGTCAAGGAAGCAGAATGCATACCAACCTTTGGTGTGATGCGTATCATATTTATATTGAGCCACTTATATAAATTTTAAACAGTTTCTGATCCTGCATTGTGTAATGGTTTTTTACACTTTGGCATGGAATCAGGTCGGCTGCCGCTCGCTATATTTCGTAACCTGTTAATAACCAGCTAGATACAAGAAGCATCTGAACATGTAAGGAAATCCGGCAATTTTCGGGTTTCGGGCGGTTGTAAATGCATAACCGACTCGTAATCAACGTAATAGGAGTTTTAAAGATGTCGGAATAGTTTACACGTTGGCTTAAAGCGGTCCCTTGAACGGTTTGCATTTTTTTGAAGAACCGAAAGGAAACCTCCCAAGCCTGTGCCTGCAGGTGGGTCAGAGGTCACAGGTCGGATTCCATTGGTTCACGAAGCGACCTTTGATCCTAAAAAAGAGCGGCTGAAAGCGTGTCAAAAGGCACAACTTGCTGTAATGGAGCGGGATGTCATTAGAAATAACTCCGATAGTGGCTCACCCGGCAGGTGAGCCGAATTTGGCTGTCAAAGACCCTGCACCACTGGAACCGCCCCCCTTGATGCTGCCATCGACCTTGCCAGTGGAAACTTTAGGTGGGCGAGTGCCTGTGGAATGGGATCCGCAAGCCTCCGTCACCCCCCCATGGGTCAATTGGTGTTTTTTGCCCAATTCCTCAAAACGGCCGGTCTCTTTGAATCCTGGGTGGACGACTGTCCGCTGCGATACGACAGCCCCAATGCGCCCGCCAAGAAAGATGTGCTGGGAACCTACTTGCTGTCGAGCCTGGCCGGGCATCACCGCTAGGCCCATACCACCGCGTTGCGGGGCGACACGGTCAATCCCCCCCTGTTGGGCATGACCAAAGTGATGAGTGAAGATGACATTCGCAAGGCGGGCAAGCGGCTGTCCTTGCCGGCTCAACCGGCCCCTGCCGATCCCGCTGCCAAGGCTGTGGTGGGTTCTGCCAAAACGCCGGTGGCGAAGACCTCAGAACCCCATCCGGAAACCGTGGCGTGGCAACCAAAGCACCTGCGGCAAAGCTACGAGCCTTTGCTCTATGAACCCTGGGTCTTGGACATCGATACGACCATTAAAACGGCCTATGGCCATCAAGAGGGGGCGCAGGTGGGGTATCATCCGCACAAACCCGGCCGGCCCATGCGTATCACACCTATTTGATGGGCATGGCGCGCCTGGTCTTGGAGGTGGAGGTGCGTCCCGGCAAACAGACGGCGGCCGCTTATTCGCGCCCTGGATTATGGAAACTGGTGGACGCTTTGCCCAGCGCCGGCCGGCCCTGCCTGATCCGCGGGGACTGTTTATTCGGCAACGAAGAAATGATGGCCGAGGGTGAGGTGCGGCAATTGCCGTACTTGTTCAAGCTGCGGCAGACCAGCAAACCCAAGCCATTGATCAAGCAATAAGAACGGGTGGGCCAGTGGCTGCCAGCTGGCCAGGGCTGGGAAGGGGTGGAAAGCCAATTGAAGTTGCAAGGCTGGAGCCGGAACCGGCGGGTGATCGTCTTGCGCCGCCGGCTCACAGCCGCGGCCGCCCAACCGCCAGCCAAGGGCCAAAGCCACCAGCTACTGCTGGACTGGCAAGGGTTGTTTCCCGTCCAGGATCCGGTCTATGAATATGCGGTGTTGGTGACCTCGCAGACGGAGGAGATTCTGACCGTGGCGCAATTGTATCGGGATCGTGCGGACGCGGAAAACAACTTTGACGAACTGAAGAACCAATGGGGTTGGGCTGGCTTTACCACCCGGGATCTGGCCCGGTGTCAAATCGCGGCCCGGAACATCGCCTTGATCTACAATGGGTGGAGTTTGTTGGTGCGTTTGGCCGATCCGAGCAAACGGCGGGAAGCCATCACCAGCCGGCCTTTGTTGCTGACCGCCGTGGCTCGCCAAACCACCCACGCTGGCCAGCGAACCTTGTTGGTGACCACGCCCCATGCCGAAGCCCCGAAAAGCCAAGGGATGCTGATCCAGTTGAGCCAGTTTTTGACCGGGTTGTTGGCAACGGCGGAGCGGTTGTGCCAAGCCGAACGCTGGCATCGGATTGTGAGCCGGATTTTCGAGTCCTTGTTGGGTGGCCGGCCATTGTCCAGACCGAAACACGCCTTGGCGGGGGCCTGGCGGCCAAGTCGAGCCTGGTTTCAGCAGGAAAAAAGCGTGCGGGGCAGTTTCCAAAGCGGCCTTGACGCCGGGGTTTTACCCGTGTGCGCTGACTTGTTGGCGCTGTTACTTCATTAGCCTCAGGAAATAGGGTGCCCGAAGTTCCCGGCGCACGCGGTGCGGACCGGACTGCCCAAAACCGACTTGTTTTTACCGCCCGACGGCTCTTTTTGGGTTGAATGGCAGGCAGTGCATCCCATTCTTCAAATTTGCTGCAGCAATCGGTAGCTGGAGTTTGAAGCAGTGAAACTGATTTTGTGGCTGAACGCAGCCAGGCGCATTCCCTTCCCGTAGCTAAACCACGGATTAGCCCATAATTTGAAATCCCAAAGTGAATGCAAACCAATCCCAGAAATGTCCTGGACGCTACCCCCGAGACGCTGCTGCGACTGCGGACCGCAGGCTTAGGAGTCGGAAACAAATAAAGGTGGCAAGTTCGCGCCGGGGTTTTGGCCAAGGGCAAGGCACGAATGAGGCGCATATCCTGGCGATCTGTAACGAATGAGTAACGAAGTCCTTGGCCAAAAGAACCAGCGAGGTTGCTGCGGTTATTTTTTTCCGGCTCCTTACTGGCGATTATCCCCGGCTTCTCAATCCTCCAGCGCTTTCAGGAACGCCTCGGCGCGGCTATCCGACTCGCCAGGCGGGCTGATCTCCAAAGCCAGGCTGGATAATTTCCGGATCCAGTCGTCCTGGGTCCGTGAATAGACAAAATCCGTGTCCAGCTTGGGGAGTGGTTCGGGCGGGGAAGACCGGCACTCCCCCGGGCCGGTGGGGCACGGTTTTTGCGCCTGTTTGACCGCCTCCACCAGGCGCACTTCCACCATCTTCAGAACGCCCGCTTCCGACCAGCGCCGGCTCCACTGGCTGGTGATGGCGCTCACAAGCGCCTGCTGCTTGGCGTGGATCTTGAAGGCAGTGAACAGGGCGGGCACCAGGCCGCGCACCGGCGCATCCGGGCGGAAGGTGTTGTGGCTGGGTCCGCGATACCCCGGCTGTTCCACATTGGCATCCACCGCCAGGATCACGAACCGCTGAGCCGGCGGGGAGGCGCGCCGGGGAGCGTCGCAGCCGCGCCAGCAATCGTTGGAACGGGCGGCCTGGAGGTAGCCGGCCAAGTGGAGGGCGGTGGCCAGGCCGGAGTTGTCATAGGCGCCGCCATCCACCACGCTGATGGAGCCTTGTTTTCTCCAGCCGGCAAAAGGCTGGAGGCCGGCCTTGGGCAGGAGGGCCGGGCGCCGGGCGGGCGCGTTGGCGGCCGCCAGCCGGGCGTCCACGTATTTGTTCAAAGCCAGCGGCTGGAAGGCGCCCGGGAACGCGGCGCTGGCGTAAACCCCGTGCACCACGGGGAACCGGCGGTGGGAGCCGCCGAGATCCTCCAGCGTCACCGCGTAAGAGAACGGCTCCGCCAGGGCGGCCAGGGGCTCCCGCTGGCCGCGGGCCCAGCACTCGAGGGGATCCTCCGCCAGGCGCGCCAGCGGATCCCCGCTCAGATCCCGGTGGATCATCCGCTGGGTGAACAGGAAGGGGCCGGCCGTCTCCAGGCAGGCGGCGTTGAAAAAGAAGCGTGGCTGGCGGGGGAGGTCGCCCAGCTTGCGCAGGCTCGAGGCGGGCGCAAAGGGGATCTTCCCTTCCTGGAACATGGCCTGGGAGCGGGCGAACAGATTCAACGAATCCCATTCCGTAAGCACCTGCAGCACTGGCGCGTAGCCCAGGTTGCCCGGCCAGAAATAAAACAGGGAGGCCATGCCGCCCGCCTGGCGGGTGATGAGGCGGACCTCAAAATCATCGCGCAGGAATTGGAACAGCCGGCGGGCCGGCGGCGCTGGCAGGCGGTGAGCCCGCCGGTAGAAATAATCCGCCACATAGCTGGCGTAGATCGATCCACCGCTGACCGAGGACCAGGCATCGATCCGGTCCACCAGGGCCGGGCCGTCCGGATGGGCGAGGTTGTATTGTTCCTCCAGCCGGGCCAGCGTGTGGGCGGCCAGGCGCGCCGCGCGGCTGCCCCCGCCCGACAAGCATACCATCACCACCTTGTTTTGGCTGAGCAAATCGCAATAGTCATCGTGGAAATCATGGCTGGCATCCGCCTCGTCCCGCGCCGCCAGCCGCAGGGTATCCACAGCGAGGCCGGCCTCGCGCAATTCATTGGTGGTCAGCGGCTTGTTCAGCGAATTGAAGCGGAAGGCCAGCGGGGATTTGATCCGGGAAATGGTGAACATCCCATGCTCCACCTGGCGGCAGCCGCCCGCCCCAACCAAGGCGGCCAGGAGCAGGGCTTGGAGCGGGGCGCTGGTGATGGCCTGAAATGCGCGCATAAAAGACGGCCCTTTTACAGCACAAAAAAAACCGCCTGACAAGCCTGGCCTGTTTTCCAGGCTTGCGGTGGGGCCGGTTAAAAGGTCTATTATCCCACCATGAATCGACGTCAATTCCTGCAGCATTCAACGGCGGGCGCCCTGGCGGGGTCGGCGGCCTTGCATCCCCTGGCGGCGGCGGCCGGAGCGGCCAGCCAGCCCGCACCCCAGCGGCCCGCGGGGCCGCCGGCCCGGCGGATCTCCATCCTTTCCTACTCGTTCCGGGGGTTGCTGGGCGAAGGCAAAATGGATGTCTTCGGCTACCTGGAGACGTGCCGATACCGCTACGGGCTGGAGGCGGCGGATATTTGGAGCGGTTTTTTTCCGACCACCGGGGAGTCGTTCTTGAAAAAAGTCCGGGCTGCGCTGGATGAGCGGGGCCTGGTGCTGGCGGATTTGTGCGTGGATAATGCGCACATCTGGGAAAACGATCCCGCCGCCCGCCAAAAGAACAGTGAAAACGCCCGCACCTACCTGAAAGCGGCGGCGGCGCTGGGCGCGCGGTTCATGCGCGTGGATGCCGGCGGGCGCAACCCCACCTGGACGAACGAGGAGTTCGATCACATCGTGGCCCGCTACCGGGAATATGCGCAATTCGCGCATGACCACGGTTTCCGCGTGGGAGCCGAAAACCACTGGGGCACGGAAGGCGTCTGGGCGAACCTCAAAAAACTTTACCAGGCAGTGGACCACCCCGGGTTCGGCTTGTCGATCCACATCGGCGGCTGGCAGGGCACGGAGGCGGAAAAGACGGAGGCAGACCGCGCGGTGGCGCCGTGGGTTTGCCACACCCATTTCGCCTGGAATATCTGCGAGGGGCCGCTGGTGGAAAAAATGGAAAACCTCCGCCAGGCCGGCTACGGGGGATATTACAGCGTGGAGCATCATTCGGCCCAGGATGAATACGCGGCGGTGGGGATCCAGCTGGCGCGCGTGAAAGCGGTGATGGAGCGCTGGCGGGCCGAGGGCAAAATTTAAGGCCGCCGATGGAAAACCAACCGGCGCCACCCGGAAGGCCCCCGGCGGAAATGCCGCCGGTGAGCTGGCGCTATGAGCGGAAGTTCCTGCTGGAAGGTGTCACCCTGGCCGAAGCGGAGAGCTTGATCAAACGCCATCCGGCCGGCTTGGCCGCCGCCCATCCGGAGCGGGCGGTCAACAACATCTATTTGGACACCCCGGAACTGGGCTTTTATCTGCTTCACACCCAGGGCGTATCGCCCCGGCAAAAAGTGCGCCTGCGCTGGTATGGAGCCAGCCAAGGCGGGGCGATCCAAGCCAGCCTGGAGTTCAAGCTCAAGCGCGGCCAGGTCAACGGCAAGCTGATTTATCCGCTGCCCGGGTTCCGCTTCGATGGCGCCCCGGTGGCCGGCTGGCGCCTGGGCACGGGGCTGCCGGAAGCGGTGGCCTCCCAGTGCCGGGGCTTGGAGCCGGTTTTGATGACGCGCTATCGGCGGCGCTATTACCGCGCGGCGGGCGGAGCATTCCGGCTGACCCTGGATTACGGGCTGGATTTCACCAGCCTCAGCCGGGAGCTGGCTTTGCCCCCCATGAAACCCCTGGCTTTTCCCCACCTGATCCTGGAATTGAAATACGCCGTGAATGACCAGCTCCAGGCCGCCCGCATCACCCAAGGCTTCCCCTTCCGCCTGGCCCGGTTCTCGAAATATGCCACCGGCTTGCGCCTCGCGCGGCCGGAAGTGTGACCCCGATGGAGGACACCCCACTTTTCTCCGCCGGCACGCAAGTGGTGGCGCTGGTGGCCATCCACGGCCCCAACAGCTCGCTGGTTCACCCGCGGGGCGCCGTGGGCATCATCACCCGCACCCCGGTGGGCGGGGAAAGCCATTACTTGATCCGCTTCCCGGATGGCTTTGAAACCTCCCTGCGGCGGGAGGAATTCGACATCCTGAAGCTTTTCAAGGACCGGCTGCCGGGCGGAGCGGCCGCCTTTGACCTGGAAGCCTGCATCATTTACCGCTGCGTGGTGGGCTCCCGCGCCTACGGGCTCGAGACGGAGGATTCCGACACGGACCGCCGGGGAATCTACCTGGCGCCGGCCGAATTGGAGTGGTCCCTCTTCGGCGCCCCGGAGCAATTCGAGGACAACGCCGCCCAGGAATGTTTCTGGGAACTCCAGAAATTCCTGGTCATGGCCCTGCGGGCCAATCCCAACATCCTGGAGTGCCTTTATTCCCCGCTGGTGGACAAAGTCACGCCGCTGGGCGGGGAACTCCTGGCCTTGCGCGAACGGTTTTTATCGCAGATGGTCTTCCAGACCTTCAACGGCTACGCGCTGTCGCAATTCAAAAAAATCGAGCAGGACCGGCGCAACCACGGGGAGGTGCGCTGGAAACATGCCATGCACCTGCTGCGGCTCTTGATCACCGGCGCCGCCACCCTGCGCGAGGCCAGCGTGCCGGTGCGGGTGACGGCCAGCCGGGACCGGCTGCTGGCGGTGAAACGCGGCGGGATCCCCTGGGAGGAAGTGGAGGCTTGGCGGCGGGAACTGCATCGCGATTTTGAAAAAGCCCTGGCCGGCACCTGCCTGCCGGAAAGACCGGACTACGAAGCTGCCAATGCCTTCCTGATCCGCGCCCGGCGGGAAATGGCGCAACCAGGGCGGCCCTAAATCCCGATTTGCCAAAAGCCGCTCCCGCGGCGAGGTTCAGGGAGGATCGGCGAGGCGGCGGAGTTGCCTGGCCTCAACAGGCTACAATGAACACACAGGCCATAAAGATTCTGCTGGTGGACGATCACGCGATCGTGCGCGAAGGCTTGCGCAGCCTGATCGGGAAAATGCCCGGCCTGAGCGTGATGGGCGAAGCCTCGCGCGGGCACGCAGCCTTGGAATTGGTCCGCGCCCAGCAGCCGGATCTCGTGATCATGGACATCCACCTGCCGGACGAAAACGGCCTCGCAACCTCCCGCAAAATCCTCGCCGAATTCCCATCGGTAAAAATCATTGTGCTGTCGGCCGACTCCAGCATGCCCATCGTGGTGGAGGCCCTGGAAGCGGGCATCCGGGGTTACCTGATGAAGGAAAAGGCGCCCCAGGATCTCCAGCGCGCCATCGAGGCGGTGCTGGACCAGCAAACCTACCTCTGCCCGGAGCTGGCCTCCCTGGTGGTGAAGGATTACCTGAAGCATGTGGCCGCCACCACCATCCCCTCCTCCAAGCCGGATCTGACGGACCGCGAACTGGAAATCCTCAAGCTGGTGGCCGCCGGCAAACGGAGCAAGGAGATCGCCGAAACCCTGCAATTGAGCGTCAAAACCGTGGAAAACCACCGCGCCCGCCTGCTGAAAAAGCTGCATTGCAGCAGCACGGGCGAACTGATCCGATTCGCCTGCCGGGAAGGCATCGTGACGGATTGATCCCTCCGGGAGTCCAGGCGGCTGGCGGACCGCACCTGGATCAGGGGGCGGTTTGTTCCTCAGCGCTTCCGAGCCATCAAGAACGCATTGAACAGGTAAAAGCGCAGCGGAGTGAGATTCAGCAGGAAATCCACCCAGCGCGCCACGGGGCGATCCGTGCAGGACACCGAGAGCACCCGGCAGCCGGCGCGCTCCAGGAAAAACCGCATTTCAAAAGGGTTGGTGGCCACGATCGCGTCATCATCCGGCGTGAAAGGCTCCTTGACGAGGGCGGGCATGCGGTCAAAACGCACCGCGCCGGGATCCGTTCTCATCTGGCGGCGTTTCTGGCCCAGGCGGCGCCAGTTCCGCCACTTGCTGGCCAGGCCGCGCATGCGTGGATGATAATCCCGGAAGCCGAAGACCCGCATGAAATTAGGGCTGGACAGCACCACCTTGCCCCCAGGCTGCACCACACGGACCAATTCGGTGATAAAGGCCTCGGGTTCCTCCACGTGCTCCAGCACATTCAAAGAACCGGCGGCAGCAAAATAACGGTCATTGAACGGCAGGCGGCGGCCATCGTAAAGCTGGCAACGCGGGCAAAATTTTCGGGCTTCGGTGAGGTTGGGCTCGGACACATCCACCCCGTGGGCCTCATACCCGCCCTGGGCCAGCCGCGCCACCACCTGCCCCACCCCGCATCCGATATCCAAAACGCGGGCTCCGGGCGCTTCCGGCTGGAGCGCCCCTGCGTATTTGGCATAAAACCCAGCGTCCCAGCCGGCCAGGAAGCGGGCGTAGGCCTCATTTTGACGGTAAGTTTCCTGGTGGCTCATGCACGGATTTCCAGGCTAGACAGTCGCATTCGGAGTGGCCTTGGGCTTGGATATGGCTGGCACAAGGGCCACCCAGCCGCACAATAGCAAGGCTCCCGCCAAGGCCGCCAGGCTGACGTGCAGCGCGGTGGAAGGCGGCTCAAACCGCAGCTCAACCCGGTGCTGGCCGGGTTTGAGGAACACCCCGCGGGTCATATAATTGCAGCGCAGCAGTGTGTCCGGCTGGCCATCGACCCATACTTTCCAATGGGGATGGAATTTGTCATTGATGAGCATGATGGATGGCGCCTCTGCCTTGGCCTCCAGCACGTATTGCTTGGGGCGGTAGCTGGCAAAACGCACCGGGCTGGAGGCAAGGTTGGTGGCGGCCGGGGAAACGCCCGCCGGCAGCGGCGTGGAGACAATCACGCTTTCCGCCGGGTTGAAAACCCGGTTGGTCAGCAGGGTCAAAGCGGCCTCCAGGTTGGTCTCCACCTGCCAGCGGGTATAGAGGCTGGCCCGCGGCAAGGCGCCGGTGAACTCAAGCAAGGCGAAAGGCCCATTGGTCGTCAGTTGCGACTGCACGGGAGCTTCAGCGGTGGTTTGGGACAGGGTGAACAAAGTGTGGGCACGGAACCGTTTGAGTTCGGGATCCAGCTGCTGGTTCAGATCCTGTTCCAGCCCTTTGAGGCCAAAGAAAAAGCGGGTATTGGTCAATTGCCAGTAGCGCACGGGATCGTGAAGCACAGCCTTTTCATAGGCGATTTTCTCGAGGGACTTGCGCGGTTCCTGGGGCACATCCAAGGCTTGGATATTGTAATAGGGGAATTGGTGCTGCAGCCACTCGACACCATAGAGGTTCTGCAGCACGGACAACTGCTGGTTGACCTGGAAAGGCAGGACGGTGACCCGGTTTTCATAAGGTTTCTGGCGCAGGATATCCAGGATGGGATGGGAGGCCAGGCGCTCCTGGTAATTGTAATATTGAATCCACGGCAGATTGGCCCGGCCAAGATCCCAAGCCAGGATTACGCCCAGAAGCACCATCGCCCAGCGCGCGCGCGCGCCGGCAAAAGCACGGCTGAGAATGAGCACCAACGAGGCGGAGGACAGCAGGAGGAATACCAGGAACCAGCCATATTCCATCAGGGAAAAACGGGCAATGGAACGGGCCAAATCATCCCGGACGGCCCCGGAGGAGTCTTTTTGGCCAAAGCCATTATTCACCAGGAATTGGATGATCTCCTTGAGGCTGCCGAAATAGATGAGCCAGCCCAGGAAACAGCCTAGCAGCCCCCCAACCAAGCCGTAGGTGAATTTTTTCTCAAAGGCCGGAGCCTTCGGCCACCAGCGTTGGAACTGGCTTTTGAAGGTGGCCGCCTGGGCGGGCGCCTCCGCAATATAGCGCCGCCAGAGATCATTCACCCCGCAGGCGAAAAGCACCAGCAGCCCCATATGGCAGGGATGCATAAACTTGATGGGATTCCGGATCGTCGAAAAATAGGGGAGCGCATAAATGAGCTGGTAAAATGGCGCATGGCGGCCGAAAGCGAACAAAAGGGAGAGCACTGTCACCGCGAGCCAAAACCAAACCAGGCGCTTTTCCGAAGGGCCAAACGGGCTGTGGGAGCCACGGAAGGATTGCACCACCGCCCAAAGGGCCAGCAGCACCACCAGCACCCCGGCGTATTCCCCGGCGCCGGAATAGCGGGCGATGCCGCGGCGGGTCTCCTCGAAGCCGGGGGTTTGCCCCACGCTGCCCCAGTAATTGCCGCCGTCTGGCGTATCCATGCGGTAGCCGAAGAGGCCGGGTATCATCACCCGGATCGTTTCGAGCTTGGGCAGGCTCCACTGGGTGGTTTCGTGCCAGCGTTCCAGGCGCGTGCGGGTATCCTGCTGCATGCCGGCCACTCCCTTGAGCTGGGTGCCGACGAGGGTGTTGACGGTCTGGGCGGCGATAACGGCGGCGAAAATCGCCATCACAAAAACGATCCCGGCGCCGCGCGCCAGCCGGAGCCCCACCGGCCCGGGCTGGTGGAACCAGATGAAAACCGCGAAGGCTGAAACATAGAGGCTGAAAATAGCGCCGACATCAAACCCCTCCATGACGCTCATGCCCACGGCAAAACCAGCCAGGATGCCCTTCAGGAGGCTCCGGCTGCGCAAGCCCGAATACAACGCCGCCAGGCCAAGGAACGTGGAGGCCATCGCCAAGGCCCGCGTCGGCAGCCCCCAGCAGGCATTGGAAAAAATGTCGGAGTTCAGCGAAGCAGCCAAACCACCGAGCAGGCAGGCCGCCCAGTGCAAGCCCAGCTCGCGGAAAAACAGCCAGGCACACAACCCCAGGATAACCATGGAGATCGGGGCGTAAATTTTTGCGCAAATCTGCGGGCCGAAGGCCAGATCCAAACCGCCGGAAATCGTGGGTGAGGCGCTGGGCTGCTCCGCTCCCAGCCAGAATAAATCCTGCCAGAAACCGGTGAAAATCTCCGGCACCGAACAGCACTGGGCGCTGGTGTATCCCAACGGCCCATCGTTGGCGAATACCACCAGCTTGGGGTCGAAACTGCGGGAAAACAAAATCAGCATCGGCAGCAAAATCGCCAGCAAGGCCATCAGGAAATTGCCGCGCGCGGCGGGCGCCTGGGGGGAGTGGGGGAGTGGGGTTTGGCTCATGGATCGAGGGGGTTCAAGTTACGCAAGGCGGTTCATTTCAACAACGGATTGGCGGCACGTTTCAGCAAGCGATAGGAAACCAGATCCCGGATGAATACCGCCAGCCCGCCCATGAACCAGGGCAGGGCGCCGACGGTTTCCCGCGTGGCGTGCGCAATCCGGGAGGAAAATTCAGGCGACTGGGCGCGGGTCATCTGCACCTTGACGCGGGACCGGGCGGCAAACAAGACCCGCAGCTTTAGCCGGCGCACCCATCGGCTCACATCATTTTCCGGGATCCAGCCGGCGATCAACTGCATGGCCTTCCACTCGTCCAGAACCCAGGACTGCAGGCGGGTGGTATTGACCTTGGTTGCGCCCTGGTGCATCCGGTACTGCAGCAGCCGCTCCGGAACCGCGACGATATGCCGGAAATGAGTGGCGAGTTCCGAGTGGAAGACGCAATCGGCCACCTGCGCCAAATCCAGCTGGAATCGGCATGGCAACGGTTTGCGGTTGGTTTTGAGGACGGCCGCATCAATTAAGATAGCCTTAAGCTGGGCTTGAGCCGCCAGGAAACCAGCCGTTGAAACCACGTTGCCGGAACCCGCCGATGGCCGGCTCAAGGCGCCGATGTATTGGTCCCGCTCATCGATGATTTCGTATTGGCTGTAGGCGAAAGCTTCGCCCGGGACTGAATCCAAAGCGGCGGTCAACCGTTCAAAAAAGGTGGGCTTGATCAGGTCATTGGCGTGCAAGATATGGAGGTAATCGGTTTCCGCAGCAAATTCCAAAGCCCGGTTATGATTGGGAAACAAACCCAGGTTTTGGGGATTGCGCACATGGTCGCAAGGGCAATCCTTGAAAGCCCGGGCGACTTCCGGGGTGTCGTCGGTGGAAGCGTCGTCGAGGACGACCACGCGGTCGGGAAGGCGGGTTTGCCGGGCGATGGATTGCAGGGTAACGGGCAGGTAGTGCCCGCCGTTATAGACCGGAATGACGGTGGTCAGCACGCCCATAGCTCAGGGGGTGCGGGCCGGCCAGCGGGCCGGGACTCCGCGCACATCCTTGATGGCCACCAGGTTAAAGGCGTGGCGGCTATGGCGCCGGATGCGCAAAAACCAGGCCAGCAGGGCGTCCACCAGCAAGGCGCCGGGGAAACGGTATTTCAATTCCCCGCCATACCCGTGGAACAACCGGGTGCCGGTGCTGCCCTGCACCTGGTAGCCCAAGCCTTCAAAATCATGGGCAAACCAGCCCGAGAGATGGCGCTGGTACTCGTTGCCAAAATCGGGGCCTTGGGGCAGGAACCCATTGGGGGTTTGGATGAGAATGTATTTGCCGGCCAGCTGCTCCAGCCGTTCCAGCAATTCAAAGCCCTGCCGCCGGGGAAGATGCTCGATGACATCGAAGAGAGTGACCAAATCGTAGCGGCGGCCCTGGCACGGAGCCAGGATTTGCGCCGGCTCCAGGGTCATGATATCGGCGACCAGGTAATGGTCGTGGAGGCCACGCTTTTGAGCGGCTTGGATGGCTTCCGGGCTGGCGTCGATGCCGGTGGTGATCAACTGGGGGCGGAAAGCGCTCAGCGGGCTGTCGCTGCCGCAGCCGATGTCCAGCGCGTGGCGGCATTCACCAGTGGCAACCAATTCCCGGGTGAACTCCAGGGGCATCGGCAGGTTGAGCAGGCGTTTGGCGAATTGGCGGACAGACATAAAACCATCAATTGGCGGAAACCGGCGGATACCATTCCTTGAACTGGCGAAGCTGGACTTCGAGGCTTGCCCGCAGCAAAGAAGGCACCAGGGACCGGTCAACCGCCTCGGGCGCCTGGACCGGGCGGATCGGGATCTCGTGCCCCCAGGTTTTGGCGAGCAATTGCAGCAGGTCGCATTTGGTGACGGCGGGCCAGACTCCCGGCTGGATGATGGGCAGATTCAACAAATGCTGGCCCATGATCAACTCATGGGCAATCCGAGCCCATTCCAGCGTGGTGATGCCGTTCCACAGATGGTTAAGGAAGCCTTTGACCTCGCCGGTCTGCGCCAGGAACCAGCCCATCAACCCATAGCCGGGCGTCAATTCCGGACCGATGATTGAGGTCCGCAAAACGAGGCACCGAAACGGTTCAGCCACGGATTCACCCAGCAGCTTGGACAGGCCATAAACATCATCGGCATCGCGCCGGGCATTCAAAGGATAGGGTCCCAGGCGGCCGGAAAAGACGCAATCGGTGCTCGCGTGGATCAGCCGCTGCCCGGCCGCCAGCCGGCTTTTTAGATGCAGGGGGAACAGGGTGTTAACCTGGTAAAGGGCCTCTGGTTGAATGGATTTCTGCTTGATCCGGCCCACAGCATTGATAACCCACTCACAGCCGGAATTGACGATGGTTTCCACCAACGGATCCTGCGCGGAGCCTTCATACCGGGCATCCGAGGTCATCACCTCGCACCCCGCACCCCGGAAGTAGCGCTCAACGACATGCCCGAGCATGCCCCGGTGGCCAGCCACAAAAATCTTCATGACATATCAAGTGTAGAACTCTGTTTCCCCCATGGCATCCAGCAGCGCGCCAATGGATGCTGGATCCCGCAGCTGCCGCGTGTTGGCGGAGGTATATTCCTCGCCCAGTGGCCTGGAGGTCAAATGCGCCGGCAGGCGGTATTCCGGGTGAATCGCGAAATACTCATCCTTTTCAATGATCCGCTGCATTTCATATTCATTGACCAGGATTTCGTGGATCTTTTCGCCCGGCCGGATGCCATCCACCCGGATGGGATGCGCCGCCCCGCGCGGGCTGTATTTGCGGCGCATTGCGTCAGCCAGATCCGCCACCGTGCAGGCGGGCGCTTTCCGCACGAATATTTCACCTCCTTGGGCATGAGTCATGGCCTGCAGGACCAAATCCACCGATTGATCCAGCGTCATCAAAAACCGGGTCATTTCAGGCACCGTGAGTGTCAACGGCGAATCCTCCTGGATTTGCTTCTTAAAAAGGGGGATCACGGAGCCGCGGCTGCCCATGACATTGCCATACCGGACCGCGCAGAACACCGTGCCGCCGCCGTTGCGATTCTGGCTGCAGACCAGTTTTTCCATCATGGCCTTGCTGATGCCCATGGCGTTGACCGGTTTGACCGCCTTGTCGGTGCTCAGGGCCACGAAGGTTTTGACCCCATGCGCCCGGGCGGCCTCGCAGGCGTGGTGCGAGCCCAACACATTGGTTTTATAGGCCTCGTAGGGATACACCTCACACGCCGGAACCTGTTTCAGCGCCGCGGCGTGGAAGACAAAATCCACCCCGCGCATGGCCTGGCTCAAACGTTCAGCGTCCCGGACGTCGCCCAGAATATAGTGGAACTGGGGGTAAACCCGCTGCATCTCCCATTGCTTTTTTTCGTCGCGGCTGAAGATGCGGATCTGGGCCGGTTGGGATTTCAAAAGGTGGGTGGCCACGCGGTTCCCGAAAGAACCCGTGCCACCCGTGATCAGGATTACCGAGCCGGTTAAATTCATAAAACGGTCCTTCCCCGCGAACGACCGCGAAGATGCTGTCCCCATGACCTCGCTTAGCTATGCCAAAATCCCGGCCCAATTGCACCCAAAAAATTTCGCAGTTCCCGGCTCCCTGCTGCCGGTGGGCACAAACACCATTGACCCGGCGGGGATTGGGCTTACTGTGGAGGCAGGATTGAATTGCGCCAGGGAATTCAGCGAACACAACCTTCCAGCGCACCACCAACAACATGAACTTTGCCGTCACCAACGGGCCACCGACTCCGGAAGAACTCCAACGGGAGCTGCAAGCCTTTATGAAGCAGCACTTCGCGGGCGGCGCGCCGCCGTTTTTCAACCGGGCAGCTCCGGCCACCCCTCCCAGCCAGCCGGCCCCAACGGACGAGAAGGAATTCCAGTTCAGCCACAAGCCCAAGGATGTGAAGGCCCACCTGGACCGGTTTGTGATCAAGCAGGAGGAGGCCAAGAAAGTGCTGAGCGTGGCCCTCTGCGATCACTACCACCATGTGCGGATGGCAAGCATGGGCCAGGACCAGCCCAATTATGCCAAGCAAAACATCATCCTGGTGGGCCCCACCGGCGTGGGCAAGACCTACCTCGTGCGCAGCATGGCGGAACTGATCGGCGTGCCGTTCGTGAAAGCGGATGCCACGAAATTTTCCGAGACCGGCTACGTGGGGGGCGATGTGGAGGACTTGGTGCGCGATCTGGTGCGCCAGGCTGGCGGAGACGTTCGGCGAGCCCAATATGGCATCATTTACCTGGATGAAATCGACAAGATTTCCACCGCCAGCCATATCACCGGCCGGGATGTGAGCGGGCGCGGGGTGCAGACTAATCTCCTGAAATTGATGGAAGAGACCGAGGTGCCGGCGCGCGCCCCCAACGATATTGCCGGCCAGATCCAAGCCATGATGGAGATGTCCCAGCAGGGCAAGAAGCAGCCTTCCACCATCAACACCCGGCACATCCTGTTCATCGTCAGCGGCGCCTTTGACGGCTTGGAAAAGCTCGTCAGCAAGCGCCTGCGCGAAAGCATGATTGGCTTCGCCGCGCGGGGTCCGGCCCAGGACCGCGACGAGGAAGTCATCCGCCAGGCCCAAACCCGGGATTTCATCGATTACGGTTTCGAGCCGGAATTCATCGGCCGGTTGCCGGTGCGGGTTTTCTGCCACGCGCTGAATACCGATGATCTCTACCAGATCCTGGCCCATTCGGAGGGCAGCATTGTCCGGCAGTATGAGCAGTCCTTCGGCGCCTACGGGTTGAAAGCCGCCTTCAAGGAAGATGGCATGCGGCGGCTAGCGGAAATGGCCGCTGGCGAGCAAACCGGCGCGCGCGGCCTGATGACGGTTTGCGAGCGGGTCTTCCGGGAGTTCAAATTCGAGCTGCCCTCCACGCTGGTGAGCCAGTTTGAAGTCTCCCGCGAACTGGTGGAGCAACCGGCCGCCGCCTTGAAAAAACTGCTGGAGCAAAACCTGGGCGAGGGTGAGCCGATCGCCCGCCAGGGCATTGCGGCTTTCACCGAACAGTTCCAGAAGGAGCATAACTTGAAGGTGGCCTTCACGGAAGCCGCTGTCAGCCGGCTCGTGCAGCTGGCCCGGGAGCGGGGGGTGCGGGCGGCGGAATTGTGCGCGCGGCTGTTCAAGGATTACCAGTTCGGCCTCCGGTTGATCGCCCAGAACACGGGGCAGCAGGAATTCAGCCTCGATGTGCCAGCCGTCGAAGCCCCGGATAAATTCCTGAGCGACTGGGTGGTGGCGAGCTATTCCAGCCGCATGACCACCGGTTAATCCGCTCCGCTTTCCGCGCCGATTTGGCGGCTCAATCGAATCTCAACCGCGCCAGCAGGCCCGAATGCCTTGGTTCCTGGCGCTGGTTCTTTACGGCCATGGCCAAGGCCTTTTTCTGCCCTGCCACCAGCACCAGCCGGCGTCCCCGCGTGATGCCGGTATAAACCAGGTTGCGCTGGAGCATGACATAATGTTGCATGGCCAGCGGAATGACCACCACCGGGAATTCCGAGCCTTGGGATTTATGGATCGTCACGGCGTAGGCCAGGGCCATTTCATCCAATTCCCCGAATTCGTAGAGCGCCTCCCGTTGATCGAACAGCACCCGCACGGCCTGATCCACGGAATCGATCTCCGTGATCTGGCCAATATCCCCATTAAAGACCTCCTTGTCATAGTCGTTTTGCATTTGGATGACTTTATCCCCCACCCTGAACACCGTGCCGTATTTTTCGACCTGCGGAACCCCCTCCTGGGGCGGATTCAAAACCTCCTGCAAGCGCTGGTTCATCTCCCGCACGCCCAGGCTGCCCCGGTTCATCGGGCACAGCACCTGGATATCCCGCACCGGATCGCATCCCAATTTGGCCGGGATGCGGGTTTTGACCATCTCCAGCACCAGTTGCAGGATGGAATCGGGGGTTTCGCGTTCGACAAAATAAAAATCGGTGTCGATTCCCTTGGGCGTGGTTTCCGGCAGCAATCCCTGGTTGATGCGGTGGGCGTTCAAAATGATCTGGCTGTGGGCCGCCTGGCGAAACACCTCCGTCAAGGTGACCACTGGCAGCAGCCCGCTCTGAATCAGAGACGCCAGGACGGCTCCGGGGCCTACGGAAGGCAATTGGTCCACATCCCCCACCAGCAGCAAGTTGGCGCCGGGTGGCACCGCCCGCAAAAGGTGCTGCATCAAGCACACATCCACCATGGAACATTCATCGACGATCAGCAGATCCACTTCGAGCGGGTTGTTTTCGTTCCGCTCAAACCGGTTCGGCCCTTTGATTTCCAGCAAACGATGGATGGTTTTGGCCGTCTGGCCGGTGGTTTCCGAAAGCCGTTTGGCGGCCCGGCCGGTGGGCGCACACAGCAGGCACCGCACCTTCTTGGCGCAAAGAATGGAAAGGATGGCTTTGACAATGGTGGTTTTGCCGACGCCCGGACCACCGGTGATTATAGTTGACCGGTTGGATACTACCAGCTCGACGGCCGCTCTTTGAGTGTTGGCCAGGATTTGCCCGGTCTTTTCCTGATACCAGGCCATGGCTTTTTCCAGATCGATGCGGGGATAACCGTTGCCGCCGATGCGGAGGGTTTTAATCCGCTGGGCGATTTCCTCTTCGGCCTGCTTCAAATACGGCAAATAAACCAGGTCGCCGTCTGGGATGAATTCCCGCACTAAATCCCCGCTTTGCACGGACCGATCCAAAGCTTTTGGCAAGTTATTCTCTTCGATGGCCAGCAGTTCATAGGCTTGGGTCAGCAAATCCTGGACGGGAAGCGCGCAGTGACCATGGGCCGCCGCTTCCTGCAGCAAATGATTCAAAGCCGCCTCGGCCCGCAGCAGGGAATTGGGGGGGATTCCCGATTTCAGAGCGATCTGGTCGGCTGTTTTGAAACCAATGCCAGGGATGTCCCGGGCCAGGGCATAAGGATTTTGGCGAACCTGCTCAATGGCTTTTTCCCCGTAAACTTTATGGATCCGAACCGCCCGGCTGGTGCTGACGCCATGGGAATGCAAAAAAACCATGATCTGGCGGACGACTTTTTGAACATCCCAGGCTGCTTTTATGATTTTGCGGCGTTTGGGGCCGATGCCGTCCACCTCCTCCAAGCGGGCGGAAAATTGCTCGATGATGTCGAAAATCAATTCGCCGAAGCGCACCACAAGCTTTTTGGCATAGACCGGGCCGATGCCTTTCACCAACCCACTGCCGAGGTATTTTTCGATTCCCTCCCGGGTGGTGGGCGGCGAGGATCTTAAATGGATGGCCTGCAATTCCGGGCCATAATCCCGGTTTTGCCGCCAATTCCCTTCCGCCGTAAGCCATTCTCCGGCTGATACCGCGGGCAATTGCCCCACCACCGTGACCAAATCCCGCTGCTTCGGCACTTTGACTTTGAGCACCGCGAAGCCAGTTTCCTCATTGAAAAAAGCGACTTTTTCAATCAAGCCGGTGACCGTTTCAATCGGGCTGTTCGAGGAAGGCTTCAAGAAGCTTGTTCCAAATGAAAGAGGGGGATTGGCCAGTGTTTCCGGGCTTTTTCACACCCTGCAATGGAAGTTGTGAAGCCGGGTGCCAGGAAAGAAAAAGTGGCGGTCAAGTTCATTGACCGCCACTCCCCATTCGCCTTTCTCAGGCAAAATTAAGCTTTACCTATCAGGTTCCAATTAGAACTTGTAGCAGGTGCTCAAATAAACGTTGATGTTGTAATCAACTTTGATGGTCCCGATGTGTTCTCCGAGGGAGGTTTTGGCGCCACCGGCGAAGCTCCATTTCGGGGTGATCTGGGCATTGAGCTGCAGACCGGCATCATGCCAATCAGGATCAAAGCCGCTGAGGGCATCCAGATCCCGATAGTAGGCATAGTATGGGGTCAAGGTCAGTTTGTCGGTCAGCTTGACGCCGAGACCGATGCCGTAACCGCTCATCCAAGTCTCTTCTCCGCTTTCGATGCCGCCGTAATTGAAGATCGTGCCCAAATTCACATGGAACCGATCATTGATGGCGATACCGTAGGCCACCGTGGGTCCAACCTGCCAGGAGAACCGGGAGTTGAACATGTCGGTGTCGTTATTGATGATATTGCCATTGACGCCCAACCGAAGGCCTTTGAGAACTTCGTAGGAAGCGGCAACGTCGATACCATAAGCGAACGAGTCACCCCAAGCCTTGGGCATCCAGGTGTAATACAACGGAACCGTGACGGACGCCAGGAAGCGATCTCCGCCCATCGAGCCACCGAGTTCGGTGCCGAAGGTCTGGATGGCGCCGATGTCGTTGTCCATTTCGGAATGATTGTAGAACAATCCACCGTTCAGGCCGAAATTGCTGAAGAAACCGCCTTCAGCCTGCCCGGAACTCGCGGGAGCGGTAAGCATGCCCAACACGGTGCGATTCAGGCGCAGGTTGCTGGGATTCTCAGCGCTGCCGGCGGCGATCTTTGTCGCAACTTTATCAGCGGCGATCGCAGCGGCGTTGGCAATCTGCCCAAGAGCAGCCTTAGCCGCCGGAGTCAAATCCTTGCCAGCCACATATTGAGTGGGAGTAGTGGCGGTTGCCAAGGTATTCGTAAGCGGGCTGGTAGGATTGACGACATTCGTGATGGCACCACCATCCATGACGATTTTGTTGAAGGCCTCTAGTGCTTGGCCGACAGGAGCTCCATATTCGGTCAGTATCGCATTCGCCTGCTTGATATTCAAATTGCCCAAATTCACGCCAAGGGCAGCACCACTGGAACTGGTTTGGATGGCTTTCGCCAAGACATCAGCCACAATGGGATTATTATTCATGCGCAACTGGGTAACACCAGGAGCCAAAACTTGGCCAAAAAGCTGGTCCGGACTCATTTTCTGAGCGGCAGCGTAATCGGACAAAGCAACAACTTCACTTATATTCGTGATACCTGCGGCTCGGATACCCGCAAAAGCACTGTTCAGCCGATTCGTGTCACCGAATAAATAGCTATCGCGATAATTAACGACATCGGTAGCTTGCACGCCAGCCGGCGAACTAGCGGGATTGAAATACTTAACGATATCATCCAAGGATACCGGGGCTCCCGCCGCGCCAGGACCACTGGGCGACTGTGGCTGAGTCGGTTGGGTCGGTTGAGCCGGTTGAGCCATCGTGGAGGCTGCTCCAGCTAACACCAAGGAGGCCGCGAGACCTGCCGCTCGTGTGATTTTGATTTGTTTGTTTTTCATCATTAGTTAGTGTTTAGGTTTTTTGGTTTAGGAATAGGAAGACACAGGGTACTCCCCTAAGAACGGGGAGTGTCTGCCGAATCCGCCGTTTGGCTCCAAGGGAATACCCTATATCTTGCGTTTCCAATCATACATATTTGTACAATTCAGTCGCATTAGTCTCTATAATTCCGACGGACTCTACAAGCAAAAAATCAACCAAGGCATTTTTCGGCCATCCCGGAACACCCTGATTAACCACCCGATTGGCGATTGCCAAGCCAATCATCCTCTCCCCAACCACAGTATTTTTTTCTAAGCGGAATTACCAAACTAAAAGCAACTGTAGTAATGCGCTCATTATTAAGCCCCGACTGGTAGCTGTCAAGTGGGTAATGAATTAAATTTCGACCGCCATCAGTGCCGGGAAAAAATGGCATAATACGCACGATACAAGCCACTTACGAATATTATTTTAAAATTCATGAACCCAATCCCCAAGGAACTTAGGCTCAAATCCCGCCCCAACCCGAACCTCCCCGCCGCAAATACTGCCAGGGATTTGGATTTAACTTCAGCGTCCTTTTAAAGTGATAAAATTTGTTGTGCCGGAAAGCAACCAGCGTTTGAATAAAAAACCGGAACCAAGCCTTGAGGATTCTCCAAGGTTTGAAGCCTCACCCCCACCCCAGGACTCGGAAAAACTGGAAAAATCCAACCATCGGGATGTGGATCAGAAAAAGGCCATCAGGTTGAGCGAAGGGCACCGGTGGTTTTGCCGGCGCTTTTGGCTTTTGATTAGGCCGTGTTCATGCATCTGGGAGGGGAGTGGGAGCTCCGCAGATTTTGGCGCCAACCGCAAAAGCGCAAAAGGAGCCCCGATTTGACAGGTATAAACAACTAACCACCATGGCTTTACGCAAAAGAATCCAGCCCAAACGACCACTCCAATTGCCGGGATGCGGCCAAGGGAATCTTCCGCCAAAAAACCGGCCCGCAGGTTTTTTCTGCGGTTGAAGCGGATGCCGGTTGTTTTCGCCGGAAGTTTTTGGTCTAATATAGACGGTCACCGCCCGGTGGATAAGGTGCTACAGGGTTTGATCTTCAATCAATCCCTCCTTTCCTCCTTTTCCCCCCACCGGCGGTGACTTTTTTTGCCTGATGGCTTACGTCTTTGGTGCGCGAGCGGTTCGGACCTTCTGGACAAAATCGGCGGCGAGCCGGGTGAGTTCCGTCCAGTTGGCCTCCTGCAGGATTTTGGCGGAGACCAGGCAGGAGCCGGCGCCCAGGGCGGCGCAGCCGGCTTTGATCCACTCGGCCGCGTTGTTCGCATCCACCCCGCCCGTGGGGATGATCTTCAGATGCGGCAGGGGGGCCCGCAGCGCCTTGATGTAGCCTGGCCCGAGGCCATCGGCGGGGAAGATCTTCACGAAATCGGCCCCGCTTTCATGGACTGCCTGGGCCTCGGTGGGGGTGTAGGCGCCGAGCATCACTGGCCGGTCCGCCGCGTGCACCACCGCCACCAACTCCAGGCGGGCGATGGGGCTGACCACGAATTGCGCCCCAGCTTCCAGGGCGGCCCGCGCGGTGGCGGCGTCCAGCACGGTGCCCACGCCCAGCAGCGCGCGGTCCCCAAACCGGGCGGCGGCGGCGCGGATGGCCTCGATGGCGTTCGGGGTGGTCATGGTGATTTCCACGGCAATCACCCCGCCGGCCAGCAGCGCCTCGGTGAGCGGCGGCACCTGCTCCGCCTTTTGCGCGCGCACCACGGCAATGACGCCCGGATCCACCAGGCGCTGGATTATCTCGCTTCGATTCATCGGCTATGCGATGCGCCATCCGGGCCGCGGTGTCAAGCCTGGGCCGCCAGACTGGATTCCGGCCCGGCCCGGCGGAGCCGCATCCGCCCGCGGAAAATAGTTCCCTTATAAACCGGTTCCTGATTAGATAAACGCCCGAAAATTGGATTATCGATGTTCAGCACGGTTTGATTATGGATCTGGGCCTTAAAAATAAAGTGGTGTTGGTGACCGGCGGCTCCCGCGGATTGGGGCGGGCCATCTGCCAGGGGCTGGCCGCGGAGGGAGCCCATGTGGCGGTCAATTACCTGCGCACCCGGCCCGGCCAATGGCTGGCGGATATGCGGAGCCAGGCGGGCATCCAGGCCATGGCGGTCCGGGGGGACATCTCCAAAGCGGCCCAGGTGCGCCGGATGTTCGAGCGGATCGAGGCGGAGCTGGGGCCTTTGGATGTCCTGATCAACAACGCCGGCTACTGGCCGAAATCGCTCGTGAAGGACATGAGCGAAACCGAATGGGAGCAGAACCTGGCCGTCAACCTGACCGGGCCCTTCCTGACCTGCCGCGAGGCGGTGCGCCTCTGGCTGCGGGACCACCGGCCCGGTCGGATCGTCAATATCACCTCGCTGACCGCCTATTACGGAACCACCACCGGCCATGCCCATTACGCCTGCGCCAAGGCCGGCCTGGCGAATTTCACCATCTCCCTGGCCCGGGAAATGGCGCCCCACGGGATCCTCGTCAACTCCGTGTCGCCGGGGTTCATGGTCACCGATATGACCACCGAAGCCATCAAGGAGCATCGCGACCAATACCTCAGCCGCATCCCCCTGCGGCGTTTTGCGGAACCGGCGGAAGTGGTGCCGGCGGTGCTGTTCCTGGCTTCCAGCGGCGCCAGCTACATCACGGGCTGCAGCCTGCATGTCAACGGCGGGCTGCTGATGCACTGAGGCTGCCCGGCTGGCCAAAGCACCCGGGGGCCAGGGCCTTGCCGCCCATTAAACCACTTTAAAATCACTTTATGTTAAGCAATCTCAAAGACGTATTGAAAAAAGCCCAGGCGGGCGGCTATGCCGTGCCGGCCTTCGACTGTGTGGAAGATCTCATGGTGCGGACCATCCTCGAGACCTGCGAATCGCTCCGCGCCCCGGCGATCCTCATGGGCCTGATCGGCCCGGACCTCGAGGGCCATGGCTGGAATTATGTGTCCGGCCTCGTGCGCGCCGTGGCCGCCGGCCATGATATCCCGGTGGTCCTGCACCTCGACCACGCCCAGAAGCTGGAAGACATCCAGCGGGCGGTGGACCTCGGCTTCACCTCGGTGATGATCGACGGCTCCAGCCTGCCTTTCGCCGAAAATGTGCGCCTGACCCGCGCGGCGGTGGACATCGCCGCCCCGCAGGGAGTCAGCGTCGAGGCCGAGCTGGGCCACGTAGGCGGGCTGGATCTCGAATCGACGACCCACGCCGAATCGGTGCTGACCGACCCGGAGGAGGTCCGGAGGTTTGTGGCCGAGACGGGCGTCTCCGCGCTGGCGGTTTCCATCGGCACCTCCCACGGCATCTACCGCTCCCAGCCCACCCTGAACCAGCAGCGGCTTTCGGAGATCCGGGCCGCCAGCGATGTGCCCCTGGTCCTGCACGGCGGGTCGGGCACGCCGGACGATCAGATCCAGGAATCCGTCCGCCGCGGCGTCACCAAGCTGAACATCTACGCGGACAACCGCATCGCCATGTGCCGCGGCTTGCGCGAAGCGGCCGCCGCCCAGACCCGCCCGGATCCCCTCCCCCGGGATCTCTTCGGCCCGGTGCGCCAGCGTTTATCGGAGGTGGTTGCCGCCAAGATCCAGCTGCTGTTTGCCGCCCAGCGGGTTTAAGCCGTGCTCCCTGGCAAGCTGGGAGGGTGAGCGGGCGGGGTTAAGAGGAAAAGGGCGGCAAAGAAGCGAAAAATCCCCTTGGCGTTCAGGCGCCCGTGTTTAGCGCCAAAGGCGCGGCGGTAATCCAGCCCTGGGCATCGCCCAGGGTAACGCGCAGAAGAACCCAACCCAAGCCCTGAAAGGGCGGGATAACCCCTCCGAGATCCCATTTTCTTTTTCGTGCCCTTTGGTGGCCATTCCGCCCAATGCGCAGCCACCCCAACGGGGTTGCGCAATCCCCATGGGATTGCCGATTTTATCGCGCCTTTGACAATCCTGGATCGCCGTTTTCCGCCCGGAATTGAACCATCCGAAAATCCAACCATGGCGCCCACTCCGCTGAGGGCCGTGGTTGGATTCTCGCTGCCCGCACTGCCCGCCGCGGCCCCTCGCCCCGCGGGCGGGCGGGCGGGATCTTTTTGCGCAAGCCATCCGTCATTCGCCACTTTTCAGGACGCGATCCAGGGTTTCCTTCAATTCCTCAAAATCGTACGGCTTGCTCAAAAATGCCTGGGGCTGTTCCCCGTGGCCGCCTGCCATGGCTCGGCTTTCATTGTAGCCGCTGGACAGGATTATTGGCGTGCCCGGTGAAATTTGGCGGATCGCCGATATAGTCTCCCAGCCATCCATGCGCGGCATCGTCAAATCACTCAACACGCAGATGATTTCCTCCTGGTGCTGCTTGAAAAGCTCCACGGCCTCCACCCCGTCTTGTGCCTCATAGACGTCATAGCCAAACCTCTTCAGTGCACGAGCCACCACGGAGCGCAGGCTGCTGTCGTCCTCAGCTAGGAGGACGGCTTCCCCTTTCGCCACTTTCAACGCACGAATCGGCAGGGCTGGCTTAGCGGGAATAGCTTTCACCGATAACGGCAAAAACACCCGGAACACGCTCCACCCACCAAACTGGCTCTCCACGGTGGCGAAGCCAAGGTGCGACCGCGCAATGCCCAGGACCACCGGCAAGCCCAGCCCGCGGCCCGTGAACTTTGTGGAAAAAAACGGATCAAAGATTTTATCGATGTCTTGAGCGGGAATCCCGCAGCCATTGTCAGCCACTTCCAGGCAGGCGTAGGCGCTGGCGGTGGGCTGGCTATCTACCGGAAACCGGTGAGCCACAGCGATATCCGCCCGGGCCATGGTCGTAACGGTCAGTTGGATCTTGCCCCCCCTATCTCCGCAAGCCTCATAGGCGTTGGTGATGAGGTTGATCAGTATCTGCTTGACCTGGCTGGCGCTGGAATCGATCACTGGACCAGCGCTGGGAAAGTTCGTTTGCATCTCCACGCCTTGAGGCAGCAGTTTTTGGAGGTGGGGCAGGTTTTGCTGACAAGTTTGTGCAAGATCCAAAGGCTGCAACTCAATGGGGATTTGGCCGAGGTAGGTCAGCATCAAAGTGCTGACTTTAGCCGCTTCGCGAACGGACGCCAAGGCATCCTGCAAGGCTGCTATTGGCCGGAGGTCACCGGCCGGGTCGTGCATGGCCAAATCGAGGCACAGCGTGGCCGCTCCCAGTTGGTTATTGAAATGGTGGGCGATAGCCCCCGCCATGCGGTTGAGGCTTTCAGCCTTTTGGAGCTGGCTGGCCTGGGCCTGCAGTTGTTCCTTTTCCGCTTCAAAACGTTTGCGCTCCGAAATGTTCCGCGAAACCCCGTAAACCTCCAGGTGTCCATTCGTTTCGTTCAGCACAAAACGAGTGGAAGTCTCAGCCCAGACTGTGGATCCGTTTTTGCAGGACTGTTCCAACTCGTCCGTATAAACCTGGTGGCATCCTTCCCGGTAGGCCTGCATGCGTTCAGACAATTTATTTTGGAGCCTTGCCCAGGAATCCTGGGTGATGGACTGGCGCATGTCCTGCGCCCGGGCCTCTTCCACGGTATAACCACGCAGACGCTCCACCGAGGGGCTGATATATCGAAATGAGCCGCTATCCAAATCCAGAATCCAAATCACATCGGAAATGTTTTCCGCCAGCAATCGGTATTGCTCTTCACTGATCCGCAATTTCTCCTCCATCTGCTTGCGCGCAGTGATGTCCCGGGCCAGCAGGATGAACTGGCTGTCCTTTTCCGCCGTCCCCCGCATCGCAGCAATCGAAAGCTCAAACCAGGCCACTCCTTCCGGCAAAGGAAGGGAGTAGGTGGCACCTTGGTGGCTCCCATGAATGCGGGCTGACTCGATGGCAGCCATGATGGTGTCCGCCGCTTTTTCAGGGATTACTTCCGTGAATTTCTTTCCCAGGAACAAGGATGGGGAAACGAATAGCTTCTCGGTGGCAGCCGTATGGCACTCATGAATGCAGCCCTTTTGGTCCACCCTGAACATGAGATCCGGCAAGGCGCTCAGCGTGGCTTCCAGCCGCTCTTTGGTCTTGCGCAATTCCCCCTCCATCTGCTTGCGCGCCGAGATGTCGCGGGTGATGCCGAACAGTTCCACAATTTTGCCTTCACTGTCATAAATCCAGCTGGCCGTGATCTCGGCCCAGATGGTTGACCCATTTTTGCGCTTCAACTCCATCTCCCCCCGAAAGTCTTCCGCAGGAATCCCAGCCTGAGCCGCCGCCGCCATGTTGTCCAGGTATTTCATGGCGATGGCCAATGAATCAGCGGTGAGCATCTCGGCCAGTGGGAGCGCCAGGTATTCGGCAGGAGTGAAGCCCACCAGGCGTTCTATGGATGGGCTGAAATAGGTGAAGGTCCGGTCAATCCCCATGGTCCAGATATTATCGATGGCATAGTGGGCGTGTATCCGGTGGCGCTCTTCACTGATCCGCAGTTTCTCTTCAATCAGCTTGCGCGCAGTGATATCGGTATGGGCTGCCAGGATGACCTTGCCAAACTGGGCATGGTCGAAAAGGGAGGCATTGGCGTGGCACCAGAACC
>CAYPCQ010000091.1:0-36984 GCA_964409245.1 uncultured Verrucomicrobiota bacterium
GTTGCGTGTCGTTTAGCAGGCGGATCTGAAGCGATGCCGGGTGCTGGTGCCCGTTGCTCAAAAAAACGGTGGTATTGAAATCCGCGTAGGGAACAAGTTCGATGGGTGCAACCCGCACAACCTGGGGGTGGGGATCGGCGGATGGGAAGCGTAGTTGGATGGCGAGGTTTTCAGTCCAAAGCTCGATGGATACCAGCGGCGTCATGCCTTCAGCAAAATCAAATCTGCTCCGCGTCACGTAGTGGAATATCGGGTGGGGGTGGCCATCGAACTCGATGATATGTTGCATGTCGTTTTCCTGTTCAAACTGCCCGCCCAGGCACGGCGAACAGGGCCGCGCCCAGGCAGGACTTTCGGCAGGGGATCAGCCCGCCTACAATTCAACCATTACACTTTGCACCAGCGGGCGCAAGCGGGCCAGCAGGTCGTCGCGCCGGGCCTGCCAGTTATCGGTGGTCATGCTCTCAAGGGTGGCGACAATGCCGGGCATAGGGTCGGCCTCCGCCGGTGGCGGCGGTGCGGGCAACGCCTGGGTGGTGCCCAGAACATCGGGCAGGGTGGCCACGGCGGCCGCCGCCGTTTCCGCGCCCACATGGCTGTAGTGCATTGTCATTCCAACCGTGTAATGGCCAACCAGACTTTGAACCACACTCATTGCCACGCCTGCGTTGCGGCACAAAGAAACGAACGAATGGCGCAGCGAGTGGTAGCCAGCCTCCACCACGGCCTTTTTGCCGGTGCCCGGGCCGGTGCCCGGCGCATAAAGGCTGATGCCACAGTGAAGCAGATGCCTCTGAACCAGATCGGTCACGATGTCGTTGCGGGAAAGATATTTGGTGGCGATGTCCGGCATGACGAAGGGGGAGTTCCGGGGCACGTTTGCCAGAATAGCGCGAAGGGCGGGATGGATTGGGATCTGAACCGCGATTGGCTTGCGCCGGGCTGTCTTGGCCGGGATTTTGGCTATGATTCCGCGTGTCAGATCGGTTTCAGCCCAGCGGAGCAGGGCGGAATCTTTGAGCCTCAGGCCGGTGAAGCAGCCAATGGTCAGCAGCACGCGCAATTCACCTTCCGCCTCGGTGCAAACCTTTTGGAGTTCTTCCACGGTTAGCTCACGGCGGCTGTGCGTGTTCAATTTTTTGCTCTGGATTGGTTCCCACGGATTGGAATCCAGCCTGGCCTTTTCTGTGAGGGTGCGAAAAATTAGCCGCAATAGTGAAGTGTGCTTGTTGAACGAATTGCTGCTCAAGCCATTAGCCAGCAGGTCTTGGGCGTATGATTCGGCGATGGATTTGGTGACTTCCCGCAAGGTCAGCACGCTCGGATGCGTTTCCTTCATCCACCTTTGAAAGCGGAACCACTGGCTTGAATACCCGCTCAAGGTGGCTTCCCCAGAGTCTGGGCGGTTGAGCGCCCGGGCGAAGGTTTCCCAGGCTTGGGAAATCTCCAGAGCAGGGGATTGTTCCGCCTCAAGGCGGGCCAGTTCCGCCTTGCGCCCGGCCAGGCGCTCGCCCACGGCCTCCAGGATCTCCGCCTCGTGCCCCACGGTGAAGGGCTGCATGACTTTATCGCGGGCCGCTTCCGCCTGCCTCCGGGTCTTGACCGGCTGCCCACTCTCATCATGGAGGGCGCGGGTGAAGGATTTGCCCTCCACGCGCCAGGTGACGTAGTAGCGGGCGTTGCGTCGAAAAATGTGGCCGGTTCTGGGTCTTGCCATGGGTTGCGCTTTCGTTCTCTTGGTGGCTCAAATATCGCCGACCGTTACAAATAAAGCAAACAAAAAGCAGAACGGTTTTTATAAAGTGCTTATGGTGAACATAATCCAGCGGATTTCTAATCCGCCGGTCGCAGGTTCGAATCCTGCCGGGCGTACCACATCGTAATCAACGACTTGCAACGAATTTTCCCGGCTGAAATCGCGCCCAAAATATGGCAAGCATGGCGGAAGTATGGCATATTGGCGGCATGGCAAGCCTCAAAAAAGTCAAAAAACCGGAAGCGGATCACGTCAAAGTCGGTAACGTTACCGTCCGCATCTATCGAGTTACCCGGGGGGATGACGCCTATTACCAAGTCGCAGGCCGCACACCTGATGGAAAACGCAAAATGCAAAGCTTTGGGACGCTTGAAGCCGCCAAAAAGGAAGCGGATCGGGTGGCCCGGGCGATTAGCGCCGGACAAGTCGAGGCTGAGTGCTTTAAAGAGGCATTTGTTTCATGACGTTTCTCATAAACCCGCACAGCATCCGCAAATGAATTTTTCCCGCTGCCCCTTCACGGCACTCCTCAAAACCGGCTTGCTCCTGTTTGATCAAGCCAGCCGGTTTTTTCTGAGCGACGGAACAGGTTCTCGTCTTCGGGTGTGAGAAAAATAAATTAACGAACCGGGGAAAAACGCAAAAAGGCCTGCAAACAAAGGTTTTTGGGCGTGAAATATTGTCTAGCCCCACTCGGCACACAAACCGGCGGCCGTCCAATGCCTCAAACCGGCTCACCCTGGAGTATGGAAGAGAGGATGGGCTGATCTTGCCCTTTCACAGCACGCTTCCCAGCGACTTGTTTGACCTGCTTTGGGACCGCTGCCATGCGCGGGAATTCCAGATTACTATCGTTCCCAACCCGCCCGCTTGTTAACATCCAACTATCCTGGCCCACACCCCTCGTCTTCAGGGATTTCCGAATTAACTTGCCGCCGACGCGCACTCGTGCGAAATAAATGCCAGATGGGTGATGGCGGACCAGGTTTGGCACAGTGATTCCCTGTTAGGGGGACTTGCATCTCTCTCCTGTGAATTTTGCTTTTTCACAGAAAACAGTGCCAAAGTGGGGTGTCAGAAAATCAATTCCGTGATTTTATGATGGTTGTAAACCATTGCTTATCAATTGGTTGGGCCCATAGCTCAGCGGTTAGAGCAGGCGACTCATAATCGCTTGGTCCGCGGTTCAAATCCGTGTGGGCCCACCATCCTCAGCCCCAACAACTTATGAAGGAATTTGCGGGTGCGGAAATCGTGCTGAAAAAATATTCTGTGCCACTTCTGTGCCACTTTTATCCATGGTCCATTTGGCTTTTCTCCCTCATGGAATTCTCAATTCGCAATCCATCCACCTAATTTATTGGTGGCAGTGTTCACAGTCCGGCCTTTTATTCGGTCCCCGGCCGGGTGCCACCCCAGCCTGGCAGTGGTCAATTCCGGGGGCCAGAGGGGCCACGTTGACCCCCATCGCACGAGTTCTTTCTGCCAAAACCCGCTCAGACAACTTTGAAAATCGCCTAAGAAACCTTCAATAGGTGTGTCCCAAGGATAGAATGAAGACATTACTCAAAATCTCAGGCCTGCTTTCCCTGTTCGTTGCCACCTTCCCTTGCTTCGCCATGATCAGCGTGGGGTATCTCTCCAAAGAGCAGGCGGCGGAACTGAACATCACGATGAAACAACGCACGAACGGGGATGCCGGGGTGATGGTGTGGCTGGAATTCAAGAAGGAGGGTTTCCTCGAGAAGTTCACCTACGCCGAGCTGCAAGTGCAGGACGCGAAAGGAAAGCACCTGGTTTCGGCGAGGCTGCAGCCGCATCCAGTGGTTTACGGCCAGCCCAAGGAGGTCGTGTCGGTCGCGTTTTCTGCGGAACCGGCGCAGCTCGGGAATTGCGCATTCATGATCGTCGCATACGGGAGCAGCCGGGGCGATGTGGGATATGTGCTGAAGGTGAAGGATTTTCTCGATCTGAAGGGGGTGGCCAAGTGAGCTGGCTTTGTTCCAGCGCCGTTGCTGCCCTGCGCCCCGCCGATGTCCAGGTTGCCGTGCGGCATTAGGTGGCCGAGAAGGGCAGAGTCACGGTGGGCTTGGATACGCTTATGGGCGATGGACTGAAAGTGGTAGATGTAGATTCCGCCGCTAAAACAGGCTAACAACAACGCCTGGGGTCGCCTTTCCCTTCCCGAAGTTATTTGCTATTGCAGAGGCACGACTTGACAACATTCTACCTTGTATTATTGTGTATATTGCTCGTTTATTTTTATGAAATGTAATCAATATTTAAATCCGAGTTCAACGTCGTCTCCATCGACCTCCCGGCTGCTGACAAAGCGGCAGGCGGCGGCCCGTCACTGGCTCCCGACTTGGCGGGTCGTTCCGCCGGGTCGCCATTCGGTGGAGCGTTTGGTTCGGCGCTCTGGGACAATCCTTTCAAAAACGCGATTGGATGCAAGGCCCGCATGGCAGAGACAGCATGGAGGCCCCAGTGGCTGCCGAAATTCGGGGTCTACCAGTCAAACACGGTGGTCTCGAGATAACGGTCGTCTTCTATCGACCAAGCACGCAGACCGGGCATCACGTCACGGTATATGTCTGCCAGATCATCCGCCAAGCTGTGGAATATCGGCTGCTCGTGAACATCTGCGGGCTCGCTCGGGTCGAAGTAAGCCCAGTACGCCTCCTGCTCCCCGAGAACCTTCTGAACTCGGCCAAACACTGACCGCCACTCCTCAGTCGTGACATCGAACGAATCGGGAATATCCGGGGCGTCATCGCACAGGCCGAGATCTGGAAGAGCGTGCGCGGCTGCGTATAACGATGAGAGCGCAGCAAGAACCTCCTCGACCCAGCGCTCCAGGACCTCGGGGTCCGATTGCATCAGGGCACAGTACCGCTCTGCTGCGTCCCTGAACATTTTCACCTCTGGATGCTCGCGAATACTCATGTGCGCTACTCCGCCGAACGATTCAGCTCACCGATGGCGGCCCCTCCGTGACTCCCGAATTGCCAAGCCGCTTGGCGGGGCCGCCATTCGGTGCAGCGCCTGGCTGGGCGACAATGCTCACCTTCTGTGCCCAGAAGCGGATGGCAGGATCTTGCTCAAAACTGCTGACGCGGATTCGCGCTGTCTCCATCCCTCGAGACGAGGCATCGAGGATATGCATTCCAGACCCGACCCATGGAAAGCCCTCCTCGATTTGAAGTCCGCTTACGCCGACGAAGCGAAGCGTGACAATGTTGCCGTCCTTGCTAAGGGTGAGATCAAGTTCTGCCTCAAGTTGTGAGGCGCAGCGAAACACGACCTCAGTGGCGCGATACGTCCAAGGGGCAGCCAAGATCGGATGGTTTGGGTCACTCATGGCATTTCGTTTTCGCCCAACTTTTAATATACTACGGCTGGTTAGTTTATTGAAGCCGGAGTATTACCCATTCTTTTCATCGTAAGTTGTTCATTTCCAACCAGTGCGCCGCTCAATATACTGCCGCTGGTTAGTTTATTACAAGCTCCATAAACGCCTGTTTTTCTCGTGAGCCATGGCTGGCGATGCTGAAACAAACACGGCACGGTCAGCACCGGTATGGCTGCCGATGGCGATGTTCCCGATGTAAATTGTTTTGCCACGGCTGGCGCACCAGCTCATGAACCAAATGCGCAGTCAGTGCCATCATCCCCGCCTCCGGTCCTCGATGATCAGGCTGGGCAGAATATTGCCATGGGCCAGCCGGTTGCCAAATTTATCGCGAGTTGTACCGGTGCCCTTATCGAAATGACCTATTCGATTGCCGAGGTTATTCCTGGCGACGATAGCGTTTCCCGCATCAACCATCACGCCGATCCTGTTACCGATCCGATCTCTGATGACTTTTTCCGATGGCATATTGATGATCCTTTCAATGAGTTGCGCTGGCATCCGCCCCCACTTTTTCAGCCGGTAATCCAACTATTAACTTGGACAGTTTTACGGTGCGCACCGCATCCGTCAGCTCTTCAAACTGCTCATCGCTGAAAGAACCCTGGTATAGCTGCGCCCGCGTGACGCCAGCTCGGCGCAGCACCAGGGCAGCAATAATGGACCTCTCCGGTACATCGGCTGAGAATAAGACTGGCCGCTGACCGGTAACTGCTGATGCCAACGCCAACTCGGCCATGGTCATTATTTCGTCCGATGGCTCCACGGCAAATTCGCTGGTAGCCCCCTGGGACGGCGTACCGTAACTGCTCTCCATCCAGGTGACAAACGCGCGTAAAATTGGCCTGATCGCAGTCATAGAAGTAGCCTTTTCGGCACCAGGCCGTGCGGGGCTAGGAAGTTCAGGTGCACCGGATCGTGGCCTGGCCCCAGGCCGATGTGGAGAACGCCGAGCTGAGTTTCGGAATGCTCTTTCCTAATATTGAGCCTCGCGTAATGCGCCCAGCGCCCGAGCAAAATCTCCGGGGGGGCGTATGCGGGCACGCCAGCAGCACCCGAGATGCGCAGGGTTAGCGTGCTAAACCTGAACAGATTATCCGCCCCCGGCCACCGGCTCTCAAGGACCTGGATGGAGGTGCCGTCGGTGAACTGACGATGCGGCAGCCGATTAATAGTCTCATCGACGATCGCAAGTGAAAGATGATGCGCGGCAACGACCAGATTCGGACTGCCATCATGGTCGGGCAGGAAAATGCTGAAGTCGAGGTTGACGTTGGCGGGTGGACCTCCGCTCGGCAGGAAAGCTAGGCTGAAACCTTCCTCCTTTAGCGCCGTCAGGAGCATCTCATCGTCCGCCTTATGCCAGTCTTCGTATAAGATTCCCCATGCTTCCGGCGTGTCCCATTCATTTTCGGCACCGTTCATACGGTAAATCAGGTTTGCTAGTAATCGTTTACTGACCGAATACAGGCCCCTGCCCCCAGCAGGTTGGGATCGTTTAAGACTACCTGGATGAGGCCGTCCGAGCATTCGTAATACCAATAAGCTTCCTGCCCGACGGTTTGAGTCCGCGATGGCTCGCCGAACACGGTCCTGAACTTGGTGACCGTTACAATCGAGCCAGCCGGGAACCTGTTGTAGTAAGCCTGCTTCCATGCGGCCTTGGAAAGTTTTATGCGTTAAGCATATAGCTTACGGGCGCGTCACGACCTGATAAAAGCGCTGAGGCTGTCCGGCCTCAATAGCATCGGTGAAGAAGCCGATTTTACCGTCGCCGACAATCGGCGCCCTTAGATCGGTCCAAAGGTTAGTGGTCAATTCCGAACGATATTGGATCTGGTACGTGACTTTGTCGGTAGTGTTCCAGGATAACTCGACCTGAGAGACGCGAATAGCCATGCGTGGGGCAACCGGTTCGACCGAGACATCGTCAATCACCGGGCCGAATCCGTAGGTGAGCGTTGGTTCAAAAGTGACAGTTGTGTTGGATTCGCTGGCCGTGAACGTAAAGCTATATGTCTTGTAGATCGCTGTGGCCGCAGCGTCCACGCTTGGCGCGTCGAAACCCTGGCTCAGCGTACCTGCCGTCACTTTCCCTGTGGTCGCCTGGCTTGGGCCGTAAGTCTGGAAAGAAATTTTGTAAAGTGCCCCCGGAGTTGTTGGAATGATGGTCGAAAGTCCACTCCCGGGCATTAAACCGACCAAATCCACGGACATGTTTCCGGCGGCAGCCTTGCATAGCGGTTGAGCCAGCCAATCCACACCGCCCCCGGCATTCCCCAGCACCCATCCCACAATGTTCGTTGCGGCGGAAGGGAGCCGCATAAATCCCTTTTCAGGATCACCTGCATAGACGCCGAGTTCAAAACTGCCTGCTCCCGCGCCATAGGTAGCGTCGATCAGGTTTTGCGCCTGGGTAAGTGGCGTCATTACAGAGGCCGTGAAAATCGCATACAAAACGACACCGTGTTTCTTCATTTGACCTTTCCTTGATGGTTTGCCAACAAGCTCAGAATTACAGCGCATCATAGAATATTTTATTCGTTACAGCTTTATCGTTATTTCTTACTTACCTAGCAATAACCACTGTAAAGGGAATCCCTCTGGGAAAGCAAGCCATGTCGCCAAGAATAATAGAGCATAGGTGGGCTAAGAAAAATGGATCCGCTTTGATGGAAAGCGTCGGGGCGGCTGTGAACCTCAAGGCCGGATCCTCAGGTCGGAATTAAAGAACCAAGCGGGTATCCAAGGCTCACAAGTTCGTCCGTGTCTCCAATTGGAGTCATTTTTTCCTCGCAGAGCGGATTCACACTGGCTGGGTGAAATTGCCTGCTGTTTAAGAATGCGAACCGATTCTCCAGTCTGGAGAGGTGGGGAATGTATTCGGCTCCAAACCCAGCGGAACGTGAGAAAGCCCTGCCGATGTTCTCGCCGCGCGCCAAGATGTTGAGCCAAGCTTGCAATTCTTGCTGGCGAAGGCAATATATCCCTGAATCGACCATGTGGATGCGCCGCAAGCCGCCCTTGGGAATTAGTCCCTCATGCACGCGCAGGAGCATCGACTTAAGAAGTAACTTGATGAAAATATTGCTGGTTGAAGATGATCTCGTTTCCCGGCTGTTGATGAAAAACATACTCTCGAAAGTGGGGGGGTATGAGATCATCGAAGCCACCAATGGCCGGGAAGCATTGGATCTCATGCAAAGGGGGGTGAATCCGGATCTTTTTGTGGTGGATGTCATGATGCCCGAAGTGGATGGTATAGAGTTCATCAAACGGGTGAGGAACGAATCTAACTCAAGGAAAAAACCGGTTGTCCTTTGCACCTCTCTCACAGATCGCAACACAATCGTGGAAGCCGCCAAACTGGAAGTCCGCCATTATATAGTAAAACCATATTCGGCTGCCCGGGTACTGGCCACCATTCACGAAGCCTTGACCAAGCGGGCTGTTACAGTCGCTCAGAAATGGCAGGAAATCATGACCCGTCTGGCCATCAATGAGGAACAATGCGTCCAGTTGATCTCTTTGATGTCAGCCAGGGTTGCGTCCACCTTCCAAGCGATACAGGAATACGCGCAAACGGGTGCCAAGCGGTTAGTTTTTGGTGAACTCAGTGCTTTGCGCAAGGGAGCCGCCAACTTTGAAGAAAAGGAACTGATCCAGTTAGCCATCTTGCTCGAATCAATGGTGGAGAAAGACCAAACGATTTTTCCGGTGGAGCTTGATAAGCTGGCCAAACACGCTGAACGGTTGCAGCGGTTGGCGGAACGGCTTCCAACCATGTTAGCCCAAAGCAAATCGCCTGCCTAATGCCCGATCCACTGCCTGATGAAACCGTTGCACTGGCCTGACGTCCAGCTAGATCCTTCGGTCCTTGGTTGCCTCTTAAAAACTTCCAGGAGCGGCTTGCCGATGTTATTGCAGCATTGTCTATGAGCGACAACAGCCAGTTTCTTTTCGGTCCTATTGGGCAGGCAAATCCTGCCCCGTAATCCAGCCAGGAGTGGTTGAGATTTTATTCGGGGCCAACCCCAGCTTTTTCGATGGCGCAATGCGTTATCGGGCATTTCCGTGCCAGCAGCCTTAACTGCATGCCCGGTGATCAACCTGCCATCGTCAGAATTGCCTGTTTGACGGGAGTGTTGATCGGGACTTCATATGCTTGAAGTTGATGCAGCCCTGGGGTTTGCGGACGGCTGGAAATTGGTAATCGGCAGGGGGTGGATTTTAAGGTGTTCGATAGCGGCAGGTTGTGATCGCCGCTCTTTTTAGCCTCGCCAGGCTTGGCAACGTTGTCCTACCATTCGCTTACCGATCATTGCATCGCCCCAGCGCAGCCGGGCCAAGAGGGCGACACAACAATGATTTGAGTGTGAAGAATGACTGATGAGTGCCATAAATAAAATTCTCGTCGTGGATGACGACCCGAACGCGCTCAGTGCCACGGTGGGACTGCTGAAAGCGGCGGATTATGAGGTTTTTGAAGCAAATACCGGCCAGGAGTGTATCGCCGCCGCGCAGGCGAACCATCCCGATCTGGTTTTGCTCGACATCATGCTGCCCGATATCAACGGTTTGGAGGTCTGCGCGCAGATTAAAGCAATGCCGTCTCTGGCACACCTCTTCGTGGTCTTGATTTCCGCCAGCCAGACTTCCTCCGATCAGCAGTCCATCGGGTTGGAATCTGGTGCGGATGGCTACATTGCGCTCCCCATTTCCAACCGGGAATTGCTTGCCCGCGTGCAGGCGCTGCTGCGGATCAAACGGGCGGAAGATGCCTTGCGCGAGAGCGAGGCAAGGTACACACGGGCTCTCCAAGCGGTGAACGACGGGATTTGGGATTGGCACATTCCGAGCGGACAGGCTTTTTTTAGTGCTTTGTATTACACGATGCTGGGCTACGAAGACGGAGAATTCCCGGCCACCTATGATGCTTGGCGGCTACTGGTCCACCCGGAAGACATCGACCGAGTTGAACGCGAGCTTCAAGAAAGCATTGAGACCGGCAGCGGCTTCAACATTGACCTAAGGATGAGGAAAAAAACCGGCCAGTGGCTCTGGGTTTGTGCCCGTGGCAGGATGATCGAGGTGGACATCCGGGGCAAGGCACTGCGGATGGTTGGTGTTTTGAGTGAGATCGCTGAGCGCAAACGTGCGGAGGAAGTAGTGCAGCGTAATGAGGCCCGGTTCCGCTGTTTAGCCAGCCTGCTGGAATATCGGGGCGGGTCCATTAAGGACTTTCTGGATTTTGCCTTGGACGAGGCCATCAAGCTTACCCAAAGCAAATTCGGCTATATCTATTTCTATCACGAAGACCGGCAGCTGTTCATCCTGAACTCTTGGTCCAAAGGGGTGATGAAGGAATGCGCGATCGTCGATCCCCAGACGTGCTACGAATTGGACAAGACCGGCATATGGGGCGAGGCGGTCCGACAGCGTCAGCCCATCATGCTGAACGACTTTCAAGCCGCGCATCCGCTTAGGAAAGGTTACCCTGAAGGCCACGCAAAGTTGCATAAATACCTCACAGTTCCGGTCTTTAGTGGCAACCAAATCGTGGCGGTAGTGGCGGTGGCGAATAAGGAGCGCGATTACGAGGAAGCTGACATCCAACAATTGCGGCTTCTGATGAGCGCAGTCTGGAAGGTGGTGGAGCAGAGAAAGGCGGAGGAAGCGCTGCAGGAGAGCGAAAAACGGTTTCTGGCTTTCATGCACCACCTGCCCGCCGCGGCGTTTATCAAGGATCCAGATGGCCGGACCTTGTTTGCCAACCAGTATCTGGCAGATGTGTTTGGTTTCAAGAACAGGGAATGCAAGACGACGACTGAATTGGTGGGGGGAGCCCTTGGTCAACAGATGACCGAGTCGGATCGAAAGACTTTTGCGCAAGGGACGCTGAAGATTGAAGAAACCATATCGGATTTTCAAGGAGTGGTGCGGACATTTGAGACGATTAAATTCCCCATTTTCATTCAAGGGAAACCGGCATTATTGGGGGGTATTTCGCGGGATATCACCGAGCGCAAGCAGGCGGTGGAGAAACTCCGTGACAGTGAAACCAAATATCGGCGGCTGGTCGATAATTGCCCGGACATACTATATATCTTTTCCGAGCAGAAGGGCGGTGTTTTTTATTCCCGCCAGGTTGAAAACCTGCTGGGCTATTCGATAGATTACCTGTATTCCCACCCTTTGGTTTGGAGCCAGTCGATTCATCCCGATGACCTGGCCAACGTACGCCAAGTGTTTAACGAAGCAGCCCCATGCAAACCTTTTGTGTTGGAGTACCGCCTCCGGGATGCGCAGGGGAACTGGCGCTGGATTTATGACCGTTCCATTGCCCGTTACCAGCAGAACGGGGATACGCTCATTGAAGGCTTGGCGACCGATATCACGGAGCGAAAACGCATGGAGGCGGAAAACGCCAGGCTCGAGGCGCAATTACGGCAAATCCAAAAACAAGAAGCCATTGGGCAATTGGCCGGGGGAGTGGCACACGACTTCAACAACATCCTGGCAGCCATGATGATGAACATCGGTTTCATGGAGCAGAATCCAAAACTGGACGAGACGACACAGGAATCGTTGAAAGAGTTGCTGGCGGAAGCCGAACGGGCCGCCAGCTTGACCCGGCAATTGCTCATGTTCAGCCGCAAATCAGTCATGGAGAAGAAAGCCCTGGATATGAACGAAGTGGTGGCCAACCTGCTCAAAATGCTGGGGCGGCTGATCGGTGAGCACGTAAGCATTCGATTTGAGCGCGCGAATGGTTTGCCATTGGTCGAGGCCGATCAGGGGATGATCGAACAGGTGTTGATGAATCTGGCGGTTAATGCCCGTGATGCGATGCCGGATGGAGGGAAGCTGGTAATCAGCCTGAAAATCGTTCCCGTTGGCGCGGAAGGGATCAAAGGCAAGGTTGACGTGTTGCCGGGAACCTTTGTGTGCCTATCGGTGCAGGATACCGGTTGTGGCATGGACCAAGCGACTCTCAACAAAATCTTCGAGCCTTTTTTCACCACCAAAGAAGTTGGCAAGGGCACCGGTTTGGGATTGGCCACGGTATATGGCATCGCCGCCTTGCACAAGGGGTGGGTTGAGGTGGAGAGTGAGGTTGGCCAGGGCACCACTTTCCGAGTATATTTGCCGCAGAGGATTCAGGGAATATTGGAGCCGGATCAGACCATGAAGAAGGAGTTACTCCGCGGGCGGGAGACGATTTTATTAGTCGAGGATAATGAAGCCGTACGGCGGATGTCGGTGCGGGGTTTGAAAAGCTTGGGATATCAAGTGTTGGAGGCTGACCACGGCCTGGCGGGGTTGAAGTTATGGCAGGATCACCGAGGGGAGATTGACCTATTACTTACCGATATGGTGATGCCTGAAGGCCTGACTGGATTGGCTTTGGCTGAGAAGTTGAAAGCGGAGAAACCCAACTTAAAGGTCATCATTTCCAGTGGTTACAACGATGACATGTCGGGGCAAACAACGGCTCAGTTAAAGGGAACCCTGTATCTCCAAAAACCCTATGAAATCGGTCTGCTCTCGAAGAAGATCAGGGAATGTCTGGACGGAGCATAGGGTAATATTTGGCAATGCCGTTTGGATCTGCGCTTAAAATCGCTTCTGAGCCATTACAACTGGGGACCAAGGTGGTGGCGGGTAACTTGAAGAAATTTACCCGCCAAGGAGCATTTTGTCACCAATTGGAGACACACTTACCTCGGTGAGCAGGTTCAAACTACCAAGGTGAACTTGCGGGCTGCATGAAAATGCGCACCGATGTGCGCCGCAACCAATGGGTTGGATATTGGGGAAGTAATCCACCGTGTCAAATGCCGAGGGGCAACTATATTCGCCAACACCCGGTTGCGCGACTTTTATGTGGACGGCCCTTTCGTTTTGATGAATCCGAAATTGAGCGGCTGATCCATGAGGGCCGCACATGAAAGACCGCATCAATAGGCCCGAATCGTCAAGGCGTATTTGAACTTTGATTAAAGTGCCAGGCCGGGGGAACACCACACCGGCCTTTTCCATTTCCAGAAGTCCTCCCGGGCAGAGGCGGTGGCGGGAAACAGTGTGACTCCTGGCATCTGCTGGCGGATCAGATATCGTCGGATAGGGCGGCAGACATGGCCGCCCCGGTTTATTCGCCGCAGTTGCCGGTTCGGACTATTTGCCCGGTTGAGATGGCGTGGGTTTGGAAAACAAAAATTCTTCGTGGATGCAATCCAGTTGCACAGCTTGCCACTGCGCCATGAATTGATTTAAAGCCATCGGAAACCGGAAAACCAGGGCACAACATGTCCCGGAAATGTTTGACGCATGGCTAGGGTGGTTTCCGCTCGAGCGTCAAAAGCAAATTCCTATCGGTGCGAGATCCCTGAGGATTTCTTCTTTAGTAAGTTGCATGAGAATTGGTTTAGTATTAAGATGAAGTTATGACGATCCTGAAACGATTACAATCATCGGACCAACACCCTGTACCAACTGGCCTTCGACTCCTGACCCTCGCCGCAGTTCTCGTGGTTCTCCCGGCTCACGGCGCAGACTTGCTTGATTTATTCAAATCCACCCCTGCCGCCAGCCAGCCTTCCTCCGCCTCACCCGCGCTCACAGCACTCTCCGAAAGCCAGATCGCGAGCGGCCTGAAAGAAGCATTAGGCAAGGGCGTGGAGCAAGCCGTGGCCGCGCTGGGCAAACCGGATGGCTTCCTGAAAGACCTCAACGTTAAAATCCCCATGCCGGAAAGTTTGCAGAAGGTGGAGAAAACACTTCGTGCGTTGCGCCAGGACAAACTCGCCGACGAATTCGTAACCACTATGAACCGTGCCGCCGAGCAGGCCGTGCCCGAAGCCGCCGCGGTCCTCGGCGAATCGGTGAAACAGATGACTATTGCCGACGCGCAATCCATCCTCACGGGCACCAACGCCGCCGCAACGCAATATTTCCGGCGCACCAGCGAAACCAACCTTCATGCCCGGTTTCTGCCCATCGTCAAGGCAGCCACCGAAAAGACTGGCGTTACAGGCGTTTACAAACGCATGACGGACAAGGTCAGCGGCGGATTGGGCGGATTGGGTGGATTCAGTGGCCTGGGTGGCAATTTGCTCGGTATCCAGTCACTCGATCTTGACGACTACATCACGCGCAAGGCAATGGATGGCCTGTTCCTGAAAATCGCTGAACAGGAAAAATTGATCCGTGAAAATCCGGTGGCCCGCACCACCGACCTGCTCCAGAAAGTGTTTGGCGCGGCCGCTTCAGGCCAGCTAACAAAGGCATTCGCGGCCAAAACCTGGCCGGGCGTGCAGGCCCAAATTCCTGTTTTCAAGGCCGAGACTCAACCGAAAACTGTCCAAGCAGAACCCACTTCGAACCTGTTACAGGAATACGGCAACCTGATCGTTGGCCGTTGGCTTGGCGATGTTACCTGGGTGGCAGACTGGCCTGGACTAGGCAAGAAGGGGGATAAAGCCGTGGTCCATTTAGCTGTCCGTTGGATTGCTGACAAAAAAGGCCTTGAAGATGAAGGTGTTGGCGGACAGGGCACTGGGAAGTCGATCTACTTTTTTGATCCATCCTCAAAAAAGATCAAGCAATTTGGGATCGATTCTGGTGGTTCCACTTCAGAGAACGAAATTTGGAAGGAGGGGAATGAGTGGATCTTCAGCGGAAAAGGATACCTCGCTGATGGCAGCAAGTGTGAGGTAACAGGAACGATCAGCTTTAAAGATGATGGGAACACGGTTGCATTTAAGAGCACCTCTTCCACGATAAACGGCAAGGACACATTAGTACAGAATGATGTTTACACCCGGGCCAGCAAGTAGGAGCCAAGGCCCATGGCAGGCCAGGTGCCGAGTCGCTGTTGCTCAGTAAATATTCCGGCAAAAAGCGTGCAATAATTTCTTTGGGGCGCACCAGAAAATAACCTTCACTCGCATGACGCAGGAATGATCGGGCGCGCTTCAGAAGCAAATTCTGTTCAATAACGGTGAGGGGGGTGGCTGGCAAGCAGTCGTTTGGGGGGAGGTTCTCGCCAGGGTGAGCTTGCCTTCGGTTTCAGAATGCCAACGGATGTGTGCCGCAGCCTTGTGAATTCACCAGGCGGCGTTGCAGGTGGTGCCTGCCGGGATATTTTCTGCCAGCAAAGTGTCATGCTCGTCGTCAATCCGGACATTATTCGCTTGCAGATCCTCTATCGTGTTTGCCAAAAGGTCGCCAATGGAATCCATGGACTGATCGGACATAGGCTGGCGTAAGCTCAGGCAAACCGCCACTTTTGGGGGTGGCCGCTGAAAGTTCGTCAACAGGCGGTTCCTGGGCCGGGAAAACCTGATCCGCGCGGATTTAACCGCGTACTGTCAGAATATTCACGGCAGCCATCCTGAACGGTGGTCCGGGGTGTCGCAAGTCGAGAGTCAGCCTGCAATTTTTGCTTGTTTGCCTGGGCGGGTGGCTCAGCCGCAACCAGCTACTCGTCATCGAATAACTCCCGGCGGAGGTCAAAGTCCTCAGGGCACAGTTGGACAAGGAACCAGGATTTACTGATGATCAGCGGCGCCGCCTGGCCGCCAAAGCGCAGAAAATCCTACGGTATCGACTGCGGCGCCTGGCCTCCATTGTCAGTCCGAAGACGCTCCTGGAGTGGAATCGTTGCCTGATCGCAGCCAAGAACGATGGCAGTGGCCGCCGTGCTCCCGGCCGGCCGGCCACAGCCGCTGAGACCGGGGAGCTGGTTTTAAGAATGGCCAGGGACAACCGGATCTGCGGCTGCACTCTCCTCCAAGGTGTGCTCGCCAACCTGGACCATGAAGCAGGGCGCAGTGCGATTGCCAAGGTGCTCAAGGAAGCTGGCCTGGACTTCGCCCCGGAGCGCCAGAAACAGATGACCTGGAAGGAATTCTTGCGGAGCCACTTTGCGGTGCTCGCGGCGGCGGTCTTCTTTTCGGTGGAGGTGTGGACTTCGATGGGTTTGGTGCTCTGCCACGCAATTTTCGTGATTCGGTTGGCCACCCGGGAGGTGCAGATCGTCTGGACCCTTCCTGAACCGTGCAGGGAGTGGATGAAACAGATGGCGCGTTACCCAACCGACGGGGTGGACGGTTTTCTGGCGGGCCGCCGCTGTTTAATTCATGACCGCTCGAGCTTGTTCACGTCTGATTTTTCGATGGTCCTCACGAGCGTTGGGATGGAGAGCGTCCGGCTGCCAGTCCGTTCCCCAACTTGAATGTTTTTGCAGAGAGGAATGTTCGCCCCATTAAGGAGGGTGTTTGGATCGGATGATCCAGGTTGGCGAAGGATCATTACGCCGGGCGATCGGGGAGTTCTTAGTTCATTATCACCCCGAACGCCGTCATCAATCCCTTGAGTGCAAGGTCATCCGCCCTGAACTTGAAGCCTTTTCAAGCGCAGGGGATGTTCACTGCCGAGTGCGCGTGGGCGGCAGACTCCACTACTACTACCGTCAAGCTGCATGAATACGCCGCCGTGAATTTCGGACAGTTCGAGATCGATCCAACTCCTAAATTTGTGAAAAAGCCGTCCCGGTTACTGGAGCAAGAGATGGTGGGCACGGGAGCGCACGTAATTAACGTCAGCCCGATCACCGGGATTGGGGTGGGGACTCCCCGTGGGCCGTAATATCGGTTTCTTCCATTGATGGGCTTCGGCGTGCCCATCTCCAAAGGAGAGAACGCCGGTTTTGCGATCGTGCAAGGATCCGGGCAGGCTGAAAAAAGCCGAGGTGTCACTCAGCGGGATCTCGAAGGGCGTATAGCAGATGGACGCCGGTTCCACGTCGATAAACACAAACACTTGGGCGGGGCGGCGGAAATCCGAATTGCGTTTATAAAAGGTGACGGGTGGCAATGGGGCGAACTGTTCCTCGCCGCCATTGAGGTAGTCGTTCATGGAATAGCTGCGCAGTTTGGGCATTCGTTTCCCCCCCACATTATACATCGTGCGTTCCGCCGGGCATCGATATACCTCCAGGGTTTTCCAGTAAGCGGCAAAAGCGGCTTTTTTGGGGTTTGTAAATGAATCGGGATCGATGAAGCCTGGAGTAGCGCCATGGACGGTGCTCCACACCCAGTTAAGCCCCTGTCCCAAGGGAGGCAATCCACGCACATTCGATGGGAGCCGGCCGCTGTTATCATCCTGGTATAAATTCCAGGTGATGGCCAGCTGCTTGTGGTTGCTCAGGCACTGGATGCGCCAGGCCCGCCCCTTGGCTTTGGCCAGGGACGGCAGCAGCAGGGAAGCTAATATGGCGATGATGGCAATCACGACCAACAGCTCGATGAGTGTAAAGGCGCGGGCCAATGGGCGCATTGGACCCGGGCTGCTATATGAAGTCCTTTGGCAGCTTGAAGAGCAGGAGTTTTGCCGATCAACCACGGGCCTCACCCTCTCCCAGGCACAAAAATCTGTCAAACCGAAAAATACTCTTGGGCAAGGGGCCAGAGGCCAATGCCCCATGGACCGGAAAATCCCCTCCAAAATCGCCTGCCCAGTGGGGCAAAGCGGTCCTCTGCGCCGCCAATGACAACGGGGCGGTTCAGCCGTTTCCATGCAATTGGCTCAGCCGTGCTGGCAGGGCCTTTTTGTGCAAGACATTCATCAGCCGCCACTTGCAGATCATTTTAAGATCAGTAAGAAGTTGATGACGGTGGTCTCGTGTAAAAGGAAAACCAAGCCAGCGCCGGTGATCCGATGGCGCAAGACTACAACCCGGTTCGTGAATAACCTGATCGCCGAGGCAGGTGCACTAAATCCGGACTCGCTCCGAAGCAACCCGCCCGCCCGCTGGAGATAATCCCTGATAAATGCACAAGTTCTTGTTGGTTGGCTGGTTGTGCAGGCCCTTTCGGTTTCGTCGCCGGGGAGGGTGACTGAAAAATATTTTAAAAAAAGTTTGCCATCGTCCCGGAAATGGTTAGATTAAAGCGTCTGTTCGATAGTTTGTCATTTCAGGATATGGCGAATCTTCAAGTGAACTCAGTTCAGTGATGATTTTAAACCCGATGACCGGGAGCAGTCTGGAAAAGCAATTAGTCAGGACAGTTAAACATCACATGAGCAATAAATTGTTTGTAGGAAACTTATCCTTCAACACCACCGAAAACGATCTGCAGGATGCGTTCGCCGCGCACGGCACGGTGACAGAAGTCAACCTGATGATGGATCGTTCCACTGCGCGTTCGCGCGGTTTCGGTTTTGTCACCATGAGCAACGCTGAAGAGGCCCAGAAGGCCATTGATGCGTTGAACGGCAAGTCCATGGACGGCCGAGCCCTCACAGTCAACGTTGCGCGTCCGCGCGAAGAACGTTCCGGTGGCGGCGGCGGCGGCGGCGGTGGCGGTCGTCGTCCCTACGGTGGCGGCGGCGGTGGCGGCGGCGGTCGTGGTCGCTACTAATCTCGAATAACTCGAGTCCCTATTTCGAAGACCGGGCCGGGCCTGAAAAGGTTTCGGTCCGGTTTTTTTGCTATCCAACGCCAGGCAAAAGGCAGGTTCCGATGGAAAGCCGCCGCTCCATCCTATGCGTGTGCGTAAAATTTTCCTGAGCCACAGCTTGTTGCGCCAGGCGAGAAGTGCGCCGCGAGTCCCGATCTGATCGGGGATAAGTGGCGAGTGACGAATGTCTTGCCCCAAAAGATCCAACCAGCACGATCAAACTGAACGCCTGGACATGGCCTAGCCGCCTGCTCCCACCACCAGCCTTTTGCCTTGAATCTCCCCCCCTGAATGGGGCAGGTTCAGGATGCGCAAAACGCATAATCCTATGAGCAAACGAAAAGCTGAGGTTTTCTTTGTGCTGGCAGTGGTTTGGCTTGGGTTGCTGGCCGGCCAGGGCGGGGAGGCAGCCATCCCGCACCGCACTGGGGACTGGCCGGTGAATGGCTTGGGCAATATCCGGGTCCGGCTGTCAGTGGCCCAAAAAGCGGAGGCGGTATGGGCGCATGTGCCATGGCGGCGGCGCGATGCACAGCCCGAGGCCAAAGACACCATCCTGGTGGACGCCACCACCGGGCTGCGGGTGGCCAACGTGATCCGTGTCAACCTTGCGCGCGAGGCGGGTGATTTGCTTTTCCAGCCGCCCACGGCTCCCGGCGAGTATTATCTCTATTACCTGCCGTTTCGGACGGCCGGGGAATGGTATTTCCCCAGCACCTTGTATCTGGCGCCCACCAACACGGCGGATCCGGATTGGTCCAAAGCTTGCGCCGCAGCGGTGGAATGCATCCGGCAGGGCCGGCCGGCGGAGGTGCCGGAGGCGCGCGTGCTCGAGATCCAATCCATCAACGATTTCCATCGTTTCGATCCGATGGAAACCACCGCCACCCCGGAGGAGCTGCAAGCCTTTCTCGGCCGGCATGGCCGGCAGCCGTTCCTGTTGTTCCCCGAGGACCGCACCCATCCCATCCGGATGACCCGTGAGCCACCCTTGCGCTGGGTGGAGACCGGCCCGGGCCGGCCATATTCCGGCGCTGCGCTGCGCGGCGAATTCCACTCGTTCCAGGTGGGGCTTTATGCGGTGGGCGCCAGCCTCGAGGAGGTCACCGCCACCTGGACCAGCCTGGCTGGGGAAGGCGGGGCGCAGATTCCGGCGGCGGCCATGCGCTGTTTCAACCTGGCGGGCACCAACTGGCTGGGCCGGCCAATCCGCAAAACAGTGAACGTGCCCCGGGGAAAAATCCAGGCGCTTTGGTTCGGCATCGACGTCCCCGCGGAAGCTCCGGCCCAAATCTACCAGGGTGCGCTGACCATCGCCGCCAAAGGGATCGCCCCGCAAACCGTGGGGCTGCGGCTCACTGTGAGCGCGGAGCGGATGGCCGACGCGGGAGATGGCGATCCGCAGCGGCAATCGCGGCTGCGCTGGCTGGATTCCACCATCGGTTTGGATGACGAAGTGTTCCCTCCATACACCCCGGTGGCTGTGCGGGAGCGGACGGTGTCGGTGCTGGGCCGCAAGCTCCGTTTCGGCGGCCAGGGCCTGCCGGAAAGCATCGTCAGCACGTTCTCGCGCAATGTCGATGCAGTGGATGCCCCGGAGCGGGAACTGCTGGCCGCGCCCATGGAACTTATCCTCGATACTGCCTCCGGGCCGCTGGAGCAGCGGGGAACCGGTTTCCGGATCCGGCAGCCCGGTGGCGGGGTGGTGGCGTGGGAGGCGGAATCCACCGCGGGTCCGCTGCGGGTGGAGTGCCGGGCCAGGCTCGAATGCGATGGCTATGTGAATTACCAACTGGCGGTGCGGGCGGGCGAGGCGGCCAGCCTTACGGATATCCGCCTGGTGATCCCGCTGCGGCGGGAGCCGGCGGTTTACATGATGGGCATGGGCCGCAAAGGCGGGTATCGCCCGGCTTCCTGGAGGTGGCAGTGGGATGCCGCCCGGGCGAACAACCAGCTATGGATCGGGGACATCAATGCGGGCCTGAGCTGCAAGCTCAAGCACGTGGAGGACCGCTGGGATCTGGCCAACCTCAAGGAATCCGGCCCCTACCGGGACTGGAGCCGGGATGGCCTGGGCGGCTGCAACGTGGACGAGGAAGGGGACCGCGTGGTGATCCGGGCCTATGCCGGGCCGCGCCAGCTCGCCGCGGGCGAGGTGCTGCATTTCAATTTCGGCCTGCTCATCACCCCGGTGAAGATGCTGGACCGGGATCACTGGGGCTGGCGCTACTTCCACCAGGAAAAGGCCAGCCCCATCGCCGGGATCGCCGGCACGGGGCCGTCGATCATCAACCTGCACCAGGGTGACCCCTTGAATCCTTTCATCAATTACCCGTTCCTGACCACGGACCGGCTGGCGGCCTATGCCCGCGAGGCGCACGCCCGGCAGATGAAGGTGAAGCTTTATTACACCATCCGCGAGCTGAGCGATTTCACCGCTGAATTCTGGGCGCTGCGCAGCCTGGGCAGCGAGGTGTTTTCGGATGGCCCGGGCTTCCATCTCGCGGATCATTTCCAGCCCGGCCAGCCGGGCCAGGCGCTGCCCAAGACGGGCGATTCCTGGCTGTGCGAACACGTGGTGGACGGCTACACCCCGGCCTGGCACACGCCCCTGGGCAACGGCCGCATCGACGCGGCGATCGCCACCACCGGCCTCTCGCGCTGGCACAATTATTACCTCGAAGGGCTGAGCTGGCTCCTCCGCAACGTGGGCATCGACGGGCTTTACCTGGACGGGGTGGGCTACGACCGGGAGATCATGAAACGGGTGCGGAAGGTCATGCAACGGAGCCGCGCCGGGTGCCTGATCGATTTCCACAGCGGCAACAACTACCACCCCGAATACGGCTTGAACAATTGCGCCAACCAATACCTCGAGCTTTTCCCCTACGTGGACAGCCTGTGGTTCGGGGAGGGGTTCGATTACAACGAGCCGCCCGATTACTGGCTGGTGGAGATGGCCGGCATTCCCTACGGCTTGTTTGGGGAGATGCTCCAGGGCGGGGGCAATCCCTGGCGCGGGATGCTCTTCGGCATGAGCAGCCGCCTGGGCTGGGGCGGCGATCCCCGCTCCCTCTGGCAGCTATGGGACGAGTTTGGCATCCGCGAGGCACGGATGCGTGGTTTTTGGGATCCCGAGTGCCCGGCCCAAACCGGCCGGGCGGATGTGCCCGCCACGGCTTATGTGAAACGGGGGCAAACGCTGGTGTCCATCGCCAGCTGGGCCACCAATGCGGTCCGCATCCGGCTGGCGCTGGACGCGGCGGCGCTGGGCCTCGATCCGGCCCGGCTCGGCTTATACGCCCCGGCCATCCGGGGCTTTCAACCTGAAGCCCGCTTCCGGGCCGGCGGGGAAATCCCCGTGGCGCCCGGGCGTGGCTGGCTGTTGCTGGTGGATGAACAATCGCATCCGGCTGCCGGGAACAGCAATGCGCCCCCGGGCCTGTCCGCCGGCGGCCCCCTGTTGCTGGAGGAGGACTTTGCCGGCGGTAAATGGCCGCCGGGCTGGGGCACATTCGCTTCGCAACGGGATGGCACGCGGCTGGCTCCCGCCCCAGGTGAATTGACCATCCAGGCCGCCGCCAATTCGGCCGTTTATGCCGAGCACGCCCTGGCGCCGGGCACGGCGCTGGTCGCCTGCACCGTGGAGATGCGCACCGACCAGGGCGCTTCCTGGGGGCCAGGGGTGGCGCTGGTGTGGCCGGGTGGCAAAACCTTGCGGATAAACCAGCGCGTGGAGGGGCGGTTCGGGGTGGATGATGGGCGGCGCCAATTCCTGGAGGGGTGGGCGGATGCGGGCGGCCGCTGTCAGCTAATGGTCGGATTGGATGCAAAAGAGATCGTTCTGGGCGTCCAGCCGGAAGGCGGTTTCTGGCAGGAAATCGCCCGCCTGCCGCGCGGTGAGTTTCCCGGCGAGCCGGTGGCCGTGCGGGTGGGTAAAATGAGCCCCGGCGGCGCCAACGAGGACTTTTCCACCCCGGGCCCCGCAGGCGCCTGCGCCATCCGCCAATTGCAGGTGAAAGGCCGCCGGTAAATTGGGGATCGCGGGGCAGGGGAGGTGCTCTTCCATGCCTGGGCCGTGTCCCTGCAGCCAGCAAGGTCCGCCGTTCTTTTGAGTAAAAAATAATCAACCAGAAAGGAAAAAACCTATGCCTCGGAATCTGCTCTCAGCCTTGCTCGTCATCGGCTTGGCCGGCTGCCAAACCACCCCCACTACGGAAAGCTCCGCCAGCGCGCCCGCGTGCCTGGGCGCGGGCATCGGCAATCTCCCGCTGCTGACCTCAGCCCGGACCCGCTCCATCTCGGCGGAGAATCCCACCGGCGCGGTGGGGCAGGGCGGCCTGGCCATCCCGCAACCGGGAGAGCCCAAACCGGCCGCCAGCGCGCGGGCGGCGGACAACCTCGGGCAGGGCTGGAAAGTGCGGCCGTTCCTGCGGGTCAACGCGGGCGAGACGGTCACGCTGATGGATGTGGACGGCCCCGGGACCATCCAGCACATCTGGCTGGTGGAAGGCTTGAGCCGGGCCAACATCCTGCGCTTTTATTGGGACGGCGAGAGCGCCCCATCCATCGAGGTGCCCGCGCCCGATTTCTTCGCCGTGGGCCACGAGATGTTCGCCCGGGTCAACTCCCAGGCGGTGGTGGTCAACCCCGCCAACGCGCTCAACTGCTATTGGCCCATGCCCTTCCGGCGCCATGCCCGGATCACCTTCTCGAACGAAAGCGCGAAAGACCTGGAGCTGCTCGCTTTCCAGATCACCTATGCCCAGGCCCCGGTTCCCCGCGCGGCCGGTTATCTGCACGCCCAATGGCGCCGGGCCGGCACCACCGAAAAGAATCCTTATGTGATCCTGGACGGCGTGCGCGGCCAGGGGCGTTACGCGGGCACGTTCCTGGCCTGGACGCAGCGGTCCAAAGGCTGGTTCGGTGAAGGTGAAATCAAGTTCTTCATGGACGGGGATGGCCGGTTCCCGACCATTTGCGGCACGGGCACGGAGGATTATTTCTGCGGCAGCTACGGCTTCCAGGAGCCTTACACCACCGCCTACGCCGGCACCACGCTGCCCGCCAATGCCGACCGCGAACCGCCCAGCTACTGGAGCCTCTACCGCTGGCATATCCTGGACCCGGTCAGTTTCGATCGCGACCTGAAGGTCACCATCCAGGCGCTGGGCTGGGGCACGGACGGCAAATACAAATTGCTCAACGATGACATCGCCTCGGTGGCCTACTGGTATCAAACCGAGCCCCACGCCCCCTTCCCGGCGCTGCCGCCGCTGGAACGGCGCGGCCGGGTGAAATGAACCGCGCCCGTGAAAAGGGAAAAATGCCTCCCGGCCTTAGTCCCCCCGGTGGCAACCTTGCCGGTCATTTGGCCGGCCCCCAAACCATCCGGGAGCCGCAGCTGCCCGGCTGGCTTTCCGGTTTCGATCAGCGGCGCCCGGTCCTGCTGCTTGGCTGGCCTGTGCCAGTGTACCCCGAAAGGCCCGCCACCGGATCAGTCTTGGGCCGCTTCCTGGATGAGTTCCCAGGCTTTTTGAACATGGTTCAGCGCGGTGTGGGTTTGGCCGGCGCACAGGCGCAGGGTGTGCCGGCCGTTTAGAACGGTATGGGATAGGAATAGCGCGCCGCTTTGGTTCAGCCGTTCCTGGATGCGCCGGTTGATTTCGTCCCCCCCTTTGTGGCGGAAGCAGACGAGGTTGAGCGGCCGCGGGGCCGCCAGTTCAAAATGCTCCGAGGCAGCCACCCAATCCGCGAATTGGCGGGCCAGACCCACATGCTGGCGGACATGGAAACGGAGGCCCTCCACACCGTAGTGGCGCAGCACGAACCAAAGCTTTAACGAGCGGAATCGTCGCCCCAGGGGGATCTGCCAGTCGCGGTAATCAATCACCGCCCCGGATTCGGTGGCCTGGTTGCGCAGGTATTCGGGCAGGATGCTCAAGGTTTGGATCAAGGCGGCCCGGTCGCGCACAAAGAAGCAATCGCAGTCGAAATTCGTGAAGAGCCACTTGTGTGGATTAAAACAATAGCTGTCGGCCACCTCCAGGCCTTCCTGCAGATTCCGGAATTCCGGGCAGACCGCGGCCGCTCCCGCCATCGCCGCGTCCACATGCAGCCACACGCCTTCCTGGCGGCAGATGGAGCCGATGGCGGGCAGGGGATCGATGGCGTTGGAGGAAGTGGTGCCCACCGTGGCGCAGACAAAGCAGGGGAGGAATCCCTCCTTGCGATCGCGGGCGATTTGCGCCGCCAGGAGGTCCGGCCGCATGGCAAACCGGTCATCCACGGGAATCAAACGCAGGTTCTCCTTCCCCAAGCCGGCGATTTTCACCCCTTTTTCGATGGACGAGTGGGTCTGGCTTGAGGCATAGACGGTTAATGGCGCTCGCAGGCCTTTTTGGTTTCCGCTAAACTGGGTGGCCCGTTCACGGCCGGCCAGCAGCGCGCACAGGGCGGCACTGGAGGCCGAGTCTTGGATGACTCCCCCACCCGACTGGCTGGATTTGAAATGAGCGGGCAACCCCAGCATATCCACCAGCCAGTCCATGATGTGGGTTTCCAGTTCAGTGCAGGCGGGGCTCGTGGTCCAGAGCATGCCCTGCACCCCCAAGCCGGCTGAAAGCAACTCACCCAACACGGCGGGGCCGGAGCTGTTGGCTGGGAAATAGGCGAAAAAGTTGGGCGATTGCCAATGCGTGATCCCCGGCATGATGATGCGGTTGACATCCGCCATAATGCGCTCCCAGGATTCTCCCTGCTCCGGCGCAGCTGCGGGCAGCAAAGACCGCACTTGGCCCGGTTTTACCTGGGATAGCACCGGCAGGGATTCCACCTTTTGCTGATAATCCGCAATCCAGTCGATCAATTGATGGCCCAACCGGCGAAATTCGTCCGTTTCCAAGTGATATCCGCTCTTCATGGAAGTAATCCTCACCTGAAAACCGCGCCTTTCTCAAGCCTAATCCAAAATCGCCACCGCACGCTCAAAATCGGTGAAATACGGGTGAGGAATGAATAGTTTCACCCCCCCCCGGCATGGAAGGTGCTTATAGCTCAGTGCTCAATTAATTTTTGAGCATCCGAAAATCCTCCGTAGGGCTCAGGATGGGTGTCCTGAGCCCGTTTTTCTCTACTTTTATTGGCTTGGCGGTGGTGGTGTGTTTGGGAACGAATTCCCCTCCTTATTGGGGCCACCTGTTGCTATGATAATAGGCGCTATTTCTTTTTCCGCAGGCTTTCCATTAACTCGACTGGATTCGCCACCGTTCCCAGAGCGATTTTTTCACGCATATGCGTGAAAGTAATGATCTTTCCGGTTTCCAAAGCTGCCGCCCAGAATTGGCTGGGAGTAATATCCGGTTTTTCCTGGCAAGCCAGGGCATATAAACCCGCCAGGTAGGGAACGGACCAGCTCCAGCCGCCATCCGCGTAAAACACATAATCCTGGGCGCCGGTGGGGCTGGCGGCAGCCCGCGAATCCATCGGGACCAGCAGCCGCTGTCCCGGAGGGAAACGGCGCACTTTGGAAAGGAACATTCTGGCCCACCAGGAACCGGGACCGTAGGAGGTGAATTTATCCGGATCATCCATCGGTTCCCGGCCCAGGCCATGGAAGGCTAATTTATGAGTCGTCTCCAGGCTGGTGGAAATCACGAAAACCCCCTCTTTTTTTGCCCGATTCACCGCCGCCGTGATTTCCTTGCCCCCTTTCTGATCCGGGCTCCAGCCGACGGAAATCGAAATCACCCGTATTGGGTTGCCCGCCAACGACGCATTGAGATCCAAAATCCGGTTCACGGCGCGGGCCAGGTGGGTGAAATCCCATTCGAACCGGCCATTTTGCATTTCCCCGTTAAGCACGGAGATATAGTACAAATCCGCTTCGGGAGCCACCCCGCAGCTCTTGCCCACGGCGATGGAGGCCACCGCCGGGCCATGCATTTGGGCGCTTGCATCCTGTGTAGATACATGCATTTCCTCATATAATTTAAGGTGATCTTTATATTCCACGTGGTCCACCAGCAGGTTTTGGTCGATAATGGCCAGGCCTACCCCTTTGCCGGTAATGCCCCGGCGATGCAGTTCGCGTACTTTCAGCCCGGGATTTTTCCCCCGATCCATGATTTTTTGATGGTCGAATCCCGCCGGTAATAGAGCCGGCCATTGGGTGTTTTGATCGAAATCGGCGCGCAAAAGGTCAGCCAGCCGGTTGGTGAGCACCAAACCGGTGAGATCCGCACCGCGCACATCGACTTGAAAAGGCCGCCCGGTATTGGGATCGTAAACCGGCAACGCCGCGAGTTTTCCCCGCCTGATCCGCGCCGGGGGAGGCTGCCGCACAATTTCAAGCGCGTTGGATTTGCCAGGCAAATCCCGGTATTCAACCATGGCCCGGTTTTCCGCCGGAACCTTCGCCGGCTTCGTGAATTCGGAATCATTCATGGCCACATTCAAAGACACGGCTTGAATGCGGATGGCGGTTTGATCCTGGTCGTTGCGTATGGCATAGGGAACTTGGATCCCTTCCACGGCCCGGTAATCCTCCAGGGAAGAGTGGCCCGTATGGACCAGCAGGCCGGATTTCACGTCAAACTCCATGGTGATGGGCTGGCCGGTTTGGGCAGCGGCCCGCAAGCTATAGATCTCCCGGTTGTCCCGCGAGGCTTTGGCCACGTGGGCTTGGGCCATATTCCGTTCCCAGGCCAGCTCCGTCTGGCGGTCCAGGCAGCGGATCAGCTCGCCAAAATCCTGGTCATTGCGTTTGGGATCCAAATCGTGAATGCCACTGGAATCCGCTCGCCACGCATTCGTGCCGTCGTAACCGGACTGGATTTTCAGGCCGTTGGGCAGGGAACATTCCAGGCGCAGCCGGTTGGGCCGTTTCAGCAGGATATGGAGGCCAAACTCCAGCTCTTTTTCCCGGCCCACCGCTTTGAACTCGTAGCTGGCCACCTTTCCCACCGCCTCCTTTCCGCCGATAAGCTGGAGGTGCCGTGCCAGGATTTCGGATGCCGCAGGCAGGGGAGGGGACATTGGCACCGGGCTGGGTTCCGAGCCCCAAGCGCCAGCCTCGATGCTCAAAGCCAGTATCAATATCGACGTTTTCATATATTGCCGCCCATGATCCCATACCGGGCCGAAAATGAAAACCTTTGCGTAAACACCGGCCCCGCACTCCAAAACCTGGCGGAAACCAGAACGCGCCGGATGCGCGCCGGGCCTTGGAGGGTGCGCCAGCTTTTGGAGTGGGTGTGGCGCTGCGCCGCTTTGGCCCTTCCTCCACCTTCCCGGCCGCTCGGCCTAACCTCAATCCCTAAACAGCATTGGGGTTAAGGTGAGGGGGCGCCCCATAGCCCTCAGCGTTCCTCCTCACCCTCGCGGCCCGCTCCTCCAGCGCGGAGAGGGTCAATTGCATTTTCCGGGGTTGTGTTCCGCGCGGGAGGAGTGAATAATGGCGGAGACCATATGAAAATCATTGTGTGCCTGTTCGCCAGTTCCTGCTTGAGCCACGCCGCCCTGACCGGGATTCCAGCGGGTGATCCAGACGGGTTTGCCAGCCGGAGCGGCGCTCCGTTGAGCCGCGAGGTGGATTTGTCCGGTCAAACTGGATTTTTGTCCGGTGGCCGGCAATTGTTCCTGGTTCACCCGCCGGGAGGCAATCCGGAGGCCGCCAAACCGATCCCGGCGCAATTTGAACCGGCCCGCCCGGGAGCGGCGCAAGGATCTTTGTGGTGGTTTGTGCCGGAGGGGGGGGCGGGGGTGGATCGCCTGGAGCTGGCGGACCGCCCGGCGGAGGGGCTGGCCCGGATGACCGCGCAGCGCAACCCCGCCAGCGGCCGCTGGGACCTGATGGAGGGGGACCGGCTGGTCCTGGGGTATAATTACCAGACCAACGAGCCGGGCGCCATCCTGGCCAAAGTCCATCCCGACAACGTGAAATATGCGCGGGCGCGGGGGGATTACATCCATCCGCTGTGCGGATTGCAGGGCGAGGCCCTGACCAAGGATTGGTCGCTGGACCATCCCCACCATCGCGGCATCTACTGGGCCTGGCCGGAGGTGGATTACGGGACCGAGCGGGGCGACCTGCACGCTTTGCAGCGGGTGTTCGCGCGGCCCACCGGCCAATGCGCCGGCCGGAGTGGCCCGCTTTTCGCCACCATCGAAGCGGAGAATCTGTGGCTGTGGGAGGACCGGGAGGCCATCGTCCGGGAACGGGCCGTGCTGCGGGCCTGGCGGGCGGGGCCCAAAGGACGCCTGGTGGATCTTTGCTTTGAATTCACGGCCCTGAAAGAGGGCGTATCGGTCGCCCGGCGCGGGACCGAACATTACGGCGGCTTGAACATCCGCCTGGCGGCGGTGAAAAACCAGGAAATCCTCTTCCATACGGATGCGGCGGGAACCACCCCGCGGCGGGCTTGGGCCAGCCTCTCGGGCCAGTTTGAAGGCAGCAGTGGCGGCGCCACGGCCCTGACGGTTTTCCAGCACCCAGCCAACCCGGATTATCCCGGGGACTGGGTGAAATACCCGGACATCAACTGGTTCCAGCCCACTTTCCCGGCCGCCCGCACCCGATACATTTTGAAGCGGGACCAAACCCTGAAGCTGCAATTCCGGCTGTGGATCCAGCCCGGGACGGCGGAGGAATCCGCCGCCGCTGATGGCTGGTCCGCCTATGTGGGTCCCCGCCGGTAACCGGATCGCAAACCATACCCCAAAAACACAACCCTATGAACAACAACCAAGATCTGTCCCGCCGCCGTTTTATTGAAAAAGCGGCGACCATTACGGCCATCGGCTTCGCGGCTCGTCCGCTGGCACGAGCCGGGGAGCCGGAGCCATCCGGCCCGAAAACCGCCCCCAACAGCCGCATCCACCTGGGGATCATCGGCTGCGGCGGCATGGGCCGCGCAAACCTGGCTGCCTGCGCCAGCCAAAAGGATGTGGTGGTGACCGCCGCCTGCGACGTATGGGACGCGCGGCGGGAATCGGTGGGCGACAGCTTCAAGGACACTTGCAAGATCTACAGCGACTACCGCGAGATGCTCCAGAAAAAGGATCTGGACGCGGTCATCATCGCCACCCCGCCGCACTGGCACGCGCTGCAGGCCATCGCCGCCTGCGAGGCGGGCAAGGACATCTACCTGCAAAAGCCGATGACCCTGCACCTGGCGGAAAGCCTGGCGGTGCGCAACGCGGTGAAGAAGCACCACCGCGTGAGCCAGGTGGGCACCCAGATCCACGCCACCGAGAATTACCGCCGCGTGGTGGAATTCATCCGCTCCGGCAAGCTCGGCCCCATCGGCGCCGTGCGCACCTTCAACGTCATGAACCAGACCGTCAAGGGGGTGGGCCGAAGCTCCCAAACCAAGCCCACGGACGGACTGGACTGGGAGATGTGGGTGGGGCCGGCCCCGATGCCGCGCTTCAGCCCCATCTGCGTGTCCGACGCCTACAACCACTGCTCCTGGATGGATTTCAGCGGCGGCTGGACCCCGGGCATGGCGCCCCACATCATCGACCTGCCCATCTGGGCGCTGGACTTGGGCTTCCCGCTGAACACCAGCGCTGCCGGCGGCCGCTACTTTGTCCAGGACGATGGCGACGCTTATGACCACCACGAAGTCCTGTGGCAATACCCGAAAATGACCATGACGTGGATGTCTTCCCTGACCAATAGCTACGGCTTCGACTTCCACGGCGATCCCAAGCCGCAGCGCCGGCTGGGCATCTATTTCCACGGGGGCAACGGGACCATGCAGGCCGATTACGGCATGTTCAAGATCATGCCGGAAGGCGATCTGCTCAAGGATCCGGCGGCGCCGCCGAAGTCCATACCGCCCTCGCCGGGCCACGAGCGTGAATGGCTGGACTGCGTGAAATCGCGCCAGCAGCCAAGCTGCGCCGCGGCTTACCACGTCCGCGTGGATGTGCCGATCGTCCTGAGCCTGCTCTCGCTGAAGCTGGGGCGCTCCATCCGTTTCGATCCCGCCACCGAGCGGATCGTGGGCGATCCGGAAGCCGCCCGGCTGGCCATCCCGCAATACCGCGCCCCGTGGAAATTCCCGGAGCAGTATCTGAACGGGTAAGCCTTGTTGCTTCAGGGCAATAAAAAACCGGCTTCCGGAAATCCCGGGAGCCGGTGGGAAAGCAAAACTGCCGGTTATTTGTAGCTGGCCTTGAACTCCGTGATGGCGGCCTTGAGATCGGCGGCCAGCGGTTCGCTGATCGCTTTTTCCCTGGCGATGCGCGTCATGAGCGGGGCCTTGCGGCTGGTGAAGAAATCGGTCATTTTATTCTGGCAATCTTTGACCTTTTCCACGGGCACATCATCGAACAGGCTGTTCTGCACGGTCCAGAGGATGGCGGCCTGGACTTCGAGCGGCACCGGGTTGTATTGGGGCTGCTTGAAGATTTCCACGATGCGCTTGCCACGCTCGATCTTCGCCTGGGTCTGGGCGTCCAGATCCGAACCGAACTGGGCGAAAGCCGCCAGCTCGCGGAACTGGGCCAGCTCCAGCTTGATGCGGCCGGCGACCTGTTTCATGGCCTTGACCTGCGCGGCGGAACCGACGCGGGAGACCGAAATGCCGACGTTGATGGCCGGGCGGATGCCCTGGTAGAACAGGTCGGTTTCCAGGAAGATCTGGCCGTCCGTGATGGAGATGACGTTGGTGGGGATGTAGGCGGAGACGTCGCCCATCTGCGTCTCAATGATCGGCAGGGCGGTCAGCGAGCCGTTGCCGCTTTTTTCGTTCAGGCGCGCGGCCCGCTCCAGGAGGCGGCTGTGGAGGTAGAACACATCGCCCGGATAGGCTTCGCGGCCGGAAGGCCGCTTCAAGATCAGGGACACCTGGCGGTAAGCCTGGGCGTGCTTGGAAAGATCGTCGTAAATGATCAGCGCATCCATCCCGTTGTCCATGAACCATTCGCCCATGGCGCAGCCGGCGAAGGGGGCGAGATACTGGCTGGTGGCGGAATCCGAGGCGCAGGCGGCCACAATGATGCAGTAGGGCATGGCCCCCTGTTCCTCCAGCACCTTGATGACCCGGGCCAGGTTCGACTGCTTGAGGCCGATGGCGACGTAGATGCAAAACAGGGGCCGGTATTCCTTGTCGCCGGCGGCTTCGGCCGCGCGGTTGATCCGGGCCTGGTTGATGATGGTATCCAGGCAGATGGTGGTTTTGCCGGTGGAGCGGTCGCCGATGATCAGCTCGCGCTGGCCGCGGCCGATGGGGATCATGGCGTCCACTGCCATAATGCCGGTCTGCACGGGCTGGCTGACGGAGCGGCGCTTGATGATGCCGGGGGCGATTTTCTCCACCGGGTAAAAGCCCGAGCCGGCGATGGGGCCTTTGCCATCCAGCGGATCGCCCAGCACGCTCACCACCCGGCCGAGCAAGCCTTTGCCCACGGGCACCTGGAGCAGGCGGCCGGTGGTCCGGACTTCCTGGCCCTCCTTGATGTGGAGGTAATCGCCCATGACGATGGCGCCGACCTCGGTTTCCTCGAGGTTCAAGGCCAGGCCCATGGTGCCGTGGCCGAAATCGATCATCTCGTTCATCATGACGTCGCTGAGGCCCTCGATTTTGGCCACGCCATCGCCGATTTCACGCACGACGCCGACGTTTTGCTTGGTGACCGAAGTTTTGACTCCGGAGATCTGGCTTTCGATATCTTGCAATAAGGTGCTCATGGTTTAAAAACGTTGTTGCAGGGCGGTCAGCCGGGCGCGGATGCTGCCATCGAAGACATCGCTGCCCACCTGGATCCGGAGGCCGCCGATCAGGGCGGAATTCTGCTGGTAAAAAAACTGCAGGCCGGTCCCGTAGCGCCGGCTGAGGTTTTGCTCCATATCCCGCTGCAGGCCGGGCTGGGGCAGGACGGCGGCGTCCACCCGCACGGAGCGGCGCTGAATGTCCCACCGGACCAGACGCTGGAAATACTCCAGGATGGCCAGGTAGTGCCGCGGTTTTTGGGCGATGACGGCGGTGACGGCCTGGCGCACGCGCGCCTCATCCAGCGCGCCATTGGCCAGGCAGGAACGGAAAAGGCCCTTGGCCGAGCGCCGGGTCAGCTTGGAAATTTTCATGGCGTTTTAAGCTGTGTCAGCCGGGGCCGGATCAGGCGGCCAGCTCCCGGGTGGTTTCCTGGATCAGGCGCTGCTGATCCTCGGCCGTTAAAATCTTGCCGGAGACCTTGGCGGTGGTTTCCACCACCAGGCGGCCAATCTCCTGCTTCAGCTCGGCCAGCATGCGGCCGTGGTCCTGGATGGCGGCCTCGCGCGCCTTGGCGATGATCTGTTCGGCGGCGGCGATGGCCTTGCGGGTCTCGGCTTCCTGCACCTGGGCGGCGGCCGCCCGGGCCTCGGCGATCAGCTGGTTCGCCTGGGCGCCGGCCCGCTGCATGATTTCCTGGCGGGAAGCCTCGGCCTGGGCCAGCTCAACCTTGATTTTCTCGGCGTTGGCCAGGCTTTCGGCGATGCGCAGCTTGCGGTCCTCCAACACCTGCAGGATGGGCCGGTAGGCGAACCGGTGCAGCAGGAAAGCCACGATGGCGAAGCTGGCCATCTGGGCCACCAAGTGGGGGGCATCGACCCCGAAGGTCCGGGCCGTGTTGTGGATCATTTCCGCGGCCCCGCCGCCGGCGGCTTCCAACAAAAGCATATTCATGGTCTGGGCAGTTGCTCGTTAACGGCTGAAAAGGGGGCGCGGAAACGGATGGCCGCTCCGCGCCCGACAACGGTTTACTTCCCCGCCAAAAAGATGGCGAAGAACACAATGCCTTCCGCGAAGGCGGTGCTGAGGATGGCCTGCACCAGGATCTTCGTGGAAGCGCCCGGATTGCGGCCCACCGCTTCGGCGGCCCGCATGCCGATCATGCCCACCCCGATGGCCGCGCCCGCGCAGGCCGCCGCAATGTGCAGATTACCGGTCATTTCCGCTAATATAGGTAACATACTTTTTCCTTTTGGTTTGCTGGGTTCAGCGGCCCTCGCAAGCTCGTCACGATCCGGCCGCCGAAATTCTTCGTCTTAGTGATGGGTTCCTTCGTGGCCTTCCTCGTGCTGGCAAATCAGCAGGGTGAACACGGACGTCAGGAGCGTGAACACCAGCGCCTGCACCAGGCCCACGATCACTTCCAGGAAATAAAACGGCAGGGGGATGATCCAGCTCGCCACTCCCGGCGCCAGGCCGATCATGGTCTCGAGCATGTTCTCACCCGCGAAAATATTGCCATACAAACGAAAGCTGAGCGAAACCGGGCGGAACAGGATGGAGATGACCTCCAGGACGCCGACCATGATGAAGACAAAAATCATCAGTATTTTCAGCAGTCCGGTGGTGTCGCCCTTGGGGCCGAAAAGGTGCAGGATAAACCCTTTGGGCCCGTTGGCTTGCAATGCCCAGACCAGCCAGCAGGCGAAAAAGATCAAAGCCATGGCCAGGGTCATGTTCAGATCGGCATTGGCTCCCCGGAAAAGCGGATCCTGGATTTTGAAATGCCCATCCACCGCCGTTCCCCAGCCCACGGTCCCCACCGAGGGGATCAGCCCGAACCAGTTGGTGAACAGGATGAAAATAAAGATGGTGGCGAAGAACCAGAAGGTTTTTTTGACCAGTTCCGCGCCGATGATCCCTTCCAGGAATTCGTAAAGCAGCTCCACCAGCCATTCCCAGAAATTCTGCGCCCCGGAGGGCACCGCCGCCATCTGGCGCGTGGCGAACCGGGCAAAGAGGATCAGGAACAGCGCCACAATCCAGGTCACCAGCATGGAATTGGTGATGGGCAGCGGCCCCAAATGGCCGATATCCACCGCCCCGGGCGGCAACCCGTGGGCTTCACCTTTACCATGCGCTTCCGCAGCCCATCCCGCAAAGGAACTGGCCCAGAACAATATATTGATTATAAAAAGCTTCATCCCGAATTCCCATCCGGCGGCAATCTGCCAACCTACCACAGAATCACCCGCCGGGCATAGGCTCACATAAAGTGCCTCAACAACCAGAGCCGCTCAAGGTTTTTTTCCCGGGAATGCGCGACCAGGCCGATTGCCGGAAAAAGGCTGGGCCGTGTTCCGTAATATTTGATGTAAGTAATTTCGCCGCAGATATATGCGCAAGATGAGGAATGGGCCGCGGGCATATCTTTAACACCTCCGTGAGGGGCGAATGGCGCTGACTTGCGCAAAAAGTTCCAGCCAGCACGACTGATCCAATTGCAGAACACAGCTTAATACCGGGGCAGGATCAAAGGAATCCGGGTGTATTTCCGGTCCGGGTTGGCCGTGTCGAGCAGATACAGGGCGCGGATTTCCGGTTTGATCTTCTCCAGGAGCGCCGAGGAGGCGGCCACGTAGCGGCCATCCGGCGAGATGGCTACCTGGTGGAGGAATTCCAGGCCGTCCTCGGCGGCGTGGAATAGCGGGTAGAATTTCATATCCCCGGTCTCCACCGCCACTTCGAGGATGCCCACATTCAGCAGATCGCTGTCGCCGGTTTTCAAAGAAAAGGCGGCGAAGATCGTTTTGGCGCCGGCGGACCAAACCACGTTGCCCAGCAAGCCTTTTTCAAAACGGCCCTGGAGCTGGATTTTTTTAGCAAGGGCCTTGTTTTTCAGGATGGCCAGCTGCCGCTGCCTGGAGCTGGGGAAAACCGCCTGGGCGCCATCGGGCGTGACCGCGAAATACGGCGATAAATCCCCAAACTCCGCAGCCGGCAGTTTGGCGATCGGCGCCAGCTTCAGGCTCTCCGGATCCAGCCGGCCGAAGGTGAAATCCGCCGTCTGGTCTTCCCTGGCGGGCTGGCCGCCCACGTAAAAAATCTGGTTCCCCTGGCCCGTCAGCATGATGGTGCCATCCTCCTCGGCCGCAAATACTTCGCTGGTTTTCATTTCGCCCGTTTGGAGGTTGATCCGGTGGATCGACTTCTGCGCCAGGAACAGGTAGGAGCCGCTGGTGACCGGCGGTAGGAACACCGTGCTTTCGGATTCCTCCCCCAAATCCAAATCAAACATCCGGACCGGCTGGCTGGCGCCCAGCGGCAGGGTAAGGACATGGACTGATCCCGGGTTGCCCGGGTGCCCGCAGATCACCGCCGCCCGCTTGCCGTCCGGCAGCCAGGTGGCGGAAACGGGCGGGAACTGCTCCTCTGCCTTGTGGGCGGTGAAGACGACCTCGCTTTTGCCCGACCCGCGGTCATACAGCACCAAGGCCATGTCCTGGTTGGTCTCATTCGCCACGGGGATCAGCACCTTGGAGCCGTCCGGGCTGAAAGCCGGCCGGCAGGCCAGCACATAGGCCAGCAGCGCCGCCATCCCCAGCAAACTGAATCCAAATTGGCTGTGTCTCGAATTCTTCATCGCAGGCCAGCCTAGTCCGGGCCGCCCTTCCCTTCAAGAATAAGCCGAAACAGCCGAAATCCGGCTTTCCCATCAAACCTCAGAGTTGGGGGCAAAGGCCGGAATACCATAGGAAAGGAAACGGAGGAAAAAAGGCGGAAAAAAGATTGCTATAAACGACGGTGCCGGGCATGGACCTTGGGCCAAAAACCGCGCGGAATTTTGCGATGCCATCGATGAAACGATCGGAAAAAGTTGCGGCCGATTTTATTTCGATGGGCATCAGCGACCGGCCTTGCTTGATCACTAAATCCACTTCATTCCCATGCGAGTCGCGGTAGAAAAACAAATCCGGCCGCCGGCCTCGATGGTGGTAATGCTTCATGATTTCCAGGATGACCAGGTTTTCGTAGAGGCCGCCGCGCATGGGATCTCGAACGCATTGTTCAGCCGTGTGGATGCCAGCGAGGCTGGCGGCCAGGCCAGTATCGAAAAAATAAATTTTCGGCGCTTTAATCAGCCGCTTCCCGATGTTCTCGAAATAGGGTGGCAGCTCGAAAATAACGAACGAAGCGGTCAAGACGCTGATCCAGGCTTTTATGGTGGTTGGGGAAACTCCGGTGTCATTGGCCAGGCTGGCATAATTAACCAATTGCCCCACCCGGCCAGCCAGCAGGCCTAAAAACCGTTGAAAACTATGCAAATCCTTTAAATCGATCAAAGAGCGAACATCTCTTTCAAGATAGGTTTGCACGTAGCCGTTGAAAAAACGCTCAGGTTGAAGTTGATGCTCGTGCAGGCGCGGGAAGGCCCCCTGGATCAACAACTCAAATACATCATAATGGCGCCGGTATTGGCTCAATTCAGCCAAACTAAAAGGGAAAAGGGTCATTACTGATCAGTAAATAGCATAAGACACACTTTCAGCCCCAAAAAAAGAACGCACTAACTTCTTATCATTTTTGATTTTAGCCAAATCGTCCGTTACCCGCTCCCTTAAGGATTCA
>CAYPCQ010000092.1:0-36069 GCA_964409245.1 uncultured Verrucomicrobiota bacterium
AAAAACCCGTATTTATGCGAAGTCCGACTATTCAGAATGCGAAGGTAGGGCTAGGCCGGAAGCCCCGAAGCTGTTAAATTCAGTGGATGTCAGGATTTTTTGGCTTGGGCCGCTTTCCAAGCGGTGGGGGTCAGTTCCCCCACCCGGTGGATCGGCCACTGGCCCAGTTTGGGCAGCACGTCCCCCAGGTAGGCCCGGAGGTTGATGGCCAGCCGCCGGCAAGTTTCCACGATCGACGCGATGGCTGCAATTTTGGGACCCGCCTCGGGACTGCCTATGTGCAGCCAGTTCTTGCGCCCCAGCGCCAAGGGGCGAATGGCCCCCTCGCACCAGTTGTTGTCAATCTCCACCAAGCCGTCCTTCAGGTATTCTTCCAGCCGGCTCCACTGCCCCAACGTATACTCACAGGCCTGGGCCAATTTGCCCCCCGGCAGGATTTGCTGCCGGATTTCCAGCAAACGGCCTTTGAGTTCGGCCAGGATCGGCACGCTTTGGGCCTGGCGCAGCGCCCCCCGCGCCGCGACCCCCATCCGGCCTGCCCGCGCCTCTTTTTCCACCGCATACAATTGGCCAAACCGTTGGAGGATCTCTGGTGGCACCGGATCGCGCGGGGCCACCCGCGCCGCCTCGACAAAGCCCCGCCGCGCATGGGCCATAAATCCCACATACACAATGCCCTCCCCCAATTTCGCGTACGCGTCGTAACCGTCGCATTGGAGCTTGCCCTTAAAACCCTTCAGAAAGGCGAGCGGCCCGCCCCCGGCCGAGCTGAAAGTCAAAAACCACCACCCCGCCCGGCCGGCTGTACTCCCACATATAAGCCGGGTGGTTCCGGCCGGTTTTCTCTCCAGTCTGACAGGGGATCGTGGTTTCGTCGGCTTGAATATAACCCCCGGCCAGCAATTCCAACTTTTGCGCCCCCAACACGCTGCGCAGCATATCGCCCGCTGCCAGAATCGCGTCGGTCACCGTCTTGCGGCTCAGTTCCAGGCCGTAGTCCTCTGCCAGCGCGGCGCATTGCCGATACACCGGCAGGTGTTGCTGGTATTTGCGCACCAGCGCTTCGATGACGAATTCATTGGCCAACTTGCTCTTGGGCACGATCTGGGCGGGCGCGGGTGCCGTGGCCACCCCTTGCTCCTCCTGGCAGTGGGAGCCGCGTTTTTCGCGCTTAATCACCCGCACCCAAAATTTGGCGGGCTCGCACGCCAGTTCCTCCCGCGTTTCGTAACCGATGACCGGGCGCTCGGCCCCGCACTGATCACAAATACAATCCTTTGGGCAGCAAGGGATTATCTCTTCCCGCCGTTCCAAGGTTTCGGGCAGGCGCGCACGCCCGGGATGGTTGGAGCGGGCTTTTTTAGCTTGGGGCAAGGGGTTCTGCTGCTGGGCTTCCGGACGCTGCGCTTCCTGTTGGACCTCGCCCGCTGTCACGCTCGGTTCGTCCAGGAGCAGCGTCAGTTGGGCGCTGGAAAGCTTCTCGGCCTTGGGGCCGAAGAACCGCAGGTTGAGCAGGCGGATTTGCTCGTCCTTGAGTTCGAGGAGGCGGTTCAAACGCGCGATTTCGGCCTGCCAGTCGGCGAAGACTTGCGGGGTCAGTTCGAGCGGTTTCGCATCCGTAATAATCTGATTTACATAAAATAGAATATCATGCAATATGTCAATACTCTAGAATCAGTTATTTTTACTTTTTTACGCCGCCCGCCGCCACCATTCGCGCGGGCAGGTCTGGGCCAGATCCAGCCCGCTCAACAGCAGGGTCAGTTCCTCGGTCAGAATCCGCAACGCCCCGGTTGGGTCATCCGCCGTTTTGGGCCAGTGAAAGCAGCCCTTGGCCAGCCGTTTGGCACAAATCCAGGTTCCGCTCCCGTCCCAATAAAGGAGCTTGACCCGGGTTTTGGACCGGATTTCATACTGCCGACCGATCGACGGTTTGACGCGCGTCCAAAACCCCGCCCTAAACCGCCAAGACCGAGCCATGCGTTGATCCTTTCCGAATGGCTGCTGGTGGCCGGTTCTTGGTATCATTTCGCCGCCGGTTTCCTTGCGATTCGGCTGGACCAAGGGCGCCTGAAATGGCGTATTGGAGCCATGCATGAACTATCGCATAACACGCAGTTCAGGGTGGTGGGCGGAGTGCCGCTGTGTGGAACCATTGTCCCGCAAGGCAACAAGAACGAAGCTTTGCCTTTGCTGGCGGCCTGCTGCCTCACCGATGAGGCCGTGATTTTGGAGAATGTTCCGGCCATCGAAGATGTCATGGTCATGGAAAACATCCTGGGCGACTTGGGAGTGGAAATATCCCGGAATCCGGATTGTGAAACCACCGTCACCATCCAGGCCCGGAACGATCCGAAGCCGCACCTTCCGGAAGAAACCTCGGCCCGCCTGCGCGGCTCGGTGACGCTCGCCGGACCTTTGCTGGCGCGGCGCAAGCGCGTCATCCTGCCCCGGCCGGGCGGAGATCGCATCGGGCGGCGGCGGCTGGACACCCACCTGCTGGCCTTGAATGCCTTGGGAGCCGAAATCGAGACCACTCCCAGCGGCTATGACATTCGCGCCCAGGAGTTGACGGGGGCCGATATCCTGCTGGACGAAGCCTCGGTCACGGCCACGGAAAACGCCGTCTGTGCGGCCGCCCTCGCCCGCGGGGAAACCATCCTGCGGAACGCGGCCAGCGAGCCCCATGTGCAGGGGCTGTGCCATTTGCTGAACCAAATGGGCGCACGCATCGAGGGCATCGGTTCCAACCTGCTGCGCATCCAGGGCGTGGAAAGGCTGCACGGGACACGATACCGCATCGGCCCGGATTATCTGGAAATCGGCAGCTTCATCTCCCTGGCGGCGGTCACCGGTGGGGAAATCGTAGTCCAAGGTGTGAACTGGGAGGATTTGCGGATGATCCGGCTGGTTTTCAGCCGCTTGGGAATCGCCTTGGAGCAAAACGGCAGCGACCTGAAAATCCCCAAAGGCCAAACCCTGGATATTGTGAATGACTCGGGTGGCGCCGTGCCCAAAATTGACGATGCCCCCTGGCCGGGTTTCCCCGCCGATTTGACCTCCACCGCCTTGGTGACCGCCACCCAATGCCACGGCACCATTTTAATCCATGAAAAGCTCTATGAGTCGCGCCTGTTTTTCACCGATAGCCTGATCAGCATGGGGGCCCGGATCATTTTGTGTGATCCCCACCGGGCGGTGGTCATGGGGCCGGACCGATTGAGGGGGGCCCGCCTGGCCAGCCCGGATATTCGGGCGGGCATGGCCATGCTCATTGCCGCGCTCTGCGCCGAAGGCCCCTCCGTGATCCAAAATGTCATTCAAATCTTCCGGGGATTTTCCGACATTGACCACCGGCTCCAGCAGTTGGGGGCCCGGATCGAGAGGATTTGATCCGCGAGCCGCAAATGCGGAACGATGAGCCAGCAGGAAATTCTTTCACCCGCAGTTGGCGCCAAACCGCTTCGGCTTTTCCTTGCGCTGCCGGGCGGCATACCTCAGTTTTTGATTCAATGAAAAATTCAAAATCCATTTGGACGGCGGAGGCTCTGCTGGAGCTGGGCCGCGGTTACCAAGCCGCGGCGGTATTTGGCGCAGCAGCGGACTTGAACCTTTTCCGCCTGGTCAGTCAGCGTGCGCACACGGCCATTGAAATTTCGAGCAAGCTGCAAAGCAAGCTTCGCGGAGTGGAGATCCTGCTCGATGCCTTGGCCGCTCTCGGCCTGCTGGCAAAAAAAAGCGGTCATTACTCGCTGGCTTCGGGGCTGGCTGCCTATCTGACCGACGAGGGCAGCCAAAGCGTCCTGGGGATGGCTCGCCACCAGGCTAATTGCCTGCGCAACTGGGCTCAATTGGGGATGGTGGTGAAAACCGGCCGGCCCGCGCCTAAATTGCCCAGCGTGCGGGGGATCAAAGGCGACCAGGAATCCTTTATCACCGCCATGCATAATATTTCCGTAATCCAGGCCGATGAAGTCATTCGAGCCATCCAACCGCTCCGCTTCCAGCACCTGCTGGATATCGGAGGCGCTTCCGGCACCTGGACCATGGCCTTCTTAAAAACATGCCCCACCGGCCTGGCCACGCTTTTCGACTTGCCGCACGTGATTCCCATGGCCCGGAAACAACTGACCGCCTCGAAGATGCAAAAACGCGTCAAGCTCGTGGCGGGGGATTTCATGTGCGATCCACTGCCCCAGGGAGCCGATCTGGCTTGGGTAAGCGCCATCGTCCACCAGAACAGCCGGGCGCAAAACCGGTCCCTTTTTGCGAATGTCTTCCAAGCTCTGATTTCCGGCGGACGCATCGCCATCCGCGACATCATCATGGAGGAAAGCCACACTTCCCCTCCTGCTGGGGCGCTGTTTGCCATCAATATGCTGGTGGCCACCCCTGGTGGCGGGACGTTTACCTTTGGCGAATTGAAAGAAGACCTGGCCAAAGCCGGGTTTATCCAAGCCCGGGTGGCCCGCTCGGATGTGGCTATGAACGGGATTGTGGTGGCCACCAAGCCGTGAACCAGCCACTGCCCGATCAATAGTATTCCTGCAGGGTTTTGACCGCGTAACCCCGTTTTTTCAAGGCCGCGATGCCCAAAGCCGCGGCCCGGGCTCCGCCCAAAGTGGTCATGATGGGCGTTCCAGTATAGACCGCCGTAGTGCGGATCTTCACCTCGTCGGCGCGGGGCATCTGGCCGGATGGGGTATTGATGACCAGCTGGATTTCGCGGTTTTTGAGCAGATCGATCGTGTGGGGGCGCCCCTCGTTAAGCTTGAATATCCGCTGCACCTTCAGCCCGGCCTGTTCCAGAATGGTGGCGGTACCCCCGGTGGACACCAGTTCAAATCCAAGGTTGGTGAATTGTCGTGCGATATCCGCCACGTATTTCTTGTCCGCATCGCTAACACTGATGAAAACCTTGCCGCTAAGGGGCAACGGGCCGCCGGCGGCAATTTGGGACTTGGCATAGGCGATGCCCAGATCCGCATCCAAGCCCATGACCTCGCCGGTGGAGCGCATCTCGGGCGCCAGCAAAATATCCTGCCCGTGGAACCGGTTGAAGGGGAAAACCGATTCCTTGACTGCCCAATAGGCGGGGCGATGCTCTTGCGTTAATCCCAGTTCGGTCAATGTTTTACCAGCCATGACTTTGGCCGCCAATTTGGCCAGGGGCAGGCCGATGGCCTTGCTGACAAAAGGCACCGTGCGGGATGCGCGGGGATTGACTTCCAGCACATACACAATCCCATCTTTGACGGCATACTGGACATTCATCAGCCCGGCCACCCGCAGCTCGCGGGCCATGGCATGGGTGTATTCCCGCATGGTTTGGACCACTTCTGGAGCCAGGGTATGCGGGGGCAATACCATTGCGGCATCCCCGGAATGCACCCCGGCGTACTCGATATGTTCCAAGTATCCGCCCACCACCACCGTTCCCTGCTGTGTGCCGGGGAATAGTCCCACATCAGCGATGCAATCGACATCCACCTCGGTGGCGTCTTCCAGGAATTTGTCGATCAGGACCGGCCGCTCCGGTGAAGCCTCCACCGCAAACCGCATGTAATGGATCAATTCCTGGTCGGAAAAAACTATCTGCATGGCCCGGCCACCCAGGACGAAGGAGGGGCGCATCAGCACGGGATACCCCAGCTTGTGCGCCGCTTCGAGAGCTTCCACTTCGTTCGTGGCGGTGCCGTTGGGCGGTTGGGGAATATTGAGGCGATTCAGCATGGTGGCGAACAGCTTGCGATCCTCCGCCACTTCAATGCTCTGCGGGGTGGTGCCGATGATGTTCACTCCATTGCGCTGCAGGCCCAGAGCCAGGTTCAATGGCGTTTGCCCGCCAAACTGGGCAATGGCGCCCCAGCACTGCTCCCGCTCGTAAATATGCAGCACATCCTCCAGCGTCAGCGGTTCAAAGAAAAGCTTGTCGCTCGTGTCATAATCGGTGGATACCGTTTCCGGATTGGAATTGACCATGATGGTTTCAAAGCCCTCCTCCTTCAATGCGAACGCGGCGTGCACACAGCAATAGTCGAATTCAATGCCCTGTCCGATGCGGTTGGGGCCGCCGCCCAGGATCATGACTTTCTGTTTGGCCGTTTTCTTTACTTCATCGTCGCCCCGATCGTAAGTGGAATAAAAATAGGGCGTATAAGCTTCAAACTCCGCCGCACAGGTATCCACCAGGCGGTAGCTGGGCACCAAGCCCTCCTGTTTCCGCCGGGCGCGGACGGCATCCTCGTTTTGACCGGTCAGGTGGGCAATTTGCCGGTCCGAAAATCCCATTTCTTTGGCTTTTTTCAACAGTTCAGAATTCATGATCAAAGAGGCGCACAACTCGCCATTGCAACCGGCCAGAGTAAAGCCTAAGTGGGTGCCGGGTGGCAAGTTCGATCTGTGCTGCGGATCATCCGGCGCCCGGCTCGAAATGAAACCAGCCTTTCCTGCGGAATCCCGCAAGAAAGGCTGGCAAAAATGGCCGGCAGGCTCAGCCAGCGGGGATCAGGAAAAAGCGTCCGGCAGCCGCACAAACTTGAGCCAGCGAGGCATTTTTTCCGACTCCCACAAGCGGGGCAGATACTGGCGGAACCTGGTCAGTGAGGTCAATTTGTCGTTAACCAGCAATTCAGCCGGCAAAGGCCGGCTGTTGTAGTTGGAAGCCATGCAAAAGCCGTAGGCTCCGGCGCTCATGATGGCCAGGCAGTCCCCCTCCTGGACTTTGGGCAGCGGCCTTGACTTGCAAAAACAATCCCCAGACTCGCATACCGGCCCCACCACATCGGTGGCAATTTCCGGCCCGGATTTGCGGGTGGTGGGCACTATTTGGTGATACGCATCGTATAGGGCGGGCCGGATCAGGTCATTCATGGCGGCGTCCACAATGGCGAAATTCTTCTCGCCCACCTGCTTTACATACTCCACCCGGGTCACTAGAACTCCCGCATTGCCTACGATAAAACGGCCGGGTTCGATCAAAAGGCGCAAGCCCAGCGGCTTCAAAATCGGCAGCAAGGTGGAGGCGTATAACGCCGGCGTCAACACTTTGGCGGCGGCTGGAGTTTCCCACCAGCTTGCGGCCCCGCTCTCCAGAGCTTGCTGGTAAACGATGCCCATGCCGCCTCCGATGCTGAAAAACTCCAGGCCGTAAAGAGCGGCAAGCTTTTTGGCCAAGGGCGCCACCTTGGCGACCGCCTGTTGGAATGGCTTCACCTCCGTAAGCTGGGATCCAATGTGCATCTGCAGCCCGCGCAGCTTGACGTTCTTTAATTTTTTCGCCCGGGCGTACAAACCTTCGACATCCTCGAATGGAATCCCAAACTTATTGGCATACGTGCCGGTGGTGATTTTGGCGTGCGTTGAGGCATCGACGTTGGGATTGACGCGAAAAGCGACTGGCGCTCGCACCTTGCGCGCGGCGGCCAGCTTGTTGATGCGAACCAACTCGGGTTCGCTCTCAACGTTGAAGGCATAGATCCCGGATTGCAGGGCGAAATCGATTTCCGCCTCGCTTTTGCCCACCCCGGCAAAAACGCAGGTTCGGGAATCTCCTCCGGCAGCGATCACCCGCCTCAATTCGCCTTCGCTTACGATATCGAATCCACTGCCAAGATTGGCCAGGATCCGGATGATCCCGGCATTGGAGTTGGCCTTGACGGCATAGCAAACCATGTGCGGCAAAGGTTCCAAAACCTTGTCCAAGGTTAAAAAATGATTTGCGATCGTGCTTTGAGAATAAATGTATAGCGGCGTACCGTGCTTTTTGGCCAGGCTTTCGACCGATACGTTCTCGCAATACAGCTTGTTATTAATATACCTGAATTCGTGCATGCAGAAAAAAATAATTGACCCGCCTATCGCTATGCGTCCTACATCCTCCTTGCCAGGCAGAGTGCGTCTGTGGGAACTGCTATTTGGCCGGCTTGACTCCGCTGATTAATTCCATGATTTGGGCACGTTCCTGGTGATACTCCTTCGGGGAAATCTGGTCCGCCCGATATTTCTCGAGCAGTTCATCCAAACGTTTCTGCTGGGGTGCTCGGTTATCGGCCGCCGGGGTTGCAGGCTTGGCCTTGGCGGTGGATTTCTTGACTTTGGCCGGTTTTGCAGCTTCGGTGGAAGCGGGGGCGGGTTTCGCGGCGGCGTCACTAGCTGGTTGAGCAGCAGCACTCTTATCCTCCATCTTGGCTCGTGTGGTTTTGGCCGCAGCCTTTTTGGACGGTTTGGCTTCAGCCTCCTTATCGGGCGGTGGAACCTCCGCCATTTTGGCGTCCTCCGGCTTTTCGGATGTCGCTGGTTTCTGAGCGGTTACCGTGGTTCCCGAACCCGCCGGAGGATTGGCTTTTTCCACCTCTTCCGCCCAGGTTGGAGGCGCCATCCATACCGCCGCCCCCAGCAAGATCAACATTTTTATCGTGCGCATGGGAGTTCTTTAACGAAATACGCGCCCAAGTGCAACGCGGATTTATCGTTTTTCAAAGGTGCAGGTTCGGCAACTGAATGTGGTTGAGGATTTTTTGCGCCACCGAACGCGCATCGGTGTGATCCAGGCGGTTCAAAACGCATTCCCAGCGGAAGGAAAAACTGCCCGATTTATTGTATTGGCAATGCTTGAACAGCGTATCGAAGGCCCGGCGGCGTTTTCGATAATCCCGCTGAATCTCGCAAAAACGATCCAGGAATGCCGCCACATAGGCCTCGGCAAAAGCGGCCGGTTCCAATAAAAAAGGAATCCGGTTGTTCACCGGGCTCGCATATTCAAAAGCAAAACTGCCAAGGTCAGTCTCATAATCGACAAAGGCGCCCGTATAATCGGCCACCACAATTTCCCGCGGCAGCCCGCCATCGCCTTCCAGAACAATCTCATCGCCATCGTCAAAAACGATTTTTTTCAAGCCGGTTTCTTTTGTGCCAGCGGGATCCTGATGCAGGCGTCCCACCACCAGATTCGGAGCGGCGGCTTTTCCCAGCAACTGGGCGAAACGCAGGGCATAACCTGGCTGTTGGTATTTGGAGAGGTTGATCTTGTCGGTGGCCGCCCCCGAGATGTAATTCCGTTCAAAAAAAGTCACCCAAAACACCTGCCCGCGATACTTTTCATTGAGGCCTTGATAAGGCTCACCAATCCGGCCCATGCTGGTTTTTTGCGGCAGGTTCATGCCCAGTTGCACACACCCCAAACGCCGGTTCAGGATGTATTCGGTGTATTCCTCGGATTCAAAGATTGAACGCAGCAAATCGTGACCCTCATCCAGGTGCTCATGGATGCCCCACTTTTGAAGCCGGATGATGCGCACCACCTTTTGCGCCACCCCGCGTTGCTGAATTTCCGCAATGTAGAGCGCCCGGCGCCCTTGGATGGGCTGCTTGGGTGTTTGCACGGCCCGCTCCCGCTTGGAAAGCGAGCTGGGCACCCGGCCCACGTTCATATATTCCAATTCACCGTATTCCCGGATGAAGTGGAAAAAGAAACCTTTAACGTTGGGATCACATACTACTGCGCGCTGATCCCCTTCCGGAGGATGGCCGGTTTCGTCGAATATGGAGTCAAAAAGCAATTCACCATCCTCAAATCTTCCGCCTGGAAGCCATTCGATTTGCAGGAAAAACTCCGGGCTCAGGCCGCGCAAAATCTCTTCCGCTAGAGTTTCGTTGGGCAAACCTACCAACGCTTTGAACATGGCATTGCGCCATTCCGGCAAGGCCGGATTATCCTTTTTCAATTCCGCTGGAACCGCCGATTGAAAAAGGCTTGCCAGGCGCTGGTATTGATTCATCACCTCCCCGTTATCCAACTGGTTCCAGGGGATATCTTTGAAATCCGCGTGGCCAAAGTCATGGGTCACCCCAAAAAAGGCAACCTCAGGATTACGCTGGCGATTCAATTTGCCGGACCACTCCGAGATTTCTGCCAGGAGCTGAACCAGGACCGGCTGGGGGAACTCCGCCAATCGCTCAAACTGGCGGCAGGTCAAAAACCGGGTGCCAGTGAACCGATTGTAATAATAAATCGGTTCGCCACCTATGCCCATGCGCGAATTTTCCACCATTCTCTCCATTTCCCTGGCGGACTTGGGCAACGGACCGATGCGCCAGCTTTCACCCCGTTCCTTGATGGCCTGCTGCACCCGCTCGTTCCGGACATTCAGGAATTTGATTTGGGCCTTGGACACTAGCTGCTGCAAAATCTCGTCCGCTTCAAATGCCAGTGGCATGTTTTGGGGATCCGGCCGGATGAGAATGCAATCTGGTTCACAAATCAAATCCACCGATTTTTCAAACTCGGCGGTCTCTTGATCGACCGACAAGGCTGGCTGACTATTGACTGATCTTAGCTGATTAAGATAATCAATGAAGGCTAAACGCTGCCAGGCATGGATGCCTGCAGTGGTGACCATGGCGTAGCGACTGGGAAAAATGGTGGCGATCCGGGATTTTAACCGGCCATGCTCATCCTTGTGCAGAGGATGGTCGCCGATGATTTTAAGAGGCATAATTGCTATCTGTTCTGCTCACAGGTTTTGCTGGGGCCATCAATCACGACTTAGCCAGCGGGCTTGGCGCCGTGGACTTTTCCAGATCAATGAGTTTTAAGTGTGTCGTTATTGAGGTTCTATCCGATTCGCTCCATGCCTGGGTAACAGCCTGCAGTTCGCTCACTTTTGATTTAATTTACTCGCCATGCAGCAAGCTTAATTAACTTGGCACTACCCTTCATATTAACTGAAATGCCTGGGTTCGCCAATCCGTTTTCATTCCAAACGCAGGAATTTTTCTGCCGCCGCATCGGCGAAACGAAGCCCTTGAGCCGTCAGGTAAAACCGCTCATCAGTCTGGCAACCCCATTCGTGTAAAACCAACTCTTTCATCTCCGCAGCCCATTCGGTGCGCAGGTCAAAGCCCGTAATCCGGACAAATTCATTAAAATCCCAGCCTTCTGTCATGCGCAGACCAAAGGCGGCGATTTCTCCGGCTCGTGCCAGAGGACTTAAACGGTCCTGCTCGGCCAAGGGACTCAGGCCACGTTCAACGCATTCACAGTATTTGGCTACATCCGGCCAGCGAGTGGTTCGCAACCCATCCCAATAGCTGGACGCACTGGGGCCAATTCCAATGTAATATCCTCCACGCCAGTAATTTACATTGTGCAAACAAGCTTCGCTTGGCAGTCCTTCCGGAGCCGTGCAATGGTTCTTCGCGAAATTGCTGATCTCATATTGGCGGAATCCGGCCTCCCGCACCCGTTCCAACAAATGGTCATACATCCGGCAGACCAGATCTTCGTCCATGGCAAAACGACCCGCCTGAAGTTGATTGTACAAAGGCGTGTCCTCCTCATAAGTCACCTCGTAGCAGGAAAGGTGTTCGCTCCCCAAGGCCAATGCTTCAGAAATGCAGCGATCCCAATCCTCCAGCGTTTGCCCGGGAATTCCAAACATCAAATCTATGTTCATTTTCTGGAATCCCACCCGCCGCAATAAATCGTGGCATTCCCGTGCGCATCCATAGGAATGAATGCGGCCCAAACGCCCGAGCAACACATCATCCTGGGTTTGCATCCCCATCGAGATTCGGTTCACTCCGGCATCTTTCCATAACCGGGCTTTCTCCATGGAAGCCGAGGCGGGATTGCACTCCACGGTCCATTCTTGGGCCTTATTCAATTGGCAACGTTCCATGGCGTTTAAAATTTGCCTCCAATGCCCCTCCGCCAGCACCGATGGCGTGCCGCCGCCGAAAAAAATTGTCCGGGGCTTGATCTGTCCGGCCAGTTGCTCCAATTCACGGATCAAGGCTTTGACATAACGCTCCGGCCACTGATCTTTGGGTATTTCAGAAAAAAAAGCGCAATAGTGGCATTTGCTCGCGCAAAAAGGCACGTGAATATAAAGGCTCACGGCAGCTTCCAACCCAAGCGATGCCGGGCTGAACTCCAGGCTTAAATCCGCACAGGGCGTTGAGGCAGTATTCAAAGTGGATGAAAAAACCAGCCGGTCAGGCGCTGTTGCCGGATTATTCGACGCTCAACACTTGCTCCAGCAACTGCGGCAACTGGGCGAAAATGCCACTGTCGCTGGCTACCAAATTGGCGCCGGCCGCCGCCGCCGCCGCTTGCTCCTTTTTTTGATTGGGACTCGCGAACGCCAGGATGGGTATGTGCGCGGTTTCCGGTTGCTGGCGGATCCCCTCAATAGCAGCCAGCACATCCGATCCCTGGAGGTTCAGGTCCAGGATGATCACCAAAGGCTTCTCTTTGCTCGCTTCCTCTGGCAGGAGTGAAGCGTCAGACATCGCCTGAACCCGGTAATCCAACCCTTGCAGCCGGTTTGCCAACTGGCTGCCTGGCAGCAGTTTCTCATAAACCAACATCGCGAGCGGTTTAACCATACCGGGCAAGACGATGCGCAAAACCGGCAGGAATTGCAATTAAATGGTGTCCCTCACCGGCGCCGCGCCGCCCGTGAGCATCCTGCACCCCGAGTTAAGCAGCCGATCACCCAATTTCTGCTCAATACTGCAGGGGACAGCCCCGGCCTTTATTCATTTCCGCCGAATGCCACCCCTTTTTGACGAACCGCTTAAAAATGCAGCTTGCTGTATCAGTTAAAATTATTACACTGCGTGAAACTGGACGGCCAGGCGCGTTGGCGGCAGCCGCAAGCTTGGGGTAAACCATGCCAGTGAGATTAATTAATTAACGGACTGGAACATCATTATATTGTTAAGCAGAGGATTGAACGGTTAGACCGAATTTAGACAAGGAATTCATTATGCCCGCAAAAAAAACAACTAATAAAACCACTGATGCCAAGCTGGAAGCGAGCCTTCCCAGAGGCATCAATCTCCTCCAAAACCCGGCCTATAACAAAGGAACCGCCTTTACCGAAGAGGAACGCAACCAACTCGGCTTGCGCGGGCTTTTGCCGCCCCGCGTGCATACCCAGGCCGAGCAAGTGATCCGGGTGATGGAGAATTTCCGCAAGAAACCCACTGACTTGGAGCGGTACATCTACATGATCGCCCTGCAGGACCGGAATGAAACATTATTCTACCGGGTGGTGATGGACAACCTGGAATCGATGATGCCGATCATTTACACGCCCACCGTGGGCCAAGCCTGCCAGCTTTATGGCCACATTTTCCGCCGGCCGCGCGGCCTGTATATTTCGCTCAAGGACAAAGGCAATATCCTCAAGGTGCTTGAAAACTGGCCCTATCGCGATGTGCGGGTGATCGTGGTGACCGATGGGGAACGCATTCTGGGCTTGGGTGATCTGGGTGCCTTCGGCATGGGCATCCCCGTGGGCAAACTATCCCTCTACACCGCCTGCGCCGGCATCCACCCGGCCTATTGCCTGCCCATCACTATCGATGTGGGAACCGACAATGAGTCATTGCTGAAGGATCCGCTTTACACGGGATTGGTCCAAAAGCGCATCCGGGGTGCAGCCTACGACGAATTCGTGGATGAATTCGTGGAGGCCTCGCAAAAGCTGTTCCCCAAAGCGATTGTTCAATTGGAGGACTTCGCCAATACCAACGCCTTCCGCTTATTGAAGAATCTGCGGGACAGGGTCTGTAGTTTCGATGATGACATCCAAGGCACCGCTGGGGTGGCTCTGGCCGGCGTCATGACGGCACTACGGCTCACCGGTGGGCAGCTTAAGAATCAGAAGCTTTTGTTCCTGGGCGCGGGCGAAGCTGGCATCGGCATTGGCGATCTGACCGTCTTCGCGATGATGAAAGAAGGGCTTAGCGAAGCGGAGGCACGCAAACGTTGCTGGTTTGTCGATTCCAAAGGGCTGGTCGTGAAAAGCCGCACCGACCTGAGCGATCACAAACTGCATTATGCGCATGACCATGCACAAATCGCCGACTTCCAGCAGGCGATTGAAGCCCTCAAGCCCACCGCCATCATCGGGGTATCAGGACGCCCCCGCATGTTCTCCCAGCCGATCGTCGAAGCCATGGCCCGCATCAATGAGCGGCCCATTATCTTCGCCCTGTCGAACCCCACTTCCAAGGCGGAGTGCACCGCCGAAGAGGCTTATCGGTGGACCAAAGGCCGTGCCATATTCGCCAGCGGCAGCCCCTTTGATCCGGTGAACTACGAAGGCAAAACTTTTGTCCCCGGCCAGGGCAATAATGCCTATATCTTCCCGGGCGTGGGTCTGGGAGCCATCGCCTGCGATGCCAAATTGATTGTGGACGAAATGTTTTACGCGGCGGCCAAGTCGCTCGCGGACCAGGTGACCGATTACGACCTGAGCCTTGGGCGCATCTATCCGGCGCTCACCCGCATGCGCGAGGTCAGCGCACAAATCGCGGTGGCGGTGGCTGAAGTAGGCTACAAGGATAAACTGGCCCGCTCCGAGCGTCCGGCCGATCTGCTGGCCCATGTGGAATCACTGATGTACGATCCCACCTACCAAAGCTATATTTAAAATCGCCGCCAGGATCTGGTTCAAGCCCGGCTTCACGCCGGGCTTTTTTCTTTGCACAAAACCTCCCGGAAATGGTCTAATCGACTCACCATGAAAACCTGGCAACGGCGCGATTTATTGAAAACCAGCCTGGCCGCGGGAGCCTTGATTTCGCTGGATGGTTTGCTGGTTTTGGCCGCCGACCTCGGCATTACTACCCAGCCCCAGCCGGCCGGTGGGGATCATCCCGAGTGGATTAATTTCCAGAAGACGCTGATTGGAGCGCCGGATGATCCCACCGCCTGGCCCGCCTTCCGGCAGGCTCTCAAAGAATGGCGGGATGCCATCCGCCAACAGCTGAATTATGATGACGCGCTTTATCGCCGGCCGGATTTTCAATGGGTGCCAGCCTGTTTCTCGTGCTGCTTTCTCATGGTTTGCGATGAACGATTCTACGACCAAAAAAACGGCCGGTTTGCGGTCGATGACTTCCTCGACCATGGCTTGAGGGAATTTGGCGGTCATGATGCGGTCGTGCTTTGGCACGCCTATCCGCGCATCGGATTGGATCCGCGAAACCAGTTCGATTTTTACCGGGATCTGCCGGGCGGCTTGGCTGGCTTGAGAAAAGTCAGCCAGCGTTTCCACGAACACCACACCCGGGTGTTCATCGACTATAACCCATGGGATACCGGCACCCGACGCGAACCAGTTTCAGATCTGGATGCCTTGCGGGATCTGGTCCAAACCATCGCCGCCGATGGGATATTCCTGGATACCATGGATCGCGGCGCCGGGGAATTCCGGGCCAAACTGGACGCCGTGCGGCCCGGAGTAGCACTGGAGGGGGAAGGCGCCTTGCCACTGGAAAACCTTCACAATCACCACCTGTCTTGGGCCCAGTGGTTTCGGGACAGCCGGGTGCCCGGCATCCTGCGCAATAAATGGGTCGAGCGCCGCCACCTGCTGCATCAGATCAATCGTTGGGACCGGGATCACACCGCCGAACTGCACACCGCCTGGATGAATGGCACCGGCATGATGGTCTGGGAAAACGTGTTCGGATCATGGGTTGGCTGGTGCGCCCGGGATCGTTCCCTCCTGCGGGCCATGCTGCCAATCCAACGGCGCTACGCGGGCCTGTTTTCCGGCGAGGGCTGGACGCCTTGGATTCCCGTGGCGGCAGAAGGTGTTTATGCCCATCTTTGGGAGGGCCGCGGCTTGCGGCTCTGGACCTTGGTCAATCGGCAGAGTTCCCTGGACCAGCCAGGCAGCACTTTCACCCTGACGGTCAATCCCATCCCCGGTGTCCGCTATTACGACCTGGTAACCGGCCGTGAGGCGGATACTGGGGAACAGGATGGCCAGCTTTTGCTGAAGGGAACTTTGCAGCCGCGGGGCATCGGCGCCTTCATTGCTGGCAGCGCACCGGCGCTGGGTGCTGACTTTCCAGCTTTCCTGCAGGCCCAAGCCGCATTGAATGCCCGGGCGGACTTTGGCACCCAGTTCCCCGCCCTTTCAACGCAGCTGAAACCGTCATCCACTATCACGGCGCAAAAAAAGGATCAACCGCGGCCTGGGATGGCCGTCATCGGGCCGGCTGATTTTCACCAGGTGGTGGAAATGAGAATCCGCGAATGCGGCTTTTACGAATCGCAGAATGAAGTTGGCCGCCGGCTGCAACTGCACCAGCCGATCATTTTTAAATCGGATGTCCGGCTGCCCCGCTACGCCATCGATCTCGCGCCGGTGACTAATAGTGATTATGCCGAATTCCTCACGGCCAGCGGCTACCAGCCCAAGCACCGGGAAAACTTTTTGAAGCATTGGCACGCTGGCGTTCCTCCCGCCGGCCAGGAAACCCACCCGGTGGTTTATGTTGGCCTGGAAGATGCGCGCGCCTTTGCGGCCTGGGCAGGGAAACGCCTGCCATCGGAAGCGGAGTGGCAGTATGCAGCGCAAGGCCCCCATGGCTTGGCCTACCCTTGGGGCAACGAAATGAAGCCCGGGTGCTGCAACCAAGGCGAAACCGGCGGCACCACCCCAGCCAAGGCTTTCCCCAATGGACGCTCACCCTTCGGTTGCTATGACTTTTGCGGCAACGTCTGGGAGTGGACGGAAAGCGAGCGCACCGATGGCCACACCCGGTTCTGCATGCTCAAGGGCGGATCTTACTATCAAGCGAAAGGGTCCGATTGGTACATGGATGGCGGTCCCCAGCCAAACCGGTTTTCGGCCAAATTCCTGCTGATGTGGCCCGGCTTGGACCGCTGTGCCACCATCGGCTTCCGCTGCGCTTGCTGATATGGCGCACGGGCCATGGCCCAGGCAACACCACGCAGGCCGGTCCGATCAGGAACGCCGCTGGAGGCTGCTCACAGCTTATTAACCAGCTTTTGCATCGCCTTTTCCTGGCGCTCGATCGAGCCCACCAGGCGGAATTGGGTCCGGGAGCGGTCCAGGTTGTGGCCGGGCCGGTGAATGCGGAAATAGGTGTCGCCCGTGAGGAAATCGGTTAAGAACCGGATGCCGATGGTGAAAGTAATCAATTTGCCGGCGAACACCAGGTGCGATTTTTCGGCAGGCAGAAGAAAATCCCGGGTGGTCTCCAAATACCCTTTAACCAACGAGTCGAACATGGGCATCCGCATTTCCACGCGGGAAAGATCCTGTTCGTCCTCCAAGGTCGGACTCGTGGTGGTGCGCACCATGTCGCCAAAATCATACAGCACCAAACCTGGCATTACCGTATCAAGGTCCACCACACACATTTCCTTGCCGGTTTCCTGGTCCAGCATCACATTGTTGAATTTGGTGTCATTGTGGGTGATACGTTCCGGCACCTTGCCCTTGGCAAGGGCATTCAACAGCACATCGACAATTTCCTCGTGCTCCAAGGCGAATTGGATCTCCTTGGCGGCCGATTTCGCGCGGTTGCAGCGATCCTCTTCAATGGCTTTCTGGAGGGTCGAGAAGCGCTTGCGGGTATTATGGAACTCGGGGATGGTTTCGTGCAGGCGCTTGCCCGGCAGATCCGCCAGCAGGCTTTGGAATTTGCCAAAGGCTTTGCCCGCTTCATAGGCCTGTTGCGGGGTCTGGGCCGATTCGAACGTCTTCGCCCCCTCGATGAAATAAAAAGTGCGCCAGCATTCACCCTGGCCATTCTGGAAAAACGATTTGCCATCCCGGGTGGGCACGACAGTCAATGCCTTGCGGGTAAACTCCTTCTCGCCGCGCTCGATCAGTTTCTTCCGCAAATGGGAAGTCACTCGCACCAGGTTATCCATCACCGCCACCGCGTCCTTGAACACATTCTGGTTTACCTTCTGATGGATGTAACGGACTTGTGCGCCCGCCTGGTCATAGGTGGCCGCATAGGTCTCATTAATGTGGCCGATTTTGCACGTTTCCGCGTGCAGGATTTCACCATAAATCTGGAATTGCTGGGAAATCTCCTCCAAATGTTGTTCGCTAATCTTGGGCATATGATTGCGCATCGCGTATCTCCAGGCTGCGCCTTTTCTTTAAACGAGAAGGCGAATTATGCGGTGAGCATACCCACGCAACCCGCTGTTTGACAAGCAAATCTGAAAGTTAACCAGCGGATTGGTGAATGGATTTGTTATGGATTGGCTCGCCCCCAGGCTCTGGCAGTGACTGGAAACATGGAGATGCGGAATTTGGTGCACCCATAGGGAACCAGGGTGATCACTTCCGGATTCCCCCCAGCCACCGGCTCGCCAGGCAAGGCTTGGGCATCGGTCGGGTGCCAATCGAAATTCCGGGCTGGGATTTCCAATTCCAAGGGCGCTTGCAGCGGCCAATCCCAATGCGGCGGCATGGGATTCCGCCGCACCTTGATATCCCGCCCGTTTTCGGCGGCGCGGTTGTCCAGCGCATACTGCCAGCGGACGGCAGGATCGGGCGTGTTGGCATCCCGGTCGGCGATCGGCAGGGCAAAAAGCAAAGGCCCCAAAAGCACGCTTTCGTAAGGCATCCGGCGTTTCTGGAATACGGCCTCAGGCTCGAACCTGAAATATTCCCGGTTGGCGATGGGGAATTCAGTTTCATATCCGCGAATCAAAGCAGGTTCCATGGGCAGCCGCAATTCGACGAGGCTGGCTGGGGTCCATTCCCTTTCCAACTTCACGAATCCATTAGCGTTGGCCTTCAAATCCAGCCGCGAACCATTCACTTTGATCTGCGGGCTTTTGCACCAGCCGGGAATGCGCAGGTAAAGGGGGAAAGAAACGGATCGCTCTGGTTCAACACTGAACTTCATGATTTCGCCGAATGGATAATCCGTAGTGGCGGCAATCCGGACTTTGACACCCGCTCCCGCCAAGGCCGAAACCGCGCAGGGGCCATAGAGCGTCGCGGCGAGCCCGTTATCCGGCGTGGCCATCCACATATGGATGATATAATTGGGGACGATCCGGTTCACTGCGCCCACGCAGCAGAGGACATTGGAGCATCCCAGGTGGCTGAACCGGATGCCGCCGGGGCCGGGGCAGCCCGGCTGCTCGCATGGCAGGGAATCGGAACGCAGCCGGTTCGGGGATTGGTAATAACACATCGTCTGGAAATCGCGGGCCACCGGGGCCGCGCCGGCATTGAAAAAGGCGCGTTCCATGCGATCCCCCCACGCACCGGCGCCCTGGATCCGGTATAACCAAGAGGCAGCTAAAAGCATAGCGGTGACATCGCACGTCTCGGTTTTCCGGAAGGCGCCCGAGCCTGAGGCAAACTCCTCGCCGGAGGCCACACCGTAAGGCAGCATGTGGTGATCATCCAGCCACTGGAACGCGTTCAAGGAGGCTTGGAGAAACTTCGCATCGCCGGTCCACGGATAGGTTATGGCCGGCAGGCGGATGTTCTCATAAAAGATCACCATGTGGCCTGGCAAAAAGGTACTTTGATTCCAAGCTTGCACAGCTTCCATCACGGGCGACTGGCTGATCGCAAGCCTGGCCCGATCCAGGATCCGCTGGTCGCCGCTCAGAGAATAAACCTCCAGCATGGGATCCAGGTTGCAGAGGCCGCTGACCTCGCCGCCCAGGTGGAGGCTGCCCAGGTTGGTGGGATAGGCCGAGTAAACCTTCACCATGGCCTCGAGCACCCGTTGATCCCGCGTTCCTTGGTAAAGGGCGACCAGTGCGCGCCCCATCTGCGAATATGGGCCCAGCTATCGAATCCGGAAGGCACGAAATCCGGTTTCCAATGCACAAAGGAAATCCCTGGCGCCGCCTTGGCCACCCCATCCACGACTGGATCAAGCCGCGCTCTTATTTTCCGGATTAATGCTTCATCGTGCAGAACCAAACTGAGGCGCAAGGCGCCATCCAGCCAATAGGCAGACTGCTCGATCGGCCAGCCGGTGCCGTCCGCGGTGGCCCCCGGAGCCTTGATCGGAACTCCTTTCCATCCGTCGGCGAAAGTGGGATGCCGCTCGTCCAGGTGCCCGGTTGTGCCATCGCGGGCGGCCATTGCCCAATCGCGCAGCCAGCCCGCCGGCTCCACCGCACCGGGCGGAAGCGGCTGGAAAGCCGGGGGTGCCACCGGCTCCGCCGCCCGGCTGTAATTGGCGGCCGGGGATTGAATATTGGCAGCCACCAGGCCCGCGCACAGGGCGGGGATCCACCGGCCGATTTTCGAGTTTATTGTGAGCATGGTTTGATTGGCCCAACCATCTCCAAATTGCCTGGCAAAATCAAGACCGCCGAAAATGGGGAGATAAATGGACGCGCTGGCTCCCACCCGCCGCAGGATCCCCGGAGCTGGCGAACCCGCCGAAAAATCGCGCTTTCCTGCCTTGGGTGGCCCCGCTAATATGGCCCGGTTGAAGGTCAAATTGGATAATTTACGATAACCATGTTTAAAGGAACCTATACCGCTATCGTCACCCCGTTCAAAAGCGGGGAGGTGGATGAGCCAGCCTTGCGGAACTTGATCCGGATGCAAATCGAAGCCGGCGTGGAAGGGATTGTGCCGGTTGGCACCACGGGCGAATCCCCCACCCTCTCCTTCGAGGAACATACCCGGGTGATTCAACTCGCCGTGGAATATGCCGATAAGAAACTCAAAGTCATCGCCGGCACCGGTGCCAATTCAACCAGCGAAGCGGTGTATCTGACTCGGGCCGCTGAAAAAGCCGGGGCTGATGCCAGCCTCCTGGTGGCGCCCTATTATAATAAGCCCACCCAGGAAGGTCTGTTCCAGCATTTCCGTGAAATTGCCCGATCCACCAAGCTGCCCATCATTCTTTACAACATTCCCGGCCGCTGTGGTGTTGAGATAGCCTTGGACACGGTCAAGCGCCTCGCTGAATCCTGCGCGAATATCGTGGGCATCAAGGAAGCGGGTGGCAACTCCGACCGGGTCAGCCAGATGGCCTTGGGTTTGGGCGGAAAATTCTGCATCCTCAGCGGCGACGATTCGCTGACCCTGCCTTTCATGGCCGCCGGCGCCTGCGGCGTGATCAGTGTAGCCTCCAATGTCATTCCCCGCCAGCTGGCCCAGATGGTTCGGGATTTTGCTGCTGGCCAGCTGGCGGCCGCCCAAAAAACCCACTTCCAATATTTTCCCCTGATGCGCGATTTGTTCATCGAAACCAATCCCGGCCCGGTGAAGGCGGCCCTGGCCATGCTGGGGCACATCCAGGAGGAATACCGGCTGCCCATCGTGCCCATGGCGGCCAAGAACCGGGACGCGCTGAAAGCCACCCTGCAAAATTATGGTTTGCTGAAATAAGGAAATTTATGGCCAAAGTCATCATCACCGGTTCCAAAGGACGCATGGGCCAGATGCTCATTTCCTGTGCCCAGCGTTTCCCGGAAATCCAAGTGGTTGGGCAGATTGACCTGGGCGACGACGTGTCCCAAGTGATAGCCCAGGCGGATGTGGTCATCGATTTCAGCCTGCACACCGCTACCGCATCGATTGCCGCTCTGTGCGCCCGGCGCCAAAAGGCGCTGGTCATCGGCACCACCGGCTTTTCCGAGGCGGAGGAGCAAAGCATCCGCAGCCAAACCTCCATCCCCATGGTTTGGTCCGCGAATTACTCCACCGGCGTGAATACTCTTTTCTGGCTGACCCGCAAAGCGGCCGAAATCCTTGGCCCAGGTTACGATCTCGAAATCGTGGAGATGCACCACCGGTTCAAGCAGGACGCCCCCAGCGGCACCGCCGATACCCTGGCCAAAATCCTGGCGCAGGTCCGCCAACAGCAACTGAAGGAGGTCATCCGGCATGGCCGCCAGGGCATCACCGGCACCCGCACAGCCACCGAGATTGGCATGCACTCCCTGCGCGGCGGCGATGTCGTGGGGGATCACACGGTGGTTTTCGCCACCCCGGGCGAACGGGTTGAATTGACCCACAAAGCCTCCAGCCGGGAAACCTTTGCCATGGGCGCTTTGCGGGCCGCCCTCTGGGTCATGAAACAACCGGCTGGGATTTATACCATGCAGGATGTTCTTGGCTTGAAATAGGATGATCATCCGGCCCGGCCAGCGGTCGGCAGCCAACCTCCTGTGGAACTGGTTCTCGTTTCGCTGGGATCGAATCTGGGCAACTCCCGCCAGGTGATCGCTTCCGCGTGCGAGTGCTTGGCGGCATCGTCCCGCAAACCCCTCCGGCAATCATCCTGCTGGCTCTCCACCCCGGTGGATTGCCCCCCGGGATCCCCCAAGTTTATCAATGCGGCCGCCGCCCTCTGGCTGGGGCCGGAGCATTCGCCCGACTCATTCCTGCTCCACCTCCAGCAGTTGGAGCGTGAGTTCGGCCGCCAAACCAAGAAAATCCTGAATGAGCCGCGCCCTTTGGATCTCGATTTGATTGCCTACGGCAGCCAGACGCGGGATACGGAATCCCTCAAATTACCGCACCCGCGCGCTCATCTCAGGCGGTTCGTCCTGCAGCCATTGTCCGAGTTGGCGCCGTCCCTGGTGCTCCCCGGGCAGGCTCGCTCCATCGCGGAACTATTGGCCGGGCTGGTTTCGGATGAGATCCTGGAGCGCGCCGATTGACCCCCTATCGAACCGCCATTTAATGGTTGGCTAAAGCCCTGCGTTAGGTTCCAATTAGCGCCAGTCATTTATGTGTTTTATGAAGCGAATGCGATCCTTGCTGACGGCCAGCCTGGTGCTGGGCAGCTTCGTTTTTGGCACTCTGCCGGCCCGGGCGGCGGAAATAGGCAGGCCAGGCTATGCCATAGTGGTATCCCAGGCCACCCACCAAAAGGAGGACTGGCGGCGCGTGGTGGATGCCCTGGTGGAAAAACACCGCGGCCAAGTCTTGGAATACGACCGCGAGGTTGCCACCGTCCTTCCCCAGCTGCAGCAATTGTTCCCCAAATACGCCTGCTTTGTTTGCCGGCCCGAGGAGGCCACCCGCGAATTTGTGGCCACCGCCCATGTCCTCATGCGCAAGTTGGATGACGACCCCTATCCGGACGCTTTCTGGGGCATCCTCACCGGTTACGATGCCGCCTGCGCGCTGCGCATTGCCCGGCACCGGGATCCCCTCACGATCCACCAGGTGGCCTCCGGCACCGAAGTGGCCCTCGAGATGTGTGAATCCGGCACTTGGTATTGCGAACTGAAGAAAAACCGCATGGTGAAAAAAGACCCCGGCGGCTCCCCGCGCGAATTGAGCGGCCCGGATGACACCACCGAAGCCCTGGCCCAATTGCTCAACGGCAACCAATCGGATCTTTTCGTCACCTCCGGCCACGCCACCGAGCGCGACTGGCAAATTGGCTTTGCCTACCGCAACGGCTCATTCCGGCACCAAAACGGGCGGCTTTTTGGCCTGGATTCCCAAGGCCGGAAGTTTCTGATCGAATCAACCAATCCCAAAGTTTACCTGCCGATCGGCAACTGTCTGATGGGCCACATCGACCAACCGGATTGCATGGCGCTTTCCTGGATGAACAGCGGGGGCGTCCTCCAGATGCTGGGTTACACGGTGCCCACCTGGTTTGGCTACGCCGGCTGGGGCTGCCTGGATTATTTCGTCGAACAACCGGGCCGCTATACTTTTGCTGAGGCCTTTTTTGCCAACCAGATCGCCCTCATCCACCGTCTGTGGACCGCCGCGCCCGAACTGGCGGCGGCCGAACTCGATGCCAATGGCCGTCCGAAATCTTCCGCTCCAATCAACCTGAACACCGCTCCAGGGGCACCCTCGCGACAGGATGTCTCCGGACTGCTCTTCGACCGGGATGTACTGGCCTTCTACGGTGATCCGGCCTGGATGGCCTGGATGGCCTCGAAAACGCCCTGCGCGTGGAACCAGGTGCTGACGGAAAAAGATGGCGTATGGACTCTTGAGATCCGGCCCAATCGCAGCGAAAAGACTTTCCAGCCCATCAATCGCAACGGCTCCCAGCGCGGGTACCGGCCCATCATCCAATACCTGCCGGCCCGCTTCAAAAACATCAAAATCCAGTCGGGCGAATGGTTGAGGCCGGTGGTGGCCGACAATTTCATTCTCATCCCCAATCCGCGCGAATGCGACCCGGCAAAACCCTGCCGGATCGTGTTCAGCGCAGAACCCATGTAGGCTTGCGTCTAAATGGATGGTTAAGCGGCGTAAACGCCGGGCACCAAACCAGACCACAACCATGCCTTTCTGGCCGCAAAACCAGCGAACCTCGAGCACCTGGGATTTTTCTTATCGCACAGTTTGGAGCCGTGAAACCTTGTGCCCTATGAACTACCAGCAACGCTGGAACGAATCTGCCACAATCCCAGCATTTTCCCTCGGGATGCGCTTCTCGTGGACCATTGAGCCCGGAAATACCATAAATCGGGCATCGACCTGGCCCTCGAGCAACCCTCAGTCTTTGATAGTGGATTTTACTTTTCGGCTCTTTACTCTCCGCTCTTTCCGCTTTGCTGCGGGAAGGCCCACCTTTTTCCGCACAGTTCCACCTGATTCCACATCGGGGCATTTCACCCCCGGCTGACTTCTGCGATTAAGTCCGGTTTTCTAACCAAAGTTTCCTTTGGGCATAGAAAAGAGCACGATTGAGCAAAATTTTTGAGCGGGGGAGGCGTTTTCCATCCCAGACAAATTGTGGGAAAGTGGTGCGAAACGGCTGGGTGGTGAGCATTGGGAGGCAAAACCCCGCTGTGCCGCTTTGGCTCAGCCGTGTCTATGCATCCACCAGGAGAGCCGCGCTCCAAACTGTCCCACATCGTGGCTTGCTTTCACCGGGCATCCAATTATTTTGTCGTAGCTGGGGATTTGCCCAGGACTTATGGTTTTTACCGACGAAATGCAGCAGCGCTACGCCCGGCACTTGATCTTGCCCCAAGTGGGGCGGGAGGGCCAGGAACGGCTTCTGCGTGCCCGCGTCTTATGCGTGGGCGCGGGAGGGCTCGGTTCCCCATGCCTGCTTTACCTGGCCGCCGCCGGGGTGGGCCACCTGGGCATCATCGATGGCGACCGCGTGGATTTATCCAACCTGCAACGCCAGATCATCCATGGGACGCCCGACGTGGGCCGGCCAAAAACCGAGTCGGCCCGGGACACCTTGCTGCGCATCAATCCTTTACTGTCGCTCGACCTCCACCCGCGCCGGCTGGCGGCGGACAATGCCCTGGATCTCCTTCGGGATTACGATATCGTGGTGGATGGCACCGATAATTTCCCGGCTCGTTATTTGATCAACGACGCGTGCGTTTTCCTGAAAAAACCATTGGTTCACGGCTCTATTTTCCAGTTTGAGGGCCAGGCAACCCTGTTTGATCCGGGCGTCGGAAGCCCTTGTTACCGGTGCCTTTACCGTGAACCGCCGCCGCCTGAATTTGCGCCCAGTTGCGCGGAAGCCGGGGTTTTGGGGGTGCTGCCCGGCATTATTGGCTGTCTGCAAGCTGCCGAAACCCTCAAGTGGATTCTCCGGGCCGGCCAATCCCTGGCGGGGCGCTTGCTGGCTTTCAACGCTTTGGAATTGAAATTCCGCGAATTGAAACTGCGCCGCGATCCGCAGTGTCCGGTTTGTGGCGATCATCCCACCATCCTGAAGCTGAAAGAATACCAACCTCTTTGCGACATGAGAAACATACCTGGCAGTTCCGGCACCCACCCGGATGAAGTCACCGTTCACGATATGAGAAAAGCCTTGGAGGCAGGCGATCCGGGAATTCAAGTGGTTGATGTCCGCGAACCCGGCGAATGCCAGATTGTGTCCATTTCAGGCGTCCAGCACCTCCCTTTGAGTTCCCTGGCCGAGCGGTTTGGCGAATTGGACCCCGCCAAGACCATCTATTTGCATTGCCACAGAGGTGGCCGGTCCCTGCGGGCCGTTCAGTTCCTGAAAGAAAAAGGCTACACCCAGGTTAAAAGCGTCAAAGGTGGAATCCAGGCGTGGGCCGAGGAAATCGATCCTTCCCTGCCGAAATATTAAGCGGGGGATCAACCTCGGCAAAATGATCGCCTGGCCATAGAAATCCCAAAATCCCACCTTAAGATCATTTTGTGATTGCCTTTCCCAGGCGAGTGTGAGAGATCATTCGCGCTTTTATGAACCTGCAACGCCCGGAAGTTGGTAATTTTGCGCCAGCGCACTGTATGGGAACCATGCAGGTTTCGTTGATTATTAGTGTTTATTTTTACAAGAATTAATTTTTAAAGTTAAACAAATGAGCGCAACAGGTTGGACATCCCGCCTCCGTTTATAGCGTATGAACTCCTTTCCCACCGTCGATCCCATACCCCTGCCAGCCCCGGTCTGGCTTTTCAAAGGCTTGCACATAGTGACCCTCTGCCTTCACTTCATCACCGTGGAAATGATGCTTGGCAGCCTCCTGGTGGCGGTGGTGTTGAGCTTCCTCGGCGCGGGCGCCTTGCCCAACACACCGGCGGCCTTGCGGTTGAATGCGGCCGGAGCTTTGGCGCGCCGGCTGCCGGTCCTGATGACTTATGTGATCAATCTGGGGGTGCCGCCTTTGCTGTTCGCTCAAGTCCTGTATGGCCGCGCCATCTACACCAGCAGCATCCTGATCGGGGTTCCCTGGATTTCGGTGATTGTTTTGCTCACCGTGGGCTACTGGCTGCTCTACCGTTTCTCCTCGGCGATCGATGAAGGCCGCCGCGCCTGGTGGCTGGGACTTCTGGCCTGGCTGATCGCCGCCAGCATCGCCAAAATCTACAGTTCCAACATGACGTTGATGCTGCGGCCCGAGGTTTGGAAACAGATGTATGCCGCCTCGGCTGTGGGATGGAATCTACCGGCTGGTGATCCCACCCTGATGCCGCGGTGGCTGTTCATGATGTGCGGCGGCTTCGTTTTCGCCGGGCTATGGATGATCTGGCTTTCGACTTCCCGTTCCCAGGACACCGCCGTCCAAACCTACCTGTCCCGCGCTGGCGGCCGGCTGGCGCTGGTGTCAGTGGTGGTCTTGGGTGGCATTGCCTGTTGGCTGGTGCAATCCCAGCCGGAGGCGGTCCGGGCCGGTTTGGGGCAGAAATTGGGTTATCAACTGGCGGCCTATGGCTGGGCCGCTGCGATGGTGCTGGCGTTGTTGCTGGGTGCCCGGGCCGCCCTATCCAAACAGACCTGTGTATGGTGCAGTTGGGGTGCCCTGGCGACCGGCTTTCTGGCGGCTCTGGGATGGACCATTTACCGGGACGGCATTCGCGATTTGACCTTGGTCCAGAAGAACTACGACGTCTGGAGCCGCGCGTTGGAAATCAATTGGAGCGTGGTGGGGTTATTCCTGGCGCTCTTTGTGGCTGGCGTCGGCTTGCTGGCCTGGTTGATTTCGGTGGTGATGCGGGCCCGGCCCGTAACGGAAAGGGTGGTTTCATGAGCAAGTCCAAAACCAAAATTGAAAAGCAGGAGCAGGATGATTTACTCAGCCGCCGCGGCTTCGCCTCGGCGGCCCTCGGCGGAGTTGGGCTGTGTTACGCGGCGGCGGTCAGCTACCCGGTTTACCGCTACCTATCCGCCCCGGTGGAGAAATCCATGGCAGCGGCGGCAGTGACCTCCGTCTCACCTCCGGATGCCGCCAAACTCCCCCCCGGCAAGCACATGATGTTCAAATTCGGTGCCCGGCCAGCCTTGCTCATCCACCATAAGGACGGCACTTGGGCCGCCTTGGATGCGGTTTGCACCCACCTCGGCTGCACCGTCCAATACGAAACTGAGAATGACCGGATCTTCTGCGCCTGCCATGGCGGGATCTATGATGCCAAAACCGGCAAGAACATCAGCGGTCCCCCACCCCGGCCCCTTGGGAAATACGTGGTGACTGTCTCCCAGGATGCCGTGGTGGTGGCGAGGGAAAAACAAGGATGATGAAGGGGTTATTCAGTGGCGGCCTATCCCACGCCGCGGGTTGCGCCACCAAGCCCAGGTTCATGCGATTATTTTATTAGCTTATGAAATCGGTTTTCGCCTCAGTCTTTAACTGGATGGATGCGCGCCTGGGCCTCCAGGATCTCCTGCACCTGGCGCAAAAGAAAACGGTGCCGGTTCACCGCCAGACCTTTTGGTATTATTGGGGCGGGCTCTCCCTGTTTTTTTTCTTGGTGCAGGCCCTCACAGGAGTGTTGCTGCTGCTCTATTACCGGCCTGGCCCGGAGGCCTACGAATCCGTCCGCCAGATTTCCTTCGACACCAATTTCGGCTGGCTGATTCGTTCCGCCCATTCCTGGGCCGCCAACCTCATGATCCTGGCGATTTTCATCCACATGTTTTCGGTGTTTTTCATGAAAGCCTACCGCCAGCCGCGCGAATTCGGCTGGTGGAGTGGCATGGGCTTGCTGCTCCTGTCGATGGTGTTTGGATTCAGCGGCTACCTGCTGCCCATGAACGAACTGGCTTTCTTCGCCACCAAAGTCGGCCTGGAGATCCCCGCTTCTTTCCCCTTGCTGGGCGCCAAAATGGCCTCTCTGGTGCGCGGCGGATTGGATGTCAACGAATACACCGTTCAGCGTTTCTTTGCGCTGCATGTGGTCATCCTGCCCGCTCTGTTTTTGCCTTTGCTGGGCTTTCACCTTTGGCTGGTTCAGAAACATGGCAATGCCCTGCCGCCGGAAGAGGAAGATAAGCCCGAAGCCCAGCGGCGGACCATGCCGTTCTTCCCGAATTTCTTCGCCAAGGATCTCGCCATGTGGTTGATCGCCTTGAACATTCTCGCGCTCCTCGCCTCCCTTTTCCCTTGGGAGCTGGGACCCATCGCCGATTCCTTGAAGCCGGCCCCCAAAGGCATTCATCCCGAATGGTATTTCATGAGTTCATTCCAAGTCTTGAAAATCTTCGGCCAGTGGTTCCCGGGGGCTTCCGGCGAGGTCATTGGCATAACCCTGTTCACCTTGGGCTTGGTCCTGTGGATTCTCGTGCCACTCTACGACACCTCACGCAAATCCGGCGAGCGGGCCAGGAATGCGGCTTACTTCGGCATGCTCGCCCTGGGAATCCTGGTGGTGACCACCACCTGGGGTTACCTCGCAATCCGCTAACCTCCAAAGGCTTTAAATTATGAATTACCCATTTTGGGATGTCCCTCACATCGGCAGCGGCTGGGTCATTGGCCTCATCGCCATTTACCACATCATGATTTCCCACTTCGCCGTTGGCGGTGGCTTTTACCTTCCCATGGCGGAGGCCAAAGCCTTGCGCGAAAACCGCAAGGATTGGCTGGATATACTCCAAAAACATGCCCGATTTTTCCTGATCCTGACCGGCGTTTTCGGGGCGGTATCGGGCGTGGGCATCTGGTTCGCCATCGGCCTCACCAATCCTGAAGCCACCAGCACGTTGATCCACAATTTCGTTTTCGGCTGGGCCATCGAGTGGGTCTTTTTCATCATCGAACTCTCCACCGCTGCGGTATATTATTACACTTGGGGGCGCATCCCTAAAGAGTTGCACGTGAAAGTAGGTTGGGTGTACGCCATTTCCTCCCTGCTCACCCTGGTGATCATCAACGGCATCCTCACCTTTATGCTTTTCCCGGGAAATACCTGGCTCCAAGTGGCGGGCTCGGGCCAGGAAGCCCACTATTTCTGGAATGCGTTTTTCAATCCCACCTATTGGCCCAGCCTGCTCATGCGCATCCTCGTTTGCACTGCGCTGGCCGGCATTTGGGCTTTGGTCACCTGCAGCCGCCTGGACGGCCGCCTATATGCCAAATTGAAAAAGGAACTGGTCCGCTGGAGCGCCAAGTGGCTGGTGCCCTCCTTTGCTTTGATGCCTCTGGCCCTGGCCTTATACCTTTGGCAGGTGCCAGATTCCCAGCGTTCCTTGCTGCAGTTGGGGATGTCCACGATGGGCACCGGCGCCTTCACCCAGGTCACCCGCATTGCCTTGCTCATCATCATGACCTCCGCCACCATTGTCCTGGTGGTGTATTTCTTTGCCTGGCGCACGCCTGAAGATTTCAGCTTTGCCCATGCCGTAGCAGTCTTGTTCCTGGGTTTGGTGGCCACCGCCTCGGGTGAATATGCCCGGGAAGCCTTGCGCAAACCGTATGTGATTGGGCGCCACATGTATTCCAACGGCATCCGCGTTCGCGACGTGGCGCGCATTAATCAGGAAGGCTTTTTGAGCAAAAGCTTATGGACCACCGGCCCGGATAAGCTGGCCCAAGGCGAAGCCATGTTCCGGGGCCAATGCCTCGCCTGCCATACCCGCGATGCCTATCGCCCCATGAAAGTCCTGCTGGCTGGCCGGACCCGTGAATCCATTGGTAACCTCCTTAAAATCCTGCACGATTACAAACCGGACTCCCCCTACCGCTCCTTTATGCCACCCCTGGCCGGCACTCAAGCGGAAGTGGACACTTTGGGCGACTTTCTTGCCGCGATGATTTCCACCAATCAGACGGTTGCAGCCGAAGGTTCCGCCAAGCCAGCCGGAGCCGCCGCCAGCAACGCCAAGTCCGCTCCCTAAACAGGTCTATAACACGATCAGCAGGCCCGGTGGAATCGGCGGTGCATTCCGCAGCCGGGCTGGCAGATTTCTTGGGACGCTAGCTTTTCCCGGAAGATCAGGGTTGCCATCATCCATTCCGCTCGCAACTGCCTGCCGGAAGGGTGGCGCCTATTTCATGGGATGCCGGCTGAAAAAATCCCAAATCAGCGCATTGGCAGACACCTTCGTGGCCGATTTGCCAATAAAACTCACCATCGGTTTCATGCCCGGCCAGGTATGCCCTCCACCTTCAATGGTCACCAAAACCGCTTCCGAACCATTCCTTCCGCCGGAATATGTTTTCCGGGTTACTTTCAATTCATCGCCCTCTTTTGACAGCACTTCCAGCCGGGGTTCCGCCAGGCAGCCGTTGAGTGCCACCCAGGCCAGCACCGATTCTTCCGCGCCCTTGAGCCGCATGAACGATGGAATTTTCCCCTCGGATCGTGCGAATGGCACAAAGGAATCATCCGTGCCGTGAAAATGCAGCACCGGGACGGGGCGTTTCGGCTTGCTTTCGCTGATGGCAATGGTGCCCGCCACGGGCGCGATGGCGGCAAGCCGGTCTGAAAGCTCAGCAGCAAGCCGGTAGCACATCATCGCGCCATTGCTCATGCCGCAGGCATACACCCGGTTGGTGTCCACCTTGACCGACTTGGCCACCTCATCGATCACCCGGCCGATAAAGGCGACATCATCCACCCGCCCCTCGGCCAGCTTGCCGCGGAAACCGCCGGCATTCCAAACCAGGAAGGGGCCGGTGCCGGTGCCGCTGGGATAGACAGCGATGAAACCAGCCTCGTCAGCGGTCACATTCAGGCCGCAGAAAACCGCCATCATCGGTCCGTTCATCGCCGCCCCATGCAGCGCCAGAACTACCGGGGCCGGCTTGTTGGGATCGTGCCTGGCCGGGATATGCAACAGGTAGGAACGTTTTTGCCCGCCGATCATCAATGCCCGAAAATGGTCTCCGGGAGCGGGCGGATCGGATTGTCCCAGCGCATGCGATGCCAACATCGCCATCAACATCAAGTTGCCAGTGAGGTTCATAGGCTCAAATTATTCTGTGAGGCGGCAGCCTCCATGATCGCGGCTAATCGCCAGTCTGGCACTCGTTCAAGGAGCCTTTTTAAGCCCCTCCCAGCGCACCACCCAGCTTCCATCGCTGGGGAAACCGGGAGCCTGATGATTGGGGCACCCATCCCAGCCGGCCGCCATCATGGCCACCGCATAAAGCAAACCGCCGTTGCCGGGCAAATAAGGGCATGGCCCGCCCGTATTCACACCGCGCGGATCGTAGCGGTTTTTGGTGCCAGCCTCCTTGAGCAAGGCTTCCACCGCCATGCGCGGCTCACCAACCCGGGCCGCGGCCATGGCCATCCAGGGGAAATCCCAACCCCAGCACCGGTTCCAATCCCAGGTTTGCCATACCTTGTGCACGGTGCGGCGTGCCGTCTCCAAATCCACGCCTTCCAAGGGCGGCAGCATCCCCAGCACGCCGATGGGATCCGGATGTTCCCAAGCCCGTTTCAGATAGGTGTCGCCCCAATCGGCGGAATGCACAAAAACCCCGTCCACCGTCGGCAGCGGAGCCAAATTCCGCCGCACCTCGTCCCACTTCGGCTCCCGCGCCAGCCCCATCCTTTCCCGCCAGCGTTGGGCTTGGTCAAGCCCCCACCGCCAGTATGCCAGATCAAACACCGTATCCCGGGTGACACCTTGTTCGCTCGGCGGCATGATGGGTGCCAGGTGGCGGATCCCGCCCTGGTCTGAGGTTGGAAAATCAGCCATGCAGTCGGCGGTGGCAAAAACAACGTCCCGCCACTTTTCCAATGTCTGCCGCGTGGGTCGCAAGCGGTATTCCAGCTCGGCGAAAAATATCGGGTGCGGCTGCTGCCAATGCAGGACAAAGCTGCCATTCCAGGGCGCAGTGCGGCCTTCCGGCCCAACCTGCTTGCCCCAGCGGGCTCCCTGGTAACCAAACTGCCCTGCCAACTGTCGCGCCACCGGGAGTAACTTTTCGTAACACCCCAGCGCCCGCCCGGCCAGCGGCCAGCGATCCCACAGGCCAAAATGCGCCAGGTGCCACCAAACCATTTCCATATGGAATTGCCCGCTCCAGAAGTCCACCCCCATCAAACCGATCTCTGCCGATGGCCAGCTTCCGGCAGATTGGGCCGCCATGTGGTATTGGGAAAGCACGATCCGCCGCTCCAATTCACGCCATCGCGCATCCTTGCTTTGCGACAAATCAATCGCCCCGCCACTTTGCCAAAACTCCGGCCAATGCTGGGCGGCAGCGAGCTGGGCTTCCTCCACCGTGGGCAATACCTCCTGAATCTGGCTGGAGAAAGCGCAAACCAATTCGCTGCGCCCATCCAATCCGCCCGCCACCATGAATTGGTGATTTCCCGAAACTGCATTGGTCATGGGCCTGAAATCGCAGCCGGATCCCCACGCCAGGCTGGCGGTATAGGTTAGCGCATCAGCGGTCCGCCGTATGCTGCCTGATCTTTTGCCCTCCTGCCTCACCAGTTCGCTGGCATGCGCCTCGGGGTGTTTCCAATCGCCGGCCCAAGCTCCCCCCATGGCGGCGGGATATGGAAAATCCAACTCCAACACTAATTTCCCATTTCCCAGCAAGGGCGACTCAGCCCGCACTGCCACCAAGTCCAGCCTCGGATGAACGCAAGTTTCCACCGTGACCGGTTTCCCATCCACCTCAAAGCGGCTCCGGTGCAGTCCCGTCCATAAGTCGAATGTCCGTGTTAATTTCGTAATCCGGCCGGGCGTCAAAGCTGTGCCATCCGCCTGAACCAGCCGCAGGCGGGCCAGGTTGGCCGGGTGAGGGTTTCTGAACATCCATCCGTCGAGATCGCCCCGCTCAGACGCTTTTCGCATCGGACCGGTGATCCGCCCCCGTTCGACGGTTCCTGTTGGAGGAACATCGCCCATGGCTGATCCCGGCGGCAGCGGCGCCGAGTGCCAGGCCCAGTGCGACAGGGTGCTGCCGCCAAAAGTCTGCAAACCAGTGGCGTCGGCGTTGAAGCAGAATTCCCCGTTGCCAAGGGGAATCTCCCCTTTCAATTCATTCCATTCCAAGTTGTGCCGGGCCACCAACGCCCGGCGGTCAATGGCCTCGGCTGCATACAGGTTCCCAAGTGAGCAAAAAACCAGGCCGGCGGCAAAAAGGTTTTTCATAAAGGTTATTCGTGTTTGGCACTGGAGGCACTGGAGGCAAGCTCCCGCACCGATGGTCAGCGGATTTTCTGGTCCGGCAATTCCTTGCGGATGCCTTCATCGATCGGCATTTTATCATTTCCGGCTTCCAGTCCGGTGGCCTTCATCAACCGGGCCAGTTCTCCTTTCAAATCAGCGGCTATGTTGGCATGCGCGCCATCGGCAGCCAGGTTATGGCGTTCCTCGGGATCATTCTGTAAATCGTAAAGTTCGGCCAAGTGGCGGTCGGGCGATCCATCGCCATGCGGGTAATGAATAAATTTCCATCCGTCCGCTCGAACGGCGCGCACGTTGGGGGTATAAGGAAACTGTTTTTCGTAATTATACTCGTAAAACCACGCCTTGCGCCAATCGGGATCCCCCTGGCGCACCAGATTTACCCACGAACGGCCCTGGATATCCGCCAAGGGGGGCGCGCCGCAAAGTTCCAAAAGGCTGGGTGCAACATCGATGGTGAGCGCCTGTTGGCCAATCACTTTTCCTCGGGCCAGGGCGGGGAAGCGCACCAGCAGTGGAATCCGCAGGCTGGGATCATGCGCGGTGCGTTTATCCACCATGCCGTGCTCGCCTTCAAGCAGGCCATTGTCCCCCATAAACACGATCACGGTATGGTCCAGTTGCCGCGTGGCCTCCAGAAAATGGATCAACCGCCCCACACTGTCATCCACACTCAGGATCGTGCCCCAGTACCCGTGCACCATGTTCTCAAAATCCTTCACTGCTGCGGGACGGTCGTCGGGGAATTTTTTCCGCCACTCGAACAACGGGCCATAAATACCATGCCAGGTATATAGCCGCTCCTGAATCCAAGCCGGTTTGCCTTCCAGGTGGAAGGCCGTGTCTGGATATGGCACCCGCACAGCATCGAAAACATGGGCATATTTATCCTCCGGCTTATAAAAACTGTGCGGAGCTTTGTGGCCCACGCACATCACCCACGGTTTGCTCCCATGATCCCGCCGCAGCCATTCCAGCGCCAGGTCGGTCAACACCGTTGTGTAATAGCCGGGGATGGGTTTTGCGCCGGCGCCGTGAAGATTCCAGTCGGTGCCGAAGTATTTCCCCTGCCCTTTGTGCGTGGCGAAATAATCGAAGCCGGGACGGGGTTGGTCGTTGTCCTCGCCCATGTGCCATTTGCCCACGTAAGCGGTCTCGTAACCAGCCTCGCGCAGGCGCATTGGCCAATGGATCAGTTTCGCAGGCAGTTCCGTGAAATTATCGCGCACACCATGGCTGTGGGCATAGCATCCGGTCAAAATCGAGGCCCGGCTGGGCGAGCAAAGCGAGGTGGTGCAAAACGCATTCGCAAACCGCACACCTTCACCGGCCAGGCGGTCGATATTGGGAGTCTTCAATGCCGGATGCCCGGCGCAGCTCATGGCGTTCCAGCGGAGATCGTCGCAGAGGATGAAAAGCACGTTGGGCCGCTGCGAGGCAGCCTGGGCCTGCAATCCGAGCCAAGGCCCCAAAAACAGGACAACGGACAGAATCCAGCGTTTCATAAGCCCTATTTTCGCCGAATCAAATGCCCCAGTCACGCCCAATCACCACCCCTTTTCCCCATGGCCACCCCCACTTGGACGTTATTTTCAGGCAGCCCGGCTACCTATCTTCGAACAACGCCGTACCAAGCCGGATCATCGTAGCCCCCTCCTCGATGGCTACCTCAAAATCCCCGCTCATGCCCATGCTTAAATGGGGCAGCAGAACCTCCAACTCTTGCTCGCATTGCAACTTCAATTCGCGCAAACGGCGAAATACTGGGCGGACCTTTTCCGGTTCCAAGGTCCAGGGGGCGATGGTCATCAAGCCATGGATTTCCAGTTTCTTGAAGTCATTCAACGCCTTCAAATCACGCAAAACTTCTTCCGGCTTATACCCAAATTTACTGGCTTCACCAGCCACGTTGACCTCCAGCAGGATCGGCAACGTCTTGCCCGATTTTTCACAGCATTTATTCAGCTCTTGAGCCAGCGCCAGGCTGTCCACGCTTTGGATCATCCCAAAAAAATGAACGGCGTCCCGGCATTTATTGGATTGCAGGTGCCCAATCAGATGCCAGCGCAACCGGTTGGGGCACATGCCGATTTTCAGCTTGGCCTCCTGCACCCGGTTCTCGCCAAACAGGCTCAAACCAAGTTCCGCCGCTTCCCGAATCCGCTCCGGGGGCTGTTTTTTGGTGACCGCCAGCAAAGTTACCGAGTCCGGCTCCCGCCCACTTCGCTCACAGGCCGCCGAGATCAGACCCTGGATTTTGTTCAAGTTTTCAGCTAGTTCCACACTGCCATTTTAGGTCCAAACCGTGAGCCTTTACAAGGACAACCAAGCCTTCGCAGCGGTTTCGCAAGAGCCTGCGGAATCCGCAGTGGTGCAGGAACTTCAATTTTTTCCAGGCCACCGTCCCGCGTGGTGATGGTCTGGATCTCCTGACTCAAGGCCAAACGCCGCCCTCAGGGCGGCCGTCATGATTTTTCTGGC
>CAYPCQ010000093.1:0-35873 GCA_964409245.1 uncultured Verrucomicrobiota bacterium
GAAAGCTGAAATACCATTGGAAATACGTGTGTTACAGTAATGCCACCAATTATTGTGCGAAACTGACGGTGCGGGAGCGGGCTGCCGGGCGGCTGCCGGCGGGGTATGTGTACCGGTTGCCAACCGAGGCGGAATGGGAATATGCTTGCCGGGCGGGCTCAACAACCCGGTTCACCTATGGTGATGATCTCAACTATGCGAACTTAAGGGATTATGCGTGGTATAGTGGCAACAATGGGAATTCTACGTATCAGGTTGGAAAGCGGCAACCCAACCCTTGGGGGCTGTATGACATGTATGGGAATGTTTGGGAGTGGTGCTTGGATGGCTATGTGGACTCCCTGCCTGGCGGTAGTATAGCTGATCCCAGGGGGCCTGATTCAAATACCGATTCGTACCGCGTGGTTCGCGGGGGCGGATATGCCAGCAGTGCCAGCGAATGCCGGTCAGCATACAGGGAAAGCAAATTTTCCACCAGCCAATACTGGTACGGCTTGGGTTTCCGCCCCGTTCTGGCCCCACTTCAGTAATTGAACAAATCTGGCTAAGGAGCTGAAGCGTAGGAAATAAATATATGAAGATCCAACTTTTTTCCACCACAGTTATTTCAGTTCTATTGCTATCGCAAATCCACAGTCCCGCCGCCGAGGCGGCGCCAAAGGATTCCGATTTCAAAGTAGGCATAGGCTTCTATGTTAGGACGGACGGGCAATTTAACATGCTGGGATGGATTGCTCCATATACAAATCCGAAGGAGGATGCTATATTCTCTGCCCCTTTTAAGGAGGCAGATGCGATCAACAAGGCGGTTCTGTTAAAACCTGAAAGCGAAATATTTTCCTACGGGTTGGATTTTTCTGTTTCTGGCAGGGCCGCTTTTCCCCCGCACCTGCACGGTTTCCAATGGGGCTACGTGGATGAAGACGGCAAGCAGCAGGGGGATTGGATGGTGGGTTTCGTGCCCGTTCATGGCCTTAAAGAACGGACTTATGTATTAAGATTATTTGGCCCTATGTTGGACCTGGCGAATGGCAAGATTCGGCACCGTTATTTTTATATCAAGATCCCCACGGGGGGCGAGGGTGGCCCGAAAGGCTACCTTTTCCGTTTTTCCGAATTCCAAAAAGCCGCCAAAGCAACGGCGGAAGACAAGTTGGGGCCTCCGGCTCCGCAAGCGGCCGCCGTGGGGTCCAGGCAGCACATCGATGCCTGCGTGGCCAACCTCAAGATACTCGACGGCGCCACCGAGGTCTGGGCCACCGAATACAAGAAAAAGGCCGGCGACAAGGTGGTCATGGCTGATTTGGTTCCCGTCTATATCAAAGTCGAGCCTCGGTGCCCATCCGGAACCGGTTCCTATATCCTCGGCCGCGTCGGAGCCACCCCCCAATGCCCCAACTATGACGCCTCAAACGAACATCTGAAACAACACCGGCTGCCCTGATCCACAAGCCGCTGCCAAAAACCAGAAACAAAACACGCCTGGCACCTGCAATAAATGATATTTAGCCCAACAATAAGAGTAAATCCGCAGTGTTTAACAGTGTCTGAGCACAAATCTATATATAGAATATATAATATCTATATATAATGACATTAGTGGAAATGGTAATAAAAAGAAATAATGCATATAATTACGAAATGAAAACAAGACACTTCAATATAATAAAGTCCAATCCACCTGCCAAAGCCGGGAATATAACTTGGACCACCGCGGTCACCATTCTCCTTCTAATTTTTGCTGACCTGTTTCCAACCCCCAACCTGATGGCACAGTACCCCAGTCCGAACCTTGCGGGCACTCCGTACACAACTGGTCCAAAGGCCCGAACAACCAGCCCCCTGCTGGTTGGGCAATGCACTTGGTATGTTCGTGCGCGCATCCAGGAAGCCGGCCTGATTTCCGCCTCAACCCTTTCCAGCAAGAGCCTTTTTCTCGGTGATGCTAAATCATGGGCAGATGAAGCGCTTGCCGCTGGCTACTCGACAGGTTCGCAGCCAAAGCAAGGATCTATTGCAGTTTGGACCAGCGGAATTGGCCATGTGGCATTTGTTGAATCAGTGGTCAACGGCGTTGCTCAGTTCACCGAATGCAACGCCACACCATCAACAGCCAATCCAAACACAGTTGTAGTGTGCCGGGATGACCTCGATCAGGGAGGCTGGAAGATAAAATTGCGCGATAGCGCAAGCACGTCAGGAAACCTTCTGGGATACCTGCCTAAATACAACGTATTTTCCGTGGTTGGAGGCCCGGCATCAGCAAATGGGTTTACTTGGTTTCGGCTACAGGGGAGCGGATTTGACGGCTGGGCTGCTCTGTTGGAGATTGATTCCGGCAGTGCGGCCGTTATGGACCCGGACGAAAAAACCTTTAGCTGGAGCTTCACTAGGATCAAGCTCGCAGCATCTCCCACATCCATTACAATTAGTGGGAATCCTAACGCCTATATTTATCTGGACGCTCAAACTAGCCCGCCTATTCTAACCTCACCAGGCAACGAAACTTACCCTGGGACAGCGGTCGCAACACTAGCACCGACTTTTAGCTGGCAACCGGGCAACGGGGCGACGGAATACGGACTTTACATCAGCAAACGAAACGTGGATGGCACTTATGCGCTCATTTTCGATTCCGAGAGCCGGGCTACGATTACTGGCAGTAGTTTCACCTTGCCCGCCGGAGTGTTAATTAATGGTCAATCATACCGATGGAATATGCGAGCAAAGAACTCGGCGGGGTGGGCCACGATTTATGCCAGCCCGTTTTACTTTGAAGTGAGCACGATGCAATTGCCCGGCCCGCCAACTTTCACCGCTCCAGGCGACACCACCGCACCAGGGCCGACTCTCACCACCCTCACTCCCATCTTTACCTGGAACAACACATCCGGGGCTACAGGCGTGGGTCTTTATATACGCGACCTTACCGATAACGTGCTCATCTATCCCAATGCTGCGGGCACCACGACCGCTCCCTTAGCCGGCACATCTTTCCCCCTGCCAGGCGGTTATTTGGCTAACGGCCACTCCTACCGGGCAGCGATGACCAGTTTCACAGGCGCCAGCGAAAGCGCCCAGGGCGGTTATCGATATTTCCAGTCGCCGGCAGGGAATTCAGTCCCCGCCATCACCAGCCTATCGCCAATGGTCGTGCCAGCCTCACCTGTGGACCAACCACTCATCATCAATGGCAGCGGTTTCCAGCCCGGAGCTACGCTCACCTTCGACCCGCCCACCGGCGCCAATATCCCCAGCACTGCCAGCCAGCTCGAAGTTTTGTCCAGCAGCCAGATCACTTGCCAGTTCAACAATGGCGGCGGCGTGGGCGCCTGGACCGTAGCGGTGAACAATCCTGATGGGCACTCCTCTGGGGCATTCCAGTTCACGATTTCGCCGGCAGCGGGAGATCCCACCTTAGCCGGGAAAATAATCGGCCTGGACCCTGGACATGGGGGAACCAACACGGGCGCCGTGGGGCCAACCGGCTTGTTTGAAAAACAGGTCAATTTGTCAACCGCCCTGGCGGCCAAAAAATATTTGGAGGCCAATGGGGCGACCGTCATCATGACGCGGACCACCGATACGACTCTGCCGCTCACCCCAACTCCCGACCCGCGCACGGAGGCATTCAAGAACAACCATGTGGATTGGGGGATCTCGATACACCACAATGCAAACGGAAACAGCGCCATCGATAACATCATGGCCTTCATCTACTCCGACCAGCTTCTGGCTACCCGGGGTAAAATGGCTTCCAACATCATACAACGGCTGGCAACCACGACCGGCTTGCAGCTTGCGGCGAATCCCGCCTCCACCGACGGCACTTTAGTGGCGGGCCACACCGATTGGAAAACCTCAATTCCGGGCGTCGGCCAGGCCAATTTGCATATGCTCCGCGAGCCGGAAAATGGCGGAATCCCGGCGGTCCTCGTTGAGATCGCTTTCCTTTCAAATCCCACTGAGGAGCAAAAATTGCGCGACCCGGATTACCTGGACGCGAACGGGTGGGCGGTTTATGCGGGCATTGCCGATTATTACGGAATAACCCCCAAGCCGAGATCCGCCACGCCACCCACGCCACCAGCCCCAACGGACCCGGTCGATTTCACTGCAGCCCCCGGGGGAGTTGCGTCTTTTTCAATCACCGCCAGCGGGACCCAGCCCATCAGTTATCAATGGTATAAAAACGGGGTTGCCATTCCGGGCGCCAATAGCCCTTCCTATGCCACCCCCCCGGTGTCCTTGGCGGATGATGGCGCCCAATTCCGGTGCGAGGTGGCAAATCCTGTGGCCACGGTCCGGAGCGGCATTGCCACTCTGCACGTGACCTCCACCGCCCAGGTATTGACCACTATTTCAATCAGTCCGGGCACCGCCACGGTGGTCACCGGGGGCCAGCAAGCGTTCGTTGTGTCCTTCCTGGACCAGAACGGAAAGCTGATGGCTGCGCCTTCCTCATTCAGTTGGCAGGTGACCGGGGATGGGGCCATTGGCTCCGATGGGGTCTATACGGGCGGCAAAACGCCGGGAACCTATTTTGTCACGGTGGTGGCTGGAGGTAGAACTGGAACCGCCCAGGTGGCCGTTGCGGCCCCGAACGTGGTGTTCTCCAACCCTTCTCCCGCCGCTGGGGCGGTGAACGTGGCCCGCCTGCAACCCTCCTTTTCCTGGACGGCGCCGGCATCCATCGCGCTGGAGTTCGCCTTTAAGCTGGGGACCAACCCGAATTGCGACGATGTGGATATGTTTGGATTCGGTGCGGTTTCCGGGCCGGTGCGGATCACCCGGAATCTGCTCCCGGATAAAACCTACTATTGGAAAGTGCTGGGGCGCGACAACCTGGGCGTCATCACGGAAAGCCCCATTTGGCAGTTTAAAACCGAGATGGCCTCGCCGCTGGCGATTGCCATTGTTCAACCAACCACTTCACCAACGCTGACCACCTCGGAGGCTCGCATCACGATCTCCGGCGCCGCTACGGCCCTGGCTGGGTTGCCCATAGTGAACTGGACGAATGACCGCGGAGGCACCGGATCGTGTGAGGGAACTTCAGCCTGGACAGCCAGAAATATTCCACTCTTTAGCGGGATCAATGTAATCACCATCAACGTAATCGATGCCGTATCCAATGCCGGATCGGCCAAACTGACGGTTACTTATGCTCCGCCTAACCCCGGGTCCATTAACCCACCCAGCAACTTGCAAGCCAAGCTGGCTTCCTCCAAATCAGTGGAATTCAACTGGCAGGACAACTCGGATAATGAAACCTTGCTCGAAATTCAAATAGCATACACGATCAATGGCGCCTACGGGCGCGTGGTAGCGCTGGATCCAAACACCACTCATTGGGTTCATAATTTTATGTATCCTTTGCAACTGCCATGTTTTTTCCGCATCAGAGCGTCAAATAACTCTGGCGAATCCTTTTCGAATATTGCCGAAATTTCAGGTTCAAACGCTATCCTTACCTGGAGCAATCCTTCAGACATAATCTACGGCACGCCGTTGAGTGTGGAGCAATTGAATGCCTCGGCAAATGTTCCGGGAGCCATGAGCTATGCTCCCCCGCTGGGGACTGTGCTGAACGCAGGAGACGCGCAGAGCTTGTCCGCAACTTTCACCCCGGCGGACACCTCGATGGCACCCGCCACCAAAACGGTGGCCATCAATGTGCTGAAGAAGTCGTTAACCGTGGCCGCCAACAATGCGAGCCGGGCCTATGGGGCCCAAAACCCGGCCTTTGGCGCCACGATCACTGGATTCATTGGCGGAGAAGATGCCTCGGTGGTGAGCGGCTCGCCCAGCCTGGTTTGCGCGGCCACGGCCTCCAGCCCGGCGGGCGCCTACGAGATTGTGCCCAGCCAGGGAACGCTGAATGCGGGCAACTACGCCTTTGATCATTTCGCCAATGGCACCCTGACGGTATGGCCGGCCGGGGCTTTGAAACTGAGCGCAATTTATGGCCAAGGCCTGTTCCAGTGCACCGTCAATGGCCCGGCTGATGCCAGGTTTATCCTTCAAGCCTCCTCCGATTTGGAGGCCTGGTCGCCCCTGGCCACGAACACGATCCCGGCTGGCGGCTCGGTTACAGTCTCCGATCCAGATTCAACAAGTAATCAGGATCGTCGTTTTTATCGCGCCATCATGGCGGCGGAATCCCCCTTGATGCCGCCCGTGGTTATTCGGCAGCCGGATTCGCAAACGGCGGTGGCTGGATCAACCGTCCTTTTCGATTTGGAAGTGAAAGGGTCGCCGTTGGCCTACCAATGGCAATTTAATGGGGTGAATATTCCTGGGGCCACCAATTCGACCCTCCAGTTTGGCAGTGTTCAGTTGGCCGATGCTGGCAATTATGCGGTAGTAATCAGCAATGCGGCTGGCAGCGTCACCAGCCAGGCAGCGGTTCTCACGGTCGAGGCGGTGCCGTCAGGACCGTTTTTATGGGCCAAAACCGAGGGCGGTAATGGGGATGACCAGGCCAATGCCATGGTTGCGGACGGAAATGGCAACTGTTATGTCGCCGGCCAGTTTGAAGGATCGGCCACGTTGGGGAACACAACCCTTTCCAGCCAGGGACAGGCCGATGTCTTGCTGGCCAAATATAATCCCCAAGGATTGCTGCTTTGGGCGGTTTCCGCGGGTGGAACAGGGTACGACTTGGCAGCCTCGATTACCATGAGTCCTGATGGGTTTATATATGTTGCCGGGGCCTTCAGCAAAGGCGCCGTATTTGGGGCAAACCGGATTGCCAGCCCCACCACCGGATCGAGCGTTTTTGTCGCCAAATACTCAGGGCAGGGCGAATGTTTATGGGCGAAATGCGTTGCCTATACCGATCACTCGAATGGCATGGGCGCAACCTCCATCAAGTGCGATGACGTGGGCAACCTTTTCCTGGCCGGGTCTTTTTGGGGCAATGCGGCCTTCGGATCCGCAACCCTGTCGAGCCAGGGGCTTTGTGATATCTTCATTTCCAAACTGGATTCCAATGGGTCCGTGCTGTGGGCCAAAAGCGCTGGCGGCAATGGATATGACTCGGCGAATGCCTTGGTGGCTGATTCGCTGGGAAACATTTTTGTGACTGGGTATTTTGGTGCCTATAGCTCCGCCAACGGCACCTTCGAGGGAATCACGCTGGCTAATGCCGGGGCGGGAGACATTTTTGTGGCCAAATACGATCCCAATGGCCAGGTGGTCTGGGCAAAACGAGCCGGGGGAACCGCGTTGGAAAATCCGCTGGGCATGGCCGCCATTGGCGCGGGAGACGTTGTGATTGCGGGGGCATTCAGTGGGACAATCGTGTTTGGCGCAACTTCCATAGCCAGCAAGGGCCAGGACGATATTTTTTTGGCCAGATTGAATTCCGATGGGGACATGATTTGGGGCAAGAGCCTGGGAGGAACGGGCAATGACGCATGCAATGGGGTTGCCACTGATCAAGCGGGCAATATTTATCTGGCGGGCAATTATCAGGGAAACACCATGATTGGCGGCGCCAATTTAACCGCCCGGGGTGGTTACGATGTTTATGTGACCCAGTGTGACAGCTCCGGCAACCCGATCAGCACCTGCTCGGCTGGTGGGGCAATGGATGACAATGCCAGCGCCATTGCTGTCACACCGCGTGGAGATTGCTATATCGCTGGATCCATTTCCGGCCAGGCAGTGTTTGGATCCATCGAATTGAGTCCCAATGGGAAGCGGGATGTTTTTATTGCCAATCCAATATTTCCGCAAATCAACACTCTCCCGCCAACTATTATCCGCCAACCCGGGTCGCAGATGGTTCCCGCCGGAGCCTCAGCGGTTTTCTCCGCGGAAGCAACCGGGTCGAGTTTGTCATACCAATGGCAGCTCGACGGGGCGGATATAATTGGGGCAACCAATGCGAGCTACAGCATCGCCAATGCCCAGGTGGCCCATGCGGGGAATTATAATGTGGTGGTGCGCAATCTGGCGGGGACGGTGGCCAGCCAGGCGGCAGTGCTCAAAGTGGTCCCGGCAACAACCGCGGCCTTGGTCGCCTCCGCCCTGAATAATCCGTCATTTTTAGCAATCGATGGCGGGAACCTCTATTTCGCCGACAATACGGCCAGCGACGGAATCATCAAAACCGTCAGCCAGAATGGCGGCAGCGTGGCAACGCTTTACACCGGTGCGGTGCTTCCCGAAAGCGGCGGATACCGCTGTATTGGGTATTTGCAGGCTGAAGGAGGCACGGTTTATGGCCATTACGGAAGCTATGATAACTTGAAAATTTTCAGCGGACCTGAATCCGGCGGGGCCTTGACAACCCTGGTATCAATTCGGGGCGGCGGCTTGATCGGCGTCATCGGGAACGATCTATACTTCAGCATGGGATTCAGTTCTTTGAACAAAATGCCGAAATCAGGCGGAGCCTCGAGCCAGGTTGCCAGCGGTTATTTCATCCGCGGAACCGCTTTCGATCCCGAAGCAATATACTTCGTGGACTACTCCACCAAAAACGTTTATAAATGCAGTCTGGCTTCCGGCGTGGTGGCGCCATTGATTACCGGGAACACGGCTGAGAGCAGCCTGTTCCTTGACGCGCAATACCTTTACCAGAACATCGGTGGCAGCATCCGGAAAGTGGCCAAGAGTGGTGGCCAGGCCGAAACCCTATTTACGGGCACGGCCGCCAATGGAGGATATGCATCGGATGGCACATATGTTTACTTTGAGACCAACGATGCCATCAATTATATCCCGGCCGGGGGTGGCCTCCCCACCAAATTGATTTCCATTCTGCCGGGCAGCCTCACCAGTTTGATTGTCGATAAAACCTCAGTTTACTGGACGGATATCAGTGCTGGTGCGGGTTCAGGAAAGATCTGGCGCATGCCCAAGCCCTGACCGGCAAAAAACCAGAGCCGGAGTGGCCTGTAGAAAACCGCCCTGATTTTGTCGGGAACAAGGTTCACTTTTTGGAACCAGCAACGGAAGGGATCCGCGACGAGCGGTGCGGACAGGTTGGCGCTGGCATAGGGCAGCCTATGCAACGGACATTTCCGCCGGCCGGGAGCGCGTAACGCAGCTTTCCAAAGCTGCTGTTTCGCCGGCTTCCAAGACGGCGAGCAGGCCCCTGAGCCAGCAGCGGGGGCAAGGCTGGCGGATTATGGGGCTTGGGCTCGCCATAGCCCACTGATGATGGAATCCCCATCACCAGAGGGTTATCAATGTCCGCCGGTCGGGATCCCGGCGTTGTGTTTTTGCCTGGTTTGCCAAGGAAGGAGAGGGGAATGCGATGGCACTCAAGGCACAAAATGGCAAGGGTCGGCGGGGTTATTGTCGGCGGGGTTATCCCGCCCTTTCAGGGCTGGGCGGAAAAAATCCAGTTGACAACAACCCAGGGCGATGCACCGGGCTGGATTAACGCCGCGCCTTTGGCGCTAAACAGTGGCGCCTGAACGCCTGGGGGATTTTTCGCTCTTTTCCGCAGCCCCAACGGGATTGGGCAGCCCTTTTCCCAGGCGGCCGGCGCAGCGGCCGGCAACCCCTCCGAAAAACCCACGGCGGGATTGCGTCCATGCGCAGTATCACTGGTAGGATATCGTCAGGGAATTGGCGCTGCCGGTGATCGCTGTGATGCGCCGGGATACGGTATCTTGCAGGCGATAAAAACGCGGCCCGGAAGGCATGGCCACCTGAAAGGTTTTGGCCCCGGCATCCGCCACGGCGCCGGCTTCAAAGGCATAATTCCCATCCACCCGCCCGGCGGACCATAGCTCGGGCGGGGTCGCCTGGGCCAGGATCTGCTGGATCCACGCAACATAGCTGGAAATGCGGGTGGCATAGAAAGCGCTGGGCTGCATCAGGGGTGTTTCCACCGTATAGGTCCAGCCGCCGGTCTCCAGCTCATACAGCCCGCCTTTGTCGATGATCGCGGCGTAAAATCCGTTGCCCAGGCCGTTGGTGTTGAACTGGGCTTCCACGGCCCAGTTCACGCCGGCGAGCTTCCACGTGGCGCCATCCAGCATGAAAACTCCGCCGCCTGAATCACCGGCCGACAAAGTGGCCTCGTTTTCGCCACCGTTGGTGTCGAAGTCCATTTTCAGGACTTCAGCCGAGCTGTCCGGATCCACCAGCGTCATGCTCACCCGGTTTTGCCCCCAGCGCATCAGATTGTCGCCGGCTCCCCAATGCCAGCCTTTCAGCTCATGGTCGTAGCTGGAAGCGGTGCTGACCGGCGCGCCCCGCGGGCAGCCCCGCCCCATGAAAACCGCGGCCCGCCCAATTTCATTCCGGCGGGTATAGAGCGGCGCGTAAGCGGGCAGCGTTTCCCGGACCCGCCAGATCCGCAAATCGGCCTGGGGATGTTCAAAGGCGGCGGTGGTGGTGTAGGAAACCCCGCCATACACAAAGGCCCCCCCCACCGCGCCAAACACATGTTTGGCGGTGATGAAATAATGCGGGGCAATGGCGGTGCCACAAAACAGGCTCCACTGGCCCTGGTAATTCCAACCGCTGCCGGCGAGAGCGCCCGCCGGGGCGCTGGTATTGTGCGTGGGATCCCCGGTGGCATAAAAGATCATTCCCCTGACGGTTCCCGCACCCGGCCAGGCCAGCAGGATCAGCAAGAGGCCTGCCCCCCGCCAAAAAGGCTGCCGCCGGACCGCGAATGGACTGCTGTTTGCGCGCATGTGGCCGGTAATCTAATTGTGAACTCCGGTGGCCGTCAAACACCACGCCGCTTCCCCTGGTTCAGGGGCGAAGGGCTGTCCTGAAGGATTCATTGGCTCACCGCCGCCAACGCCACGCTCAAGGGCACGGTTCAACCCCGGTCCGCCAGCGGCCGTTCCGGGAATGGCCCGGGAACCACCTGGCGCGGGCAGCCCGCGGCCCAGGCCGGTTGTTCCCGGCCGGTGCGGCGCCAGTGGAAACGCGCCAGCCGGGCCAGCACCCCCGCCGCCAGGCCGGCCAGGAGGCCAGCGGCGCCGAAGCGCAGCCACACCGGCAGCATCATCCAAAAAACGATCAGCGCCAGCCCCCCCACGGCCAGCATCAGCGTCTCGCCCAGGGTGATGGCCCAGGCCAGCCAGACCGGAGGCCCGGGCCTGGCGCAGCCTTCCGCGCGCGAAGTTTGCCGGGCGTTGAGCGGAGGATCCATGGTGGGTGTGTTCATGGGCGTCACTTGGCGGGCGGTGGGTGGGCATCATTGGGCAGGGCGGCGGGGACGGCGGGATTTCCATGCCGGGCCTCCTGGCCGTTTTTGCGCACCAGGACGAGGGCGTTGGCCATGGGCCGCTCCCGGCCCTCCGAGGGGTTGTTCATGATCTGGCCGTAAACCCAGCAGGTGGCCGAGCCGCCCCCATCCAGGTTCACCCCTTCCTGGCAGCCCAGCTTCACCAGGTAATCGGCCAGTTCCCGCCAGGTCATGCCCACGGAAAGGTTGATCTGGCGGCCATCGACTTCCACCAGGAAGAGGTATTCCTGGTTCCAGCCCACGGCCGTGCGCGGATGGCGGACCCCGGCATCCAGGCCGGCCACCGGCTGGCCGCCGCGGACCAGCACGGGCCCGCCGCTCAACGCCGTGCGGACGCCGTTCAAGGCGGGGTGGGTCTGGGTGGACACGGCCAGGAGCGTGCCCGGGGGCGCCTCCGGCGCCTTGGCGGCGGCCTGTGGCCCCAGCGACAATACCAGGGTATCCGCGGAGAGCGGCGCATTGCCCTGCCGGCGGACCTCCCGCACCCGCGCGGCGTAGGTCTGGCTGGCGCCCAGCGGCAGCCAGGGGCCGGATCCCGCCGCCTCCAAAATCCATTCCACCCCGCCGCTGGTGTGGGTGGAGGAGCCGGCGGCGGCGGTGTAAAGCACGGCGGCGGCGGCGGCCCGCTCCTCATTGAGGCCCACGGGCAGCCGGGTGCCATTGGGCCAGGCCACCTCGAAGCGGGAGGCCACATTGGTTATCTGCGGCTGGCCGGCGGGATCGATCCAGAAACAAGACCAGCCACAGGGCGCGCTGACCAATTCCCCCCGCATGATCTGCAGCCCCTTGGGATCACCGGCATAGGGGGCGTCATTGCGGTAAAAATCACCGTTCACGGCCGCCACCGGGCGCCCCAATTGCGGGGGCATCTGCCTGATCTGCTCGCTCAAATTCGCCATGCCAATCCGGGCGCCCCCGCCCAGCGTGGTATGCAGCTCAAAATCGGGATTGGACCGGTCGATCTTGATGACATGGATGGCCCACGGCCCCTTGGGCAGATCCTCCCGGAAATAGGCAAAGCCCCGGGTTTTGGGGATGGCGGCGCCGGGTCCGGAGGCGCCGCCCAGGGCCGAACCAGGCCAGCCAGCCAGCAGGAGCAGGCACCACCTGGCCACGGCCACCGCCAGGGACTTCCGGCGGGCGCGCGCCCTCAGGCGTGCTGTGTCTTCCCGGGCCATGCTTATTTGCGAAGCCGGTAAAACCGGCCGGCTGAAAGCGGATTCACCGTGAAGGGGCTTTGGGTGGCCCCCTCCACATCGGTCCACGGCCCCTGGGCGGAGCCGGCGGATTGCAGCCCAAAGCCGGCCGCGGACCAGCTCAGCTGGAGGCCGCCCGCCACCGGCTGGATGTCCAGCCGGGCCGGCCGCGGCGCCGGCTCCACCAGGCTCAGGCTCAGGCCGAAAGTGATATCCGCGCTGCGCAGGTTGTAGTTATGCACCTCGGCGGCGAGGGTGTTGACGCCGGCCACCAGGTGGTCCGCCGCGGAGGCAACCGTGAATTCATCCAGGCAGGTGGCGTCCCCGCTGCAAGGATAGCTGGAGGCCAGGGTGGTGTGGCCGGCGGTGGCGGGCATCCGCAGCCGGTGGATTTCAGCGCCGTTGAGGTAAAGCACCGCGCCGTCGTCGATGAACCCGGAGAACGCCAGCGAACTGCCCGCAGCCACCTGGCCCACCACAAAAGTGCTGCGGAAGTAATACGTGACAAAAGGATAGCCGCTGTTGGCGGGATCGGCCGGCATCTCGGTGTTTTTAGGTTCCACCAGGGGGTTGGGCCCGGTGGCGCGGACATCCACCCACAACAAGCCCGGCCCCGGCCCGCTCCAGGCCGAGTCATCGTAGCCGGGAGCGGTCCAATTGCGCTGATCCTGGGAGGCGGTGGTGTAACGCCAGGCGTTGGTGAGGTCAAACACCAGGTTGGTCACCACGTAGTTCGTGGTGGTGAAGACATAGCTGGGGGAAACATGACTCTGCCCATCCATCGTGGAGGCCACCTGGTAATAGTAGGTGGCGCCCGGCGCCAGGCCTGAAAGCTGGACCAGGTGATTGGTCACCAGCCCGGACTGCAGGCCGGAGCTGAGGCCCAGATCCGCGGTATCACCGTAGAGCACCTCGGAAGTGGCCGGCCCCAGCGTGGTCCACTTGATTTGGGCGGTGGTGTCGTCGGGAATGGCCTGGATATCGTTGAGGAAGCCCGGCACCGGCCTGGCATACACCCCAAAATGGCTGCCCACCGTCCGCTCCCTGCCGGAATCCGCCACCGCGCTGGACTCATTCATCCGCACCGGCTTGCCGGTGCTGTCCTCCATGACCAGCGTGGTGGAACCGCCGCCGTCCATGTTCACCGCGTCATAGGCGCCGAAGAGCAGCATCCAGCCGGCGGTTTCGTAATCCGTGGACCCGTGGCTGTAGCCCGGCTGGCGGCCATCCACCCCCACCAGGTAGAGATAACGGCGGTCCTCCGACAGGCCGAACGCCGTGCGGGGATCCCGATCCGTGGCGGTCCGGGAGGCGACATTCCTGCCCGCCGCCACCAGCGACCCATTCCCCGCCACCGCCGTGTAAATCCCCTGGGTGCTCCGGGCCGGCCAATTGGTGTGGGCCACCGTGGCCACATTATTGGCATCGAACAGAAGCGCCGCTGAATTGTTCCGGCTCGACTGGGCGGAAACCACTACGCCCTCGCTGATGGAGAGCCCGTAAACGTCCATCGGGGTGCCCGCCGGAAGGTAATAGCTGGTGGAGCTGAAAAAATTGGCATTGATCACCGCCTGCAGGTGGTGGTTTTTCAGGAAATCGCCGGGCGTATAGCCACCAACCTCCCGCTGATCCGCCACGTAATTATTGGTGATCCGGGGATTGGTGAACAGCCGGATGTCCGGATCCTTGAGGTCCACGCGGAACGCATGCACCACCTGGAGCGTTCCGAACGAAGCGCCCGCGCCGGGGATATTGGTGCTGACGGAGTGATCCACCCCTTTGAAGATGGGCGTCCACGGCCCCACCAGGGTGGCCGCCGGGGCCGCCGGGGCCAACAGGGCCAACAGGGCGGCGGCCGCCAGCAGGACGGCATAAAACCACGTGGAGGCGCGGTTGGCTGCCAGGGACACAGGCTTGAATATCTCGCGTTTCATGGATTAAATAAAGGGACTACCGGCCGCTGTATTTATATTCGTAACCGGCGATGGGATCGCGGGTGAAAGCCGCGCTGTAGCCATCGTAATAGATCGGGATGAAGCTGGCCCGCCCATCGGCGAAAGCCACCACACTCTGGGCGCCGGAATAAAAAGGGGCGTTGGCCTTGCCCGTCCGGCTGCGGTGCCAGGAAAGGGGCGCGTGGGCGGACCATTCCATGACCAGCAAGGTGCGCTTGGGCTGGCTGACCGCGGCCAATTTCCACCCCGCGATGCTGGGCACGCCCGGCAGCGTGACGCCGTTGAACACATAGCTGCCGTAGTCGAACCGGGAACTCCGGCAAAACGGTTTGGGATCCGAGTAGCCGCGGTCCAGGGGGCAGGCGAATACCCGGTCGTTGGTGGAGGAAGGCCCGGATAATCCCACATAGCCTTTGACCAGCTCCTTGTAAAACCACCAAAAAGTGTCCGGGACGCTCGCGGACGGCCCGGGCAATTGGCCCTGATGCTCATTGGCATATTGCAGCACCGCCTGGCTCACCTGTTGGAGATTATCCGTGCATAGCCGCAGGCGGGCACGGTCGCGCGTCAGCCGGATGGGCACGATGATGAGGGCCGCCACCACGGCCAGCGCGGCCAGGGCCACCAGCAGTTCGACCCGGGAGAAAGCCGCCGGCCGCGCCGCGCGGAAGCGGCCGGGGAAGGCCGCGGATTTTTTGATTAGCGCCTTCATGGCTTGGCCTCCGGGGCGGGCGCCAGCGCCGCCAGATCGCTGGCCCGCACCACCTGGTAAAGCTGGGGAAAAGCCGCGGCTCCCTGCCCTGGCTGGGCCGCGCCGGGCCGCCGGGCCACCACGGCGGAGTGCAGCAGCTGGGACTGGAACAACTGCCGCAAATCGAGGAATTCCGCCAGGCTCCCGGGGCAGAAAGCCACCACCTTGGGTTTGATCCGGCCCAGCTGGGCGCGCTGCTCACCGGTGAGCACCGGCGGCCCGAGCAAGGACACCACCACCTGCCCCGGGCTGGCCCGCCGCAACAGCTCGAAAAAATCGCCCGGCGGCACATCCACCGGCCGGAGCGGATCGGTGCGGATCAGGAGCGGATCACCCAGGACCCCATCCGCCCGCCGGATCTCCCGCTGAAAACCGGCCAGCAGGACATCCAGCGCCGGCTGCGGGAATTCAGCCGTGTCCCGCGTGATGACGGTGATGCGCCCGCCCTTATCCGCCAGGCTCAGGGCCTCCCGGGCCAGCGCCGCGCCCACGGTGGTGTGCAGTCCGCGGTCCACCCCGGGGGGCAGGCCTCGCCCCACCAGCAGGATGGCGGCCAGGGCGGCCAGGGCAGCCAGGACGGCCAGGATCTCGATGGGCTTGATTTTTTCCATGGTTATTAATAAGCGTTGGCCGCCCCCCAGGCAACGTGGCCGTCAGAACACACCCCGGGGTTTGGAAAAGACCACGTTGGTGACTCCTGCGGCCAGGGCGGCGCTGATCTGGGCCCGCAGATTCTCGGTTTTGGTTTGCTGCACGCTGCCGTCAGCCAGGGTCAGGTTGCCTTTTTGGATGTGCAGGGTTTTGTCCCAGGCCGCGTCGATGGAGGAACCGAGGAACTTGCTCCACCGGGGATCCAACCCCCCGTCCCCGCCCATGACATTGCCATCGCCCAGCAGGATGGTCTGCGGCCATTTGTCCACGGCGGTCAATCCGGCGAAATAGCTGACATTGGCGTCGCCGGTGGCGAACACCCAGTTGGTCCCGGCCTTCTTGACCGTCTCGGATGGGCACAGCAGCAGGCGGACATTGGCCAGCTCGTTGGAGCAGATGCGGAAGTGGTCGGTCCAGTCGGGCGAGCCGGCGCTGCCGCCGTTGGTGACGGACAAATTCCACGGGTATTTATCGTTGTTGTCGTGGGTCCAGACGCGGATGCCGAGGCTGATCTGTTTCAGGTTGTTGGCGCAGGCGATGCGTTTGGCCTTCTGCTTGCTGGAGGCCAGGGCGGGCAGCAGCAGGCTGGCCAGCACCGAGATGATGGCGATCACCACCAGCAATTCGATCAGCGTGAACGCGGCGTCACATCCCGGTGCGGTCCGCGCTCCCGGTTGGGCGGTATTCATTGAATGGTTCATAGTCATTGGATTCAAGGTTCCGAAAGCCGGCACACCGTGAGCGATCCCTGGTCGAACCAGGCTGCGCCACCGGCGGCCCGCAGTTCGCACACAAACTCGATCTGCTCCCCCGGGGCGCCCACCTCAAAGTCGGCGCGGAGCATTTGCCAGGGGCGGTCGCCCACCAAGCCGGCCGCGCTGGCCGGGCGGCCCGCCAGGCGCAAGCTGGCGCCCTGGCGTTTGCCGAAGGGGAGCGGTTTCACACCGGCCACCATCACCTCGCCCTCAAAACGGTAACGGCCCGGCCCCAGATCTGCCGCCACCCGCCACGAGGCGGAGGTCCGCGGGCCGGCCTGGATGCCTAAGGCGGGCTTGCCCCGGGGATGGGCAACCTCCTGCACGGCGCCGCTGGCCGGAGCGTCTTCCGCTTTCCACCCGGTCAGCCGGGCGCGGTTCGCCTGGAATTCCACCACCGCCGGCTCCGGCTGGTCCAACTGGGTCCGCAGCCAGTTCTCCCGCGCCGCGATTTGACGGCTCATTTGGTCCGCCTCCTGCCGGATGGCGGCATATTCGGCCCCGGCGAGAAAAGGGCGCAGTTCAGCCAGCCGCTGGCTGATCCGCTGGCTGATCCGCCCGGCGTTGAACACGCTCCCCAGCAGCGCCCGGAACCGGGCCTGGTATAGTGTCCGGCCCTCCGGAGTCTCCAGGACCGCCCGGGCAACGGACCCCGACATGCCCGGCCGCCAGTCCAGATCCGCCTTCCCGAACAATTGGTCCATGCCGGTGGGCAGGAAGAACAGCTGGCCGGCGTCCGGGTCATGGTAAACCAGGAAATTATTCCGCCCCAGGCAGTAGCCATCCCAATGGCCGAGCAGAACCTCCATGGCCATGAAGGTGAGAAACTCATCCACCGCCAGCGTGCGCTGGAGCGCCGGCCAGCGGGCTGCTGGCACCAGTTCAGCGGCCGCCGCGGCCAGCGCCTGGAGCGGCTGCTGGGGATCGCCCGGCTCCCGGCCGGAATGGCGCCGCAGAACCTGGCCCAGATCGTGCCCCAGGTGCGTATCATATAGATTGCCGCGCGCCGGCGGGAAATGCCGCTCAAGGAACTCCCGGGTGAATCCTTCCTTCACCACATACAAGCCCAACTGGCGGCCGTTCAAGGCCACCCGGGCGTGGGCCACCCGCGGCGCTGGCACGCCGGCGGCCCGGAACAGCTCGCCGCCGATCTGCTCCTTGAGGAAGGAACCATCCTCCACGGAATTGTTCAGGTGGATCTTCCGCACCCCCCCGAGCTGGCCGCCGGGCACGAACCGCCCAAAATCCAGGGTCCAGCCCGGCTTGTCATCCAAGCCGCGGAAACTGCCGGTTCCCTTCAAATGGATGCCCACCTGCCGATAAGTCCGCCCCCCAGTCCGGACCGCCGCGGATACATAGGCCCGCGCGTCCATCCGCAATTGCCGGATATCGGCGGCAGCCATCTGAATCTGCACCTCCCACACCGGCGTCCGGGCAAAAAGATCAACCGGCTCTCCGCCACCCTCCGCCGCGCCCGCGTTGAGGCCGCCGCCCAGCCCCAGCCACAATGCCACCAGCCCGCCCCCCAGGCCACGCCGAATCCCGGCGCGGCGCACTGCTTCAAGGATGTCCATGAGGGCGGGCATGTCCGGTTTATTTCTTTTTCTTCAGCACCACCAGCGCGTTGGCCACCGGCCGCTCAAAGCCGTCGCAAGGGCGGTTCTTCACCGCGCCATCGCACCAGAGCGTGGCGGAGCCACCGCCATCCAAATTGATCGCATCGCGGCAGCCGAGGCTGGCCAGGTAGGTTCCGAGCTCGTTGAGGGTCATGCCCGCGGAAACCTCCTTTTGCCGCCCATCGACCGTCACCAGGAAAATGCAGTCGTCATTCCACCCCACCGCGGTGCGCGGGTGGCGCTCCATCATGGAGGAAACCTGGTAGGATTCCGAGCCGGAGGCCTCGATGCGCAGGCGTTTGCCATTCGCCACCAGCACCGGGCCGCCGCTGATGGCGGTCTTCACCCCTCTCAACGCGGGCAAGGTGGCGGTGGAGAGGATCACCTCCGCCCCCACTGGCGGGTGCGGAACACTGGCGGGCGCGGACGGGCCGATCGATAACACCATGGTCCCCGGCGCGATGGGCGTATCTCCGGCCTCACGGGTTTCCCGGACGCGTGCCGGGTAGGATTTGCCCGCTTGCAGCGGCAGCCAGGGCTGGTTGTCTTTCCGCTCCAAAACCAGCTCCCGGCCCTTGGCCGTCTTGGTGGAATCGCCCAAGGCCGGGGTGTACAGCTCAAGGCCGGCAGCCGGCCGCGGGCCATTCAAGCCGATCGGGCTGGCTGTGCCGTCCGGCCAGGTCACCTGCAGTCGCGACACCGTGTTGGTCGCATGCGGCTCCCCGATGGCGTCCACCCAAAAGCTGGCCGTGCCCGCCGGCGCGCTGAGGAGTTCGCCGTCCATGATCTGCAAGCCGCGCGGATCGCCCGCATACGCTCCGTCCCGCTGGTAGTAGTCCCCATTGACCGCGGCCACCGCCAGGCCCGGCTCGGCGCCCAGCTGCTTGATCTGCTCCGAAACCGGGGTGAGCCCCAAGGCGTGTTTTTGCGCATGGGCGGCGTGGAATTGGTAAACCGATTTTTGCCGCGGCACCCGGATGATATGGATGGACCAGGGAACTTTGGGCTGGACATCGTGGGAATAGCTGAGGCCGCCCCCGGCCGGGCTGCTGCCGGTCCCGGCCCCTTGGATGGCGGCCATGCCAAAACAGCAGAGGGCCAGCAACCTGGCCACCCGCCGGGCACTGCATCCACGTTGCTTTTGCATGGCTGCCAAGTTCCCTGCCACACCGTTCTGCCTGCTATTCCTGCCAATCATATCGCGGGCTTTATAGAGCATTTACCATGCCGGGCGCCATCCTAATCATCGCGTCAGTGGTTAGGCTGGCCGGGGGTGGGGACCATAACCTCCCAAATCTCCGGCTGGCCAGCGCGGCGCCCGTAGGAATAATCCGTGTATTGGGCGCCATACGTGATGGCGTCGAGCACCGCGTTCAGGCTGGCATCGGAATCAATGAGCATGATCTGCTCGCCGGTGGCCGTCAGCTTGAAGCTGGCGTGCAAACCGCTCGTGGCGGATCCGTCCTCATCGGCCCATACCACCAGGTAACCGCCGGCCGCGAGCTTGGTGCCGGCCGGGAACTGCCACTTGCGCGGTTTGGTGGGATCGTCCGTAAGGTAGCAACCGCTCAAATCCACCTCCTGGCTGGACCGGTTGTAGATTTCGATCCAATCGTCGTATTCCCCCTGGGGATCGGCCACGGTTTTCTGGTTGGAAGCCAGGAACTCGTTGATCACCACCGGCGAATTGGTGGCCACCAGCAGGCCAACCCGGTAGTTGTAAGTGTCCTCCTCCGCCCGCGCCGGGGAGAAGCTGGCCGCTTTGGCGGTGTTGGCCGACCGCGCCTCGACGTAAAAGCGCACCTTGGTCCCGGCAGGAAAATTCGTCGTGGCCGCCCCAAAGATATGATCCGCCGCCGCCCCGTCGCCATGGGCGCCGTCATCGAACATCTGAACCATCTGGAAACGGCCGTAGGATTTCTCCCGGTAATACAGCCAGACGGAATCCAATCCGTTGTTGCCGTTGGGCTGCACCTCCGCGGTGATGAAGGGGCTTTCCGCAGGCGTGGGGGCCACGCCTGGCGCATTAACCGCCACGATTTCCGGCGCCAGCGGCCGCAGTTCGGCATGGTTCGTCAGGAAGTTGTAGCGGGTCGTGACAAAGGTTTTCATCGCCGTGAGGGCATTGGTCCAGGTGGCCATCGTGAAGCCCTTTTTCGTGTCCGCGGCGGCGGCCTCGGCGCTGAGGGCGGCAAACTTGTTGATCAGGGCCGTCATCTGCGTGGGATTGTAGGATTCCTGGAGCACGGTGCGCATATGGGCCAGGTATCGCTGGCGCAGTTCCGGCACCCCGAGCAGTTTGTAAAGCACCGGCCGGGTGGTCAGCGTGGCTCCCTGGACCGGCGACAGGGAAGTATCCCTCGCGAAAAAGGACTCGTTCCCGTCATGCTCGATGGGATGGATGCGGCCGCTCTCCGGCTCATGATAAAACTCATAGTCGGCGCCTTTGTTCCAATAGCTGTCGTCGTCGGCAAAAATATTTTCCAGGGCCAGGAACCAGAGCCAGCGGTCCACCGCCAGCACCTCCTCCACCTTGTCGCGCAACTGGGCTGCGGGGGTATTGTTCAGCACGTAAGTCGCATTGATCAGCCGCTGCCAGGCGTTGGTGGCATTGCCCGCCTTCAATTCGTAGTTGGATTTGTAGGTGGCCTCGCTGGCGCCCAGGTAGCTCAAGGCTGAGTTTCCGCTGGCGGGTCCGCCGGGCCCGCCACCGCCGGCCGGCATGTTGGGCGCCCGCCAGCGGTCCCCATCGCTGCTGGGGCACCATTCCTTGACCAGGTCGCCGTTCTCCTGCTGGGCAAAGGAATAGACACCCCAATAGGCCCCGTTGATGTTCAGCTTGACCAGGCTGCCGTGCGGGCAAACCGCATACTGGCGCATCACGCTGAAATACAGCGGCTCGTGCATGAGGGTCTGGTCCCCATAGGAGTTGTTCAGGTTGACCGTCTTGAAACCCATCAGCTCCGAGGTGTCGTTGGTATAATTGACATCGATGTTCACCGATTTTTTCGCCGGCGCCCCGCCGGCCCCCGTGCCCGTGAACGAAGTGTTGCCCCGGTAGCGCACGCCCACGCCCGCCACCTCCACGCCATTGTCCATCACCAGGTTCGCCAGGGTGTTGGAGCCGGTGTTGCGCCCGGTGGCCAGCAGGGCCGCCCAGTTGGCCTGGGTGAAGGTGAGGCTGATGGTGCGCAGGACGGAGGTGTCATAGAGGCCCTCGGTTTTCAAGGTGCGCAGGAATTTCATGGCCTCGGCGCGCCGGTCGATGGCACGGGTGGGGGCCAGCGGCCCGCCCGAGAACAGGGTGCCCAGCCCGGGCGCATCCTGCCACTGGCTCAAATCACCAGAGGTTTGGAAACGCCATTCATTTTGTTTGGTGCTTTCCACCTGGATCAGCGTGTTCGTGCCCTCCGTCTGCACCCGCAGGCGGGCCTCAGCCGCCTGGGCTTCGGACCCCGCCCAAAAGCACCAGATCATTAAACCGCAAGTACTATAAAACTGTTTCATGGGCGAAATCCTACTATGGACGACCTTAAGCGAACATTAAGCTGTGTCCGCTGATTCCCGGCGAAAAAATGGAAATCCCTTTTTGAACCACAGGTGAGCGGGTTTTGCCGGGGACAATTCCGGGCGCCGAAGATTGTTCCCGGTCGCGAGGCCGCGCGGCTTCGCATGATGCGCAGCCAGCCGGGGCTGGTAAATTGGTTCCGGGGTGGAAAAATACCCTGGGCGATGCGCCTGTGGTCCAGGCACATGCCTCCTAACTCCATGGCCAACCGATCCATTTTCTCCCCTGCCTATCCCGTTAATCACTGTTATCCGAAGCCTGCCTCCGTTTTCAAAAAGGAGAAAAGCATGAAACATGCCAATATCATAAGGCCAAAACCACCTCCAAAAGGGTTGCCGATGCCCAATTTGACAACTCCGCCGTGGGTGGTTGCCTCCACTGCCAGTTCACAGTCCCCAGCGCGGCTGGGAGATCGCCATGGCATCGGAGGCGGACTTAATCTAATCTTAAGGTGCGTTATGGCAGATTATTTATGACCGGCGGGGTCCATCATGGTCCCCGGCCGCGGAAACGAAGCATGAGAGTATTGGTGGTGGAAGATGAACCCGATTTGCTGGCCAGCGTGGTGAACGCGCTGCGGGAAGACGGCTATGCCGTCGATGGCGCCGTGGATGGGGAGGAGGGCCTATACAAAGCTGAGAATTACGAATACGACGCCATCCTGCTGGACATCATGCTGCCTAAAATCGATGGCTGGGAATTATTGCGCCGGCTCCGCCTGCGGAAAAAAACGCCGGTCCTGATGCTGACCGCCCGGGATGCCATCCGGGACCGGGTGCGCGGCCTGGACTCCGGGGCCGACGACTACCTGGTGAAACCGTTCGATGTGGACGAGCTGCTGGCGCGGGTGCGCGCGCTGATCCGCCGCTCCGCCAGCGAGGCCACCTCGCGGATTGAGCTGGGGGAAGTGGCCATCGACACCGCCACCCGGGCGGTCACCCGCCACGGGGAACCCTTGATGTTGACCGCCCGGGAGTACAGCCTGGTGGAATACCTGGCGCTGCACCGGGGCAAACTGGTCACCCGCACCACGCTCTACGAGCACCTTTTCAACGAGGATGACGACACCCTGTCAAACCTCCTTGACGTCCACGTGTCCAACATCCGCAAAAAACTGGGGCACGACTTCATCAGCACCCGGCGCGGGCACGGCTACAGCGTGGAGTGACGCCCATGATCTTCAATTCCATACGCTGGCGGATGCAGCTCTGGCACGGGCTGATCCTGGTGCTCGTGCTTGGCGCCTTCGGCTTGAGCGCTTACCAGATGGCCCGGAAAGATAAATTGCGCCAGGCGGAAGAAGAAGTGAAAATTTGCGCGGCTGAGGCCGCCCGCCCCGGCCAGCCGCCGGATCGTTTCCGGGGCGCCGGCCGGCCGGAGCCGCCCCCGGATCACTTCGGGGAGGACAACGGGCCGGAGCCGCCGGATGGTTTTGGCAAAAGTGGCGATCGCCCGGAACCGCCCCCGGACCGCTTCGGGGGCGGCGGCCGTGGGAAACGGTCTCCCTTCGAGCGCGGCTTTTTACGCGAGCAGATCAGCACCAATGCCCTGCGCGTCATCGCTTCCAAAAACAGCGCCTCGCCAGCCTTCTATTTTATTTATTGGAAAGAGGATGGCACCGTGCTGGCCAGTTCCACCAATGCCCCGCCGGGAATCCCGCGGCCCAAAAACCTCCTGGGCGCCCGCCCCGAACCCGGACGCAACAATTGGGGCCATTTGGGGCCGCCACCCGGCAAGGGTTTTGAGGTTTTCCCGCGCACCCGCGCACCCCTCCAGGAAGCCTATCATTTCACCCCTTCCGGGGACTGTATCCTGGTGGGCCGCCCGCTGCAGCCCGAGTATGCGGCCCTGCGGCAAATGGCCGTTTGGCTCGTGGCGGCAGGCGGCGCGGTGCTGGTGTGCGGGCTGGCCGGCGGCATGTGGGTGGCCACCCGGGCCATCCGCCCCATTGAGGACATCAGCGCCACCGCGGTGAAAATCGCGGCGGGCGATCTCTCCCAGCGCATCGATACGGCCGGCACCGACAACGAGCTGGGCCACCTGGCGGCGTTGCTCAATGCCACCTTCGCCCGCCTGGAGACCGCCTTCGGCCAGCAGGCCCGCTTCACCTCGGACGCCTCCCACGAGCTGCGCACGCCCGTCACCGTCATCCTCACCCAAACCCAGACCGCCCTCTCCCGCGAACGGCCTGCGGCCGATTACCGGGGCGCTCTGGAAGCCTGCCAGCGGGCCGCCCAGCGCATGCGGAAACTCATCGAATCGCTGCTCGAGCTGGCCCGTTTGGACGCCGGCCAGGAACCGCTGAAGCAGGAGCGTTTCGATCTCTCCCGGGTGGCGCGCGACGGGGTGGAGCTGGTGCGCCCGCTCGCCGCTGAACACGGCATCACGATCCAATGCGGCCTGGCCCCGGTCGAATGCCTCGGCGATTCCGGGCGCCTCGGCCAGGTGGTCGTGAACCTCCTTTCCAACGCCATCCAGTTCAACCGCGACCAGGGGGAGATCCTGATCTCCGCCGCCAGCCACGAGCGCACGGCGGTGCTCACCGTGGCCGACCACGGCCAGGGGATTCCCGCCGCGGACCTGCCGCATATTTTCGAGCGCTTTTACCGCGTCGATAAATCCCGGTCCCGGCTCCAGGGCCGCAGCGGCCTCGGCCTGGCCATCTGCAAAGCCATCGTGGAGGTCCACGGCGGCACCCTGGAGGTCGCCAGCCAGGAGGGCCAGGGCAGCACCTTCACCGTCAAGCTGCCCATCCCATAATCTCCGCGGCGTACTACCCCCCGCCCGGCCCGGCTCCTCCAGTTTCCCCGGCAAATAGGGGTCAGCCATCAGGGAAGGGATCCACAAAAAAACGCTATCCGGCCGGTTTTTCCCGGTGGCTTCCACCGCTGCTCCGGCACTGAGCCGGCACTGGTGCGAGCCTGCGTTTTCGTTTCATGCACTGGATCTCCGCAAGCTCGGAACAGGCTTGTGGGGGTGAGCCGCCAATGGTACACACAGCCCATGATGTGGATCAATACCTTCGCCGCCCAGCGGATCTCGCTGCCGTTGGCGCTGCTCCTGGCGTTTTCAGTCCCGGCCCGGGCCGGCCAGCCAGACGCCGCCGCCCATCCCCTGGCGGAACGGGTGCTGCTCATCCAAAACGCGAACAGCCCGGTTTCAAAAGCAGTGGCGGCCGATTACGCCCGGCGCCGCGGGATCAGCCACAACCTGGCCATCACCTGTCCGGACTCCGCCATCAGCAGCGCCGCGGAGACCATCGAATACGATTCGTTCTTGCCGGCGGTCGCGGAGCCATTGAGCCGCTTTCTGGCGGATCACCCGGAGATCGATTTCCTCGTGCTCACCAAGGGGATCCCCCTCCGGATCGCGCATGCGCCCCAAGGCCGGAAGCCGGGGCCCCTGGCCCTGGATAGCTGCCTGGCGGCCTGGCAGTACGAGAAACTGCCCGGGGCGGTGAGGGTGGAGGTTACCGATCCCGCTTATGGCCAGGATTTCCACGGCCTGGCGTGGGCGAACCGCTTCTGGGACAGCCAGCAACGGTTCTCGCATGCCCGCTTCGGCGGCTACCTGGTCGCCCGCCTGGACGGCTATACCGAAGCCAGCGCCAAAGCCCTGGCCTCGAGATCGCTCGCGGCGGAGCGGGCATTGGTCGGCCGGGCTGGCGCCCCTTCAAAAATCCTGCTCGACGCCTGCCCTGCTTTTGGCTTCGAAGCGGCCGGCGACGTGCCGCACTCGATTCTTCCCGCGCCGCCCGCCGCCGCGGTCAAGATCATCCAGGAGAGCCAGTTTGGGGAATTCAATGCCGACCTGCGGATGGCTGCGGAGCTGCTGGCGGCCCGCGGCGTGCCCGTGGAATTGGAATTGACCGGTCGATTCGCCGGCCACGCAGCCAGCCTGGCCGGCTACGTCTCGTGGGGGAGCAATGACCCGAAATACCAGTGGGAGGCTTACCATTCCCTTACTTTTGCCCCGGGAGCCTTATGCGAGACCGCGGTGTCAACGAGCGCCCGCACCTTTTTGCCCACGCAAGGCGGCCAATCGCTGATCGCCGACCTGATCGAACAAGGGGCCACGGGCGCCAAGGGCTATACCGACGAACCGCTCCTGCAAGCTGTCGCCTCGCCCAGCATCCTGTTCGACCGCTACTCGCGCGGCTGGACCCTGGCCGAAAGCTACTACGCCGCGTCGCGTCTCGTGGGCTGGCAGGATGTCATCCTCGGCGATCCGCTTGGCCGCGCCTTCCCGCCGCTGCCGGAGACCAAAAAACCGGAGCAAAAATAACCTTGCTATGAGTGTGCAAACGGTTGGAGCCAGGCCATGAAAACCATGTGGAACTCTTATGGGCAGTGCGCCGGCGTCCGTCCCGGCCAATCCCGGCCGGCCAGGCTGGCGGGGATGCTTCTGGCGTCCGTCCTGGCGCTGGCCGTCCGCGGCGCGGAAACCCCGCCGGCGGCGGGCGTGGTGCGCATGGGGGCTGGGGAAGCCCAGGAGGCCCGCCTGGCGGCCGCCGCGGAGGCGGCCGGCTATGCGGTCCGCTTCCTGGAACTGGACGCGCTGTGCGGCCAGCCGCCGCTGCGGCCGCAATTCGAGCTGCTGTTGGTTCCCTGTGCGCGGGAGCTGCCGCTGGAATCCATCCCCAGCCTGGAAGCGTTCGCCCGGCAAGGAGGCCGGCTGCTGGCCCTGGGCGTGCCGGCCTGGCAGGCGCCCCGGCGCCGCGCGCAAAGCCGCTGGATCAGCGCGGAGGAGTACGAGCGCACGCTGGCGGCGCTGGCGCCCGCCAAAATCCTGGCGGATTTTGAAGCCGCCGGCCTCAGGCAATGGCGGCGGCAATCCGACCGCCCCCAGGCGCCCACCACCGTCGAGACCGCCCGGGATCCGGCCACCGGCCAGTGCCTGCATGTGACGATCAACGAGCTGGCGGGCTGGGACACCCTCGCCGGGCCGCTTTTTGATCAGCCCTTCGCTGCGGGACAGGATCTGACCGTTTTCCGGGCCCGCGGCGGACCGCATACCCGCCAGCTGATGGTGGAGTGGGCCGAGGAGGATGGCGCGCGGTGGATCGCCACCGTGGACCTGGGGCCGGAGTGGAAAAAATATGTCCTGCCGCCGGAGTTCTTCCAGCCCTGGCAGCCCCCCGCCGGCCGCGGCGGGCCGGGAGACCGGCTGCGCGTGAGCCGCGCGCGGCGTTTCACCGTGGGCCTCGCCGCCTCGCACACGGCCCTGGCGGCCGGGCGCATGGAATATTGGTTCGACGATCTCGGCGCCGCCGCCAACCCCTTCGGACCGGAGGAGCCGCGTCCCGCGCCGGCCGTCCCGCGCTGGGAAAGCTTCAGCCCGGCCTGGCAGACCTGCCTTGCCCGCGGAGTGGCCACCCTCTTCACGCCGCCCGGCCTGGCCATGGTTCCCCCGCTCATGCAGCCCGTTCCGGGCCTGGCTCCGGCCAATCCCGCCGCCGATCTGCTGGCGCTCCATCCGCGGCCGCGGGGCGGGGGTTTCGGCCAGGACCGCCCGTATCGCTGGCAGCCCCTGTTGCTGGCCCAGGCGGGCGGTGCGGCCCAGTCCACCGTCCCGGATGCAGCCTCCGGGACGTTCCGGGGCGCGTTGGCCGCCCTGGTGGTCAACCTCAAGCCGCCGCTGGCTGGCAGCATGTGGGCGGCCTTCACCCCGGATGATCCCGGCTTTTACGAGCCGCCAGCGATCCGCGAATTGCTCGCTCAAACCTGCCGCCGCCTGCGCCACGGAGTGTTCCTGGAGGAAGGCGGCGCCGAATTTTACACCGCGTTCGAAAACCAGCCCATCCGCTGCGGCGCCCGGGTGGGCAACTGGGGCGGGCAGGGGTTCTCCAGCGGCCAGGTGCGGGTCACCGTCCGCGAGCTGGCGGGGATTCCCGGCCGGGCGGACCCTGCGGCCCCGGCCCTGGCTCGTTTCGAGTGGCCGGTGGCCCTGGCGGCCCGGGCCGGCCAATCGTTCAGCAGCACCTGGCAGCCGGCGGCCTGGCCCGCCGCGGGGTGCGAGGTGATCACGGAATTATGCGCGGACGGCCAGGTCATCGACCGCCTGTGCCAGGAGCTCCAGGTCTGGCGGCCCAAGGAGCATCCCCAGTACATCACCGCGCAGGACGGCGCCTTCCAGCTCGGCGGCCGGCCCTGGAAAGCCCATGGCGTCAATTACCTGCCTTCCTCCGGGATCGGCATCGCCGGTGACTACTTTGAATACTGGCTGGACCCGGGGGCCTACGATCCGGAGGTGATCGAGCGGGATTTGCGCCGGATCCAAGCCCTGAACCTCAACGCGGTCAGCGCCTTCATCTATCACCGTTCCCTGGCCGCGCAGCACCTGCTCGATTTCCTGCGCCGCTGCGAGCGGCTGGGCCTGCGGGTGAACCTCTCCTTGCGGCCCGGCACCCCCCTTGACTTCCGCTGGCCGGAAATGCGGGCGCTCATCGAACACTACCGCCTCGCCCGCCACGACACCGTGTTCGCCTACGACCTGGCCTGGGAACCCAGCCACTATGACCACGCCTGGCAGCAGCGTTACCGGGCGGACTGGACCGCCTGGGTGGTGCACAAATACGGCGGCGTGGCGGCGGCCCGCAACATCTGGGCGCATCCCCCACCGCAGGCCGGGGCGGCCAGCCCAAGCCCGGCCACCCCCCTGGAGATCCCGGAGGCGAACCTCCTGACCCGGGACGGCCCCTGGCGCCGCCTGGTGGCCGATTACCGCTTGTTCCTGGATGAGCTGCTCCAGGAAAAATACGCCGCCGCGCGGCGGCTGGTGAAAGCCATCGATCCCCACCACCCCGTCTCCTTCCGCATGCAATTCTCCGGGGATCCCACCCTGAACACGCCCACGCTGCTGCCCTACGACCTGCGCGGCCTCGCTGGCGCGGTGGATATCTGGGAACCCGAAGCCTATGGGCGGATCGGCGATTGGGAGCGCATCAAGCCCGGCCATTTCACGGCGGCCTATGCCCGCCTGTGCCATCCCGGCCTGCCCCTGGTCTGGGCCGAAATGGGCTATGACTGCTGGCACGCCACCCGCCGGGAAACCGATCCTGAGAAGCTCCAGTTCGCCGCCGGTTATTACCGCGATTTTTACCGCCTGCTGCGCGCCTCCGGGGCGGACGGCATCTTTTTCTGGTGGTATCCGGGCGGCTTCCGCCTGAATGAAAACAGCGATTACGGGATCATCAACCCGGATGGCACCGACCGGCCCGTCACCCGCGTGATCCGCGAGGAGGCCGCCCGCTTCCTGGCCGCGCCCAAGCCCCCCGCGCCGGATCAGTGGATCGAAGTGGACCGGGACGCCGACGCCCGGGGCCTGCCGGGCATCTACGAAGCGGTTCAAGCCGGGTATTGGTCAGCGATCCAGGGCGGGCACACCCCGGGCCTGCGCTGGAAAAAAACGCCCGGGACTGCGCCCCCGGCGGGGGATTGAAACGGATGCCCACGCCCCGCGGCCGGCGCCGCTTTTTGCTTGGCTGGGGGGGTGGGCGCAGGCTGAATGAGAGTGTGGGCATGGAATTTAAAGACTACTACAAAACCCTGGGGGTGGGCCGGAGCGCCAACAGCGAGGAAATCCGCAAGGCTTTCCGCGATCTCGCCCGCAAACACCATCCCGATGTGGCCCGCAACAAACGCCAGGCCGAGGAGAAATTCAAACAGATCAACGAGGCCCACGAGGTCCTCGGCGATCCGGAAAAACGGCGCCAATACGACGAGCTGGGCGCCCACTGGCGGCCGCCCGGGGGCTTTGCCCGCCCGGGTTCCCGCGGCGGCCGGGGCGCCGGCTCGAGCCGTGCCCGGCAGCCGTTCGATTTTAATTTCGGCGGCACGGGCTTCAGCGAATTTTTCGAGCGCTTTTTCGGCTCGCGCCACCATCCCTCTGGCGATGCCCCTTCCGGTTCCCGCCCCGGCGCCTCCGTCCCGGAGCGCGGCGGCGACATCGAGGGGAGCCTCCTGGTGACCCTGGATGAAGTCTTGCACGGCTCGGTCCGCAAGATCTCCTACGATTATACCCATCCTGAAACCGGCCGGGACGAAACCGGCGCCTGCCGGGTGCGCATCCCCCCGGGCATCCAGGACGGCCAATTGATCCGCGTTGCCGGCCACGGGGAAACCGGGCTGGGCGGCGGGCAGCCCGGGGATCTGCTGCTGCGGGTGAAAATCGCCAAACACCCGGAATTCGAGGCCCGCGGAACCGATTTATACCACGATCTGCCCCTGGCGCCCTGGGAGGCGGTCCTCGGAGCCACCATTGCCGTGCCGGCCTTGGACGGCAAGGTATCCATCCGCATCCCCCCCGGCGCTGCCCAGGGGCAGCAGCTGCGCATCCGCGGATACGGCCTGCCGGCCGCCGGCGGCGGCCACCGCGGAGATCTCTTCGCGGTGCTGCAGATCCAGACTCCCGGCCCGGTCTCCCCGGAGGAGGAAGCCCTCTGGCGCCAGCTCGCCCAGGCCTCCCGGTTCAAACCGCGCCGGGCCTGAGCCATGTCCTGGCCATTGGATCAGTCGTTTTGGCTGGATCGCGGGCCAGCCCGTCCCCCCCGCGGCGCCCTCGGCCTGGCGTTCACCGCCAAGCCTTTGACGGGCAAGATCGCTACTATTCCTATGCCTCAGAAACTGCAAGAATTCTCAAAGTGCGTTGTCTGTCACCCGGCGGCGCGCCGCACCGTCGGCGGCGGTTCGGACCAGAAGCGCACATGGGCGCAAGCAACGGCTGTGGCGTCCGGAAGGAGCGATTACCCCGGAGCCATTTTCCCCACTGCGTTCTGCCTTGCCCTGGCATTCCTGGGCCTTTGCGCGCCGGGAGTGATTGCCGCCGGCACCCTGGCTGGCAACCTCGTGGTCAGCATCGACAGAACCACGGGAGACTGGGCCGATTTAGCGATGGGAGCGCCCTCAGCCGGGGACGATGCCGATCAAAGCCAGAATCCACAGGCGGGCTTCACCTATGTGGCGGCCTATGGCAAACCTCACGCTGAGGCGGGCGCCAGGGGATTATTCCTGCCCCGGCTGAATGACGGGAAAGCGCCCGGAAGCGGCGATGACCCCGCCCGCAATATCTGGTTCGATACCAAGGGAAATTCCCGCATCCTCCTGGATCTCGGCGAGAGCATGGACCTTGCCCGGGTCAATGTCTATTCCTGGCATGCGGGCGCGCTGTCTCCCCAGCAGTACACCCTGTGGGCAGCGGATCGCGGCCCGGCGCCGGACGCGGAGCCAGCCGATCTCTCCAGGGATTGGAACGGGATCGCCAGCGTTAATACGGCCTCGCTGGGCGAAGGGGGCAAACATGGATCAAGCATCAACGCCAAAAGCGGCTTCATCGGCCATTACCGCTACCTGCTCTTCGACCTGCCGGCGAACAAGCCGGAGTGGAGCCGGAGCGGCTTCATCTCGGAAATCGACGTCTATCGAGCTGGCCGAACGCTGAGCGAGGTCAAGATCGCGAAGCGGGAGGCGGGAAGCCAGACTTTGGAGTTTGGGGAAATTCATCGGACACAACCGTTGCAGGATGAAACTCCGTTCCTTCTCACAGGACCAAAACTCTATGAATATGGGGCGATGGGCGGGACGTTTCCGGCGGCAGGCAGGCTTGAGGGGGATCAAGGTGGGGTCTGGTGCCATCCCATCAAACTCCTGAACAAGTTTGAATTCGAGATATTGGAGGAAGGCCAGCGGCCTTTGCGCCTTCAGGGATCGCCACAGTTTGTGCATGGCTTCGCTTGGTGCAAGTTCAAGTTCAACCGCAACGGCCTGAAGATCACCCGCCAGGACTTCGTGTCCGAAGCAGAACCGGCACTTTTTTCGCTGCTCACCGTGCGAAACGAGACCGGCCAGCCACGAAAACTCGACGTGCAGTTTTCGGGGTCGGTGAATATTCGCCCGAGCTACGAATCGCGCCTCCCGGATGGGCCGGATGTGGTCAGCTATCGGGACGGCCTGGTCAGCGCCTTTGATTCGGCTATGTCCAACCAGTGGGGCGTAGTGTTCGGTTCCGACCAGTCCCCCGCCAGTCATCGAGTGAACGGCAGTAACGGGATTCTGACTTATTCAGCCAGTCTGCCAGCCCAAGGAGAAACAACCTTGAACTTTTTGATCCTGGGCGAACACGAGGCAGGGATCGACACGGCGCGAGGCAGATTCAGATCGGTTGCCGGCCGCGCCACGGAGAGCCTGGCCCGGAAGGAGGCCCTGTATCATGACCGGATACTCGGTGGCGTGCGGTTCGACTGCCCGGACCAGGCGATGAACGACGCCTTTTACTCCGCCAAGGCCAATGTTCTGCTGTCGGTTATGGACCTTCGCCCCTATTATCCAGCTCCCTTCCTGGCAGCGGGCTTCCCGATCTATACCTGGCTTTTTGGCTGTGATAGCTGCTACTCAACGGCTGGCGTGGTGGCCGGAGGGTTCAACGAGGCGGCTCGCGGCACCCTGGAGTGCCTGCTTCACTACGCCGGACAGAAAAAGCAAGGGGCGCATGAAGTGGCGAGCAACGGGCGATTGCTTGGCTGGGACCATATTCAGGAGACGCCGCAGCTCGTCCTTGCGTGCTGGAAGTATTTCCAATGGACCGGGGAGATGGATTTCCTGAGGAAGGCTTACCCGATTTGCGCGGAATCCGTCGCCCATGCGCTGGCCACCGCGGATCGGGATCGGGACGGGTATCTGGAAGGGCCCGGCCTGATGGAACAGGCCGGAATGGGGCCGGAGCGGATCGACTCGGTTTGCTACCTCTACGCGGCCTGCCAAAGCCTGGCCCCAATGGCGGAGGCCCTGAAGGAGAGCGGGGCCGGGGACTATCGCCGCCGGGCCGGCGAGCTTAAGCAGAACTTCAACCGGGACTGGTGGAATTCGGAACAGAAGATGTGGGCCTGCTCACTGCGGGACGGCCACCAACAGACCATGGACAATTTCTGGGCGGTATGCTTTCCCCAGGAGGTGGGAATAGCGGATCTGGACAAGGCGTCCATGGCCTTGGAGCGGATTCAGAACGAGTGGGTGAACGAGAAGTGGGGCTTTGTCAGCCAATGGAAAACCAATATTGCTGGAGAAGGCGTGGGCGTGGTGCATAACAACATCCTGGCGCTGGCCGCCTTCACTTATGGAAAGGCTGATTTGGGCTGGAAGCTGATGAAGCTGTCCGCGCAGGCGCCTCTCGAAGAGCGAATGTTGGGGGCGTTCGACGAAACCATGCCCGGCGGTGGAGATCTCCTCCAGCTCTGGTCATTTGGGCCGTTCCTGGAGGCGCTCATCGGCGGCCTGGCGGGTATTCATCCGCAGCCGGACAACGTGGACCTGTTTCCACAACTTCCACCGGGCTTGGACTGGTTTAAGCTGGAAGATTGCCGGATCGCCGAACATGTATTGACCCTGGAGCAACGCCAGACCGGCCAGACCACCACTACCACCATCACCCATGCCAAGGGTGGCGCGGCGCTGGGTGGCATCTTCTGGTTGCCTGCAGCCTCCTGCGCTGGCGTCACGATGAACGGAAAGGCGGTCGAACCCATCCTGATGCCAATGGCGCCCGCGGGGATCACGAGGCCTGGTCTTAAATACGCAGTGCCTCCGGGACAAAAACTCATCATCGTCGTGGAAAAGTAGCAGCCGGCACTCCCGCTGGCACGCTTGCCGGGTGCACATCCCGCCGGTCATCCAGGACAGCCAATTAATCCGCGTCGCCGACCCCGAGGAAAGCGGTCTGGGCGGCGGCCACCGCGGGGATCTCTTCGCGGTGCTGCAGATCCAGACTCCCGGCCCGGTCTCCCCGGAAGAGGAAGCCCTCTGGCGCCAGCTCGCCCAGGCCTCCCAATTCAAACCGCGCCGATCCTGAGCCGTATTCAGGCCGAAGGATCGGTCCTTTTGCCTGGCTCACCCGCCAGCCCGTTCTCCCCCGCTAAAAAACGCGCTGCCATGCCGAAAAAAGTTGCCGGACCCATCGTTTGCGATAATTTGACTCAGCCGATTTTGCTGAGCCCACATGACAGGCCCAGCCGGGCGGTTTTATGAGCCTTCCAAAGCAGAATGAGCCGGAGCAATGGGATCCGGGACGCCTCCTCGCACAAGCGTTGTGGGAGGACGCCGCCACGTGGGTCATGCTGCTTAAAACAGACGGCACCATCGTGGACCTCAACCAGCCAATGGCAGAAGCCTTGGGCCAGCCTGCCGGGCAGCTGCGGAACACCCTGCTATGGCCCCACCTGCCTGCCGAAAGCGCCGCGGCGCACGAGGTCATCCTGCGCCAGGTGCTTCAAACCCGCCAGCGGCACCGGCACGTCATCCAGTTGGGCGAATCCTGGCAGGAGCTGGTTTTCCGGCCCTGCCTGGACCCGGCGGGGGGGATTGCCGGGGTGGCTTTGGTGGGCACGGATATCACCGAGCGCCAGCAGGCGGAAGCCGCCCTGCACCGCCAGGCGCTCACGAATGATCGCCTGCGGCTGGCGCTGGCGGCGATCTCCCAGTGCCCCAACCTGGAGGTGGCGCTGCTCTGTTTGCTGCAGGAAACCCTTGCGCTGGGTGGCTGGGACGCCGGCGCGGTTTACCTGATTGAAGGCGGGGAGACGGTGCTGCGCCACCACCAGGGATTGAATGCGCAGGCCATTGAAACCGCCGCCCGGCCGCCGTGGACCGCCGATCATCTCCGATCCGTCCCCGGCACCCCCCAGGAAGCCATCAACCTTCTCGAACAATTCCCGGACCAGCGCCGCCCGTGGGAGGGGTGCGGTTTCAGCCACGTTTACGGGGCCTCCCTGGCAGCGGGCGGGAAGCCGTTTGCCCTCCTCCTCACCGCCTCCCACCCCGCCAATCCGCCGGGTCCGGCCGAAACCGGCCTCATCCCCATTCTCGCCACGGAAACCGAAAGCGTGTTTTTACGTTTTGGGGTCGAGGCCAAACTCCGCCAGCTCAGCCGGCAGCAGCGGGTGATCCTGGAATCCGCCCCCATGGGCATCTCGCTGGTCAAAAACCGCCGCGTCATGTGGGCCAATCCCGGCCATGATGCCCTCTTCGGCTATGAGCGCGGGGAAAGCGTAGGTCTCTGCACCTTTCAATTCTATGCGAATGCGGAAGGCTTTGACCACGTCAGCCGGAACCTCTATCAGCAGCAGTTGGCAGCCGGCGGGATTTACCTCGCGGAATTGGAGATGAAGCGCAAGGACGGCTCCCTTTTTTGGTGCAACCTCATCGGCCGCCCCGTCGATCCCGCCAGCCTGGACGAAGGCATGATCTGGATCCTGCAGGATGCCACCGAACGCCGCCTGAAGGATCAGGCGCTCAAGGAAAGTGAGGAGCGCTATCGCCGCCTGTTCGAGGCCGAATCGGACGCCATTGCCGTCGTGGACCTGGGGACCCGGACATTTGTGGATGTCAACCCCGCCGCCCTGCGCCTATACGGTTACACCCGGGAGGAATTCCTCGCCTTGAAACACGGCGACGTTTCTGCCGAGCCGGAGCAGACCAGCCAGGCGGTGCAATCCGGGCTGACGCATGTGGCCCTGCGCTGGCACCGGAACAAGCAGGGCGTGGTTTTCCCGGTCGAAATCTCCGGCGACTATTTCGAGACCCAGGGCCGCAAGCTGCACGTGGCGGTGGTCCGCGACGCCACCGAGCGCAAGCGGGCCGAGGAGCAGAAGGAACAGCTGGCCGCCCAGCAGCGGCTGATCCAGAAAGCCGAAAGCCTGAACCGCATGGCCGGCGCCATCGCCCATCATTTCAACAACCAGCTCGGGGCTGCCCTCCTGAGCCTGAACCTGGCCATGCAGGATCTGGCCCGCGGCCTCCCCTCGGCTGAGCCTTTGAAGGAAGCGGCCAAATCGGTCCGCCTCGCGGCGGAAATCAGCACCTTGATGCTGACCTACCTCGGCCAGACGCGGTCCCACCAGGAACCGTTCGATTTGTCCCTGGCCTGCGATCTGAGCCTGCCCCTCCTGCGGGCGCCGCTCCCTCCGGAGGTGCGCCTCCTCGCGGATTTGCCTGCCCCGGGACCGGTCATCAACGCCAGCGCAAGCCAGATCCAGCAATTGCTGGGCAACCTCGTAGCCAACGCCTGGGAGGCTTGCAGCGAACGGGGTGGCACAGTCCGCCTGGCGGTCAGGGCAAACGCATTAAAAAAACTGTCTAAATGACTGGGATAGAGGAAAGGAGG
>CAYPCQ010000094.1:0-35631 GCA_964409245.1 uncultured Verrucomicrobiota bacterium
GGTTGAAATTGGCCTGGTTGCCGATTTCGTTAAGGGCTTTCAGTGAATAGGCCGTGTCGGAAGGCCGCACCCGCAGCAGGGCCGGAAGATTGAAAGTCACCCCATGCAGCGCCAGCCCCAGATTGTTCAGGGCCACCAACCCGCAGGTGTAAGAGGCGGTGGGATCGCGCTGCATGGACCCCAGCCACTCCCCGGTGCGCCGCACCATCTGGACCAGGGCGCCGGGCTCGAACATCCGGCCAGCCGCCTCCTGATACATCACTTCCAGGGCTTCCCGCCGGCCGAGGCAGGCCAGCAGCCGCGTGGAGTGCGCCCAGGCATAATCGGCCACATGTTTCCCCCAGCCGTCGTCATAGCCCAGGGTCTCCCACCAAGCCTCCTCCCACTGGGCCAGGGCCTTGGTATAGCGGCCCTGGTTGCGATAATATTTACCCAGGTTAATTCGCAGGCCGGGAACCCAGGGGGATTTAGGATTGGCTTCGAGGTACTCTTCCAAGGCTTGCGCCTGCGCCTCGGCGTCTTGGTTCGAGAACAAAGCCACCGTGGCCGCCAGCGTGAGCGTGTCCTTTTGGGTTGGAGCCCGCTCGCCCACCGGCAGAATCGGCTGCTCGAACCAATAGGGCCGGGCCACCTGGGCGTGGACCCCGGGGCCGCAGAAGCAGGCCAGCAAAAATAGAATTTGTGACCAGCCCTTGACCCAAAAAGCACGAATGCGATTTCCCATGGCCAATTCCTTTGATCGATTCTTGGTTTTAATGTGTTGAAAGGTAATTTATGCACTGGAGTCTTCTACCGTCAAAAGAAAAAATAAAAATATGACCCTTTGAGGGGCAGCAGTTCCTGTTGAATGTGGTTGCCGAGGGCCGCCAGTTCAGGATCTTTATGGAGCAGCACCACTCCCAAGCGTTGGGCGGAGGCAGCAATGAAGGCATCAGCCAGAGAAACCTTGTGTGCGGCTTTAACCTCCGCGGCGCTGGCACACAAGGCGTCATCCGAATGAATCCAATGGATGGGGAACTTTTTGATGGCGTTGACCACGCGCCGGGCACGGTCGGAGCCGACGTCGTAGGTGATGATGTACTGGACTTCAGCCAAAGTGACGAAACAGGCGTGGAGCCGGACCTCCCCGCGTTTCGCCGCCTTCAGCAAATCGCGCACTCGATCTACGCCCGGTTCCCGATCCGTGAGCGTGAGGAAGGCCGAAGTGTCCAGCAGGAAGGCGTCAGCCATGAGAGCGGGAAGAATGCCTTGCCTGGAGCTGGGTCTGCTCGCGCTGGCGCTCGCGTTGACGTTCCTCCAGCAGCCGTCCGGTGGCATTCCGGAGTGCAGTGCAACCAACCACCTCGTTCAGGGCCGACTCGAATTCCGCTTCGTTGAAACAAGGCGCCGGCGTTTCCAGGACAATTTGGCTTAATTGTTTCCAAACCTCCCGCCGCTCTTCCAAGGGCAGGCTTCGGAACTCATTCACTACTTGTTCGGCAACCGCTGTCATCACCAAAAACATACCGCGCTCGTCGCGCAGCGCAAACTCAATTTTCTTTAAGAGGCATTATCAGAAAGGCTGAAATATAAAGGCTAAAGAGTGAAGGTCGGAGGGCAGGAAAGCGCAGATTTGAGATTTGAGATTTGATTTTTGCAGGAACAGGGCTGGGCAACTGATGGTTTACGCGGTGCGGAAAATCAGCCAGTAGCCGATCAGGAAAATGGGCATATCGACGATGGCGTGGCTGAGGTAGCAGGGCCAGATTGATCGGCAGCGCAAATAGAGGGCGCTCCAGATGGTTCCGCCTGCGAAAACGCCCAGGGCGGCGGCGGCGGTGATGCCCCAGCTGAATTGGGCTTGCAGCGCCACCACGTGGTGGAGGGTGAAGCCGAGGGCGGAGGCGATCACCGCCAGGCGGCCTCCCAGCAGGACTTCGAAGTGGCGGAACACGAACCAGCGCCACACGTATTCCTCCATCAAGGAGTTGAGGGTGATCCAGTAAATGGCTCCGCCCAAATACACCGGGAAGTGGTTGAGGCCGGTGCGGGCGGCCAGCCGGGCTACTCCCTGGCGGTCGATCCAGCCCATATGGGCAACGAGGCTGTAGGCGGCCAGGATGACCGCGGCGAGGGCCAAACCGAGGATGGCTGAGAAGGCAAAGCCTCCCCGGCGGGGTGGAGACCAGCTTAATTTGCCATGCTCCACGAATAGCAGCCAGGTGGTGGGAAAGGCGGCCAGCCAGACCTTGCTGGCAAAAAACAGAGCCTGGCCCAAGGCTGAATCCGGCCACCAATAAGTGGCGGCCAGGATGCCCAGCGTGGGCGCGGGAACCAGGCCGGCCAGGGCGGCCAGGCTGGATAGTTTGGACTGGGGATTCATCTTCAGGGGGCACGTTGCTCTTCTTCGGCGAAGAGGAACTGCAAATCATCCAGGGTCAGGGATTGGGCGAATTTTTCCTCACCGAGGACGTCCTGTGCCAGGGCGGATTTTTGCTTTTGGAGGAGCCGGATCTTTTCCTCGACGCTGTCCTTGATCAGGAGGCGATAGGCGATGACCTTATTGGCCTGGCCAATGCGGTGGGTGCGGTCGATGGCCTGGTTTTCCACCGCGGGATTCCACCAGGGATCGCAGAGCATCACGTAGCTGGCGGCCGTGAGGTTCAGGCCGAAGCCGCCCGCCTTGAGCGAAATCAGGAACACCGCGGCGCCTTCGGCGGACTGGAAATCGGCGACCAACGCGCCGCGGTTTTCCGTGGCGCCGACGAGGTAGAAAGTGCGCCATCCGCGTTTATCGATGGCGGGCTTGATCAGTTCCAGCATGGACACAAACTGGGAGAATACGAGCACTTTCTGGCCTTCATCCATGAGCGGCTCCAGCTGTTCCATCAAGGCGTTGAGCTTGGCGCTTTCGGCCCTGGTTTCGGGCATGACCAGGGCGGGATGGCAGCAGATCTGGCGGAGCCGCAGGAGCGAGGCCAGGAAATGGAATTGCAGGCCGGCCAGCTCTTTTTGGGTTTTGACGCGCAGGAGGATCTGCTGGGCGCGTTTGAACTCCGCGCGGTAAAGGGTTTTTTGCTCCCCCTCAATCTCGCAGAAGAGGTCTTCCTCGATGCGGTCAGGCAGATCCCGGGCCACCTGTGCTTTGGTGCGCCGCAGCAGAAAAGGACGGACGCGGGAGGCGAGCCGCAGGCGGGCGAGGGGATCGTTTTTTCTTTCGTAATTGCGCCCGAAGCGGGCGCGGCCGCCGAGCACGCCCGGCATGGCAAAAGCCATCAGGCTCCAAAGGTCGGTGAGGCGGTTTTCAATGGGGGTGCCGGAAAGCACGAGCCGGTATTCGGCTTTCAGAGCGCGGGCTACGATGGCCGTTTGGGACTGGGGATTCTTGATGTATTGGCCTTCATCCAGGATGACGGCCAGCCAGGCGATGGAGGTGACCGTGTCGCTGGCCGAGCGCAGCTGGCTGTAATTGATCACATGGATGTCCGCTTCGGCCAAAACGGAAGTCAGGTTACATAATTCCCCGGCTTCCCAGGTTCGCACGCGGAGGGTGTTGGCGAAACGCCGGGTTTCCACCCGCCAGTTATCCATCACCGATTTGGGGCAGACAATGAGGATGGGCAGGCTGGTTTTCTGGGTCTGCTGGCGCAGCCAGAGCAGCCAGGCGAGGGCCTGGAGGGTTTTGCCCAGCCCCATGTCGTCGGCCAGGATGCCGCCAAACCGGTTGGCCGCCAGGTAGCACAAGAAATGATAGCCGGTAATCTGGTAGGGGCGCAGTTCGGCGGTCAGTTCCGGAGGCAGCGGAGGGGCCACGCGGGTGCGGATTTCCTGGGCGCGGAGCTGGAGCTGGGCCGCCTGGCTTTCGGACATGAATTTTTTGGCGGCGGAATGGCCCAGCTGCAGCGCATGGAAACGCTGGGTTTCGGCGTTCAAATCCAGCGGGTTCAGGCCCATCTCAGCCAGGAGTTGATCATCCTCGGCGGAAAGGTTGAACTCCAAACGGCGCCAGCCTTTGCCCTTGAGGCGGACGTATCGGCCCTGGGCCGCCAGCAAGATCTGCAGCTCCTCCTGGGTGAGTTCGGTATCGGCGACATCGAGGGCCACGCGCAGGTCGAACCAGTCGATATCGGCTTCCTCGGTCTCCAGCCGGACGCGCGCCGAGATGGTGTTCAGGGTGAGCGAAGCCAGCTCGCCTTTGAGGATGACCTTCACCTCCGGAGGCAAAGATTTGAGCCAGTCCGAAAAGCGTTCGGGGAAATTCCGGGTGACCTTGAGCGCCAGGCCGCCCGCGGCGGCATCGTAAGCCAGGCGCAGCGGCTCCATGAGCTGGCTGATTTCGGCCTGGCGGGAGTGGTCCCGCACCTCAATGATATCCCCCGGCGGGGCGGAAGGGGATGCGGGCCTGGGCAAATGGCCTTCCCGATGCCAGGCCCCGCCATCCCAAAACTCCTGGTCCCGGGAATCCTCGGTGCGGGCCGCGACCCGGACCACGCAGGCTTCGTAGCGGTTGGGCAGGATGACCAGCTCGCATTCCACAAAGATTTGGAAAGGAATGCGCCGGATTCTAGGCGCAAGGTTTTCCGGCAATTCCGCCTCGAGCGCGTCCAGGAAACCGATCCCTTCAGGGGTTTCAATAGCTTCGGCCGGCACCTGGACGACATGGTTGTGGACCTGGAGGGAGTTGGGCTGGGGCGGGCCCCGGAAAATGGCGGTGGCAGCCACATAAAGGCAGGGCTGGCCAGGCAGGGTGAACAGGATGGGGCCCGGCGGCTGTCCGGAAGCATGGATCAATTTTACCTCGTAAGTGGCCTCCCTGCCGTCAGCCGCCGCCTGCAACACAGCTTTCCAGCGCAGTGGCTCCCCGGGCCGCTCAAAAGGAAGGCCGGCTTGGGTCACCAAACGCGAGGCAAGAAAGGTGCTGCGGAAAGTGCGGCTCAAAATGGGCAAAGTAAAAGGGGTGTATTGGATATCGGAATGGCCTGCTTCAAAATGCTGCCGCCACATATTCCAGAGCAATTCCGCTTCCGGGGTCAGATCCAGGGCGTCCGCCTCAAATAGGTTGCATATATGACGTATTTGGGTGCCGGATACGATGGCGAAATGCTCCTGGTCGATCAATTTGCTTTCGATAAAGGCGCCCGGGATCTCGAACTTTAAGCGCAGGTCCAAAGCCTTGCGGACGGGGCTTTTGGCCAGTTCCCGATGGGAGGACTCGAGGATGGTCTTCCATTTGCCCAATTCCTGTTGGTGACGCCAGCGCAGGATGGCCTCCCGCAACAATGCCAGATCGGTCACGGGCCTGAGGATTTCGGGGATTTCCACCCGGTTTTCCGAGAGATAAAAGGCGATGTATAACCAAAAAGTGTGAAAATCCTTGGGGGTTTCGGGCCAGAGGCTCAAATGGCCCCAAGCCCGGTTATCCACCCCCCAAAAACCGAGTTGAGCCAGGCTCCAGGCATTGATGGTGCCGCCTTGCAGCACGCTTTGGTAAAGCGCCGCCAAACCTCGGAGCAGTTGGAGGTCTTTGTTTTTCACCGGTGCCTTGGCGGATTGCATCACCCGGTCGGTAAACGGGCCAATGGAGGCCTGGCCGGCCGGCGCCAGGGGGGCCTCATGGGCGGTGGAGGAGAGGGACCGGAACGATTGGCTCAAAGCCTGGACTTCCGCCACGCTATGCTCCGCCAAAACCGCTTTCATTAGCGCCGCCGCATGTTCGCAGTTTCTACGCTTCAAACAGGAGCAGGAGCTGCTCCAGCCTCGGACGGCATCCAGCATGAGCACGACGGTGTTCTGCGCACTTGCATCGACCAATCCGGAATAGCGCAGGCCTGGCACCTCACATTTCACGGCATACACTTGCGCTGAGCGAAAAAGCCTGTCGCCCGCATGACGCACCTCCGGCGCGAGCTGGGCGAGGTAATTCCGGGCCAGCTGAGGCTCAGTCAACAAGTATGGATTTTCCATTGCCATGCCAGATTAAAACTTCAATGCTGGGTATCGCAAGGGGGAATTTTGCAGGAACCCGGCTCAGCCCGCCAGGGAATTGCCCCAAGGCCAGGGGATGGCCAGGATGCGGCTTGCCAACCAGCGGTGGCTGGCTCAATCATTTGCGCCGGGCGGTGGAGGGTAGGAACCGCCAGTCTGAGCCTGCGCCAACGGATCAGCGAACCGTAAAGGGAATCGCAGGGGCGGCGCAGGGCACCCCGGGAAAACCACCACGCCAATGGAAAAACTGCCATGAACAACCAGGAAAGCGGATTGGATCCGCTGAAAAAGAAGCAGCTTAAGATTGCGGACCGGATCAAGGAAGCCCGGCAGCAACTCCGCGAGCTGGGGAAACTGATGAAGCCCTTGCACAAGCAAAGGGACAACCTGGAGATCCTGGAACAGGCCATTCACCGGTTCATGGCGGATACCCGCCATTTAAAATCGCACATCATGATCGGGCGCCTGCTCGACTTGCCGGTGCACAAGCCGATCGTCGCCCATTTGTTCCCCAAAAAACAAGGCCTGATTACGCGCGAAGTGGCTTTGCTCAAGCTGGAAGCCTTTTTATGCCAGCTGGCGGCCCGGAAAATGCCTTTGGACCGGCAATTGGAACCTTTGGTGGAGCAGGAAAAATTGTGGCAGGAAGTGATCGATCTGAATCAGAAGGTGAAATTATCGGTGCGCCAAAAAGCCAGGGATCGGGCGCGGAAACAGAAGGAGCGGGAAAAAAAAGCCCTGGCTGCAGCCCGCAGGAAAAAGCGTTGAGGTGGCAGCCAGGGGGAAAATGGAGCCATTCATGCGAAATTCCGCAGGAATGGGTCAGAACCTGGTCAGCGGTTCAGGTAAGCGCCGGCGAAATTCTTGAAAACATTGAGGTTTTCCTGGCTGAAATCGCGCTGGGCTGAACCTTCTTTGCCTTTGATCACGACTTTGACCTGGCGGGCTTCGGCGATCCGGCGGATGTCTTCCACTTTGACCAGGTATTGCGTTGATTCGCGAAATACGTTGGCCTTGATTTTTTCGCGCATGGCTTCACTGCCCATACCCGAATAACGGACATCCTGGCCGTCCACGGTTACGATGAGTGTTTCGCCCGGTTCGATATTCAGCGGGCCGGAAGCCGATTCGTAGCGAACGCCCAGGAAATACTTGGTCTGCCCATTACGATCCTGAACCCGCGTGGCATCGAACCAGACATCGGTGCCGGGGGTGGCACCCACCGTGAGCAGGTTGGCCGAGGTCATGTCAAACTTGCTGCGGGTAAAATCGTCGTAATAGGAAGTCAAAGGTTTATACTGGCTGGCACAGCCCGCCAGGAATCCGGCCAGGATCACTAAAGCACCAAATTTGGTATAGTTGGCTTTCATAGTCGTTTGTGTCGTTTAATTTGCCCGAAAGCTTTTTCGGTTTCAATATTTATCAGATGACCAATCTGATTGGCACTATTTTTTTAATTATAACCGCTGCGCGCCCATTGCCGGGCATGCCTTCACGGCTGGGGTGGGAATCCGGTTGGGGGGGGGGAGCCTCACCAAGAGGCCACGCATCCGCTTTGGTCCCAGAGTTGCGAGCCGCGATAGACTTTCATATCGGTGATTTTTTTCCAGGCCACCGAGCCATCCATCGCTCCCACGTTGCCACCGACCGCCCCGATCGAGGCGGAAGTGGCTCCATCTGAGCTGGGATTGCCAGGATCCCGATCCCGGAGAATGGGCCCCCGGCTGCCGTGAGGAGCGAAAGTCTTTTTGTAGCCAGGGGACCAATCATTCAGGTCAGCCACCAGCGGCAGGATGGCCTTTTCGCTCAGAGATTGCGGGGAGGTCCACCTGGCGGAATGGCCTTCCAGCGCGGGCCATGGGGTATTGGTATGGCTGCCGAGATAATTATACCCGATCACAAATCCATAGTTGGGTTCCTCCCATCCATCCTCAGTGTTGAAAGGGGCGCCCAGGCCGGGGCAGTCCAGAACCCGGAAATTACCAGCATACTTGATGAAAATCTTGCGCGTGGGCGTGGAAATCACGGGCACGTGTTCATCGAGTGGGTTTTCATTGTCAGAGAGACCGCTGGGGAGTTTGTCATTGTTATCGCCGCCGTAAAGGTTGGCGGCCATGATCAACTGGCGGATGTTATTTTTGCATTTAACCCGCCGGGCACGTTCTTTGGCACTGGCCAAGGCTGGCAATAGCAGCGAAGCGAGGATGGCGATGATGGCAATCACCACGAGCAATTCGATCAAGGTGAAGGCCCAGGATCGGCGCATCAGGGATTTATCGATACGCATAAGAAAATCGTTTGCAAACATGTAGCAGTAATCATGCCGGATCGTACCGGTTTAAAGCCTTGGCGCCTTTCCAGCTCCGGCTGCCGGTGCCAGCAGGATATGGGAAATGGAATCCTATCCTCGTGGTTTGCCGATTATTTGCCATAATCATACGATACGCAACATTTTACGTTTGACCAGCCAAGGCCAGCTTGGATAGGCTGAGTCCTCACGTTTGGAAAAAGATTATGTTTGCCGTATTAAGAAGACATCAAAAGTGGTTTTGGGCCGCCATTATCGCCGTGGTTATCCCCAGTTTCGTGGTCTTTTTCTCGCCGGATGTCGGCCGAGGCTCACGGGGGGGAAACGGGGATTATGGCTCTGTTTATGGGCGTCCAATAACCCAAAATGAAATTTATGACGCTTATAAAGAGGCCCAATTGGCCTTTTTATTCAACTACGGCAGCTGGCCGGGGCGTGATGAAGCCAATCGCTTTGGTTTTGACTTGGATCAACAATCCCGCACCCGGGTGCTTTTGACTGAGGAAGTCAAACGATTCGGGATTCATGCCAGTGAAGATGCGGCCGCCAAGTGGGTTGCCAACGCTTTCCGGGACCGCCGCCAGGGTGTGTTCCGTCCGGAGTCTTATGATCAGTTTGTGCGGCAGATGCTCCCGGAGCAAAGGATGTCCGAGATGGATATGGAGCGTTTCGTGGCCAACCAGGTATCCATACAGCACCTGATTTCGCTGGTGGGCATCAATGGCAGCCTGGTCACCCCTAAAGAAGCGGAAGTGCTATATCGCCGGGAACATGAGCAACTTGAGGCTGAGGCAGTCATTTTCTCCGCCACGAATTACCTGGCGGCCATAAAAATCGAAACCAACGATCTGGCTCAATTCTATACCAACCGCATGGCGGTTTATGCCATTCCGGATCGGGTCCAGGTGCGTTATGTGCTGTTCAATGTCACCAATTTCATGACCGAAGCTGATGAAACCATCGCCAAGGAAACCAATTTCAGCCGCCGGCTTGACGAAATATATCAGGCCCGGGGAGCTAATTATTACGTTGATACCAACGGGGCGGTGATGGCGGAGGCGGCGGCCAAGGCCAAAATCAAAGACGAAGCCCGGCGCGAATTCGCCCTCCTGGCCGCCAAGAAAAAAGCGAGCGCCTTTGCGGTCGAGCTTTTCAACGTGAAAAGTGCCCTGATCGATGAGTTGAACAAGCTCGCAGCCACCAATAAGCTGTCCGTCCAAACCACGGAGCCATTCACTGCCAACGACGGGCCTATTAGCGTCAAAGTATTTGCCAATTTCACCAAGGCCGCCTTTGCTTTAACCACCGAAGAGCCCTTCGCCCAGCCCATGGACGGGGAAGAGGGAGTGTTTGTGTTTGGTTTGGACAAGAAACTGCCCAAGGAGAATCCGCCATTTGAGGCCATCAAACTGCGCGTGACTGAGGATTACCGCCGGGTGCAGTCCATGACGGCGGCTCGCAAAGCGGCTACCGACTTCATGCAGAAGGCAACCAATTTCCTCGCCCAAGGGAAAACGTTCACGAACCTATGCGAGCTTGAAAAAGTGGCGCCAATTGCCTTGCCCGCTTTTTCCTTGAGTTCCCGCGATCTGCCGGGATTGGATAGCCGTTTGGATTTCTCCAGTTTGCGTGATCAGCTGGCCAACTTGCAGCCCGGCAAGGCAGCCTATTTATATTCGTCCCGGGACGGGGGCGCAGTGGCCTATTTGCGCAGCCGGGTGGCGGCCAAGGATGAGGATGTGAAAAAGGATCTGGCGGATTACTTGAAGTCTATGCGGCAAAATCGCGTCAGCGAAGCCTTCAATGAATGGTTGAGCCGGGAAACCCAAGTGGCGCAGTTGACGATGCCGGAAGCCAAAAACTCCAAAAACGCCAAGAAATAAGGATTAAGGCCTGCACTAATTTTTCGCGGGCGCAAATTCAGGATTGAGTATTCGCCAATAGCCTTTGTTGTGTGGCCAGCCTGCCTCGAAAGAAGCAGGCTGGCTTCTTTGCCGTCCATAGTTTTGCGCCAGCGATCAGGATCATGTCGAATTGTATCAAATTGTCCGCTCCCCAGACCAAAGAGTTCTGGGAGATTCCAGTCCTTTTTGAAGACAGCCACCTGCTGGCCCTTTATAAACCGAGCGGCTTGTTGAGTTGCCCCGACCGGTATGATCCGCGGCGTCCCAACTTGATGAAGTTGCTGCACAAAGATCTCGAGCGGGGAGCCGTTTGGGTCCGGGAAAGAAACATCAGCTATCTGGCCAACGCCCACCGGTTGGATTTCGAGACCTCCGGGATCATTTTGCTGGCCAAAGAAAAGCCCGTGCTGGTGTCGCTGGTGAATCAGTTCAACAACGAAACTCCGCATAAGAAATATACGGCCTTGGTGCGAGGATTGCCCCATGAAATGGTGTTTACCGTTTTAGCCAAGATTGCCCCCCATCCGATCAAAGTCGGGCTGATGAGGGTGGATCCTGATAAAGGAAAGAAATCCATAACCCATTTCAAGGTAAAGGAGCGTTTTTTAGCCCATACACTGCTGGAGTGCCAGCCACTGACTGGGCGAACGCATCAGATCCGGGTGCATTTGCGGAGCAGATCCATGCCGATCGTGGGGGACCGCCTCTACGGAGGCAAGCCGCTTTGGCTGTCTGAACTCAAGGCTGATTACCGCCTGAAGCCTGGCCGGGAGGAAAACCCCTTGATGAACCGGGTGGCGCTTCACGCCGAACAATTGGTGATTAAACATCCAGTCACTGAGGCCGAAGTTGTGATTGAGGCCCCCTGGCCCAAAGACCTGACTGTGGCGGTAAAGTATTTGCGGAAATATGCCGCCACCGGAACCTCCAATGCCAGTGAGGGGGTGTGAGAAAAATAAATTAACGAACCGGGGAAAAATGCAAAAAGGCCTGCAAACAAAGGTTTTTGGGCGTGAAATATTGTCTAGCCCCACTCGGCACACAAACCGGCGGCCGTCCAATGCCTCAAACCGGCTCACCCTGGAGTATGGAAGAGAGGATGGGCTGATCTTGCCCTTTCACAGCACGCTTCCCAGCGACTTGTTTGACCTGCTTTGGGACCGCTGCCATGCGCGGGAATTCCAGATTACTATCGTTCCCAACCCGCCCGCTTGTTAACATCCAACTATCCTGGCCCACACCCCCAGTGAGGCACCCTCGCACGAATTGATTGCTTCAAATGATGAAACGTGATAACCTGTTAGTCTTGAAGTGGTTTTAAGCACCTGATTCGTGAGAATGGACAAAGTCTAGACTGGATTATTGACTCCATGGCGAAGGACGTTAGGCTATGGTCGTTATTGGTTTTTTAAATTCGATTATGAGATGGATGAATAGTTTGGCCAACTTGCTGGTGGTAATAATTTTATCAACTGTTACCGGATGCAGTTTGTTGCATGCCGAAAACAAGGCCGGCAACTCCAATGCGGAGGCAGCGAGCGCAGGGGCTGAAACCAATGCGCCGATCGATGAGGTATTTGCTCATAAAATCATGCCGCTGGAGGAAATCGTGATCATCGTGGTTGGCGAAAAAGATTTGTCCCAGGAAGTGCGGGTGCAGGCCAATGGGAAAATCACTTACCCCATGCTTGGGGAACTGGAAATAGCGGGCATGACGGTCAGCCAATTTGAAAGCCTGCTCCGGGAACGGCTGGCCAAGGATTATCTGGTGGATCCGCAGGTAAACGTGTTGATCAGAAAATACCGGGAACGTTTCATTTATGTGAATGGCGAAGTCATCAAGCCTGGACCCATACCGTTGCCCGGCGAGCAAAAGTGGACCATCCTCGACGCCTTGGGACAGGCCGGGGGACCCACCAAGGCTGCCGCTGTGAACCGTATTGAATTCACCCGGGGAGGGGTGACCAAAACCTTCAATTTCAAAAAGCTCAAGCTCATCAAGGATATCAAACAACATATCATCCTGGAACCCGGCGATACCGTTTTTGTGCCGCAAGCCAGATTCTAATCCTGCCCAAATTGGTTCTTAGTTGTTATGGAAAATCAGACGAATAATAACTCCATCAAGACGAGCGGTTCCAGCGAGGAGAATCTGAACCTGCGCTATTACTGGCACGTGGTTTTGGAACGTCGCTGGCTGGTGATTGCCGCCTTCATCTCGGTGATGATTTTATGTTCCATTTATGTGGTGAAGGCGCCCCGGGTATATGAGGCGGTCGGGCGGTTGCAGATCGACCGCGAAGCGGAAAATGTCGTGCTGGCGCGCGATCCGTTTGAGTATGGTGGCCGCGAGCAGGATTACCTCCAAACCCAATATAAAAACCTCACCGGCCGCACTTTGATCCAGCGGGTGATCGACAAGCTCAATTTGGACAAAGATCCGCGATACTCGGTGTATGTTGATCGCGTCAAGGCGGTGCTATCGGATGTCACCGTGGCCCCGATACGAATCAGCCGGTTGGTGGATGTGCGCGTGGCTCATACCGATCCCAAAAAGGCCCAAGAGGTTGCCAACACCTTGTTGACCATGTTCAAGGACGATAATTTGGCGACCAAGAAAGCCGCTTCCATTGAAGCCAAAAACAAGCTGCAATACGAGGTGGAAAATCAGCAGAAAGCTTTGGAGGATGCCGAGCGCAGATTGCAGGAATATAAGGAGTCCATCAAGAACATCTCGGTTGAAGATTCCCAGAACATGATCCTGCTGGCCATGAAGCAGGCGGTCGAGCAGCACAACATCGCCCAAAGCAAAGCGGTGATGGCGGAGAAGATGGACCAGGAAATCCAGGATCTGATCAAGAACGGCGCCCAATTGGAGAGTCTTCCGGCAGTGGCCAATGACCGGTTGGTGCAGGAAATCAAAGGTAAATTGGCTGTTGAAAAGGCTGAGCTGGAATCCCTGCTGAAAAAGTATAAGGACGGATGGCCGGCCGTTTTCCAAAAAAAGCAGACCATTTCCTCGCTTGAGAAATCGCTCAAGGACCACGCGGAAAAGCTGGTGCAAGCCATCCGCGCCGAAGCTCAAATCACCCGCAGCCAGGAGACAAGCATGGCGGCGGTGGTGAAAAAATGGGAGCAGGATCAGCTTGAGTTGGGCAAGAACCGCCTGAAATACGAGGAGTTGAACCGGAAAGTTGAGATTCAGCGGCGGCAATACATGCAGGTGCTTCAAGCGCTCAAGGAGTTGGAAATTACCATTAATAACAAATCGAACAACATGTTCATCCGGGATCTGGCGGAGCTGCCTTTGCGGCCGGTCAAACCTCGTGTGGTTCTTATCCTTGTTTTGGGGGTATTCGGTGGCTTGATGGTAGGCTTTGGCTTGGCCTTTTTCGTCAACTACCTGGATGATTCCATCAAAACCCAGGAGGATGTCGAAGTTTATCTGCGTCTGCCGTTCCTTGGATACGTCCCCAATATCAAATCCAACAGCGTCATCGAACGTGACCTTCAGGCTCACGTGCATCCGCAATCGACCGCTGCGGAAAGTTTCCGGACCATCCGGGCGGCGGTGGCCCTCATGCCCAAGGCGGATCAGTTTCATATCCTGGCGGTCACCAGCACCATCCCCTCCGAAGGCAAATCGTTGCTGGTCTCCAACCTGGCCATTGTGACCGCGCAAACCGGGCTCAAAACTTTGCTGGTGGATGCCGACTTGCGGCGTCCTTCCGTGCATAAAACTTTCCAGTTACACAGCCCGGTGGGATTGTCCGCTTACCTTTCCGAAAGCGTGCCCACCGTGGATGAAATCGTTCATAACACGGAGGTTCCTAAATTGGACGTGATTTGTGCCGGCGCCATTCCTTCCAATCCTTCCGAACTGTCCGGTTCGGTTCGCATGAAGCAATTCCTGGATGAAGTGGGCAAGCGCTACGACCGGATCTTTTTGGATTGTCCGCCAGTTTCCGCAGTGGCTGATCCCTTGGTCATAGCTGCCATGTCCGATGGCGTTCTGTTTGTCACCAAATTCAATAAAATCCGCCGCGAACATGCCCGCAAATCGGTGCAAAGGATTCAAGACGCTGGCATCCATCTGCTGGGCGTAGTTTTGAACGATATCGATTTTGAAGGGAAGGACTCCTACTACTATTCCTATTATTATTACCAAAACCGGTATTACGCCAGCCATTACAAAACCAAACCGGAAAAGCAGATGCCAACTCCCACTCCGGCTTCCAAAGCTTGAGTGTGGCGGGATATACGGGGGGGCGTGCCTCATTTGGAATAACTTGAGGCGGGCCTAACTGAAGCGGATGGCCGCCTTTGGCCGTGTTTCAACCTTTTGATTATTGATTGCATTCACGTAAAAACAGTTGGGCTGCAGTTGTTTGCGTGAAACGCAGCGTTTCCTGGCGGCGGTTTTTCGGTGGTAGATGGTTGATGCTGGCTGGCTTCGCATTTAGTTTGCCCCCGTTGGCTGGGACTTAAATTGAGTTGATTGAACATTTTTTGGTTTCGGTGGTCTATACAAGGGATGGCAAGGATCATGCTGATTATACGATTCAATCGCCATCGATAGGTTCGTTCTAAAATGCGCAAATGGAATGTCAGTTTGTTTGGCGGTATGTTTGCTTGGGTAATTGCCCAAGCCGTTGGATTTTTGCCTGATGCCGGAGCAGCAACCTCCCGGCCGATTATTAGTGGGTCCACAAACCGCATTGTTACGCCCGATCAAAAGCAGCAGGAAGAAGTTCGGCGCATGATGCTGGAGCAATCGCCTGGCGGTGGTACCTCCGCCCAGCCCATGGCTCCTGAGTCCTACGTGCCACCCAGCCCGCAGCCACAGTTGATGATGTCCAAGAAGCTTGAAGAATTCATCGACCTCCAGCGGAATTGGATGTTCGCCGGCCCGGAAGCATATTCCAAGAATTTGACAACTGAGGAAGCCTTGGGGGTGAAAAATTCCAATCCCGATTCGATTTTAAGCTCTAAAAAAGGCGTGGTGGACAAGTATTTTGACAATCTCCAGAAAGAGGGAACGGGTAAAAACCCCAAAGGATTCACGGATTTCAACGATAAAAACCCGGAGGCCAAAAATGTTGGACAGATCCCGGGTGAATCTCGTTTCGACTTTCAATCCTCGATGAGCAAGATGAATTCAAGCCAATCCCGAACCAACGGCATGGATCTTCAAAGGGCACCCTCACAAATGGATTTAGTGGCCATCAGAGGATTGAATGCCAATTCAGGGAGCGGAACCAACCAGAATTCCGAAAAGCTGCTGCCAGGCAACGTGGGAAATCTGGTCCTTCCAAGATTGGGAACTGAAAGTATGTCCTTTAACGACCTTTTGCGAGGCTCTCATGGCGGCCGGGAAGTAAAAAACTCCGACCTCCTCGCGGAACGGAGTTTTAACGATCTCTTGAAAAATAACTCACGGCCTGCAACTGGATTGAATGGGCCACGGGATCCTTTGGGAATGACTGGTGATTTGGCTCGGGATCCAGTTAAACCGAGCATTACCATATCCTCACTGGAATACTCCGGCAGCGGGGGGCGGCGGTCTGAAATCCTGGGTTCGGTGGATTCCATTCGGAAACCAGCCATTGGCGGATTCGACGAACCAAGTTCAAGGTCTTTGGGTGCGCTAAACAACCGTCCGGATGTGGTGGATCGCCCCACTTCAGTCATCAGAGAAATGCCCAAGGGATTTGAGATTCCAAAACGGGCTTTTTAATCTGGCCGGTTGGATAATTCAGGTTCTGGAGATCTGTGCCATTATCTGGATGCGGTTTCTTTCTGTTGGCAAAAAACCTTTCGGCGGCTTGCGCGGCTTGATTTCGCCAGCGTCGGCATGTGTGAGGATTCTGGTTTTAGCTTGCAGGGTGGCCCCTTTCAGCGTTCTTTAAAGTTCAAACCGTATGAAGCAACCATTTCGCATTCATGGCAAAATCCGCTTGAAGGATTTCGACCCCGATTTCCACGACGGATTGGACAAGGAGCAGACCAAGGCCAAAACCATCAAATTATGCCAGCGCATCGGCGAGTTGCAGGAGCGTTTGCACGCCAACGCCCGCCATGCCTTGATTATTTTGTTTCAAGGCATGGATGCCAGCGGGAAGGATGGCGCGGTGAAGCACGTCCTGGATAGTGTGAATCCCTCCGGGGTGGAAACGGTCAATTTCAAAGGCCCCTCAGCGGAGGAGAAAGCGCATGATTTTTTGTGGCGCATACACAAGGCAGTGCCGCGATACGGGAACATTGGGGTCTTTAACCGTTCGCACTACGAGGATGTGTTGGTGGTGAGGGTGCTGAAATTGGCGCCGCCCCCGGTTTGGCAGAAGCGTTTCGCGCAAATCAACCATTTTGAAGAATTCCTCGCCCAAAACAACGTCATCGTGTTGAAATTTTTTCTGCACATCAGCAAGGATGAACAAGCCCAGCGTTTGCGTGAGCGCTTGGCTGATCCCTCAAAGAATTGGAAATTTTCGGCCGAAGATCTGAAAATGCGCGCCCGGTGGGGCGATTTCCAGCAGGCCTACGAGGATGTTTTGAACCGTTGCAGTTCGAAGGTCGTTCCCTGGCACTTGGTGCCTGCCAATCGCAAATGGTATCGGGATTATGTCATTTCCAAAACCGTGGTTGAAACGCTGGAAAAATTGCGCTTGGGATGGCCCAAGCCAATCGAGGATTTGACCAAGATCAAAATTGTTTGACCGTCCTGATTGGTAACCGGATTTCGACGGGCCATTTTGCGAGCGGTTTAATCGGTTTGCAGTTGTGAAAGGGATACGATCTCCTCGAAAAGGCTTTCGGCCCGGTGCCAGCGAGGTTCAAACCGCTTTCCCCATTGGTAGTTGCGCCTGACGATCCTCGATGTGCCATCTCGTTCATATTCGATCTGGATGCGTGGCCGGTCTTTCCCGGGAGTTGGCCGCTTATAATATTCGCCTGGCAGGTTAAAGACCTGGGTGGCCACGATGGCTCGTGCTTTCCTGGCTATTGGGTGGTGGGGAGGATAACTCTTTTCCTGTAATGGCCTGGTTCCAATCTGGATCCTGACGGTGACCGGATGGTCCCAACCGTCCCAGGCATAGATTTCCACCGATCCATTCCCAAATCCACCTGTCGATGAGAATTTCAGGGTAAATGGGGAGTGGGCGATGATCGATGGCGGTTGATGGTTTTTAGTGGAAATGGATTTGGAACATGCGGTCCAGGTCAGCAGAAAAACCAGAACCGAAGCGAATCTGCTAATAGTGGCCCAATACTCCTGTTCTTGTATCCGCTTCATATGCGGTATCCATCCAATAATCGGCGGCGGGCGCCGCGGTTAATCAGGGCGGCCGGGGCAGGCAACGTCAGGCAACCGCCGTTTCCATTCCTGAAAACGGCTTTGGCCCGCCGGTCGCAACCTATCGATTAATGAGCGTTGGCAGGCATCATTTCCCACGCTTCCAAAGCGGAGACGCTGGCGGCGCCACCTTGAGAGAATAACCTGATCCCGAGACTGTCGGCACGCGATGGATAGATGCGCCGCATGACCGCCTGCCGGCCATTGGCGAATACTTCGACCACCGATTTATCCACAAAGATCCGCAACTGCAACGGTTCACCGGATGGCAATTCAAAGGGACCGGCTTCGATGGCCTTGGCTCCTTCGGTCAATCCCGATTGGGTGGTGTCCACCTTTAGTTTCTTATCCGCGGCGTCATAATAAACCAAGGTCTGCTCCTCGCCGCCCGCGGAGCAACAGACCTTGACTCCGAATTGGCTGGCACCGTCCAGGGTGGCCCGAACCTCCAGTTCCAGGCTGTTGCCGCGGATGTCATTCAGCGCCAGTTCCGTTCCCGCCTTGAGATGGAGGCCGGTCTTTTTCCGGCCGTTGTAACGAAGCCGCGTGATTTCTTCCGGAGGGTTCATCCGCAACTGGCCGTCCGGGCCAAGGGACAATACGCGCAGCAGGCTCATCGTGCCGGACCAGCCGTAATCGGTGCGCATTTTGAACCCTGGATTATCGAAGATCCACGCCCACATGATCCGGCGGCCCTGGTCATCCAACAAGCTTTCCGGGGCAAAGAAGGCATTGTCCACCCAGCTCATTTTCTCGTGGAAAGCGGGGTGGAACTGTTCGTTTTTCCAATCGCCAAGGTAATACCGGCAGCCGAGCCGGTGGCTGATGCACAGGAGCATATAGCGGTCACCGAGTTTGAAAAGGTCCGCGCAGGATACATCCTCATTGATCGAAACCCCGGGGACGGTATTGGCCATCAGGTCGCCCACATATTTCCACTCGCCGGCGAGGCTGGGGGCTTTGGCGATGGCGGGCCGGTCGCCGCCGAAGATGGCGTAATACGTATCGCCCTCCAGCCAGCCATAGGGATCCCAGGAGCGGTATTTGTCGTGGAGCGGATCGCCCGGTTTGGTTTTGGGGGTGATGGGATTGGAATCGAGCTTTTTCCACTCGTTCAAGTCATCATCCACCGCCACCGCCATGGCGTTGCCCTGCCCGACCTGGTGGTAACACATCGTGGGGCGTCCATCCTTGTTGAGGAAGCAATTGCCGCTGAACATGCCGGCCACCAGGCCGGTGGGATGGTGGCGCCAGTGGAAGAGATCCGTGCTCGAGACGTGGCCCCAGTTGTGCCCGCGATGGTCCTGGAAGATGTAAAAGAGATGGTAGCGGCCTTTCCAAAATATGGCCCCGTTCGGATCGAAGGGCATGGCCTGGCCTTCCGGGATCACAAAGTGGTAGCCCGCCCGGGTGGGATCGCTGAGGAGTTTTTCCCGGAGCGCCCGGGCGGAAAGGCTGGCATCGCCAGCGGGGGAGGTGGAGGTCGCAGGCTTGTCCGGGGCGTCTTTGGTGGCCAGCAAGTAGGCCCCGTTGTTACTCAGATGCAGTTTGCCGCCGGCAATCCGGGTTTGGCCGCACAAGGTGGTTGCCGGGAAAGTGTTCATCCGGTCGGTGGCGGTTCCGTCTTCAAAATCCCACCAAGCCAGCGGCTTGGGATCGGACATCTGGTTGGGTTTCAAAGCCGCCAACTGGCTGGCGGTCAAGGCGGAACCGTAGAGGCGGGCGTCTTCGATAATCCCGGTGAAGAAACGGTTTTCCAAGCCAGCGTCGAGGTGCCGCAATCCCATCAGGATCTTGCTATCCGCGCCAAACCGTTCCACTCCTTCCGCGGCATAAGTGGCATAGAGCGCGCCGTTGCGGTAGAGGGTGATTTGCCGGTCCTGGTAAACCACGGCCACCTGCACGCAAGTCTGGTTATCTGCGGTTTCCAGCGGGAAGGCTGACTGGTCAGATTGGGTGCGCCGGAAACCGTCGCTGCCGGCCATCCATTTTCCCGGGGATAGTTCACCCAGCACGATGCCATCGAACACGGCGCCCGGTTTTTCGATGGTCAGCACGCTGCCGCCCCGCTGGGTGAGGTTGGCGGGAGCCGTCCAAGCCACCAGCGTTTTGTCCTTTAAAGGCCAGGTGGGGGCGGCAGCTTGCGCGGAAGAACCGGCCGGGCTGAACATCAGGCACGACGCGGTCAAGGCGCAGCAGGCTGCCTGGCGGGTTCGGTTCCGGCTGGCGGAATTACGGTGCATCAGAGGTTCGCTGGCCAGGTTTTTTGGGAATCCGGATTGGGACTGGGTTTCGGTCCTGGTTTTGGCCGCGATGGGGCCGGGGTCATGGGTGGGGGGGTCATGGTGTCGGTTCCGTTCGTTAGTGAGTTCATGGCAGGGCGACGATAGTCTGGTTCAGGGTTGGTGCGGTGGCGGGCCACCGGAGTTTCTGGCCGGTGGCGGTTTCGGCAGCGATGTAGTATTCCATTGCCTCACGCACGGGCGGCAGTTGCGCGGTGTACACGGCTCGAGCAAGGTGCGTGGCCGGGATGACCGTCCAATCACCGGTTCCGAGGGACCGGCACGACACGGTGAGTGCCTTTACTGGCTGGCTGGCTAGCGCGATGATTGGCAGGGCCAAAGACTCGCCTTGGTTCACGACGCTGCGGACCGTGGGCACGATGAGACGTGGCTCGCCTTGGTAAGCTTTTGGCCAGGGCTGTTGGAGGTGTTTGGCGATGGCCGGCCCCCAACCAGGATGGTTTTCCAGGTTCACCACCATCGCCAACCCGCCGGGAGTGTTCACCGTGGCCAGCAGATACCGGCAGGTTTCGCTCCAGAGGCTGGCCAGTTCGTTGGCATCTGGTTTGGCCAGCGCGCAGCGCAAGCGGGCGAGCGAGCGGTGGTATTTGAAGGTGTTAAGCCAATAGCTGAACCGGTCGAGATTGCCGGCGCCGCGGACGCGTGGGGGGAGTTTTTCCATATCATCCACGAACGCATACTGCCGGCTGATGGTATTCCATGGCGTGGCAACTGGCGTCAGGCTGCCGGACGGACAGCCACCATCGGTGGCTTGCGGAACGCGGCCGTCGAGCGTGGCGAATATCCGGCCGATATCTTCAAGGCCGAAGTTGGACCGTGCCCAATCCGCATAGAAATCGCCGCAGGGCAGGGAACGGGGGGAATCGGTATCGGCCTGGTAATCCAGGAAGGCATCGCCAGCACAGTTGAGCTTGCTCGTAAAGCCGGTGCTCTCGACCGCGATGGCGGAAATGCAGGGCAGCGATTTGCGCGCAATCAGCTCGATGGTCAGCATCCCATTGGTGACGACGACCTGGTTGAACGTGAAATCCAACGCGGCGAATTGGCCGGTCCGTGCGAAGATGTCGAGGTTGGTGAGGACGGTGGCCCCCTGCAGTTTGACGTCACACACTCGCTCATTCGCCGCCTTGAAGAAGGGCTCACAGAATTTCAGCGTCACCTTGTAGGGGCCGTTGGGCGCCGGGAGTTGAATCTGGCCGAGATCATACCGGCAGGTTTGATAGAGTTCTTCCTCGGTGGTGCCGGCGATTCTCACGCCGGGAAAGCTCGCCCGCTGACCCGCCACGCGCCAGCTTCGATCGATGCGGTTGATGTTCCAATCCTGATCCCAGGCTGCCTGGGCGAGCGCCGCGGCGTTGGGCGCGAGGATGTCCGTGCGCCAGTGCAGTCCGAGCAAGCCAGTGCAGCCATAGCGGAGGGCGTCGGCGGCGTCACGGCGCATCCGGCCGGCTTCCAGTTGCAGGGCGGCGAGGCCGTTGCGGTTGTCGCTTTCCAGCCACGGGATGGCCCATTTTTCACGCCCGCTGATGCGCGCGAAGGCCGGTTCCACTTCGGTGGCGCCGGTGTTGCGGCTGAGGGCGCTGAGGGCGATGTCTTTGGGCAGGTCCGCCGCGAAGGCGGCCCGGTCGTGGGTCGGGCCAAGCACCCAGCCGGCGGTGGCGAGCTGGAACGGGGCGCGGACATTCTGGTGCGCCTCGATGGCCAGCTTGAGGTCGGCGACGGTGTTGGAATATTGCTGCGGTGGGTTGCCCTCCCAGGTCCATGCTTCCGGCGTCCACAGCCAGTAATAATCAAGCGGATGGCTTGCCATGATCCGGCGGAACGTGCCTTCATAGACGGCCCGCACATCGCTCGTTCGTTGTGCCAGCGCCTTCGGGAGGGTCAAGGGCGCTTCAGTGCCGGCGCAAGTTTTCACGCCAAGCTGCCGGGCAAAGCTGAAGGCGTCCCGGAACTGGGCGGCCATGCGGTTGAACACTTCGTTGCAGGCTTCCGGTGTTTGCGGCAGCGGGCAATGGCCGGCCATGACCGGGGGCGCCCAATCGTCGCGCTCGAATAAAAGCGCGCCGCCGAAACTGTAATCACCGGTTTTCGTGGGCAGATAATCGCCCCAGGCCGAGGTGAGCAAGGTGTTGAAGTAACGGGACACGTAACTGGATTTCACGCGGCCTTCCGCGTCGAAATCGCCGGCCAGCCCATGCCAGACCGTTGGCTCGGCGCGGGGATGGCCTTCCGGGTAGCAGTGGATGCCCAGGAAATTCATCCGCATTTTCGCCAGTTGCGCGAAGATGGCTTTGTAGTCGTCCGCGCTCCAGGCGTCGAATCCGAACGGATGCCACCCCCAAGGGTTCACGCCACGGATGGCGAACAATGGCTTGCCGGTTTCGTTGACTTCCGGCCAGGCGGTGAGCCGCTCATCGGGGATCACGTCGCCGTGCAGGTAGAACCGCACGCCCAGCAACTCCGCGAAGCGATAGGCTCCGTAGAGTACGCCGAGGTCGCCGCCGCCGGTGATGGTGATGCGCTGGCCCCTGGTCTGGATCGTAAATTCCTGCGGCCCCAGTTGGGATGGGTTGCGCTCGAGGGCGATGGTTTCACCGCTGGTGGCCGGCAGTTGGCGGAGCACCGGCAGTTGGCCGGTGCGCAGATAGACGTAGCGGACGATTTCCAACGCCGCCAGGCGTTCGCGCGGAGCGGCGTCTGGCGGGCACACCACCCGGATTTCCGCCGCCGCCGAAGTGGCCACGGCCAACCAGAAGGGGATCAAGGCGAGAAAGGGCTGGGATTTCAGGTTCATAGTTGATTCAGGCTGGAGAGCGTGGAGAACCGGCCTGACTTGCCTCTATCCCCGGCGCGCTGCCACGGGCCACATCTCGCAGCCGCCGTGTTTCAGGAACGGCCCGGGGATCCAGGCGCCGGACAAATTCGCGACGGGTCAGGGCTGGGCGGGATTGGCTAATCTTCATGCTCACTAATGTTTTCCGGTCGGCCGCGCAGGGCAAACGATGAATCCGCTTTCCGATACCGAGGTCAAGAGCGGTTTCACGGACGTTCAAACACGCAGTTGCCCTGGTAGATCGATTTCATTTTCCAGGCGGTGACTTTTTTGACCGCCAGGTCGCCGCCTTTGGCGAACAGGCTGACATGGACGCGCTCAGGAGGGTATTCATGCCACGCCACCGCCGCTTGCCGGTCATTGGCAAAGACCTCGATCATGCTTTTGTCGATAAAAATGCGCAGGGTCAAGTCTTCATGCTCCTGGAGTTGGAAGGGGGGCTTGATGTAGTCCACGGTCAGCGTGGCACTGCCGGCACCGGACGAAATCGAAAAGCCATGCTCGCCACGGTCATCGCATAGCAGGTTGATGCCGAACTCTTTGGCTTTGGGCGAGGCGATGACCACCTCCAGCTCCAGGGCGTCGCCTTGGATGCCATCCAGCAGGCGGATGGCGCCGCTCTTAACCGTGAGGTCGCGCTCGGTATGCTGATCGTATCGCAACGCCTCCAACTCGCGCAGGGGCTTGATACGCAGCCTCCCATCCTCGGGCAGGCTCAGCTCCCTGGGCAGCGATTGAATTCCCTGCTGGAAAAGGGAGTTGTTCAGGAGATTATCGAAGTTCTTGGCCCGCCCGGTTTTTTGCATCCCGTTGATCCAAGGCGTGCACCAGGCCCACATGACACGGCGGCCATCTTTTGTCAGCAGCGATTCGGGGGCGAAGCAGTCCCAACGGGCCCAATTTAACAGGGCGTGGTGGCTGGGAAGATACTGTTCACCCACGAAATCGCCCAGGTAATAGCGGGCGCCCAAGCCATGGCTGATGCAGAGCAGCATCCATTTGCCGCCCAGCTGGAACAGGTTGGCGCAAGAAGTGTCTTCACCTTTACCGACCCCCAGATCCGCGGGGAAGCCACCATGAAAGAGTTCCCCCAAATACACCCACTGCTTAAGATCCTTGGATTTCATCAGTTTGGGATGGCTGCCACCGCTGAGCGCGTAATAAGCGCCATCCATAAACCAGCAATCAGGATCCCAATGGTTCATGGCGGGCTTTTCTCCGGTGGCCGTCAAAGGCTCGATGGCCGCGGGTTTTGACCATTTTTCCAAAAGGTCATCCAAAGCATAGGCCACCTGATTTTTGCCGGAACCCTGGCCATGGTAGATCATGGCCGGTTTTCCGTCCCGGGTGAAGAAGCCGGTGCCACTGAACATTCCGTGGCCGGTCGTTTTCGGGGTGAGCGTGGTGGGGTGCCACTTCCAGTGTACCATGTCCTCGCTGGACACGTGGGCAAAGGCGCAGCCATCCTTGTGGTTGTAGATGTAGTGCAGATGATACCGGCCTTGGTAATAAAAGGCGGGGTTGGGATCCCCGGGGATTGCGCCGCTCGGGCCGGGGTGAGCCAGATGATAGGTCAGCCAGGTTTGGGGTGGGTTCACCGGCATGGCGGGCGTTTCAAAAGGCAAGGGGACTTCCTTTTCGATCCGGCAGAGCAGGCTGCCGGTCTGGCCATCGAGGAGGAGTTTGCCGTTTTCCACCTTGGCGCCGCCGCTGATTTGAGTGATCAAAAATCGCCCGGTGCGGTCCCTGGGCTCCTGCCCGTCAAACGTCCACCAAGCCCACGGTTTGATTTCTGAAGCCTCGTCAGGCTTCAGCCCCGCAATTTGCGCCGCCGAAAGCGCCTGGTCGTAAATGCGGGCGTCGTCTATGGCTCCGGCAAAGTGCGCATTGTCGGTTTGATCAGGATGGCGCATGCCGATCACCGCCACGCTTTGGGGCCCGAATTCCTGGGGCGGATTGGCCATGGTGTATTGCGCGCATTGCCTGCCGTTCCGATAGACGGTTACCAGGCGGTCCTGGTAGGTAATGGCGAGCTGCACGAAGGTTTGGGAGCCGCCCGTTTCCGCGGGCCAGCTCTCCTGGTTGACCTGGGTGCGCCGATAGTAATCGCTGCCGGGCATCCAGCGCTGCGCCGCTATTTCGCCAAAGACAATGCCATCGAAGTGGGACTGTCCGTCGTCAATGGTCAAGGCGCTGCCGCCTTTTTGCGTCAAATTGGCCGGGGCGGCCCACACCACCAGGGTCTTGTCGCACAGCGGCGGCATGGCAGAGGTGGGTTTTGGGGCGGCAGTGGAGAGTTTGACCGGCGAAAGGATTTTTAGCTGGAGATCCTTGAACTGGGCGGTGGTAGGCGGGCCGGTATGGAGCTGCAATCCGAGGATGCCGGCCAAGTCTCGCTCCTTGGGATCGTCATCGATCACCTCCGCCGCCAGCCGGCCATCGACCTTGAGCGTGAGCCGGGATCCGCTGCAGACCTGGTGGTATTCGTGCCAGTCTTCCAGGCGGAACCAAGGCTTTCCTTTGGCCTCGGGAATATCGCTGGAAACCGCCTTGCCGGCCGCATCAAACACGGTCCGCTGGCCGCGCCAGGCCAGGGTATGGCGGCCATGCTCGTCGTACAGGCGGACGAGCCAGTCGGTATCGAGATTGTTATCCACCTGGTATCCGGCCACATCATGGTTGGGCAATTCGCGGCTGCGGAATTGAAAGCCGCAATTGATGCCCTTGGAGCCAAATACCCGATGCTTGAGCTTGAGCTCGAAATCCGCCAGCTCTCCTCCCTGCCAGATCAAGTAGAGATTGTCCTTGAGCGGATGCTCCGGGGTGATCCGGGCCGTGATGGCCCCGTCCTCCACGGACCAAAAACTCGGATCGGCCGCTTTCCAGCCGTTTAAAGTTTTGCCGTCAAAGATCTCTTTGAATCCGCTTTCTTTCTGGGCCGCGGCGGTGGTGGCGGCTGTGATGAACAGCGCCAGGAGTGCGATTTTGTGTTTTAACATGGGTTTCATATTCAATGGAGTTTTGGTTTTTGGCTGGGGGAACCGGCATTAATATTTGAAGGGCGTTCACGGCGAAGGTATTGCCAGCCCCGGCGTTTCAGGATGTCCAGCAGGACGGCGCCGAGGATGACCAGGCCGAGGACCACTTTTTGCGTGTAACTTTCCACGCCGGTCAGGTTCATGCCATTTTGAATGACGGCGATGATGAAGGCGCCGATGAGGGTGCCCAGGACTTTGCCTTCGCCGCCGGACAGGGATGCGCCTCCCACCACGACGGCGGCGATGACGTAGAGTTCATACATCTGGCCATAGGTGGGCGCGCCGCTTTTGAGCTGGGAGGCCATGACAATGCCACCCAGGCCTGCCAGAGCGCCACAGGCGGTGTAGGCGAAAAGCAGCACTTTTTTCACCGGCACGCCGGAGAGCCGGGCGGCTTCGGCATTGCCGCCCACAGCGTAGAGGTAGCGCCCCAGGACAGTGCGGGTCATGAGGAAATGGGCGGCGGCATAAAGGAAAAGCATGAGCAAAACGGCATTGGGCAGGCCAAAGGTGCTGCCGCGCCCCAGCCAGATGAAGGAGTCGGGCACCTGATATATGGATTGGCCGCGGGCAGCGATGAAGGCGAGACCGCTGGCGACAAGCATCATGGCGAGCGTGGCGATAAAGGATGGGATGGCGAACAAGGTGACCATGGCCCCGGAAAAAAGGCCGACCAGCCCGCACCCAGCAATGGCGGCGAGGCTGCACGCGGTCATGCCAGCGGCCCCGGCGTGTTCGGCGCCTCCCGTATCGCGGATCAACAGGGTGCAGATCACGGCGGATAAGGCGATCAGGCTTCCCACCGAGAGGTCGATGCCCGCCGTGATGATCACCAAGGTCATGCCGATGGCGACGATGGCGATGACCGCAATTTGGTTGGCGATATTCAAAAGGTTGTCTGCCTTGAGGAAATTCGGCCAGCGATAACTGCGCGGCCGGACCAGCCGGGGATGGCCCAAGCCCGGGAACGCCGCAGGCGCCTCCTCGAGGGCGGTCCAGCTGGCGGTGGTTTGATTGCAGGCGATCACAGTCAGCCGGCCGCCGCGGGCGGCCATGCGCTCCAAAGCCTGGCGGGCATCGGAAGGCTGGCCTTTGACGGTTTCGACCACGTTCTGTCCGCTGGCCTGAAGGCGGGCGGCCAGTTCAGCGGCGAAATCGGCGTCCTCGCGGGTGTCCCGCACGACGATCAGCACTTGAGCGTCGGCTTTGAACTCGCGGGCGATGTCGTCCGCCAGGGCGCGGGCTCCTGCAATTCCCGCAGGGTGTTGCTCTTCCAAGGTTACCGCGCTGAAGAAGGCCCCCAGCAGGAGCAGCACCACCAGCATGCCATAATCAGTGAAGAGCCGGGCCAAAGAGCTGTTGGAGTTAGCGCGTGGCATGGGTATGGAGGAGGCTGGTCCTTGATGACCAGCAGGGAGGTTGGAAAATAAAACCTGGCAGGCCCGAGCGGCCCGCCGGGGAGGTTGGTGGCCTATTTGATGTTGGGTCCATAAGGTTTTTCAGCCGACAGCCAGATGCATGATATCCTCCTGGGTGGCCTGGGCCACATCGGTGATTTCGCCCACGATCCGACCGCTGTGCATGACCAGGATGCGGTCGCTCATGCCCAGGATTTCCGGCAATTCGGAGCTGATCATCAAGATGGCTTTGCCCTCGGCAGCGAGTTCATTGATGAGCTGGTGGACTTCAAATTTAGCGCCTACATCGATGCCGCGGGTGGGTTCATCGAAGATGATGACCTCACAGTTGCGCTGGAGCCATTTGGCCAGCACAATCTTCTGCTGGTTGCCGCCGGAGAGATTGCGGGCGAGCTGGTCCTGGTGGGGAATGCGGATGCGCAGGCTGTCCACATACCGCGAGAAGGCGGCACACTCCGATTTTTCCCGCAGCACGCCCAGCCTTGAGAATTGCCCGAGATTCGGCAGCCCGAAATTTTCGCGCACGGATTGCCCCAGCACCAAGCCCTGGCCTTTGCGGTCTTCCGTCAGCAGGGCCAGGCCGGCACGGATCGCCTCGCGCGGGTGCCGGATGGACAATGGCTGGCCGTCCAATTCAACGGAACCGGAGTTCAGGGGGTCCGCCCCAAACAGGCAGCGGGCCACCTCCGTGCGCCCGGCTCCCACCAATCCGGTCAGCCCCAGAACTTCCCCGCGATGGATGGTGAAGGACACATCACGCACCTTGGCGCCACAGGCCAGGTTGCGGGCCACGAGCCGGGCCGGGCCGGGCCGGCTCGTTCGTTTGGGGAACTCATGCTCCAGCTTCCGCCCCACGAGCATCTCGATCAATCCGCTCCGGTTGACTTCGCCTATGGGCCGGGAGCCCACCAATTGCCCATCCCGCAGCACCAGGACGCGGTCGGCAATGGCGAAGATTTCCTCCAGCCGGTGGCTGATATAAATGAGGCCGAGGCCCCGCGCCCGCAGTTCCCGGATGATGCCGTGGAGGCGCTCGACTTCGGGTGGGGTCAGCGCGGCGCTGGGTTCATCCATAACCAGGATGCGCGCGTCCAGGGACAGAGCCTTCGCGATTTCCACCAGCTGTTGCTGAGCCACTGAAAGCTCGCGGCAGGGGATATCCGGATCCGTTTCGACCCCCAGTTGGGCGAAGAGTTGCCGGGCCTGGCGCGATTCTTCGTCCCGGCGCAGCAATCCAAACCGCAGCCGTTCCCGTCCCAGGAAAATATTTTCGCCGGCCGAGAGAGCCGGGATGAGGTTGAACTCCTGGTATATGATGGAAATGCCCGCGCGCTGGGCGGCCGCCGGGCTGTGGATGTGGGCGGGGAGCCCTCCTACTTCAATGGTCCCCGCATCCGGCCGGTGCGCCCCGCCGAGGATTTTGATCAGGGTGCTTTTGCCCGCGCCATTTTCCCCCAGCACGGCCAGCACCTCGCCGGCGCGCAAATCCAAATCCACCCCCCGCAACGCCTGGACGCCCGGGAAGGCCTTGGAAATGCCGCGCATCTGGAGCAGGGGAGCCATGGCGAGTTTATTTCACTCCCGGATCCTGGTCGGCGTCCGCCTTGCGGTAAAGTGCGGTGGGGATGAGTACCTCGCTGGGGAGGGGTTCGCCCTTGAAATGGCGGACAATGGCGCGCATGGTTTCGATGCCGATGCGGTCGGGGAACTGGAAGGGGCTGGCGTAAAGTTTGCCCGCTTTCACCGCGGCCCGGCCCTCGGGTGAGCCGTCGAAACCGACGAGCGTAATTTGTCCGGCCCGGCCGGCTTTTTCCATGGCGGCGCGAGCCCCCAGGGCCGAAGGGTCGTTGATGGAGAATATCCCCGCCAGGTTGGCGTGCGCCTGCAGCAGATCCTCCGCTGCGCGGAAACCACCTTCCTTGTTCGCGCCACCCGGCAGTTCAGCGGCAATCTCGATTTTTCCGGTGGCGTGGCTGGCGTTGTGCTTTTCAATGACCTCCTTGAAGCCTTTCACCCGCTGGATGCAGGATTCGATGAGCTTGTGGTCAATGATGGCTACGCGCCCGCCGGCATCCCCAAGGGCCTCAATGATGGCTTGGGCGGCCTGTTTGCCGCCGCCATAATTATCCGTGGCCACGTGGGTCACCACCTTGCCCCCCGGCGCGAGGCAGGCGATGTCGGCGGTAAAGACCGGGATGCCCGCGTCGTTGGCTTCCTGGATGGCGGTGCCAATGGCCTTGGAATCGCAGGGGGTCAGCACGATGGCGGCCACCTTGCGGATGATGAAATCCTTAACCTGGTTCTGCTGCCTGGCAACGTCGAACTCGCCGCTGACCACGCTGACCGTGTAACCATGCTGGCGGGCTTCCTGGGCCAGGCTATCCCCGATGTCCTTAAAAAACGGGTTGGTCAGGGTGAGCACCGACAAACCGATAACGCCTTTGCCGGCCTTGGGGCTGGAGTTCGTCGCCTGGTTCGCCGAGGTTGAGGCCGGTGTGCCGGAGCCGGAATCCTGGCGTCCACAACCCGCCAGCATCGTCCAGAGACCTATCATCAGCCAGGTGCATGTTCGCTTGATCATCATATTTCCCTTCCAGGGCCAACTGCTTGCCCGTCTAAACCGCATGGTTCAATTGTTGGCTGTGAGTTTGCCGCCCCGGGGCGGCCGCGGCAAGCCACATCCTTGGTGGGCAGACGGGAATGGTGCCGCTGAACGGCTTGGTTACCGGCCGCCAGGCAAAACTAGGCCGCCAGGTTTTCCCAGATTTCCGCAAAGTCATTTCAATTGATGGCTTTCGGGAAGCACGGGGAATCCGCGCGCTTATTTCCGGCCGGAGGTACGGTCAGCGAGCCACCCATAATCGTTGGGTGACAGGCCGGTGGAGGCCAGGGGTTGGGTGGTGCGCTTGACGGTTTCCGGATCGCGCCATTTGTGAATTTCCGAATGGCCATCCGCGTAAGAAAGGGCGCCCGATCCATTGTGGAAGGCTGCGGGGCAATCGTTCATCCGCAGGTTGGCGGCACTTCCGCTCGCGCTCATCGGCAGGAGGTGCACCAGGTGTCCGTCATTCAGCAAGGGACACTCATCCAGGAACACCCAGCGCATCGCTGGTTTGTCGAATTGGTCGAGCTTGCGATACGTGCGCCACAACGGCATCATGTCGGAGATTTGCGACCACCAAGTCCCGTCCCAAAAACCACCCACAAACGCATTCATGGCGATGGTGCGAACACGCGGCTTCTTGTTGCCGGGATCGACGGTGCGGTCCCCGGTGCATTTGAATATCTTGGCGTCCTGAAAATATTTACCCATCAATGCCTTGGCGAAAAGGGCCTGATTGGTGTTGTCCGGGGTGGTGTCGGTGTAACTCATGAAACCCGTGCACCAGCTTTTCGTCAAATCGCGTTCAAACACCGTGTTAAATGGCAGACGGCCATCAAAATCGTCTGCATACAGCCGCCAGGCCAGCATGACCTGGCGCAGGTTATTCATGCAGTAGACATTCTGGGCTTTGATTTTCGCTTTGCCCAGCGCGGGCAATAGCAGGCTGGCCAGGATTGCAATGATGGCGATAACCACCAGCAGTTCAATCAGCGTAAAACCAAAAGGCCGCTCGGGTTGGAGCCGGACCTCTTTCTGTTGGATGCGCATAATCATTGAATTATCGGGTCAGCCACTGCCGAGCCATTCGCGGCGGCAGTTCCGAAAATGTTCCAGCCAAGGTAGTTCAGGAAGCCAGCCTGCGAAAAGAAAAAGGCCGGGGTGAACCCGGCCTGACGAATCATTTCTTCGGGGCTTGTTCGCCCTCAGCGGGGTTATCCCTTCAGGCAGCTTCTTTGGTCTCCAGGAAACCTTGCAGATGGCGCAAGCGAGTTGGGTGACGCATTTTACGAAGGGCCTTGGCCTCGATTTGCCGGATGCGTTCCCGGGTGACTTTATATTGCTTGCCCACTTCTTCCAAAGTCCGGCTATAACCATCCACCAAGCCAAACCGCAGCTCCAACACCCGGCGTTCACGCTCGCTCAAGCTGGTCAGCACCTCGTTGAGTTTTTCTTTCAGGAGGCTGTAGCTCGTCATATCGAGCGGATTTTCGGCGGTTTTGTCCTCGATGAAATCACCGAAGCTCGCGTCGTCTCCATCTCCCACCGGGGATTGCAGCGAGATGGGTTGCTGGGCCATTTTCAAAATGGAGCGCACTCTTTCAAGTGGCATCTGCATTTCGTCGGCGATTTCCTCCGGGGTGGCCTCCCGTCCATAAACCTGGAGCAGTTGTTTTTCCGTCCGGCGCAGCTTGTTCAGAATTTCGATCATGTGCACCGGGATGCGGATGGTGCGCGCCTGGTCAGCCACGGATCGGGTGATGGCCTGGCGAATCCACCATGTGGCGTAGGTGGAGAATTTATAACCCCGGCGGTATTCAAATTTCTCAACACCCTTCATCAAGCCCATATTCCCTTCCTGAATCAAATCCAGGAAAGGCAGGCCGCGATTGGTGTATTTCTTGGCGATGGAAACCACCAGGCGCAAATTGGCTTCCGCCATCTCAGTTTTGGCTTGATGGGCCTTTTCGGCGAAATAACGCACCTGTTCGTAGGCTTTTTGGTACTCATGGCAAGGCATGCGCACAAAATACTCCAAACCGTAAAGCTTCTTCCGCTCCAATTCGATGATGGAAGCCGACTGGGAGATTTTCTTTGATTCCAACTCTTTGATCATGCGCAGGCTGGCTTGCATCTTATCGTGAATGTTATCCGCCACGTTGATCATTTCTTCGATCACCTTCTGCTTATAAAAGAACTTCGGGAAGGAACCTTGAAGCTTCTGATCGGCTTTCTTGAACTCAGCCAATTGCTTGGGATTGGGAGCTTTGCCCGTTTCGCTGTGGCAAACCACGAATTTTTCATCCACATCCTTATCCAACCCCCGCACTTTTTTGATCAAATTGCGAAGATCTTTAAGATGATTGTCGCGGCCTTCAATTTTCTTATCCACCACCACGCGGTCAAAGCGTTCCTTGGGCGGCTCAGACAGGAGCTTTTCCGCCAGCGCGATTTGTTCCTTGGCGGCAAAGCCCAAGCTGTAAACGATGCGCCGAACTTCGTGCTCCGCATCCTCAATCCTTTTGCAGATCGCCACTTCCTGCTCGCGAGTGAGCAGTGGCACCTTGCCCATCTGGCGCAGATACATCCGAACTGGATCGTCCAAAACGTCCAGCCGATCCTTGTCGTCATCCTCCTCTTCCTCGAGATCAGGATGCTTGCTGACATTATCCACTTCCGCCTGATCGACGATTTCAACTTCCAAGGCGGTCAGCTTGGTATAAATTTCATCAACCTGGTCAGGGGTGATGGTCTCTGGCAAGGCGTCGTTGATGTCGTCGTAGGTAAGGTGGCCTTGCTCCTGGGCCAGTCGGACCAACTCCTTGACCTTTTCGGTGACATCGAAGGGCCCAGGAGTGTATGAAACATTTGGCTCGCCCGATTTGATTTTGGAGCGGAAAAGTTGCTGGCTGATGCTTTGGTCGGTCTGCTTCGCTTCCGGCTGGATTGGGGGAGGATTGAGTGCAGCTGCCGCATCGTCCACCCCTGCGGGATTGGATGGCTGATGATTCTGGCTGCCTTTTTTTCGCCCCCGCTTGCCGCCGACCCGTTTTGTCACCTTCACTTTAGTCATGAAATTAGTCAATTAGAGCTCGCATTACATTGCTACGCTAGTCCGCCAACTTCACATATTTGTCAAAAGAAGTCAATGTTAGGCTTCCACAAACACCAACTTTCTGATCATTTGGACACGAACCGAGGCGATTAATTCAATTAAAGTTAACGGCTTGGGGCGGGTTCTCAGTTGTAAAGCACTCGATGTAAGGTGTTTGTGTAATATTTCAAGCATCAACCCCATAAAGCACCGAAAATCGGTTCCCCAGCCGTTGCCGGCCTTCATAAAAAATCAGATATTATTTGCGGTTAATACCTGCTTGACCCTGGTTCTATTGCGTGCAACAGATTGAGCCATGACGAATAAGATCCCTTTTGCCCTGTCCCTATTCTTGGGGGCCTCGGCGGTGTTAAACGCCGCTGATTACACGATACACTCCTTCAAGAAAATGGTTTTGAGCGACCAGTTTTATTGCGAAGGCGTCCATTTCGGCGATTTCAATAAGGATGGCAAAATGGATGTCGTGGCCGGATCACTGTGGTATGAGGGGCCCGACTTTAAGGTCAAACATGAGTTCCGCCCTGGGAAAACGTACAATCCCAAGGAATACTCCGATAATTTCATCACCTTTGCCTATGACTTTAACGGAGATGGGTGGGTGGATATCCTGATTATCGATACGCCAGGCCAGACCGGCACTTGGTATGAAAACCCCAAAAACCAGGGTGGACATTGGCCGAAGCATTTGGGTTTTCCGGTGGTGGATAATGAATCCCCCGATTTTGGGGACTTGAATGATGACGGCAAACCGGAGCTGATCTTTAATTATGATGGGTATCTAGGCTATGCCACCCCGAATTGGGCCGATCCCAACCAACCGTGGAAATTCCACCGCATCACTCCCAAGGGCAAGTATCATAAATATACCCATGGTGTGGGTTATGGGGATATTAATGGAGATGGCCGGACCGATTACATTGAAGTCGCTGGTTGGTGGGAACAACCGGCATCGCTTGTGGATGATCCAGTGTGGAAATTCCATCCCGCCAATTTTGGGGATGGCGGTGCCCAAATGCTGGTTTATGACGTTAATGGGGATGGGTATAACGATGTCGTGACCTGCCTGAATCCGCATCAGTATGGGTTGGCTTGGTTCGAACAAGTCCGGGAGCAAGGGCGGGAAATTTCCTGGATCAAGCATCCCATCATGGGAACCAAGCCGCAGGATAACGATTATGGGGTGAAATTCACACAGATCCACGCTTTCGCCAAAGTGGACATGAATGGGGACGGACTGCTGGATTTTGTGACTGGCAAGCGTTTTTGGGCGCATCCCCCGCCGACGGATCCGGAATCGGATGCTCCCGCCGTGCTTTACTGGTTTGAAACCTGCCGGGATGCCGCCACCAAGACCGCCAAATTCATTCCGCACTTGATCGATGATAATTCCGGGGTGGGAACCCAGGTGGTAACCACCGACATGAACGGGGATGGCTTGCCGGATGTATTGGTTGGCAACAAAAAAGGTGTGTTTGTGTTTTTGCACCAAGCCCCAAAAGCCACCCAGGCCGAATGGGAAGCGGCCCAACCAAAGCTGATCAAGTAAGTCACTCCATTCAAACTGTTAACGTCAGGCCATGATTGCCCGAACACGGCGATCATGGCCGATTTTTCGCGAAGTGACGGCTTTCAAGCATGAAAATCCAAATCTGGCGGCTGGATCTGAAATTGCGATACCCATGGGCGGTGGCTGGCCGGGGAGGCAGCCAGGGGAAAACTTTGGCGGAGCAGGTTTTCATCCGCTTGGAGGATCAGGATTCCCTCTTTGGCTGGGGTGAAGGTGCCCCGCCAGTTCGTTACCAGGAAACGGTTGCCACCATCCAGGATTTCCTGAGCCGGGTCGATGGCTCCAAACTGACTTTTGGCGACCTGGATGCCAGCGCCCGTTATTTGGATTCCCTGGCACTTGGGAACCAAGCGGCCAAGGCGGCCGTCAACCTGGCTCTTCTGGACGGTGCTGCGCGGCGGAACCGGCAAACCGCCCATGCTTTTTGCGGGCTGGGTTTTGACGAAAATCGCTATCTCACCTGTTACAGCATCGGCATTGATACGCCGGAGCGTATTCGCCAGAAGGTGGCTGATGCGCAGGACTATCCCGTGCTTAAAATCAAGCTTGGGGGGCCTGATGATCCGGCCACCTTGGCGGCCGTCAGAGAGGTGGCCCGGGCAAAGCTAGTGCGCGTGGATGCCAACGAATCCTGGAAAACCCCGGCTGAAGCTCTGAAGAAAATCGAATGGCTCGCCACCGATGGGCGGATCGAGTTTGTCGAGCAACCGATGCCAGCCCAAGCCTCTCCCCGTGATCTCCAATGGCTTAAAGAGCGTTCCCCGCTGCCGGTATTCGCCGATGAATCCTACCATCGGGAGGAGGATTTAAGCCTTTGCCGGGATTGTTTTCATGGAGTAAACGTGAAGTTGGTGAAAACGGGAGGGTTGCTGGCCGCCCGCCAGGCCTTGATCGCCGCCCGGGCGGCCGGACTCCAAACCATGCTCGGATGCATGATCGAATCCAGCCTGTTGATCTCCGCCGCCGGGCACCTGGCCGCCTTGACCGATTATCTGGATCTGGACGGCAATCTCCTGATCACGAATGACCCGTTCCTGGGCCTGTCTTGCATAAATGGAATGCTTTCTTTGCGGGGCGCTCCCGAAGCGTGTGGTTTGCAAGTGGCTCCCCGGCCGGTTTTTTTTCCCACCGCACGCCTGGTGGCCTGACAGCTTTGCTGGTTTGGTTGTTAGGCGGCGTAAATAAACAAAGGTATCATCTTATAATCTTGGATTATGGGGGCTAA
>CAYPCQ010000095.1:0-35069 GCA_964409245.1 uncultured Verrucomicrobiota bacterium
CTGGGATCATAACTATTTATCGCATTTATTGGGCTTTTAAATGCGTTTGCCCTGGCAACATTCAAGGCCTTGGCAAGGAACCAATGAAGGAATCCGACAGGACGGTCGGTTCGATATCACTGTCCGGTGTGATTGCCGACCAGCAAAAGGCTCATCGGGGGGCACTGCTGGGACTTATGGGGAGACGGAAATTCGAAAATTCTTGGAAGCTTCCTCGGCCTTGCCGTTCCACTCCAGGTTTTGTTTCCGCCATTTGGCCATATCAACCAAGGTAAGCAGGCTCGGTGGAGTATTCGTGCCCATGGTCAATCCAGCTTTGACGATCTGGTCATATTGCTCAGTGGCTTTTTGCGGTTGATTCAAATGTTCGTAAACCTGGGCGGTCTGATAAAACACGGGCAATTGCCACTTGGGAGACTTGTCCAGCTTGGCGAGTTGCTCATAGATAGCCAAGGCGTTGAAAAAGTCCCCCTCTTTATAAAGTTGATTGGCAATTTCGTTACCCGTCTTTTGCTGCCAATAAATCCAGTTGGCTGCGTTTTGCGTGGCCCCGGAACTTTGGTCTTTCAGCAGTTGCGAAACCTGATTCATGGAATCCTGAGTGCGTTTCAGTTGCTTATAGGCCACAGCCAGCAAAAACCGGACTTCCGCTGCCTCGCTGCTTTCCGGATACCTCTGTAGGAACTCCTCAGCCCGGTTGCTGGCATCCGAAAATAAATTAAGCATGCTCAAACACCGAACCAGGTGAAAATGGATCTGGGCCTTATTTAATTCGGGATTTTCCAGTTTGAGCAGGCGTCCGAAGAAGTCAGCCGCCTCAGCGTATTTGCCGGTGCTGTAGTAAGTGAGTGCGATTTCGATTTGGGCTCGCAGAACCAGGATTTGGTAGTCGTTGTGAATGTCCAGCTTCAGGTTCAAACAACTGGTCATGACTGAATAGAACTTGGTCAAGGCCATGGCATCAGATCCCATTTCCCGGTATAATAAACCCTGCCAGAATAAAACGGCCGGCACGCGATTATCATTAGGATAGCGGCTCACAAATTGGGCGTAAACCTGTTGGGCAACCGTTGGCTGGTGATTGCCCTTGGCAGTAAGTGCCAGCTCCAGAAGCGCGTTCTTTTGCACGACTTCCGGGGCCGGTTGCTCCAGTATTTTTTTCAGAAGCCCAGCAGCTTCTGAATACTGACCCTCCAAACGAAGCCGCTGGGCAGTCAGGAATTCGGTTTGCAGCAGTTGCCCTGATTCGTTGGTGGCGCCTGAACTGGGAGCGGTGATGAAATGATTCGTGTCGGTGGGTGTGTGCCCTTCCGAGGCAGATGGAGCCGCACCTTTGGCATGGTTGGTGTCAACTGAGGCTGGCTTCTGAGCCGTGGCAGCTTTTTTTTCATGATCGGACCCGGAAGGATTAGCCGCAGGAGGAGCGGATGGCTTGGTATTGTTCGACGGCGTGACGGCAGGAGGGTTGGGTGCCGAATAGGCCCGCACCGTCGCGCTGGAAACCGCCAGCCAAGCACAGAGGCTGCTTAACCAAGCAAGGATGGCGGGCAGCTTTTTCAAGTTGCGCCAGGCGGAAATTGCCAGCGCATACTTATTCATGGGCATTGGCGCTCGGGCTCAAGTAGGTTGCTGAGCTGGAAGGCGGCATTACTGGCACCGGAGGCAGTGGAGGGGGGATCGGGGGTAAAAACCGCAAGTTGCGGTTCAATAGCAAGTTTAGCTGATTGGTCATCCCATAGCGTTCATAATATTGTCCAGCCAAGCCTTGCACCGTTACTGCATTCGTCCCTGCAGGACTGGTATTTGTCGTAGTCCCGGATTCTCCCGGCGGAGCGGGGGGGCCAACTATGGGAGGATTATGATTGGCAGGGATGCCATTTGAGGAAGAGTTGACAGGGTTGGTTCCTGGGCTGTTTTTGCCATTGTTGACTGGCGAAGCAGACTCCACACCAGGCACGGAATTAGTTTTTGGCTCAACCGGTGGTGCGAGCGGGGGCAGGGGAATTTTACCAGGTGGATTCTCAGCCCGGACCCTGATGGCCGGAGGTCCGACCAAAGGTAAATATCCCGGGCTGGCGGCGGCCGCTTTGGTGGCCACGCATACGAGCACTACGGCAGAAAATGCTGCCCCGAACCACCTAGGCATTTCCGCCACTAAGATGCTGCATGACTTCTTCAATGGAACTCGCAAATTGCCATTCCTTGGTTTCTTCATAATTTTTACATGCCTGGCAAATGGCTTCTGTGCCAACGACACCCGTTTTCAGGGCCAGATCTTTGGCCGCTTTCATGACGTTGATGCACAATTCAATCAGGGCCACTTCCACGCTTTTAAGCTGCCTTAAATCCATCACCAATTTGTCCAAGCCCGAATCCACCGCCTCGGTGATTTTTTCACTGAGATGGCTGCTGATTTCATTGGCTGCAGTGGCATTGAATTGGGGGGCAAACGTGAGCCACAAAATACCATCGCGCTGTTCAAAATATTTATAAGAAGCGTCTAAATTTAGAGCCCGGGTGACCTTGGATTTCAATTCATTGAAATCGATGGGCTTGGTAACGATGCCCGAGAAACCCACCTGCTGAGCGCGCGCCTGTTCTTCCAACGCCGTTTTTACGCTCATGGCAAAGGTTGGCAGGCGCTGGGTTTTCATTCCGCCCCGCAGTTTTTGGAATAACCAAAAGCCGGCCCCTTCCGGCAGTGAGGTGCTGATGAACACCACGTCAGGCATCTGATCATTGATGGCCTGCAAAGCACTCTGAGCTTGAGCGATCCCATCAATTTTCCAAGGCGTGTCCGCCAGTCCGGCCTTGATCTGATCCACGATAGCACCCTTGTCATCCACGATGGTGATTTTTAGGGGATCATCGAATCTTTTCCGGACCTTGGAACTGCCCGCCAGGTTTTTCAATTCCACAATGCGTCCGACGCGCTCCACGATTTGGTCTTCCTTGAAAGGTTTAACCAGGTAGTCACGGACACCCATCTTGGCAATCCGCAGCACGTTATCGCGACCGGCCTCGGCCGTGAGCATGATCACCGGGATCGACTTTAAATCAGGATTAGATTTCAAACGCCCCAGCATTTCGGTGCCATCCATGACCGGCATGGTGACGTCGAGAATGATGACATCCGGCTTGTCTCGACTGGCTACCGCCAATCCTTCCACCCCATTGGATGCTTCCAGAATTTCGCAATCGAATGACTTGAAAGCACGGGCCACAATCAGCCGGATGGTTTTGCTGTCATCAACAGTCAAAAGTTTGATTCCCATAACTCAGTATTTATTGTTTGTCTTCAGTTGGCTTGATTAAAACTTCCACGAGGACTTGCCCCCCGTTGCACTGGAAATAGAGCGTTTGGCGATTAGCTCCCGAAACCGGTTCGATCCTGAAATCGTTCCCGCGAACCACGGCTGGAATAGTCATCACACAGGCGGCGCCTCGGTCACACAGTCGCGATTTGATGTGCCCGGCCACCATATTGGTGAGTTCACCCAAGGCATCATTCACCATTTCATTTCCTTCGATCTCTTCATCGCTGATCCCCAGCAGTATGCCGGTTATTTTACGGGCAAATTTGGCGCTTGCATACAGGTAAATGACTCCGTTGAAATCGCCGGTGAAGCCAACCGCACCGGCAATATGTGCTTCCCCATCAAAGAAACTGTCATTGGGTGGGTTAAATTGGACATCAAGGCTCAACATGGTGTTGAAGACCCCGGTTGCAGCTGATTTCAGCATCCCTTCCAGATCAAAATTCATATCAGGAGGTTCATCGGCAGAATTTTTAAGCAACTTTAGAAAAATCTGAAAAAAAATTCACTTTGGGCTACATTCCCCTGGGGATTTGAGCGATATATAGTGGTGAAGTGAATATGGAAACGACGAAACCAGCAGGAACTCCGCAGCCTTTAACCAGGCAGCAGATCGAAATCCGACTCAAGAATTGTCCGCGGTTGCCATCACTTGGTTCCATAAACAGCGCTTTGCGAGAGCTTTTAAATGCTGATCAACGTTATACCTCCCAAATTTCCGAGGTAATCCGCCGCGATCCCAGTCTTACCGCGCGTTTGTTGCGCCTGGTTAACTCCGTTTATTACGGTCTTACCACGCCCGTCAATAGTATCGAGGAGGCGGTGTTTTACCTTGGAGTCCGCCAAATACGGCAACTTGCAATGGTGACGCCCGTTATTGAAGATTTCCAAAAATTGGCCGGGAATGCCCCTTTTCCTTGGCGGGAGTTTTGGCAGCATTGCATCGGCGTGGCCATCATGACCCGCGAGGTCATCAGTGCCGTTCTAATTCCTTCTGATGAAGCGGATTACGTGGCTGGCTTGGTCCATGATGTGGGTAAAATTGTGATGGCTGCGGCCTTTCCTCTTCATTTTGCGGCAGTGTATCAAACCACCATTCCCATTCATTCGGATCATTTGGAAATTGAAAGATCCGTTTTAGGATTAGATCACGCCGAGTTAGGGGCCATGTATCTCACCTCTCATAATTTGCCAGACATCATGGTTGAAACCGCACGTTACCATCACCTTCCTGAACGATCCAGTCATCATACGCAAGTCGTTAGTGCGGTACAGATTGCAGATTTGCTCGTCCGCCACGCTGGGATCGGAAAAAGCGGCAATAGTTTAGTGGTGGAAAAGGAAGATTGGCTCAAAGCAAACGGTTGGGAAATCCTCTTCCCCAACCGATCTGAAGATGAACGGGCCATTGCCCACGCAGCTTTGAACCGCAGTTTGGAACGTTTACCCACAATTTTAGAGGGGCTGGTTTAGTCCGCAACCGGAGTGGGTTGCCCGTGAGTCAGCAACGGTTCTCCTTTGCAGAGTTGAGGGCTGGAGTTTTCTACAGGCAATTAATATCTGCGCATCCCAGCCAGCCGCGACGGTTCCCTCCTCAAGACGATACTGTGATTAGCTTCACGCATGAATTGGGAGATGCCCCTGCCATTTTTCCAAGGATGGATCGTAAGTGGTTCGTTACCTGCCATTTATGCTGGTCATGTCCCAAATAAAGGTGATATTGAGGAACCAACTGCCGAGTTATTACAATCCTCGTTTTGGAAAAGAGGGATAAGGCGCGGTTGACGATGGACGTCGCTCACCATAAATTCCCTTCATAGGAATGCTTAATATGGCTGAAAATGTGACTCTCGGCGCCACGACGATAAACGCTCCCTTGCGCAAACGCCCGCAGGATGCTTTATCGAGGGAAATACTGGATTTAAAGCGACAGATGAACGCCGTGATCCTGGCCCATAATTACCAGATTCCTGAGATCCAAGACTTGGCTGATTTTGTAGGGGATTCGCTCGGCCTGTCCCAACAAGCCGCCAAAACCAGCGCGGAGGTGATCGTATTCTGTGGGGTTCATTTCATGGCCGAAACCGCCAAAATATTGAATCCGGAAAAAAAAGTAATTCTGCCGGACCGGGCGGCTGGCTGCTCGCTGGAGGAAAGTTGCCCGGCCGATAAATTGCGGCAACGCCAGGAAGGGAATCCCAACTTTTTCACCATCGCCTACATCAATTGCAGTGCCGAGGTAAAAGCGTTGAGCGATGTGATATGCACCAGCGGAAACGCGGTGAAAATCGTGAATGCCGCCCCGCCGGAAAGAGATTTATTGTTCGTGCCCGATGAAAACCTGGGTTCCTGGGTGAAGGAGCAAACGGGCCGGCCCATGACTCTCTGGCCTGGGAATTGTTATGTGCATGTCGAGTTCACCCATGCAGCCATCAGCAAACTTCGGCAACAACATCCTGACTCTCCCTTGGTGGCGCATCCGGAATGCATTAAAGCCGTGAGGATGCTAGCAGATGAGGTTTGCTCCACAGAAAAGATGATCAGCTATTGCCGGCAGTCCCCGGCGATAAGTTTCCTGATCGCCACCGAATCCGGCATGCTGCATCGGCTAAAAAAGGAATGCCCAGGCAAAGAGTTTGTGGCCGCGCCCACCGACAGCTGCCGCTGCAACGAATGCCGTTACATGAAAATGAACACCCTCGACAATCTGCATGATTGTATGCTTGCTGGGGGACCAGAGGTGGAATTGAACGCAGAGATCATGCGGCGGGCCCGTGATCCAATACAGCGCATGCTGGACATTTCCGCCAGGTAATCCGCAGAAGAATGGACCCGCGAACGGATAGATTTGTCCTTTCGGGGATAAAGAAAAACCCGGCAATTGTTTGCCGGGTTCACATTTCAGGAATTTAAGGAAAAACCGGGCCAGGAAGCCATTTAATGCCTGGGCCGCAGGAGAATGGCCTTTTTATTGGTGCCTTCGACCTCCACGCTGTGGGTTTCCACCGAGGGATCTTCCTTGAGGGCGTGGTGAACGATGAAACGATCAAAACCATTCATCGGTTCCAGTTCGACAATATCCCCCCAGCGCCTCACTTTTTCAGCCGCTTCTTTGGCTTTGGCGATCAACGCCTCACGGGCTTGGGTGCGGTAATTGGCAACATCGATCAAAACCTTGGGTGCATTTTGATCCTTTTGGAACAACATGCGGTTGGTGAGGTATTGCAGGGCAACAAGGGTTTGGCCTTTGCGACCAATCAACCGGCCGGCGTCGTCGGTTTTCACCTCCAAGAGAGGCCCTTCCTCCAAGGCATGTTCTTCAATGGTGGATTGAAAACCAAGCAAACGCAGGATTTCTTCGAGTATGGCTTTGGATTCAGCGGACATAAGATTGCTGATTAGATTGGCGTGGGTTCAGAGATTTCCAGTTAAGATTTCGAGCGCCGGGCAAGCGGACCGGGCTTGGGCGCTAAAACTCCGGGTTGTGGCGCTCCAGCATCGGCTTTATCGTTCTTGGTTAACTTCATCTGCGCAATAGTCAGTAAGTTTTGCACGGTCCAATAAAGAGTCAAGCCTGCAGAAAAGTTGTAAAGCATCACGGCAAACATCAAGGGCATGTATTTCATGATCTTCTGCTGCACCGGATCGGCACCCGGGGTAGGGGGAGTCAACCGGGCTTGCCACAGCATGGTGGCAGCCATGAAGATCGGCAGGGGATTAACCGGAAAATTCGCGCCGGGAACCACCCAGACGGTGTCGGAAGTGGACAAATCCGAGGCCCAGAGGAAGGGTGCCCCTCTAAGTTCAATGGCGCTTTGCAGCATTTTATAAAACCCGACGAACACGGGGATCTGAATGAGCATCGGCAGGCAGCCGCTGGCGGGGCTGACCTTGTTTTCCTTCATGAACTCCATGAGTTTGAGGTTCATCTTTTTCGGATCCTCTTTGTATTTCTCCTGGATGGCCTTCATTTGTGGCTGCAAGGTGGCCATCCGCTTCATGGACCGGGTGCTGGCCTGAGTCAAAGGCCAAAAAACCAATTTAATGATCACGGTGATGGCAATGATGGTGAGGCCGTATCCCAAGCCCAAGGCGTGGAGGCCATTCATGGAGAGCAAAAGCAACCGCGCAAAGAAACCCCAAAAACCGCCATAATCCATGATCAAATCGAGATTATTACCCAATTGGGAACCCAACCGCGCCAGGATATAATACTCTTTGGGGCCGGCGAATAGGGTGTAATGACGCTCCACTTTCTGCTGGGGCGCCAACTGCAGCCCCGGATAGAGCATGGAAGTCTGATAACCTTGGGGTTGGGCGACAACCTGCTGATCGGTGGCCATTTCTTCAGCACTGGGGTGGGGGAGATCTACACGGCGTGCAGACATGCGCTGAGCGGGTTCTTTGGGGATGACCGCCAAAGTGAAAAACTGGTTGTGAACGGCCGACCAAGCCACATTGGTTCCGCCCGAAATGTATTCAGTGCGGGCAGTACCCGGCAGGCACCCCAAAGTGCGATTGGCAAACCAAGTTTCGGTTATATACTGGGCTTTAGCTCCATCGTAATCAATGGCTCCCATGAGCAGCGAGTTATTGTCCTTGGCACTCATAGGGGTGGCAGTACCAAGAACCAATTCCTGCCCGGGAATTAATAGCGGCTGCTGGCTAAGGTTTTCGACAGAAACGGAGGCTTCCAAGGTATAGTTGGTGCCGAGGCGGAATTCCTTAATCCAAACCAGTCCATTGGTCAGGTTTTTTTCCGCGCGCAGAGTTTGGTTGGTAGTTAGGCTCAACCGATAAACACCGTCACCCTGCACCTGCTCCCCCGCCAGCACGGCGAGCACTGGCAAAGGCGCTTGCCGGTTCAAAGTGGCCCAATTGGAGTTCGTCGAGCCTTTGCGCCGGGCACTGCCCACCGCCTCCAAATGCTTTTTCAATTCGGCAAACTTCAGCCCACCGCCATGGGAGGTAAAGGTGCACCGCAGGAATTCATTCTCGAGCTTGAGCAATTCCTCGGGCTGAGTGGGCTTGGGCAAAGCCGGCTTGGTTTCGACGGCAGGCGAAGCAGTGGCCTGCACAGCTTCGGCGTTTTTTTGCGAATTGGTTGAAGAATTGGTCGTGGTGCTGGTTTGGCTAGTCACCTGTTCCACTTGGTTGGTAGATTTTGGAGGAGGCGGGTAAAAATGGTTCACCATCGGAAACCACCCAAAAAGAAGGATGACGCAAACAGCCAAAACAACTACAGAAGTTCGATCCATGGTAATTATTTATAATCCAAAGGAATAATTCAAAAATCGGATTCCTCCAGGAAAGTGGAGGCGAAAGTTTTCCAAAACAATCCCCGTTCCTCTGGCGACGGAGATGACGCTTGGTTCAAGTCTCATAGGCTATGGCGGTTGGCAGGGGGGCAAATTAATGCTTATGGCCAGGTTCCAAAGCCATGCGGGACAGTCCGGCTTGGGGGCGGGTGGGAACCGGATCGTAGCCCATACCGCCAAACGGATGACAGCGCAAAAGGCGTTGCAGCGCCAGCCAAACACCGCCGATCAAACCGTGGCTGCGCAGAGCCTCAATGGCATATTGGGAACAACTAGGGGAGTAGCGGCAACGGCCCCAAGGGCCAAATACGGCACTCTTCAAAGGCGACACCACCAACTGGTAAAGCCTTATGAATGCAATGGCCAATTTTTGTCCCTGATTCATGTCGCGTTAATTTCTTTTGGCGCATTCTCCGGAAAATCCAAAAGCCGGACATGGCGCAAGGCTGCCAGGAAATCCATTTCCACTCCCTGGTAATCCTTGGAAGCCAAGCTGGGGCGGGCAATGAGCACCATATCAACCGGCTTGGCCAAACTATGCTGATGAGTCCGGAAGACCTCCCTGAGCCAGCGTCTAGCCTTGGAACGTATTACAGCTCCGCCCACCCGCCGACTGGTCACCACCCCCAACCGCACGCCGGAACCACTCGGCAAGGTACGGAAATTTAAAATGAGACAGCCCCAAGTCAAACGCCTCCCCTGCTGACGGATAGATTCAAAATCCGATTGGCGCCGCAGCCGCATGGCTCGCGTCAACCGCAAGCGCGCAGGCGATTCGGCTGCCATCGAGGCGGTGAATTATACCGGGGTTAAACGCTTACGGCCCACGCGGCGCCGATTAGCCAAGATACCACGCCCGCTCTTGGTTGAATTCCTGCTTAAAAAACCATGCTGCCGTTTCCGGCGGATTTTTGACGGTTGATACGTCCGTTTCATTGCTAATTTATCGTTTGCTTTTTGCTTGTCAGCCCCGTGAGCGATATCCCCCTTGGATATCCCCCCTTCCCGGGCGGAATTAAAGACACTATCAAATGCGAATCAATCGTCAAGGCAGCTTTAATTTTTTTGTCGTGAATTCGCCAACGGGGCAAATGGTTTATCCACGTTGACAGGCAAAATGGCTGAAAGGGATCGATGGGTGAACCCTTTAACCGCTTTTGAGTGGGGACCGTTTTAAAGCAAGATCGATCCATTCTTTGGCTTCAGAGGAACGGAGTTAGTCCCTTTTCGCAGGCTTGATTTAGCCGGCTTATGGCGGCGCAAGTCCCGGTCGATCAGGAAGCAGACATATTGTGAAAATGTCCGGTAAGTATCGGCTGCATGGGCTTTGCCTTCGTCCAGCAACTCTGTGGGTATGGATATCGAGGTGGTGGCCATCGGCTTGGATGCCTCCGCGATTTTCCCCATTTTACACCTGGCAATGGCTTTTAGTTTCATAATGGCTACTGTTATTCGACAACCATTACTATTATTGGATATTGCCGTCTATACGTGAAACTACGCGTTTTACATAAGTTAAAGTACGTAATTGCTCTTACGTAAGTGGATGGATATCTTTGTAACTTGCTGGATTTGTGTGAGATATATCTGAAAAATCCGCCGATGTGGAACGAGGTTTTTTACCGGATCAAGCTATCTCTGGATGCCTTTCAACGCTGCCTTTGAGGATTGGATGGACAATGGCGCACAACAGGACGAGTGTTGTGGGTGATTGGGATTAACGATATCGTTGGTTTTTCGAGTGGTTATGCGACTATTTTGCAGAAGGCGATTGAAGTGATTTGGCTGACGCAGACGGGCGATTGGTGCGCCAGCGGTAATGGGCGATGATCTTATTCCGAAATAGCAAATCCTCTTCCTGTGCGCCTGCACCAATATTATGGATAATGAGCGGGATGGACTGTTTGTTCGAGCGATCTGATACGATTCCGATGTGGAGAAGGTTGTTCTCCAGGCGCCACACAACAATGTCGGCGGGATGGTAACTCCCTGGTGTGTCGGTTATCGGAAGTTTACAGCCTTTTCGGTCCAAGAAAGTTTGGAGGTTTGGAACTCGCCGATGGTCGATGTTTGAATCGGGCTTATTCAGCCCCCAATTTTTTGGATAAGCGCCGAAATTGCGGGTCATGTCCTCATGGACACTTTTTTGCAGGTCGAGGCCCGCCCCCCGGAAGGCGCGAACAACCACATCGGAACATACGCCGATGGCCAGGGGGACATCACCGTTGGGGTAGGGGATTCCACGATAGGCGGGATCGTAGCTTGTTGTTTTGCCGATTTGCTTCCGGGCGGCATGGACGATTTTTACGGCTTGGGCGTCCGCAGCCATCGTCCAGTCTGTCAGCGACAACAGGCAGAGGATAAAAAATTTGCACATCGCTCAGTGATAAAAATCTATATTTGACGGGTCAACGGCAAACCGATTGGATAGAGGCGTTTCTCAGTCGCTGAACTATGAAAAAATTAATGGCCTTGTTCTGCCTGGCAACCATGGGCCTGGCGGAGGAATTCATGCCAGCTGCGGACGCCGCCAATAGCGCCGTGGGCGGCAGGGTTGGCAGAGATGCCAGCACGCTTGGCGTGGTGGTTTATACCCCGATCGATGCCTCGCCAATGGAAACCCTGGCGGCGCGGGAAATCCGGCGATATCTTTACCTGAGGACCGGCTGGCTGGCACCAATCGAGACTGCCACTAATGCCGGTCCAGCACGCCGCACCGCCATCATAACTGCCCGCAAAGACCGGGCTTTAATCAAGGATCTGCAGCCCGGTTTTGATTATTATTCGTCGCTTTCCGAACTGAAGCCGCAGCAATACTTGCTGAAAAGCCTGGCCGGAAAAAATGGGCATTACGTGGTATTAAGCGGAGGGGATGAAACCGGCACTTTATACGCGGCCTATCGATTTGCGGAAATCCTGGGAGTCCGGTTTTACCTGCATGGGGATGTATTGCCGGATGAGCCAATCCTGGGGGCGGACAGCTCCACCACGAGCGGCGGTCGAACATCCATGAACCTGGCAGATTGGCTGCGCAAACTGGATTTGAACGAAACCGGGAAGCCGCTTTTTGCCTTGCGTGGGATTCAGCCCTTTCATGATTTTCCAGAGGGGCCTGATTGGTGGAACCAGGATGATTACCAGGCGATTCTGTCGCAATTACCCAAATTGCGCATGAACTTTTTTGGCCTCCACACCTATCCGGAGGGAGGCCCCAATGCGGAGCCAGCGGTTTGGATTGGCCACCCGGACGACCTGGAGGCCAATGGCGAAGTAAAATTCAGCTATCCGGCCAGCTGGCAAAACACCTGGCGGGGCAACTGGGGCTATCAATTCAAAAAAACCAGCCGGTTCACCCATGGTTCAGCGGCGCTTTTTGAACGGGAAGGTTTTGGTTCGGAAGCAATGTTCGAGCTTTGTCCACAGCCCGAGAAAACTGAGGCGGCCAATGAAATGTTCAATCGGTCCGCCGCCTTGCTGCGGGCCGCCTTCCAGCAGGCACGGGCTTTGGGAATCAAAACGTGCGTCGGCACAGAAACGCCGCTGACCATTCCCAAAAAGCTGCAGGAGCAATTGAAAGCAAAGAAGCTCGATCCCAAAAGTGATGCCACGGTTCAGAAATTATACGAGGGAATGTTCCAGTGGATCATGCGCAATTACCCGCTGGATTATTATTGGTTTTGGACGCCTGAAACCTGGACTTGGGAAGGGACCAAGGAGGATCAGGTGCGGGCCACCACGAACGACCTGGTCATCGCGATGAATGCGGCGCGGGCGGTCAATGCGCCGTTTCAATTAGCCACCTGCGGCTGGGTGCTGGGGCCCGGCAATAACCGCGCCTTGTTCGATACTTTCCTGCCGAAAAGCTGGCCGTTGAGTTGCATCAATCGCGAAGTCGGCAAGGAACCTGTGGAACCGGGATTTGCGCGCGTAGGGGAACGGCCAAAGTGGGCCATTCCCTGGCTGGAAGATGATCCCGCCCTGACCTCGCCCCAGCTTTGGGTGGGGCGTATGCGGCAGGACGCGGTGGATTCGTTGAAATATGGGTGCACCGGCCTCCTGGGGATCCATTGGCGAACCCGGGTGCTGGGGCCGAGTGTTTCGGCATTGGCGCAGGCGGCCTGGGCGCAAGCCGGCTGGCAAAGACCCGACGCGAAAGCTTCGGGTTACATCGGAGGCAAGGAAGCCCAATTCTTGAAAAATGAAATCACCGGCACTGAAGATGGCACGGTTTACCGGACGGTTCGCTATGGTATGGGGCTTTACCGGATTGCCATGCCCAACGGGCGCTGCCGGGTCACGCTCAAATTTTGTGAACCTCACTATGGCGAGCGGGAGAAACGCGTGTTCGGCGTCAAATTGCAGGGAGAAACCGTGATTGACCGCCTGGATCTGTATGCGCAATTCGGCAAAAACAAGGCGGTCGATTATAATTATGACAATATTCAAGTGGCTAATGGCCAATTGGATATCGAATTCGTTCGCTTGGTGGAAAACGCGCTGATCGCCGCCATCGTGGTGGAATCCGGCAGTTTTGTGAAAAAGATCAACTGTGGCGGTCCGGCCTACAAAGACTTTGAGGCCGACCTGCCGGGCCTGCCTCGTTTCCAACCCACGGGTGATTTTTACCTGGATTGGGCACTGCATGAATTTGGCCCGGCAGCCGCAAAAGAGGCGGCACAAGTCTTCGAGCGCATCGATGGCAATTTGCCGAGGCCATCGGACTGGGTTGAAGGACCAGGAGGAATCCGGCCGGATACCCGGCCGTGGGGCAAGGTGATGGAAGAATACGTTTTCGTGGATGAACTGGAATCGTTGCAAGGCAAAATCCAAGGATTTGGACAGCGCGAGCGATTTAATTACTGGCTGGGCACGTTCAAATATATGAAAGCCATGGCCCATTTGAACTGTGTTTGGGGGGAATTCAGTCAACTCATGGAGCAGATAAAAAAAGAACCGGATGACTCGCGAAAGCGCAGTTTGGCCCGTGCTCAAGGCATGCCGATCCGCATGCGCCTGGTTTATGCCTTGGGAGAAGTATATTACCATCTGCTGAACACCCTGTCCAATCCGGGCGAACTGGGTACGCTCGCCAATTGGGAACAGCACCTTCTGCCCGATTTAATCGAAAAGCCCGGCGCCGAACTGGCTCGCCTTTTAGGTGAAAAATTGCCTGATAATTACCAACCGCCCATGACCTACAGAGGTCCCTTGCGGGTTATTGTTCCCACCGTCCGGACGAGCTTGAATGCCGGGGAGAATTTCCGGCTCAAAATCATGATTCTCAGTCAGGAACCTATCCAACAGGCTGAATTTCATTGGAAACCTTTGGGAGGAGCAAAATATAACGTCCTGTCGGCCGAGCATGTTAGCCGGGGTGTTTACAGTATCAACCTGCCCGCCGCAGAAGCCGGAAAGGGCGATTTTGAATACTTCGTGAGAGTTATCCCAGCCAAGGGAACCGCCGTAGTTTTCCCTGCCACGGCTCCGCAGCAAAATCAAACCATCGTGATGTTCCCGGGACCAGCTGGGAAAGAATAAACTGCCGGATGGCGGAAAATCAGCAACTGAGGTTTACGGGGTGCGGCTTGAATACATGCGCCGCGCCTCGGTTTGAACGGTTTTTTCGACCCGGCGGCTTAAGTAATAGGTGTTGGTGCTGGATAATTGATCTCCAACTTTAAGGGTCTGGAGCGGGCCAAGAGTTTCCAATTCAACGTAAGCGGCCGGATCGGGATTGGTGTAAATCTCCGCGCTGCTGCCTGCATCCGGATACTCAACACCGCGATGGCGAGGGGCATCGATGCGCACCGACCACTGATCGCCAATCCAAATCAGCGTGCTGGCATCACAGCCGATCTTGAATGAATTTTTTTCATCCCGATGCAATTCCAGCCATCCGTCATTCACCCATAAACTGGGTGGTGCCTTGGATGACTGAAGGTTGTATCCCTTGGGAAAACGGCTGTCGTTGTGTATGGGCAGAAAGACCCCGGTTGGGTGTTTCAGCTGGGTGATGATCCATACCGCTGTTTTCACCGGTTTGCCCGCCATTTTTTCATAAGAAGTGACGATGATCATTTTTGCAGCGCCAGGCTCCAATTGTATCTGTCGGCGGGTGCGAATGCCGAAGTGCGCATCCATCGGCGAAGTCAGGACCAACGAGCGTTTTTCGACTATTGCGGAAACCGGCATTGAATCAAAAGCTGCCGGGGGAGGCCAATCTCTGGAAATATGCTTCGGCCAATCGGCCTGGGGCGCAGGCCAGCTTTTATCTCCCCCAAAATTCGCCCAGGTGGCCGCTTTGGCATCAGGCGTTTTACCGAACAAGTCAGGATTCTCCCAAAACGGGCCGGATTCTCCGACAAAGGAAAACTGCATGATCCTTCCCACGGTTGGAACAATGACCGCTTCCACTTTCCCATTGCTGATGATCCATGCCCCAGGCCAGCCATGGTAATTGGTTCGCGAAAAGGAAATTCCGCCTGATTCGGAAATCGGAGAAATCGGCTGAGGTTCGCTTGCAGGGGATGCGGAATAACATCCCCAAAGACCCAAGAAAATAGCCGCTTTGCACCGTTTGATCAAAATTCTCACGCGCCAACCGATCCATTGTTTCATGGTTTCGAGGCAGCTCTTATGAAGGGAAACGATTATATTAATCCCCGAAAACTGCCGCTTTCCGCGCGGACACCGCTGTTTATTGATTTGCTTTCGATCAACCTTTGTAAACTAACATGATGCCGTAGTCGGTCAGCAACTGCTTGGTGGCGAGATCCATATGGGTGTAAGCAATGGTATTAACGCTGACTACGTTTTCCTCCCCAACGCGGCTGATGAAATCGGTCACGCGTTCATCAAAGCAGTCGTGCCCCACCTCCATGCAGTCAGTGCGGCGGATGGTTTTGATGCGCATTATCTTGCCCGTATTCTTGGCCGCCGCTTCCAAGGGCAGATTGGGTTTTTTAATCAGCAATTCCCCCGGACCCTGGTGCTGAGGGACACTATAGTGCTTATGTTCCTTGGCACCCGCCGAGGAATTGATCGGATTTAACGATTGGACATTCGCGGGATCAACTTCAGGAATGGTGATCACCGCGTTGCAGGCAGGGCAATTGACCTGGCTGCCCGAGCCAGTCGAGTCCGCGATCATTTCCGTTTTGCAATTGGGACAATTAAATGTCAGATCCATAGCATTTTTACTTGGTGTATTTTGGCAGGCCAGTCGATCAACAACCTCCCTGGCTGTAAACGAACCAAAAGTGAAGGCTGGCGATGAATCCATCCTCCCGGGCAGGGGAGTAAACCATCGTCCCACTCCATCTAACCAATGGAGCACCCGGCACCAGCCTATGTAATATAGAATGCATCATCGCCGTATAACGGCTTCGTTTCACTTAAATGGCTACTGGCTTCCGCACCACTATAAATACGCTCCCGGGCGCAGACAATAAGAAAATTTAAAAATCCCACATTGGGTGGCGATACTGTGGCAGTCAGCTTCCCCCAGAACGCCCTCTCGGATAACAATTGCTTATGACACACGGCGGCAGTTCAAAGCCTGCGGTGGATCAGAAAACCGCCAGTGACTTAACAAATTCCTGGATAGGAAATCCCGGAATAGGTGGGCGGATCAACCTTCCAAGCGACCGTAAAGCTCAACTTCTCCAAGCACATTGATGCCGGCGCACTTTAGGACCTCGGCGGCCTTTTCCGGTTCGGCGAATCGGAATACGAGCATACCCTTGTTTTCCTGCTTTTCGGTAAAGGCGTACATATATTCCAAGTTGATGCCCGCCTTTTCAATGGCTTGAAGAATATCGGCCAGACCACCAGGCCGATCAGGAACTTCCACCGCCATCACTTCAGTAACCTTGACCACACAACCGCCAGCTTCAAGGACTTCCTTGGCTTTTTTCCAATGGCGAACAATCAGGCGCAGGATGCCAAACTGCTGGGTATCGGCGAGGGACAGGGTCAGCAAATTGATGCCCGCCTGGGCCAGGAGGCGACAGGGAGTCGTCAAACTACCGGGTTTGTTTTCGAGGAAAATGGATAATTGCGTTATTTTCATAGCTCGAGATGTAATAGGGACACTATTCCAAAAGGACGCGGAATTGAGGCCTAAATCGTTTACAGGTTGCGTTTATCAATAACCCTTTTCGCTTTGCCTTCGCTGCGCGCAATCGTATGCGGTTGCACCAGTCGGACATCCACGCGCAAGCCGGTGGTATTTTCAATGGCATGGGAGAGTTTTTGCTGGAGATCCTCCATGGCGCTGATTTTGTCGCTGAAAAATTCGTTGGTCACTTCCACATCCACTTCCACCTGGTCCAAACCTTTATCGCGTTTCAAAATCAGCTGGTAGTGGGGGAGGGTGCCTTCCACCTTCAGCAGAGCGCTTTCGATTTGTGATGGATAAAGGTTAACCCCGCGGATGATGAGCATATCGTCACTGCGCCGGGCAATGCGTTCGATGCGGGCAATAATGCGGCCGCAAGCACAACGCTCCCGGCAGAGGCGGGTGATGTCGTGTGTGCGATAGCGGATCATGGGCATGGCCTGCTTGGTCAAGGTGGTCAGCACCAACTCGCCTTCGGCCCCCTCGGGCACCGGTTCACCAGTCTGGATATTGACGATTTCGGGGTAAAAAACATCCTCGAAGATATGCAGCCCGGAATGTTTATGGCATTCGATGGCCACCCCGGGGCCGATGATCTCAGAGAGCCCATAAATATCATATGCCTCGATGTTGCTCTCCGCCTGGATGCGCTCCCGCATGCCTTCGGTCCAAGGTTCAGCACCGAAAACCCCGACGCGGAGGGGAAGATCCTTGACGCTGATTTTCATTTCGGCGCTCTGATCCAGAATATGCAGGAAATAACTTGGGGTGCAGCAAATCGCGGTGACGCCGAAATCCTTGAGGATCATAATCTGGCGCTGGGTGTTGCCGCCCGAGATGGGGATGACGGTAGCGCCCAAAGCCTCGGCACCGTAATGGGCTCCCAAACCGCCTGTGAAAAGTCCATACCCATAGGCGTTTTGAATGATATCGCCTCGATGCAAGCCGCAGGAGGCGAAGCTGCGCACCATCACATTTGCCCAAACGTCGATGTCCTCCTGGGTGTAGGCCACGACAATTGGTTTGCCAGTGGTGCCGCTGGAGGCGTGCAAGCGCACAATTTCCTGCATGGGGCTGGCAAACAATCCGAAAGGGTAGGTGTCCCTCAGGTCGCTTTTTTCGTAAAATGGCAGCCGTTTAATGTCTTCCAGGCGCTGGATATCGGCCGGAAGCAAGTTGCGGGCTTCCATGCGCTCACGGAACAATTTGACTTGGTCATAAGACCGTTGGACTACGCTGCGCAACCGGCGCAACTGAAGGTCTCTTAATTGCTCCACCGGCAAAAAATCCGGCGCACTCGCGGGGTGGAACCCGCGACCGCTGTCACACCACAATTCATTCATAGCGTTCAGATTTCATCAAGCGGGCCCGCGTTCCGGACCGCTGTTTTGGCCGCCCCTTCCCAGCTGAAAAGCCTGGAAATTAACGGCCTGGATTTTTTCGGGCAAATGCAGACGAATGGCGGCCATCCAATCTGCCTCAGAAATCGGCAGATATTGGCTCAAACGGCCTAACAAGGCAACATTTAAACTCTTCCTGTTTTGAAGTTGGGCGGCATCCACAGCGTCCGGCACAATCAGGATGCCATGGGGCTTGAGGCAGTGGCGGTTGGGATCCACTTGATCAGCATTCAGCACCACCAGGTAATCCGCCTGACTGCCCGGCACCATGGGGCTGAGAACTTCAGGACCGAAGCGCACATCACTGCTGACCGAGCCACCCCGCTGGCTCATTCCATGCAACTCGCTTTTTTTAACATCGAATCCGGCGCCCAAGGCAGCCTCCGCAAGTATATCGGAGGATTTCAATACTCCCTGGCCGCCCAGGCCGGCAATCACTACGTTGGTTACTTGAGTGGGCATAGTTTGGATGATCAGGCACAAGGTGAAGATTGACTCACAATATGGGTGGTTTGGTTCTGGAAATTTTAATGCGCTTCGGCCTCGCATTGAACCGCGCATTTTTCGTATTGGAGGATTTGTTTCGCCACTAAAATGCAAGGACGCCGGACAATGATCAGCACCAGTTCGCCGCTAGCCAGGCTGTCCGCAACGAGTTTCTCAAAATCCGCCGACCCTGCGTGCGGGGCCACGACATGCACCCGCCGGATGCCCAGGGATTTGGCAAGATCTTCAAATACGACTTTGCCGGTGGCTTCGTGCAACAGGGTCCGGCCGGTGCCCGGGTGTTCCTGGTGGCCGGTCATGGCGGTGGTGCTGTTGTCCAGGATCAGCAGCACGTGCCCGGTGGCGGGGGGATTGTAAACCATTTCCACCAAGCCAGTAAGCCCGCTATGCACAAAGGTGCTGTCGCCGATCACGCTTACCACTTTGCGAGCCTGTTCCGCAGGCAGGACATGGCGCAAGCCCAAACCGACTCCGATACTGGCCCCCATGCAAACGCAGGTGTCCATGGCGCGGAAAGGCGGCAGAACACCCAGCGTATAGCAGCCGATGTCACCCGCCACAATACAATCCAATTTGTGCAGTGCATCGAACACCACCCGGTGGGAGCAGCCTTCACACAATTGCGGAGCTTTGCCGGAGGGCGGAGCAGGTTCCGGTGTGATATCGCGCTGGATGATGCGCTGTACGCGGTTCACGTTGAGTTCGCCGAAGCGATACATGGCCGGCTTGCCCTCCACCGCCAGGCCGTGCGCCTTGAGGTTCTCCTCCAGGTAGGGATCCCCCTCCTCAATCACCAGGCAGCGATCCACGCTGGCCACAAAGTCGGCGATCAAATTGAAGGGCAGGGGATGGGTGGTGGCCAATTTTAAAATCCGCGCCTCCGGGGCGGCCTCGCGGGCATGCATGTAACTGATGCCGGAAGTGATGATTCCCAAGGATCGGCAGCCATCCACAATCCGGTTCAAAGCACTGGTTTCGCTGGCTTGGGCGATGTCATCCAGTTTCGCGCGCAATTTGCGGTGGGCCGGGCGGGCATTGGCGGGGATCATCACGCGGCTGATGATATCGCGCTCGAAATGAGCCGGGCGGGGAACTGCCGGGGCCTGACGCCGGCTCACCACTGTTTTTGAGTGGCAAACCCTGGTGGTCAGGCGCAGCAGGAAGGGGATTTGCCAACGCTCGGACATGGTGGCGGCAGCGAGCATCAGGTCATAGGCTTCCTGGGAATCGGAAGGTTCCAGCATGGGGGCGGCAGCAGCCACCGCGTAGCGCCGATTATCTTGTTCGTTCTGGCTGGAGGCCAGGCCTGGATCGTCCGCAGAGATAATCACCAGCGCGCCCGTGACGCCGGTATAGGTCACGGTGAAGAGCGGATCAGCGGCCACGTTTAAACCGACATGTTTCATGGTGGCCAAGGCCCGGCTGCCGCCAAACGCCGCCCCGATGGCCACTTCCAAAGCCACCTTTTCATTAGGCGACCATTGGGCATGCCCACCCAAGGCGGCAAATTCTTCGAGGATTTCGGTGGACGGAGTGCCTGGATAACCGGCTCCGAGGGCAAATCCGGAGTCACGTGCAGCCAGGGCGACGGCTTCGTTGCCGCTCATTAATTTTCTCTCAGTAATCATGGCTAAAGGAATGGTGGCGGGTGGTCCGCTGACCTCCGATAGAACCGAAGTTCTCATCCCGCCAAAGGTTCAGCGGATTGTTCAAAAGCATCGATAAACCAAGGCGGAGGACGAACCGGTTTGCCTTGTGGATTGGTAAAAGCATGGATGGTATATCCCTCGACCACTCCGGCCCGGCTCTCGGCCTGGACCACCTTGACCAGACAGCGCAAACAGGCCCGGCCTTCAAACCGGGCAATGGTGGTTAATTCAAGCAAGTTGTCGTAGCGGGCGCGGCCCTGGTATGTCAGGTGGGCTTCCACCACCGGCAGGAAATAACCGCGCTCCTCCATGGTTGAGTAAGGAACGCCCAGCTTGCGCATCAATTCCGAACGGCCGCACTCGAACCATTCGAGGGCACGTGAATTGTAAAACGTGCCCATCTGGTCGGTTTCGCTATAACGGACGCGCAACGTGGAGACGTTTCGCACTTCGTTCATCATTTCGGCAGCAAGTCGCCGAGCATGGAACGTTCTTCCTTAAGCTCGTTGACGGAAGCATCGATGCGGGACCGGCTGAAATCATTGACCGGCAGCCCTTGAACCACTTCACATTTTTGACCGTCGCTGCGGATGGGGAAGGAACTGATGAGGCCTTTTTCAACCCCATAGCTGCCGTCCGAGCAAACGCACAGGCTGTGCCAATCGTTGGGGTGAGTGGGAGTGATAATGCTGTGTACGGAATCCACCACCGCATTGGCCGCGCTGGCCGCGCTGGAAGCCCCGCGGGCCTTGATGATGGCCGCACCGCGCTGCTGCACGGTGGTGATAAAATCACCCTTGAGCCAGTTTTCGTCCTTGATCACTTCATTGGCCGGCTGGCCAAGAATGCGCGCGTTATAAAAGTCCGGATATTGGGTGGCGGAATGATTACCCCAGATGACCATGTTCGAAACTGCGCTGGGCAGTTGGCCCGCTTTTTTTGCCAGTTGAGCTTTGGCGCGATTCTCATCCAGCCGGGTCATGGCAAACCAACGATCACGGGGCACCGCGGGGGCGTTGTTCATGGCAATCAGGCAGTTGGTATTGCAGGGATTGCCCACCACCAAAATCTGCACATCAGCGGCGGCGTTTTTCTGAATGGCCTGGCCTTGGCCGACGAAAATTTTACCGTTGATCCCCAAGAGTTCTTTGCGCTCCATGCCTTGTTTGCGCGGCACGCTGCCGACCAGCAAAGCCCAGTTGACTCCCCGGAAGCCTTCCTCAAGGCTGGCGGTGGGGACAACCCCTTTAAGCAGCGGGAACGCGCAATCATCCAATTCCATGATCACGCCATTGAGGGCGGGCAAAGCCGGCTCAATTTCAATCAGGTGCAAGATCACCGGTTGCGATGGGCCAAACATCGCGCCAGAGGCAATACGGAATAATAGGGCATATCCAATTTGACCGGCGGCGCCGGTAACCGCGACTTTAATCGGTGTAGAACTCATGGTATTAATTAGTTGTTTTTGTTCAATATAGTAAAAGTGAATAGTCCTGCGCAAGCGGTATATCCGGGAAGTTCAAATGATGCCTAAGCAACTCTAGACGAGTCAGATACAATCGGGCACTCGCAGGCAGCCGACAGCCAAATCCGAACCGCTTGAATCCCTTCATAGGTTCATTTACCCGGATCTTTCCGATCCGGGAGATTTTTCCGGAGATCGACCGCTTTGGCAAGGTATTCCCTGGCTTGTGAATGGTTGGGGTCCAGGCGCAATACTTCCTGGAATTCGGCCTTGGCCTCGTCCAATTTTCCTTGCTGGGCCAAGGTTACACCCAAATCGAAATGGGCCGGCAAGAATTCGGCTTTCTGGCGGATGATTTCCCGGAATTGGATTTCAGCTTGGTTGAATATGCGCTGACGGGCAAAAGCAACTCCCAAGTGGTGGCGGGCATCAAGCAAGTCGCCCTTCAGCCGGACTGCTTCAGAAAACCGGACCATGGCCTCTGCTGCATTGCCTTCGGCGGCAGACTTGATACCCAACCGGTAGTGTGTTTCGGCATCCACCGGTTGCAGCCGGAAGGCGGTCTCATAATGACCCAACGCCCCGGTAAAGTCATTTTGCTGAACCAGAATGCCTGCCAGGTTTACATGGGCGGGGAAATGGTTGGTGTTCAATTTCAAGGCCGCTTCCAAATGTCCGATGGCTCCCCCGAAGTCATGCTGGTTGGCCAGGGTCATGCCCCAGCTTACGTGCGCGTCGGCAAAATCCGGCCGGCTTTCCAAAGCGTTTGCGAACTGCCGGTAAGCTTGATCATACCGTTTTTGGTGGGCATAGGCGATTCCCAAGCTGTTTTGCGCTTCCGGGAACCGGGGCATCAGTTTGAGGGCGGCTTGCAGATAGCGAATGGCTTCTGCCCGGTCAGTTCCACGGTTCAAAACACGGCCAAGTTGAAAATGTGCCATCAGGTGATGCGGCACCAACTCCAATACTTTCCGCCACGCCACTGCGGCCCGGTCATTTTGCCCGAAGGCTTCCAGCATTTTGGCATACTGATCCTGCAAGATCCAGTCCCCCGGCCGCTTGGCCAAGGCCTGCTGGAATAGTTTTTCGTGATTTTTTAGAGCGTCAGGCTCGGTTGCCGGATGCAGGCGCGTGAGGAAATCCGACAGGCGCCGGTCCCGATCCACCGCGCCAAATTGGGAAATGAAAGGGTGGCGCTGGAGACGGGAGCGAACCGCTTCAATCAGCCGGTATTGATGCCAATCGGTCCAACCCAGTTCTTGAGCGCACTGTTCCATGGTCATCCAGGAATTGGTGGCGCCAGGCATTGAGCTGGTTTTTAAAATGTTGGCTACCTGGTCACCCACTAACTTGGCCAGCAGGTAATTGCCCGCAAAATTGAAATGCACGTGCTCCCAAAAATACAGGCCGCCACAAATACGATTGGGGCTGTTAGTTTCGAACGCCAGGGCAGCGTCCACAAACGAAAGTTCGTTGCCCGCTTTAAGCCGGGCAGTTTCGCGGATGGCCTGGTTGATTCGAGAATCGGCACGGAAGCGCAGCGTATCTTGCTCCAAGGCTGCCTGATAATCCTGGCGGGCTTGGTCAAACTGCCCCAAAGCACTTTGGCATTTACCGCGGTGGTAAGATAATTCTGCATAGGTTGGATCCAATTGGCTGGCTTGCTGAAAAGCGTCCAAGGCTTCCCGCCACTGGCCGCGGTTTTCCAAATCCACGCCTTGCCTGAAGTATTGGTCCCAAGCGGTTGCTTGATCCGCTTTGAAGGCCGCCCCATGCTGGGAAGCAAAAGGGGCGCAATCTTTTAAATTGGCAGCCACAGTGCAAAGGATGACCTTCGTCTGGTGTGCCAGTCCGGTTTCGATAATGGTTTCCAAGTTCCGGGAAAAATGGCGATAAACGGTATCCAGACGCGAATCCCCGGCGGCAACCTGCTGCTCAATAAACATTTCCATGCCCGACCATTTGCGCTGGCTGCTTTCGGAGCCACTCGAGGAAAGTAATCCAGACATCCATTGTCCGACCTTGGTGGCTTTAAGGGTTAGCATCAACTGAAGGGATCCAAGGCTTGGATTTTGAACGCCGAAAACGGTTCCGGGACCAAATGGCCCTACCACCTCATTATTCCCCATATAAATGACCCACAGATCCCCAGCCTGCCTGGAGCATTCGCGGGCGATCGGTAAAACCGCGTGGGAATTGATGGCCGTCATGGCGGTATTGACGACTTCAAAGGTGCGTCCCGGAAAGCGGTTTTCCAACAAAACGCGCAACACCCTGGGAAAACCAAAAGCGGGCTCGGGATCTCCCATGGCTGCCGATTCACCGAGGATGAAAATACGGAAAACTCCAGCCGGTTTAATTTCGGGCAGCACCAGAGGTTGCGGGGTGCGGGCCATCCGTGGTGGAATAAACCGCCAGGCGAACTTGGCATTCTCTATCAGGAAAGATTCAGTTCCTCGTTTTGACTTTAAAAAAAAGCCGGTGGGATAGCCGTAACCAATAGTACGCAGGACAAGCTCAATGCCTCCCGCCAAGACCAACGGCAAAATGCAAATGGCGGCCAACCGAAAGATCCAGCGTTTGCGGGCGGCCAAACCGGGGGCGGCTTGGCTGTTCCCGGCGGTTCGCACCTTTCCGGTCTTCGCATTTCCAGATTTCGATGAGTGTTTTTCTTTCAACGGTCGGATACTCTACCAATGGATTGCTTTCTTGTGAACCGGTTTCGTTCAAAAAGGATTTTCCAGTCAAAGCCAACTCGTTTAAACTCCCTGAGTTTGCATGAAGCGGTCATGGGCCGACTAAATACGGGTTAATGTAATCCGCAACTGAGCGGCCGAACCAGGCTGGACAATTTATGAATGACAATCGTATTGGGATTATAGGCGGAACCGGCTTATATGAAATAGACGGGGTTGTGAATCGCAGGTGGGTGAAGGTAAAAACCCCTTTTGGCCAACCTTCCGATGAACTGCTGCTGGGTGAATTGGGAGATCGGGAAGTGGTATTCCTTGCCCGCCATGCGCGCGGGCATTGCATCTTGCCGGGTGAACTCAACCACCGGTCGAATATTTACGCCCTGAAAAAACTCGGCGTCAGCTGGATCATTTCGGTTAGCGCCGTTGGCTCATTGCAGCAACGCTACCGGCCCTGTGATGTCGTTTTGCCCAACCAATTTGTGGACCGGACTAAAAAAGCCGCTGAGCACACCTTTTTTGGACAAGGAATCGCCGGGCATATCGCCTTCGCTGATCCCATCTGCGAAGAGCTTCGCCAAATTCTCCTGAGCGCCTGCCGGGAATTGAAAGCCAGAGTTCACGATGGCGGCACCTATCTGAATATGGAGGGGCCAGCGTTCAGCACCCGGGCGGAATCCGTATGGCACCACAAGCAAGGATTCGACGTGATCGGCATGACCAACCTCGGGGAAGCCCGGTGCGCACGGGAAGCGGAAATCGCCTATGCCACCCTGGCCATGGTGACTGACTACGATTGCTGGAAAACCGATGAAGCACATGTAACGGTGGAGATGATTATTGCCAACCTCCAGCGAAACGCTGCCTTGGCCAAGCTGGTGATTGGCAAGGTCATCACACGCATTCCCTCCGTTCCAAATTGTGCCTGCCATGAAGCTTTGAAGCATGCCATCATCACGGAGCGCAGCAAATGGCCGGCCGCCACCCGTCGCCGGCTGGGTTTATTAATAAAAAAGTATCTTTGAGGAGTGATGGGTTCGCCGGCCGCACCCATTTCGCCCTGGGATGCGTCGTTAAAATAGCGTGATGCAGTTTTTGTTGCAGTGATGTTTTGCCCAGGCCGGTAAAAACCGGCAGCCATGTTTCAAATAAAGGCGCCATTTCCGCTGGCGGGTGATCAGCCCCAAGCGGTTCGGAAATTATCCGAGGGCATTTTGTCGGAACACAAGCACCAGGTGTTGCTGGGGGTTACCGGCTCGGGCAAGACCTTCACGATCGCCAACGTCATCGCCGGGATCAACCGGCCAACGTTGGTGATATCCCACAACAAAACGCTGGCGGCCCAGCTCTATGCCGAGTTTAAGGGATTTTTCCCGGATAATGCGGTGGAATATTTCGTCAGTTACTTTGATTACTATCAGCCCGAAGCCTACCTGCCGAGCACGGACACCTTCATTGAAAAAGATTCCAGCATCAATGAGGAAATTGAGCGGTTGCGCCTGTCCACCATGAGTTCGTTATTCGCGCGGCGGGATGTGATCGTGGTGGCCAGCGTGTCCTGCATCTACGGCGTCGGCAGCAAGGAAGATTACGAGGCCATGGTGATCACTTTGCTGCTCAACCAGGAGCTCAGCCGGGACCAATTGCTTGGCCGCCTGGTGGACCTGCAATATGAGCGGAATGACATTGAGTTTGCCCGCGGCCATTTCCGGGTGCGTGGCGACACGGTGGAGGTGCGGCCGGCTTATGCCGAGGATGGGGTGCGGGTGGAGTTTTTCGGGGACCAGGTGGATCGGTTGACGCGGTTCGATCCCCTCACCGGAGGTGGCTTGGAATCGCTATCCGCATTCTCGTTTTATCCGGCCAAGCAATTCGTCACGCCGCTGGACAAGATCAAGCGCGCCCAATTGAAGATACGCGAGGAGCTGACGGACCGCATCGCATGGTTTGAAAAGCACAATAAGTTAATTGAAGCCCAGCGGATCAAGGCGCGCACGGAATATGACTTGGAGATGATGCTGGAAATGGGATTCTGTTCCGGCATCGAAAATTACTCCCGGCACCTGAGCGGGCGCCCACCTGGATCGCGGCCCTGCACTTTGCTGGATTTTTTCCCGCCGGATTACCTGCTGGTCATTGATGAATCGCATGTCACGCTGCCGCAAATCGGGGGCATGCATGCCGGGGATCGTTCCCGCAAAACAGTCCTGGTGGATTATGGTTTCAGGCTGTGTAGCGCGCTGGACAACCGGCCCCTGAACTTTGAGGAATTCCAGCAAATGCAGGGCCAGTCCATCTACGTGAGCGCCACGCCAGCCTCCCGGGAGATCGAATGGGCCAAAGGCAGGGTGATCGAGCAGATCGTGCGGCCCACTGGGTTGATTGATCCCAAGGTGACGATCAAGCCGTTGAAAGGCCAGATTGACGACCTGATAGAAGCTGTCCGCCAGCGGGTGGATTTGCGGGAGCGCATCCTGATAACCACCCTGACCAAGCGCACCGCCGAAGAACTCACCGATTATTTGCGGGATCTCAGCATCAATGTCCGTTATTTGCACAGCGACATCGACGCCATTGAACGGGTGGAGATCCTGCGCTCTTTGCGCAAAGGTGATTTCGACGTGCTGGTGGGGATCAACCTGCTGAGGGAGGGGCTGGATTTGCCGGAAGTTTCACTGGTGGCCATATTGGACGCGGATAAGGAAGGGTTTTTAAGGTCCACCACGAGCCTGATCCAGACCGCAGGCCGGGCCGCCCGGCATTTAAATGGGGAGGTCATCCTTTACGCGGATAAGATGACCGGCAGCATTAAGGATTTCCTGGCGATCGCCGATTATCGAAGGCAAAAGCAGCTGGCCTATAATCAGGAACACGGCATCACTCCCCGGAGCGTCAGCCGGCCGGTGGAGGAGAGCTTGGGCGGGACCAAACCGGGTTTTAGCATGGCGGCGTCCGTCATAAACGATGCCGGAGGCAATTTCGATGTGACGGAAACCATTCGGCAACTGGAGGCCGAGATGCTGGAAGCGTCCAATAACTTGGAATTTGAAAAGGCTGCCCTCCTGAGGGATCAGATCCGGGAATTAAAACGAGGCACTGGCTTGCCGGTGGCGCCCACCAAAGCCACGCCGATGAAATATCCTCCCCTCAAACGGGCTAAAGCCAGAAAATCGGTAAAGGGAGGCTGAATTCCAGGCTGCTGAATTGAGCGTGTTTACTGGATCTTTTGCGCGCCATCGGCCTTCCGCTTGGAACTTGTCAGGGGGCAAGGTATGGGGCAAATTGGCGGCCATGCCCAATCAACCGGCAAACCAGCCTGGAAAGGTGGCCCAAAGCGCGCCTTTGGCGGCAGCTAAAAGACGGAACCAGCCAAAACGCCGGTCTCCGCCAGGAACCCGGTTTAACCAACCAACCGCCGGGCCGGATGGCCGAAATGAAGCCAAACTCAGGGAATTGCTGGCCGAGGCCAGCCAAAATTTGCGGGCCGCGTTCGCGGCGACCGATATCCTGATGCTGCTCGACATTGAGGGCCGCATCCTGGAAATCAGCCCCGGCGCCGCTCTGCGATTCGGAAAAACCGAGGAAGCAATGCGCGGCGCCTTGATCCTGGACCACTTCCCGCCTGAGCTGGCGCGCTCCCGGGAAAAAGTGTTGCAGCAAGTCCTTGCCACCAGGCAGTCCGCCCGGCATGAGGACCGCAGTGAGGGCCGCTTTTTTGAATCCACCGTTTATCCCATCCTGGACGCCAAAGGAATTGTCCAGCGCCTGCTGGTTTACAGCCATGAGACGACCCGGGTCAAAAACATCGAACGGCTGTCCCAATCTTTTTGCGAACTGGCGTTGAAGCTGGCCGAAACCAGTTCGCTGAACTCCGCCATCCGATTAAGCCTGGAAACCATGCTGCAAGTTTCGGGATTGGATTGCGGGGGAATCTACCTGGTCGATCCGGTGGCAGGCCATTTGTGTCTGGCTTCCTCAGTGGGATTGTCACCTGAATTCATTGCCCGGGTGCGGTTTGAGCCAAGGGATTCTCCGCGCTCGCAATTGGTGATGTCCGGCAAAGCACATTTCATTTCTGTGACGCCCGCGGGTTTGTTCGACGGGGATATCGGATTCGGGCGCAGGGTCAAAGCAATGGCCATCCTGCCGGTGAGTTGCCAGGGAAAAATCACGGCCTGCTTTGTCCTGGCTTCGACCCTGCTGGACGAGGTCCCCGAAGAGGTGCGCACGACCATGGTGGCTATTGGTGGCCAGATGGGCAACGTTTTGGCCCGGGTGCAAGCCGAGGAAGCGCGGTCCCGAAGCGATGAAAGGTTCAAACAGTTGGTGGACACGGCCCAGGAGGGCATATGGGCCATCGATGCCGAAGGTCTGACCTCCTTTGCCAATCCCAAGCTGGCCAGCCTCCTGGGGTATTCGGTGGAAGCCATGATGGGAACCTCCATCTATACCTACATGGACCAGGCTACAGCCATTTGGTGCCGGGGCCTGATCGAAAAAAGCCAGGCCACCCCGGTGCGTGAACAAGAAGCCGGTTTTGTGGGAAAGGACGGGCAACCGTTGAGTGCCTTGGTGGCCTATTCACCCTTGGCCACAAAATTGGACAGCGAGGGTGGCGGCTTGCTGGTGGTGGTTGATCTTTCCCAGCGCAAGCAGCTGGAGCAAAAACTGCGTCAAAGCGAGTCCGAATACCGTCAATTGGTGGAATTGACCCCCGATGGCATCGGGATCATAAGCCAGGAGAGAATTCAGTTCTTAAACCGCAGCGGATTGCATCTCCTGGGAGCTGAGTGCCCCCAGGATATTCTGGGCTGCCAATTCCTGCAATTTGTCCACCGTGACGACCGCGAACGGGTAAAGCGTCTGCTGGATCAGGCCCAGCGCCAGAAAAGCGTGATGGCTTTCAGTGGCAGCCGTCTCGTGCAAATGGACGGCACGTTCTTGGAGGTGGAAATCGCGGCGATCCCCTTCAATTACCAAGGTGAGAATTGCTCCCAGATTGTACTCCGTGATGTTACCCGATTCAGGCAAGCGGAGCAAAAGCTCAAAGAGAACGCCGATAAGCTGCAGGTGCTATCACGGCGGCTGATCGAAGTGCAGGAATCTGAGCGGCGCGACCTGGCGGGCCAATTGCACGACGAGATCGGGCAGGTGCTGACCTGCGTCAACCTGACCCTCGAAACGTGGAACCAGAGTTCCCTGGCGCAAATCCGGCGGCAACTCCCCTCCGTTCAAGGCCAAGTCAAGGAATTGATCGGATTCGTGCGGAGCCTGGCACTCGATCTGCGTCCCTGCATGCTGGATAATCTCGGGTTGCTGCCCGCACTTTTGTCCTTGTTTGAGCGTTTCGCCTCCCTGGCCCACGTGCATATCGATTTCCAGCATGACGGCATCGAACAGCGCCTTTCCTCCGCCATTGAAACCTCCCTGTACCGGATCATTCAAGAGGCTTGCACCAATGCCGCCCGCCATTCGGAAGCCAATGAGGTGGCTATCCGTATCAAGCGCTCCACGGACCACGTCCAGGTACAGATCCAGGATTCAGGCAAAGGATTCAATCCGGCCAAGGCTCTGTCCAAAGGCACCTCCAGCGGGCTGCACGGCATGCTGGAGCGGGCCAAACTGGCGGGGGGATCGCTGGTCATCAATTCGGCGCTCGGCGCTGGCACTTGCATTTTTATTGAAATTCCCCTGAATCCCACTATGCCTTGAGAACACATGAGGAAAATTTCCATTTTCCTGGCGGATGATCATCAGATCCTGCGCCAGGGGTTGCGGGCACTGCTGGAATCGGTGCCCGAGTTCATCGTCGTGGGTGAATGCGGCGACGGCTTGGAAACCGTCAAACAGGTTTTGAAATTGGCTCCCCAAGTTCTGGTGGCCGACCTTATGATGCCGAGTTTGAACGGGTTGGAGGTGACCCAGCAGGTGCGCAAAGGATGCCCGTCAATCCGGGTGGTCATCTTATCCATGTATTCGAATGAAGCCTACCTGATAAGCGCCTTGAAAAATGGGGCCGATTCTTATGTGCTCAAGGAGTCCACCGCCACCGACCTGATCACCGCCATCAAGGAGGCGGCAGTCGGACGACGTTTTCTCAGCCAGCCGCTCTCCCATTTGTTAGTGGAGGCTTACCTGGACAAGACGAAGGGCACCACCCTGCGTCCCTATGACACGTTGACACCCCGGGAACGTGAGGTGTTGCAGTTGGCGGCCGAAGGCCATAATAATCCGGAAATTGGCAAGCGCCTTTCAGTCAGTCCGCGCACGGTGGAAGTTCAGCGCCAGAACTTGATGCGCAAACTCGGCTTGCGATCCAGGACCGATCTGGTGCGCTTCGCCATCCAGGAGGGAATCATCTCGGTGGAAACCAAGCCGTTGGATGTGTGAAGGAGGGGAGGGCACCCCCCTGCACGCGCCGGTTGAGTTCGAATTGACGCTTGCCGCAAAACCCATTCCATGAAAAATTCTGGACTGCATGCGCGCTACATTAAACTGCTCGGGATGGATTGGAGTGATGCTATGGCTGGCTGCGGTTCTGCCGTCGCCGGCTGAATCGGGTGGCCCAGGATGGATTGCCCTTTTCAACGGGGAGAATCTGGATGGCTGGACTGCCAGTGAAAACCCAGCCTCTTTCCGGGTATCCGATGGCGCCATTCGCTGCTCCGGCCCGCGGGCGCATCTCTTTTACCGGGGTGACGGGCGCCTTTCCGATCTGAAGAATTTTGAATTGAAGTTGGATGTCCTGACTCAGCCGGGTGCGAACTCCGGCGTCTATTTCCATACCCGTTTCCAGGAGATCGGCTGGCCGGACCGGGGCTTTGAAGTGCAGGTCAACAATACTGCCACCGGGGAGGGGGGATACCGGGAGCTGAAAAAAACGGGCAGCCTTTATGGATTCAGGAACCTTTACAAATCTTCGGTTAATGATCGGGAATGGTTTCAGATGCTCATCTCGGTGAAGGGCAAAAGGGTGCAAATCCGCTTGAACGGGGTTTTGGTGGTTGATTATGTGGAACCGGCCACCCCGGTGATTCTGCCCGGCTACGAGGGTCGGTTCCTCTCCCGAGGCACCTTTGCACTGCAATGCCACGATCCGGGCAGCCAGGCGAGTTTCAGGAACATTTATGTCAAACCTTTGCCGGATGATCTCCCGGATGATCTGGTGGTTCCGCCCGTGGCCGATGCTGCCTTCGTCAACATCCTGAAACTCGGCCTCGATAATTTTCCCGTTGTCGATCTCCACGGCCATTTGAAGGGCGGATTGACCATTGCCCAGGCTCTGGAGTGGTCCCGCCAAACCGGCATTTTTTATGGCATAGCGCCCAACTGCGGGGTCGGTTTTTCGATCACCAACGATGCCGGCATCCACCAATATTTGCGGGAGATGCGCGGCCAGCCCGTGTTTTTGGGGATGCAGGCCGAAGGCCGGGAATGGGTGCGCCTGTTTTCGCCGGAGGCGGTCGCCCGGTTTGATTACGTATTCTCCGATGCCATGACCTTCACCGATCAAACCGGCCAGCGCACACGGCTTTGGATCAACGACGAGGTCCGCATATCCGATAAACAGGCGTTTATGGATTATTATGTGGCCCAGATTCAAAAGGTGCTGGCGAGCGAACCGATCGATATCTACGTGAATCCCACTTTCCTGCCGGAAATCATCGCCTCCGAATACGACCGCCTTTGGATTCCGTCCCGCATGGGAAAAGTCATTGAAGCTGCCTTCCGGAGCGGGGTGGCGATCGAAATCAATTCCCGCTACCGCATTCCCAGCCCCGCTTTCATCAAGCGGGCTCACAAAGCCGGGGTCAAATTCTCCCTCGGCACCAACAACGGAGCCGCTGACTTGGGCCGCATGGACTACGGCTTTGAAATGGTCCGGGAATGCGGTTTGACCTGGCAGGATATGTTCATGCCCAAGCCCGAAGGTCAAAAGCCAATCCAAGTCAAAGGATTCAAACGGTTGAATTAGTTTTTGCCCTTCGTTGCAAAGCGAAAATATAAACGCGGCTTTGATTGCTTTTTGCATTCCCGGCAGGACGGGCAAGTTCCACGGCCGGATATTGCCGCGCCAACGGTCATCGGTGCAATGGCCGATGCCGTTTGAATTTCCATTCCCAGGCCGTATCTTGTGGGCTGGATTATGCGCACGAAGCGTTTGAGTTTCAAAAAACCGGGGGTGGGAAGTTCCATGGTCTGGCTGGCCAGCCTTTGGCTCAGCCTTTGGCGCCCATCGGCTTTCGGCCAATTATTTCATTTTCCGGAACCCAGCCATGGCCTCCTCTACACCAATCCAGCCACCGTATGGGATGAAGCCATGCCTCTTGGCAACGGCGCCTTGGGCGCCTTGGTTTGGGGTGACGGCCACCCGGTAAAAATCTCCCTCGATCGCACCGATTTGTGGGATTTAAGCCCGGTGCCCGAATTTTCCTCCGCTGAGTATGGCTGGCCGCAGATGCGGCAATGGCATAGCCAAGGCAAGGACGATGGCCTGAAACGGCTTTATGAGAAACCATACGGATTGCCAGCCCCCACGAAAATCCCCGCCGGCCGCATCGAGATTGAATTGAGCGGTGAAACAACCTTCCAAAAGGCGTTCCTGAATTTGCGGGATGCCAGCGCACAATTGGATTTTAGTCCGGGATTGCGGATGCGGGTTTTTACCCATGCCCTAAAACCGGTTGGCTTCATCCAGGTCGAGCAGGGCAGGGGAGGCGGCACTACAGAAGCTGTGAACGGGATTCCCATCATCGCCCGGTTGGTGCCACCCCCGTTCAGCGGCCAGGCCCCTGCCACCCTGGGCGGAAGCGACGCTGGCGGTCTGGCCCAGCTCGGTTATCCTGCTCCGGTGGTTTCAGCCGGACCCAATTTCCAGAATTATTTCCAGCCGGGCACCAATGGCTTCAGTTTTGCGGTGGCGTTGCGCTGGAAAAAGGAGGATCAAACCTGGCTGGGAGCGTGGTCCATCGCCTCTTCTCTGGAAAGCCCGGATCCGCTGGAAACTGCCAACGCCCGTGCGGAGGAAGCCCTGCGGGGCTCGTATATGATCCAGTTTGTCGATCACCGCGCCTGGTGGCGGGATTACTGGTATCAATCCTCGGTATCCCTGCCCAACGCCCTCCTGGAGCGCCAGTGGTACCTGGAACAATATAAATTCGGATCGGCCAGCCGGCGCGGCAGTCCGCCGGTCAACCGGCAAGGGCCTTGGACTGCCGACAATGGAGGCCTGCCGCCTTGGAAAGGCGATTATCGCCACGACTTAAACACTCAACTGTCCTACTGGCCCGGCTATGCCGGCAATCATCTGGATGAGGGTTTGGCATTGCTCGACTGGCTATGGATCACCCGGTCCAATTGCCTGTCGTGGACCCGCCGTTTTTACGGCCTGCCTGGGCTCAATGTGCCTGGGGCCGCGGATTTGAAAAACAATCCCATCGGCGGCTGGCCGCAATATGCCCATTCGGCGACCACCGGCGCCTGGCTGGCCCAGCATTTTTACTGGCATTGGAAATTCAGCGCCGATCGGGATTTCCTAAAAACCCGGGCCTTTCCCTATCTGCGCGATGCCAGCCAATTCCTGGAGGCTTTCACGGTGGAAAAGGATTCCGCCGGCCGGCGCACTCTGCCGTTGAGCAGCTCACCTGAAATCAACGACAATCGTCCTGAAGCCTGGTTCAAGACCGTCACTAATCACGATCTGGCGCTGGCCCGCTGGCTGTTTTCCGCCACCTCGGAATTGGCGGATGAGCTTAAAATGGTGGAGGAAGCCGCGCATTGGCGAACGGTGTTATTGGAAATGCCCGAGTTCAGCCTGGGAGATGACGGCCGCTTGCTGGTGGCGCAGAATGTGCCGCTGCCGGATTCCCACCGGCACTTGAGCCATTTGATGGCCATCCATCCTTTGGGGCTGATCGATCCGTCCCAAGGCCGGGATGCCATCAAGACCATGGAAGCATCAGTGCGGGATTTGGATCGCCTGGGCACGGATGCGTGGTGTGGTTACAGTTACGCCTGGTTCGCCAGCCTGCTGGCCCGCCTGCACGAAGGGGAGCGCGCAGAACGGTCCCTCGAAATCTTTTGCTCTGCTTTCACCCTGCGCAACAGCTTTCACTGCAATGGCGACCAGTCAGGCAAAGGTTATTCCAAGTTCACCGGCCGGCCATTCACCCTGGAGGGCAACTTTGCCATGGCGGCCGGCCTTCAGGAAATGCTGCTGCAAAGCCACCGTGGCCGGATCGAAGTTTTTCCCGCTATCCCCAGCCACTGGACCAATGTTTCCTTCACCACTCTGCGTGCCCAAGGGGCGTTCCTGGTTTCCGCCGGGCGGCGCGACGGCCAGACCACCCAAGTGATCATTCAGGCTGAAAAAAACGGGAAATGCCGGGTATTATCCCCCTTCAACCGCCGGGAATTAGTTTACCCCATGCTCGCCGATCAGACCCTCATTTTAACTGCCCAGGATACCATTCTGACCGACGAATGGAGCAAGGATGGCGAAGGTGATGACGTGCCTGCCAGGAAATCCAGCGGGAAGAGAAAAAAGCGCGGTCCCGTCCTGGAATAGATTGACACTCCATGAGACGAAAAAGTGGAGTCAG
>CAYPCQ010000096.1:0-34880 GCA_964409245.1 uncultured Verrucomicrobiota bacterium
TGAACGCGGTGTTCCGGGTCAACCGCTACGGGCTGGATTACCCAGGCTTGGCCGGCCGTGACCTCACGCCGAAGGGCACGATCGAATGGCAGCCCAACCAGACTTTGGATTTGACGCTGCACCAGGCGGGACCGTCAGGGGTGGTGTTCAGCTGGCCCTGCGTGCCCGACCGGTCCTACGCCGTGCTTTACAAGGCCGATCTCAACGCCTCCACCTGGGTCCAAATCGCCATCCTGCGCAGCCCGGGCACGGTGGCCACCTTCACGGACACCCAGGCGGCCCGTTTGAGCCAGCCATGCGGTTTCTACAGCGTGACGCTGGTGCCATAACCTGCTTGAATCACGCCTTATGAATATTAAAAAATGGTGGGTGCTGGCGCTGGCTTGGGCGGGCTCCCTGGCGGGCCTCGCCGCAGCCGAAACCAAGGCCGGTCCTGGCACAGGAATCCCCGGCCAATTCTTTGGAGCCACCAACCTGTACACCTTCCACCTCGTCATCGCGGCGGATCAATGGGCGGCCATGGCGGAGCCGGACCCGGAGCAAGGCCTTCCACCTGAAGGGCCAAATGATGGCCCCGGCCGGCCGCCCGGCCCGCCTCCACCCAGGAGCGGCGGCAGCGGATCCGGATTCGGTCCCGGCCCCGGTGGGCCACGGATGGGGGGCGAGTTCCAAAAAGGCGCCGCCACCCTGGAATTCCAGGGCCAGCCCTTTGGGGAAATCCGGGTGCGTTTCAAGGGCCACTCCAGCTTCAGATACGCCGCCAACTCGCTGAAGCGTTCGTTCAAGCTGGATTTCAACGGCATGGAAAAGGGCCGGACCTTTTTCGGCCTGACCAAGCTCAACCTGAACAACAACGCCATGGACCCTTCGCAGATGCGCGAAACGCTGGCGTATCATATTTTTCGCGCCGGCGGCGTGCCCGCCGGACGCACGGCCCTGGCCCAGGTTTACCTCACGGTCCCCGGCCTGCACGACCGCGCTTATGCGGGACTGTATACCGCGGTGGAACAGGTGGACGAAAGGTTCCTCAAGGACCGCTTTGGCTCCAAGGATGGCCTGCTGCTGAAGCCGGAACAACTCGCTGGTTTGCCCGATTTTGGGAATAACTGGGCCGCTTATACCAACCGGGTGCTGCCCAAAACGACAGTCACCGCCGGCGACGCAAACCGGTTCCTCGAATTCATGAAATGCATCAACCTGGCGGACGAAGCGTCATTCCAGGCAGCGATCACCGATTATGCCGAGGTGGATGAATACCTGCGTTTCCTCGCCTTGGAATGCCTGCTGTCGAACCTCGACAGCCCGCTGATGACCGGCCACAATTATTACCTGCATTTGCATCCCAAGACCCGGAAGTTCACCTGGCTGCCCTGGGATTTGAACGAAGCGTTTGGAGGCTTTGGCCCCGCCGGCAGCCCGGTCGACCAGATGAACCTAAGCCTCAGCCGGGCGTTTTCGCGCGTGGATCGTTTGACCGGGCGCCTGCTGCAAACGCCTGCCATCCGCCAGCGCTACCAAGAACTGGTGCGTGATCTCCTGGACCGCCACTTCAACGCGGGCCAGCTCTTTCCCCTGATCGACGCCCTGGCTGCGGTGATCCGGCCCGCATTGGCCAATGACCCCATGGTTTCCCAGGCCCAATTCGAAGCGGCCCTTTCCGAGACGCAACCAGCGGCGCCAGCCAGCGCCAGCGCCGGCCAGGCCGGTCTCCGCTCCGGAGGGCCTGGCGGACCGGGCGGACCGGGCGGGCCAGGTGGGCCACGCCAACCCCGGCCGGCCCTCAAGGCCTTCATCAACCAGCGCGCCGCTTCCGTGCGGCTGCAGTTGGAAGGCAAGGCCGACGGCTATGTGCCGCGGGAGATGCGGCCGGGACCAAACCGCGGTCCCCGGCCAGCCCCGGAAAAATCATGATGAGTGAATTGTTTTAAGGAAATTAGACTATGAAAAACACACAAGGTGGATGGGTGACACTTTTGGCGGCTTCCTGGTGGGTGTGCGCGGCCCTCGCGACACCGGCGGCCGGACCGCCCGGCATGGCCCTCATCCCGGCCGGCACATTCGAGATGGGCGATCACCACGGTTTTGTCGATCCCAAGCATGGCGGTGACGAGACGCCCGTCCATACGGTGCGGATCGACGCGTTCCATATGGGGATCAACGACGTCACGACGGAGGAATATTGCGCGTTCCTGAACTCGGCGCTGGAGCAGAGGCAAATCGTGGTTCGCGAGGGGGGCGTTTATCCTGAGGGGGGCGGCGATTTGTTGTGCGAGACGCGCACGATGTCGCCTTACAGCCGGATTGGCTGGGACGGGAAGGCGTTCCTGGTGCTGGACCGGAAAGAAAAACACCCGGTGGTGTGCATCCGCTGGCCCGGCGCCGCCGCCTATTGCAACTGGCTAAGCGCGCGGAACGGGCTGCCGCGGTGCTACCATCCGGCCACGTGGGATTGCGATTTTACCCGGAGCGGCTATCGCCTGCCCACCGAGGCGGAGTGGGAATACGCCGCGCGCGGCGGGCAGCAGAGGCCTTATTGGAATTTCCCCTGGGCCAATGAAGCCGACCCCGCCAAAGCCAACTGGCCGGAATCGCGGAATCCTTTCCGCACCGGCCCGCCGCCGTGGACGACGCCGGCCGGCTTCTTCAACGGCCAGCTGCAGCGCCGGGCGGATTTCGGCTGGCCCGGCGCACCGGAGACTTTTCAGACCGCCAACGGCACGAATGGCTATGGCCTTTACGATATGTCGGGCAACGTCTGGCAATTCGTCAACGACTGGTATGGGCGCGACTACTACGCCCACAGCCCCACGAACAATCCCCCGGGCCCGGCCAGCGGCAGCCTCATGCCCGACGGCAAGCCCTACCGCGGCATGCGCGGCGGCAATTGGTATAATGGCGAGAGCGGGCACGGCCGCGTTTCCAACCGCAATCCGTCCTATTACCGCGGGCCGCAGGATCCGGACCATCCTTACTACCACCTCGGCTTCCGCATCGTGCTGCCGGTGGATGCCGAAAGCCGTCCCGTGATCCAGCCGGCGCCGGTTCCGCGCGGCCCGGAGCAGCGGGGAGCACCCGGCGGCGGCCGCCCTGCCATGGGCGGTGGCGGCGGGCAAAGGCCCAATGACCGGGCTTTCGCCGATGGCGAACGCCCGCCGCGGGAGGGCCAGGGAGGAGGGGGCGCGGCGCGCGGGCCGGGCGGTTTCCGTCTGCTTCCGCCGCGCACCCAGGAACAGCTGAACCTCACCGACGCCCAGCGCCGGCAAGTGGCGGAATTGGAAACTGAAGTGAGGGCGAAACTCGAGCGGATCCTGACGCCGGAACAGCAAGCGCAGTGGCCGCAGATCCGCCCGCCGCAGCGGCAGGATGGCGCCAATCCCAATCCCAATCCCGAAGCCGGCCCCGGCAACCGCCCGCCCCGCTCCGAAGCCCCAGCGGCCGGCCGGAGCGAAGGTTCTGGAACCATTACCGGGCCCGGGGCTCGTTTTGTGCTCCGCAGCCCGGAGGTGGCTGATGGCGGCCAACTGCCCGGGGATTACACCGGCGACGGCACGGGCGCCACCCTGCCCCTGGAATGGACGGGCGCGCCAGCCACCACCAAGAGCTATGCGGTGATCATGCATCACCTGGCCCCCGACAACCAGATCAAATGGTATTGGATCCTCTATGATATCCCGCCCGCCACCCGGAAACTCCCGCGCAACGCCCGCAATGTGGGCACGGTGGGCAACAATAGCGTCAACCGGCGGACGGGCTATGCGCCACCCAATTCCAAGGGGCCCGGGGCCAAGACCTATATCTACACGGTTTATGCGTTGTCCGAGGCGCCGCGGATCAGCGTTCCGCCGGAGCAGGCCAGCCGCGAAGTCCTGCTCGCGGCCATGCAAGGCCACATCCTCGCCACCGCGGAGCTGCGCGTGGTTTACTCGCGGCCCGCCGGGGCCGCCAGCACGGAAGGCGGCCGCCGCGCCGGCCCTGCGGAACAGCCCAATGGCCCGGGCGATTCCGAGCCCGCGGGACGGCCGCCCCAGGACCGCGCCCGGCAGCCAGCCGCCGAAAGGCAAGGCGGCGCCCGCGAGGGCGGCCGCTCCCCCGCCGCCAATACGGAGGACCGCGCCCCCCGTCCCGGCGGCCAGGAACGATCTGGAAACGCCGGCCGGGATGGCGGCCAGCGCCCCACCGGCCAGGCTGCCGGCGGCGAACGCCCGCCGCGGGATGGCCAGGCGGGCGGGGCCCGCCAGGGCGGCGGCGCAATCATGCCCGAAAACAAGCTGCCGGCGGCGCCCAACCCGGGCCAGACGGTTGGCCTCTTCCTGAACACGCCCAAAGCGTGCCCGGGCTACACGTTGTTTGCCCCGAAACACAACCTGGTCACGTACCTGATCGACAACGCCGGGCGCGTCGTCAACTCCTGGAAAAGCGCCTATGAGCCGGGGCAATCCGCCTATCTGCTGCCGAACGGCCACCTGGTGCGCGCCGGCATGCTGCGGGTGCAGGGCGGCACGGGGGGCGGGGAGGGTGGCCGTCTCGAGGAATACGATTGGGATGGCAACCTGGTCTGGGAGTTCAACCATGCCACCCGCGACTACCAGCTGCACCATGACTTCAAGCCCCTGCCGAACGGCCACATCCTCGCGCTGATGGTGGAGCGCAAAACCCGCGAAGAGGCGCTGGCGGCCGGTTTCGACGCCCGTTTCCTGCGTGATGATTTCCTGGTGCCCGATGCCGTGGTCGAGATCGAGCCGGTTCCGCCGAAGGGCGGCCGGATCGTCTGGGAGTGGCATGTCTGGGACCACCTGGTCCAGGCTAATGATCCAGCCAAGGCCAACTTCGGCGAGGTGGCGGCGCACCCGGAGCTGGTGGATGTGAATTGCAACGGGCGCGCCGTGCCCGCATTCTGGAACCACATGAACTCGATCGATTACAATGCCGCGCTCGACCAGATCGTGCTCACCGTGCGCGGCTGTAACGAAATCTGGGTGCTGGACCACAGCCCCACGACCCGGCAAGCCGCCGGCCACACCGGCGGCCGGCAGGGCAAAGGCGGCGACCTCCTCTACCGCTGGGGCAACCCCGCCGCCTTCCAGCGGGGCGCCGCGCGCGACAAGCAGCTCGTCCAGCAGCACGACGCGCAGTGGATCCCGGAAGGCTGTCCCGGCACCGGCCGCTTCACCATCTTCAACAACGGTTACGACCGCGGCTGGTCGAGCATCGAGGAAATCGTGCCGCCGCTGGATGCCAGCGGCCGTTATGCCCTTGAGCCAGGCAAAGCTTACGGCCCGGATCAACCAGCCTGGCATTACGAAGCCAAAAACCGCGCCGACTTCTTCTCCGCCGAGATTTCCGGCGCCCAGCGCCTGCCCAATGGCAACACGCTCATCTGCGCGGGGGTCATCGGCCACCTGTTCGAGGTCACACCCGGTGGCGAAACCGTCTGGCAATATGTGAACCCCATGGTGCGCGGCGGGATCCTCGCGCAAGGCGAAATCCCGGGCAAAGACATGCGGGGCCACCTGTGGAACGCCGTGTTCAAGGCCCACCGCTACGCGCCGGATTATCCCGGCCTGGCCGGGCGCAGCCTCACACCCAAGGGCATCATCGAACTGCCTGCCTCCCAGAAGGGCAAGACCGGCTTCGACCAGCTGAACGAACAGCCCCGCGGCAATCGCGGCCAGGGCGGCCAGGGCGGTGGGCAAGGCGGCGGCCGGGGTGGCCGCGGCGCGGGCGCCGGCGGCGGGCAAGGCGGTGGTGAAAACCGCCCGCCGCGGGACAACCAGCGCAACCCCTGAGGATTCACAATATGAAACACGCACTGCTGTTGCTCATCTCGTCCGTAATGACAGCTTTCGGTTACGAACGCCTGCAGGGGCCGACCGAGCTGCTCTTTTACAACAAGGAACTGGCCTTTCAAGGATACACCCTCTTTGGCGTGGGCGGCCGGACCTGGCTGCTCGACCTGGAAGGCCGCGTCGTCCACACCTGGCCCATCGGGACCAACCCCCACCTGTTCGACAACGGCCACATCCTCGACGCGTCGAAGGATGACCCCAGCGGCTTCCAAGGTTTCAAGGAAGTGGACTGGGATGGCCAGACGGTCTGGGAGTACGTCGAGAAACGCGCGAACTACGCGCCGCATCATGATTGGGTGCGCATCTTCAACCGGAAACTCAACGCGCCCACCACGCTCTACATCGCCAACAAATCGATCACCCATGACCAGGCCATCGCCGCCGGCGCGGATCCGAGGAAAGGCCCCTACCGCGATGGGCAGATGGATGCGGTCGTGGAGGTGGACCTGCAAGGCAAGGTGGTGTGGGAATGGTGGTTCTTCGATCACGTCGTCCAGGACCTTGACCCGGCCAGGCTCAATCACGCCGGCCCGGGCAAAACCGTTGCCGACCATCCCGGCCGCATCAACATCAACCTGCCCGGCCGCCCGCTCAAGCGCGACTGGCTGCACTGCAATTCCCTCGACTACAACGCGGAGTCCGGGCACCTCGTCATCAATTCCGTGCAGGGGGAGCTTTATGTCATCGATCACGACGGCACGTTCGTCCCCGGCGATCCGGCGGCGGGCATCGCCAAAGCCGCCAGCCCGGCGGGCGATTTCCTGTACCGGTTCGGCGACCCGGCCCGCTACGCGCAGGGGGATCCCCCGCGGGTCCTGGAAAACTGGGACGCGGCCACCTCCGGCCACAAGCAGATGGGCGGCGCGCACGACGCGCATTGGATCCGCCCCGGCCTGCCCGGGGCCGGCCACCTGCTGGTCTTCAACAACGGCCAGTATCTGTTCCAGCGCACCCCGCAGTCCTCCATCCTGGAGATCAACCCCTTTCTGGACGGCAGCGGGCGCGAGGCCGGGGGCTATGTGAATCCGCCCCGCGCGGGCTACCGGCGCGAGACCTACGACAAGGACACGCACAACCTGCCGCGCCAGGTTTCGAGCCAGATCGTGTGGAGCTACCGGTCGGTCAACAGCCACAGCTTCTTCAGCCACATCGGATCGAGCGCCCAGCGCCTCCCGAACGGCAACACCTTCATCTGTTCCGACACGGAGGGCCATTTTTTCGAGGTGACCGCCGAGGGCAGGCTGGCCTGGGAGTACATCAATCCCGTCACCCGCGACGGCGCGGTGAAAGTGCTTGGCGATGTGCTGCCCATGGTGAACTCCGTGTTCCGCGCCTATCGCTACGCCGCGGATCACCCCGCCTTTCAGGGCCGCAGCCTGGCGCCGAAAGGCGCCATCACCGAGCGGGCTGACCAAGGCCTCGATGCCCGGCCCCGGCGGCGCCCCCCCGGCGACCGCCCGCAGGGGCAGGGCGGTGGCGGCGGACGCCGCGGCCAGGGTGGCCAGGGTGGAGGACGCGGCGGTGGTGGCGACCGCAATGACCCTCCTCCCCGGGACGGTCAGCGCGAGCCATGAACGATCGCATCCATGACCAATCACCATGATCCGGCTGCCACCCCTCACCCTCGCCATCCTGCTGCTGGCGCCGCTGGCCGCGCGGCGCGCTGAGGCGGAAGTTCCGGATGGCCAGCTCGCAAGGAGTTTCTCCCATCCGCCAGCCAGCGCGCGGCCATCCTGTTTCTGGTGGTGGTTCAACAGCCTGGTGGACAAGGCGGGGATCACCCGCGATCTGGAGGAATTCAAGGCCAGGGGCATGGGCGGTGTCACGTTGATCTGTTCCGGCAATGATTATGGGGTTGCGGAGATGCCGCGCGGGCCGGTCTTTCTGTCGGCGGAGTGGCGGGAACTTTACCGGCACGCCTTGCAAGAGGCGCATCGCCTGGGTTTGGAGGTGGGCGTCAACTTCTGCGGCGGGGGCTGGTGCATGGGCGGCGCCTGGATCAAACCGGAATCCAGTTCCCGCTGGTATGTGCAGTCGCAGCTGGGTGTTACCGGGCCGCGGAAATTCTCCGGCCCCCTGCCCGTGCCGGGATATCGCGACGGCTATGCCCCGCCGCACCATGGGAACGTGACTCACTACCTGGCCTGGCCAAAGGAAAAGGCCGACTATCGCGACACGGCGGTCACCGCCTTCCGGGAACCCGAGGATGGCAGCGCCCGCCTCGGGCCCGGGCGGGGCGCGCATCTGGCAGCCAAGAGCAACCGCAAGGATGGCAGTCTTTTTCTTCCCCGGCAGACGGCGATGGACCAGACGCTGGCGCCCTGGGCCGATTTGCCGGGGGACAAACCGGTGAAGCCGGAGGAGGTCGTTGACCTGACCTCCAGGCTCAAGCCGGATGGGACACTGGATTGGGAAGTGCCGGCGGGACGCTGGACGATCCTGCGCACCGGCCATGTGGTCATCGGTTGTGACGTGCGCTGCGTGCTGCCCGAGGTTGGCTACGTGCTGGAGGTCGATTGGCTCAACCCGGGCGCGGTGGACGAGATGTTTGCCAATCTGGGCCGGATCCTGCTCGAGGAGGCCGGGCCGCTGGCCAGCCCCACGCTCAAGTTTTTCCACACCGACAGTTTCGAGGATGGCTTCCCGAACTGGACGGGCCAGCTATTGGAGCGGTTCAAGCACTATCGCGGCTACGACCCGGCGCCCTATCTGCCCGTATTCAGCGGCATACTGATCGGCAGCGCCGGGATCTCCGACCGCTTCCTTTACGATTACCGCAAGACCGTGGCGGATTGCATGGCGGATGGCAATTACGGGCGCTTCGCGGAGCGGTCGCGGCAGGCTGGATTGGAGATTCAATGCGAGGCGGGGGGCCCAAGCTGGTCGGGAACCGTGTGCATGGATGCGTTGAAGAACCTCGGGCGATGCGGCCGGCCGATGGGCGAGTTCTGGCAGGATGGCGGCCTCACCCAGGACGGCCAGAATCTGGTGGGCAAGCAGACGGCGGCAGCGGCGCATATCTACGGCCGGCGCACGGCTTCGGCGGAGGCTTTTACCGGGGGGGACCACTGGCATCAATCACCGGGGAGCAACAAGCCGGTTGCCGACCGGGCTTTTTGCGAAGGCATCAACCGCCTCGTGTTCCACACCATGACCTGCACCCGGCCGCAGGATGGCAAGCCCGGCTATGAATACGGCGCCGGCACCCATTTCAATCCCAACGTCACCTGGTGGCGCCAGGCGGCCGGCCCGTGGCTGGATTATGTCAATCGTTGCCAGGCACTCCTGCAGTCGGGCTTGTTCGCCGCCGACGTGCTCTACTACAACGGCGATTGGGCGCCCAATCTGGTGACGCCCAGGCATGTCGATCCCGCGCTGGGCAAAGGCTACGACTATGATGTCTGCAACGCCGAGGTGCTGCTCACGCGGCTTTCGGTGAAAGCAGGCCGCCTGGTGCTGCCCGACGGCATGAGCTACCGCCTGCTGGTGTTGCCGGACACCAGGCGCATGCCGGTGGAAGTGCTCCAGAAAATCCGGGATCTGGTAAAAGCCGGCGCGACGGTGGCCGGGCCGAAGCCGGAGTCCGATCCGGGCCTGAAGAACTATCCGCAGTGTGACGCCGAGGTGAAAAAGATCGCCGCCAAGGTGTGGGGCGCCTGTGACGGGCAACAGGTCCGGCAGCAGGCCTTCGGCCAGGGCCGGGTCTTCTGGGGCAAACCATTGCGCGAGATTTTGCTGGCGGATGGTGTGCTGCCGGATTTCGAGCATTCCGGCCAGGGCGCCTTCATCGACTTCATCCACCGGACCTCGGCGGATGGGGAGATTTATTTTCTGGCCAACCGCAATGCCCGTGCCGAAAAAGTGGACGGCCAATTCCGTGCGGCAGGCAGGCAGCCGGAGCTGTGGGATCCGGTGACGGGAACGCAGCGAAGCCTGCCGGAATTTCGGAAGCTGGAAGACGGACGGACGGCCATACCCCTTGCATTCGAACCTGGCGGTTCGATGTTTGTGGTGTTCAGGGAAAGCACCCGGCAGCTGGAAACCGGCAGGCGGAGTGGGGCCAGGAACTTTCCGGAATTGAAACCGGTGCAGGAGCTCGCCGGCCCGTGGACGGTTCAGTTCGATCCGCAATGGTTCTATCCGGCCGCTGGCTTGGGCGGTGATCAAGCCAGGGGATTACTGGTGTTTGACCGGCTGGAGGACTGGAGCCGGCGTCCGGAACCGGCGGTGCAATATTTCAGCGGCACGGCGGTGTACCGCAAAGTCTTTGACTGGGCTCCCGAAGCCGGCAAGACCCATTCGCCCCCCCGGCCTCCGGCCTCGCATCCCGCTTCCCGTCTCTTCCTGGATCTGGGAACGGTCAAAGAGACGGCCCAAGTTCGGCTCAATGGCCAGGATCTCGGTGTGGTCTGGTGCCATCCGTGGCGGGTGGAGATCACCGGGGCCATCAAGCCCGGCGGGAACACGCTGGAGATCGAGGTGGTGAACCTGTGGCCAAACCGGCTGGCTGGCGACAGCAAACTGCCGCCTGACCAGCGCCGGACGCGCACCAATGTTCCAACCGACCCCCGAAAACCGCTGCTGGCTTCCGGACTCCTGGGTCCGGTGGTGATACAGGCATCCGCGCCTGAAGCGGCTTGGCGTGAATCAGCAGGATCCCCGAAACCAACTCAATAGGAGGAGGCATATGGCAAGGGGATTAAAGCTCGTTACCTCGGCGCCTACCCGCCACAGGTTTGCGGATGCAACGGGACGGATCGCTCACCCAACGTGGGTAGCCGTCGATGTGAGGCGGACCCGGACCATTCGTGTGCCTATGCGGTCCGTAAATCCCCAATGCCAATGACCTCAGGTCTTGGGGAAATTGCGACTGGTTTGGAATTTACCGGCCCAAGATCCGCCTCGTTACCTCGGCGGCTACTCGCGTTTGGCTCTCCCATGCAACGGAAGTCTTCGCTAACCCAAGGAGGGTAGCCGCCGACGTGAGGCGGACCCGGAGCATTCGTGTGCCTATGCGGTCCGCAAATCCCCAATGCCCATGACCTCGGGTCTTGGGGCAAATTGCGCCTGGTTTGAAATTCGCCAGCTCCAGATCCGCCTCGTTACCTCGGCGGCCACCCGCGTTTGGCTCTCCCATGCAACGGAAGTGTTCGCTAACCCAAGGAGGGTAGCCGCCGACGTGAGGAGAACCAGAGCCCCTAAAAAAGTGGCGGCATGGGGCCAACGAACTTACCTATGGGCGCAAAACTCGGTTGGATCACTGATAATCAATGGGTTGCGAAGATAACTATGTTAATACTCGATCATTATGCGGCTTCAAGTCCAAGGTCATAGATTTCAGCGTAGTCGATCAATCGTTGCAAGTCGCTTATCTTAAGCATGTTGTGAAATATTCGTTTTATATTGATCATTATCAATAACCTGTTAACAGTCATGAGCTGATGATCAAGTATTAATATTGTGACACGAATTAAATACTTGATCATTCGATTTAAGTATAGATGATTAGTATATATTTTAACAGTGGATATATATACTTACAAATACTAATACGAGCTACTTTGGCCTGTTTTTGCCTATTTTATGGTCCATTTCTGTTTTAGATTTAGGGCACACAGATGGCGCCATATTTCTGAAATGACTTGTAAATATCACTCAATCAAGCCACGTACAACCGAGTTTTGCGCTCATAGGAACTTACGGTAGGTGCCGCGCATCATAAATGACTTAAGGAAAAGAATTTATACTATTTTTAACCATTACCGTTCGTTGGCAGGCGTTGACTTCATCAACGTGGCCAATCTCGGCCTCGATCTTGCCGATGCTCATGGAGCGGAGGAACTGGCGCGAGTCGAGGCTGTGGTAGAGCTGGCGGCGCTGGTTCCTGGGCTGAGCGCCCTCGCGGGCGAGTTGCCAGGCGTGGATGGCCACGGCCAGGGAAAGTGACGCCATATTCATCAAACTGCGGCACGGACTCCGTTTCGCATGGGCCTGAACCATCAGGCGGACAGGACCGGCCCAGGCTTGCATTCGGCATCGACTAACAGCGATGGATATGTGAACATGCCGCCAGATTATGAAATTCAACTCTGCATCCCTGATGGCCGCTGTGCTATTCCTCGCGGCTGGCCACGTGGCCGGTGCCGAATGGCAGGTGTGGACCCTGGCGGAAACCCGGCACATCCTGCGCAGCGAACTGCCCGCGAACCTTGCCCCGGTCAAGCTGGGCGCCGCCCGCAACGAGTGGGTTAGCTTCCAGATCCTGATCCGTTCGGACACGTCCACGAGCGGCATCCGCGTGGAAGCAGGCGACCTCATGGGGGCTGGAGGAGTGGGGCTGCGCGGGGCCGAAGCCCGGCTCTATCGCCAGCACCAGCTGCGCCTGGAAACCGGCACCTATCGGAACGACGCGTTCCAGCCGGACTGGTATCCCGATCCGCTCATCCCCTTCCGGAATCCCGTGACCGGAAAGAAATTGGAAGGGGCACGCCTCACGGCGGTGCCTTTCGATTTGCCTGCCCGCGAGACGCATGGGTTCTGGGTGGATCTCTTCATTCCGGCCGGCACCCCGCCGGGGGATTATCGCGGCGTTTATCGTGTCACCGTCGGCGCTGGCAGCGTCCGCGAGATCCCCGTCTGTCTCACCGTGTGGAATTTCGCTTTGCCGCCCACGCCCACGCTGGTGACGGAGTTCGGCTCGCCGCCGCTGCGCGACTACTACCACCGGCAGTCCAAGTCGGGCGGCCTGGCGGAGCCATCCGATTGGGCTGGGATCGAGGCACAATGCGCCGGGATGCTGAGCGAACACCGCTTCAACACCACGCCGCCGTCCGGGATGCTCAGCCCGCAGCCCCAGCCCGATGGCGCCTTCCGGATACCTTCATCACTGGTGCGGGCCTTGCAGGAATTTGTGGATCGTTATCACGTCAACGCGCTTCAGATCCCCCATCCCTCCACCGCCGTCAAAGATCCCGCCGCCCAGCGCCACACCCTGAACGCGTGGCTGGCAGCCTTCGACCGGGCGGCAAAGGAGCTCGCCCGGCCCCAAGTCGGTTTCTATACCTACCTGCGGGACGAGCCGAACACGCTGGAGGATTACCGCTATGTGCAAACCTGGGGCCGCGCCATCCGCGAGGCGAAGTCCGTGGTCAAAGTGCTCGTGGTCGAGCAGCCCTGGACCGAGCCGGGCCTGGGTGGCGCTGACAGCGCCTGGGGCGATCTCCAGGGGGCGGTGGACATCTGGTGTCCGCTTTTCTCGCTCCATCGCCCGGCGAGCGCGATCCAGCGCCAGGCGCTCGGCGAGAGCATCTGGACCTATACGGCGCTCTGCCAGGGCCCTCCCACGCCGTGGTGGCACATCGATTTCCCGCTGCTGAATTATCGCGTGCCCGCCTGGATGGCGTGGCGCGACGGCATGAATGGCCTGCTCTATTGGGGTGGTTTCTCCTACTGGAACCAAACCCAGGATCCGTGGACTCAAGCACCCTGCTATGCGGGCAACGGCCTGCCACAGCAGGGCCAGCAAGGCCTCCATTATTACGGCGAAGGTTCGCTGGCCTACCCGGCGGGTGCCGTGGGCTATGACGGCATTGTGCCTAGCATCCGCCTCAAGGCCTTGCGGGACGCGATCGAGGATTATGAGTATCTCGCCATCCTTCAGCGGTCAGGCAAAACCGCGGACGCGCAGAAAATCGTCCGTTCGCTGACCGGATCCTTTTTCCAATGGGAGAAGGATCCCGCGGCCTACGAAACCGCGCGGGCCAGGCTGGCGGCCATGATTGCCGGCGCTCCGTAAGCCTGGAGGGAGGGAGGAGCCGCATGAATGAACGGGAACCAGGTTTTTGCCTGCCTGTCGGCCGCTCTGGGGGGTGGCCGCGCACCGGTGCCATCATCGGAGATTTTTTTCTGAAACAACGGGATCTGATCCCACCTCAATGCTGAATCCAAAAACCAACAGGAGCAAACCATGAACCATGACCCGAATCCGATGAAAACTGCCAAGGAAGCACCCATCTCCCGCCGGAGATTCGTGCGCTCCGCCACGGCCATCACGCTCGGCGCCACGGCCGGCGGCCTCGCCACCCCGGGAGCCGAGTCCGGGAAACCGCTGCCGGGCACGCTCGCTCCGGCCGTTCAAATGCAATTCATGCGGCCCGCTCAACTGGAAAAGGCGATCCGCGATTTCCCCGTCGTTTACGTGCCGTTTGGGCTGATCGAATGGCACGGCCGGCACCTGCCGCTGGGCAACGACGCTTTGAAAGCGCACGCGATCCTGGTCAAGGTGGCCGGGCAATATGGCGGGGTGGTGTATCCCCCGATCTACTTCCACGAAGGTTTCCCGCAGTCATCCCTGGTGCCGGTCCTCACCGAGCTCTTTGCCCGGCTGAAGAAAACCGGCTTCCGCGTCATCCTCGGTGTTTCAGGCCATAACGTCCAGGGACAGATCGACATGGTTAACCGCGCCTTGGCGCCGGTGGTGGCGGATGGCGCCGCCGCGGGCCTGGGTTTGTGGGAAATCTCCCTCAGCCAGGGCCCTGAATCCAACACCGACCATGCGGCGAAATGGGAGACCTCCAATATGATGTGTTTTTATCCGGATCTGGTGGACCTGGCCGCCCTGGGTGATGGTCCGCTCGCCCCGGATATGAAGGCGCCCGATGGGATTGGCGGGCTGGACCCCCGCCGGCACGCCTCGGCGGAAGCCGGGCGGCGCAACGTCGAACTCGCCGCCCAGGCGATCGGCAAAAAAGCCAGGGAACTGCTCGCCGGGCTGGCGGCAAACCGTGATAGCTACCGGCCCCCGGCCATCACCCCGGGGCAGTGGTGGATGGTTTAAACGGCTCCCGGCTGGCGATACTCGTGTTCCTGAATTAAAATGCGTTTTATGAAAAACATCCAAAATTGGGCTGCGAGCCTGGCGCTCAAACCAGGCTTGCGCTTGGTGGTCTTGTGTCTGACCTCATGGCCGGCCCTGTTTTCCCGGGCTGGGCAAATTGGTGGGACAGCCGGGCCGGCCGCTGCTCCCCTGCCTTTGCGCGTCAACCCGGCCACGGCCATGGCGCCGCCCGCCTGGCCGCGCCCGCAACTTGCCTTGCATGTGGCCCCAGGCGGCCGCGACACCGGGGACGGATCGGCCGGGCAGCCATTCGCCAGCCTGGAGCGGGCGCGGGACGAGATCCGCGCCCGGCGGCAGGCCGGATCGATCCCGGAGGGCGGAGTGGAGGTGCTGGTGCATTCTGGTGAGTATCAGGTCCGCCAAACCTTCGTGCTGGCGGAGCGGGACTCCGGCACCGAGTCCGCCCCGATCCTATTCCGGGCGATCGACCGCGGGAGCGCCTGCTTCCGCGGCGGGGCGCGGCTGACGGGCTGGCGCAAACTGTCGGACACGGACGGCTACCCGCAGCTGCCGGCGGAAGCCCGGGGCCAGGTCTGGATATTGGACTTGCGGACCTGCGGCCTGACCAACCTGCTGCCGTTGAAGCTGGGCGGCTTTGCCAGCGGCAATGGGTTTCGGACGCACCCCGCGCATGAGCTCTTTTTTAATGGCCAGGCGATGGCGCTGGCCCGGGGGCCCAACGAGGGCTTCCTGCGCATCAGCCGGGTGGCGGTCAAAGACGGCACCCAAGGCTACGACCGCCAGGGAAGCAAAACCGGCCGGTTCTTTTTCGAGGGAGACCGCCCGCGCCGCTGGGCCAGCGAGCCGGATTTGCTGCTCTACGGCTATTGGTTCTGGGACTGGGCGGATTCCTATGAGCGCGTGGCCGCGGTGGACCCGGAGCAGCGGCTGATCACCCTGGCCCAGCCCTGGCACACCTACGGCTTCAGCGTGGGGGCGCCGTTCTATGCGGTCAATGCCCTGAGCGAACTGGATGTGCCGGGCGAATGGTTCCTGGACCGCACCGGCCTGAAGGTGCTTTTGTATCCGCCGTCCGATCCCCGGCCCGCCGCCATCGAGATGTCCACCTTTGACGCCCCCATGGTCGAGCTGCGGAACGTGTCCTGGGTCGGTTTTACCGGCTTGACCTGGGAATTGGGCAGCGCGGATGCCATCCATGTCAGCGGTGGCGCCCATTGCCTGCTGGCCGGGTGCGTGGTGCGGCACTTCGCCGGAAACGGCGTTGAAATCCGCGGAGGCCGGCAGCACGGGCTGCGCTCCTGCGATATTTACTCCCTGGGCCGGGGGGGGACAGCCATCTCCGGCGGCGACCGCCGGACCCTCGAGCCGGGCGGGCATTTCCTGGAGAACTGCGACATCCATGACCTGTCCCGCATCGACCACACCTACACCCCGGCCGTCATCCTCGACGGAGTTGGCCACCGCATTGCCCATAACCGCATGCACGACATCCGCAGCAGCGCCATGCGGGTGGGCGGCAACGACCACCGGATTGAATACAATGAAGTCTATAACGCGGTGACAGAGTCCGACGACCAGGGCGGGGTGGATATGTTCGGCAATCCGACCTATCGCGGAAACGTTTACCGCTTCAATTACTGGCATCATATCGGCAACTGGCGCGGCGCCGGCGACCAACCCAAATGCGGCCAGGCGGGCATCCGCCTCGATGACGCCATCTGCGGCACGCACATCTACGGGAACATCTTCGAGCGCTGCTCGGCAGGGAAACTGGGGTTTGGCGGCGTGCAAATCCACGGCGGCAAAGACAACCAGGTCGAGAACAACCTCTTCATCGAGTGCGCCGCCATGGTGAGCTGCTCGCCCTGGGACGACAAACGCTGGCGCGATTTCGTGGCCCAAGCCCTGGACTCCAGGGAGATTGACCGGGCGCTCTATGAACGGCGCTATCCGGAGCTGGCCGGCCTGGCGGGGAACGCCAATCGCAACCAGATCCGCCGGAACCTGGGCTGGCGCTGTGGCGAACTGCTCCGGCGCGCCCCCCGGAATATTGAGGCGGCCGGCAATGTCTTGCTGGGGGAGAAAGAATTTTCCTGGGATGCCCGGAGCCTGCCATTGAATCGCCCCGGCTTTGATCCGATCCCCTTGGAGGAGATCGGGCTTTACCGGGATGCGGCTTTTCGCCCTTGACGAAAGCCGCTCTTTCACTCCACCGTTTTCCGGCTGTGGCGGCGGCGCCGGCCCAGCCGTCGGCGGATTATTGGGGGCGGACCGCGATGGCCGAAAAGTAATCGTGCGCCACGGGCACCGGGCCACCGGCATGGCGCCGCGCCAGCTCCTCCTGGAAGCGCCGGGTTAATTCCGGCCGATGGCTGGGGCGAATGGCCTCCTGGTAGGCCGTGCCGGCCCCGGAATGGAGCAGATGCTCGATCGCTTCGGTTGCGCTGGCACAGGGGAACACAATCCGGCCAGGCCAGGCTTGGACCAACTCCAGCCCGGCGGCGCGCAGATGCCGTTCCAGGGCAGCCAGATCCGGCGGGAAATCGAAATGGACCTCTTTTTCCAAAGCCTCCGGATTCGCGGCCACGAGCTGGCTGAACACCTCGAGGGCTTCCCGGGGGGACTGTTGCTGATGGACCACCAGAGCCAATTGCCCGCCGGGCGCGAGCGCGGCGCACGCGGCCTTCATGAAGGGCGCCAGAGGGATATAGCCCAGGACCCAGGTGGTGATTATCAGGTCGTAGGAGCCGCCTTGGGATAAGGCTTCCAAAGCGTCCTGGCAGACCAGGCGCACATGGTTCCAGCCGGATTTTTCCAGCCGCTGACGGGCCATGGCCAGCATGCCTGGCGAAAGGTCCACCGCGAGGATGTCCCCCTTGCCGCCCAATTTATCAGCGGCCAGCGCCGTCGCATAACCGGTGCCGCACCCTGCTTCAAAGAGGCGGGCGCCCGGCTTCCACTCCAGGCGGCCAAACAATTCGCGCACCGGCCCTCCGGCCTGGCTGAGCCAATGCCCGTCATAGTGCCGGCTGGCCTGATTATAAACCCGCTCCAAGTCCTGGTTGTCCACCTGGGGGCGGTCCCGGGATTCCAGCACCCGGAAAAAGCGGGGCATTTCGCCGCCCGGCGCCACTTTATCAGTGAAAATCTTTTCGGATAAGTGCGGCGGTGCGGGTGGCCTCTGCCCGGCGGGGAGCAAACCCCGCAAATCGCGGCCCAGGCAGGTCAGCCGCGGTTGCGGCACATGCCGGTGCAACCGCTCGAGAATGACCGGCAGCGATTCCTGGAGCAGGTTGCCAAAGGCATAGGGAACCAATTGGCAGGGACAAACCTCGCCCCCGCCATCGACATAAAGATGAGTGGTGCCAGCGCCGCAGCCAAAACTGTCCGGCGACTCCAGCCGGGCATAAGTGGACAAGATCGGCAGCGACACATCCCGGGCGGCGAGGGATTGCAGCTCCAATATTTTGCGGGCGAACGGTTCCTCCAGGATCACATCCTGGCGCCCCTGCAGCCGCCCCGCCGGACACGGCTCCAGCAAATGCACCTCGAACGCTCCGGCCTGCTCCACGAATTGCAGGAAACGTTCAAAACGCCCGTCCGCCAGCAATTCCCGGGAAGCCACCGTCACGACATAGCAATAAAGCCCGGCCTGCCGGGCATTGGCAATGGCCTCCAGGGCGATTTTGAACGCCCCCGGGTATCCTCGTTTCGCGTCATGTTCCGCGGCCTGGTCCGAATCCAGGCTGATGCCCACGGAAAAGACCCCGGCAGCCGCGAGGGATCGGGCTCGTTCGGGAGTCAAACCGAGTCCGGTGGTTCCCACGCTGACGCATACTCCGGAACCGAAAAAGCCGGCGATCTGTTCCAGGTCCGGACGCAATAAAGGCTCGCCTCCGGTCAAATGCAGCATGATCACCCCCGCCGCCTCCAGCTCCCCGGCCACGCGCTTTAAACTGTCCAAGCCGCAGTCGATTTGAGTGCGGTCCGCGTTGTAACAATGCCAGCAGTGGAACGAACAGCGGTTGGTGACCGCCCAGGTTATGGAGAACAAACGGTCCCGGTATTCGCCCGGGTTGCCCAGCCGATCCACAAAACGTTCCCAAGCAGGGCTGGGAATGGGCGGAAAATTCGAATTCACCACCCATTGATCGCCCCAGCAAACGGCTTTTTCACTGGCCAGGTATTCCCGCAGGAACGGCAGGATGACTGGCGGCAAACGGCGCATCGAAGGATCCACCGCCATGCGTTGAAAAAATTCCGGGCCGGTGACCCGCTCGCTGGCGGGATGGACCGCAGCGCTGGGCCGGGCGCCAGGCGTCGCTTGGTTGATTGAGCGCATCATGCGGCAGCTTTTGTCTATTGGTTTGTTCTCTTGAGGATTACGATACAGCCGTCACCAGAAAACCCCTAATTGAAAAAAACGATGCAACCTGTTCGGCAATCGATGACCGGCCGGGCCGGGCCTGGGCAAACTGGCGCCAACAAGTGCGGGTGCCAAAACCGGGGTTCAGCCAGGCTGATATTTCAAGGATTGCACCCTATCCCCGCACTGCCCGTTTTTAACTGCCGGGCGATCCAGTCCTGCGCCTCCTGGCTCGCCAACCTCTTCCCGCCCCATGGCAGGGACATGCCTACGGCACCGCCAGGCGGATTTTATCAAGCTGCGTATAGCGGATGTGGTCCTTCAAACGAGCCGATGAAAACTGCTGAACGCTGCCATCGCCCAGGGCCACATTGCCGGCGCCTTTATGAAGCTGTCCGGACCAGCCCACGCTGGCGTTGGTCCCCAATTCGGCCAGGCCGGACTTTAATGCCACCCCATCCAGCGTCACGTTCCGATCCCCGGATAGCAGCGTTTGCGGCAGGGTTTCAGCAGCATCCAGACCCACAAAATAACTCACCTTCCCATTCGCCAGCTTTGGCCAGCTGTCCGCCGGGGAACGGCTATCGGCGGGGCACACCAGGATTTTGGGGGTTGCCAGTTCGTTGGACATGGCCTGGAAATGCGGGAACACGTTGCCGCTCGCGACGTCTTCCTGGGTGCCCCCGGCTTTCCGGGGCAATTGCATCGGAAACTTGTCGGCGTTGTCCACGGCAAAAACCCGGAAGGACAGGCCGATGTTTTTCAGGTTGTTCACGCACTGAATCGTCCGGTTTTGGCTGGGCGAGCCGGATTGGGCCCCGGCGGTCATGAATCGGAATCTTAGCGCGAGCAGCGCGGCGAGCATGCCCAATAGCAACAGGACCATGAGCAATTCCATAAAGGTGAAAGCGTGCTGACGCAAAATCGAGCTTGTGGGTTTCATGGGCTGGAATATACACCTTTTTCCGGGAAACGGACAAGAATAAAGGCTCCGCTCGAATGCTTGATCCGGCGGCGGGAGGTTTCAAGGAACGTGGCCGCGCCTGCCCCCCCGGGAGCGGAATATTCCGCAGGATCGGATCCGGGGACCGGACGCGGCTGGCCGATGGCCAGCCAGCCCCCTGCCGGTGTTCGGCGGATCCGGCCTGGAGTTTTTCCCGGGATTTCCCGCAGCCGGCGCTTGACGATCCGGTCAAATTCAAATCCACTCCCCGTATGCATATGCGCCTTTGCCGCTGGCTTTTGCTGGGCCTGTTCCTGGCTCCCACCACTCACGGGGCCGAGCGGATCTTCCATGTTTCGCCGCAGGGCAGCGACACCCACCCGGGCTCGCAGAGCCAGCCGTTTGCCACCCTTGAAAAAGCGCGGGCCGCGGTGCGCCAAGCCGGGCCGGGAAGCCCGCGACGGGTGATCGTGGGCGCCGGCAATTACGAGCTGCGCGAAACTTTCCAGCTCGGGCCGGAGGATTCCGGCACGGCCAGCGCTCCCGTCACCTGGGAAGCCGCCCAAGGCGAATGCGTGAGGCTGACCGGTGGAATAACCGTGGCGGCTTCCGCCTTCCAGCCGGTCACTGACCCCGGGCTTTTGCAACGGCTGGATCCAGCCGCCCGCGGTCAGGTGCGGGTGGCGGATCTCCAAGCCCTGGGCGTGGGAGCTATTACAGAATTCCCTACCGCCTACCACGGCGCGCCCCCCGGACCGGAACTGTACCAGGGCGGCGGGCGCCTGCGGATCGCCTGCTGGCCCAACCAGGGTTGGGCTACCGTCGCGCGCATTATCGAATCCGGATCCCGGCCGCGGGATGGGGACCGGCGCGGATTGGCGGGCACTTTCGAGTATGGCGATGGCCGCCCGTCCCGCTGGCGGGCGGAGGATGGCATCTGGCTGCAAGGCTACTGGTGCTATGACTGGTATGATGAGGTCATCAAGGTCCGCGCCATCGAGGCCGCCACGCGCCGGATCACCCTGGCGGCGCCCCACGTTTACGGCCTCCAGCAGGGCAATCCCTCCCCCCGCCGCTTCCGCGCGCTGAACGTCCTGGAGGAGCTGGACGAGCCGGGCGAGTTCGTCCTCGACCACGCGCGGGGCCGGCTCTATTTGTGGCCCGCCGCCGGGCGGGCCGGGGAGCCGGTGACCCTGGCCACGCTGGATGCGCCCATCATCCGGCTGCGGGACGCGGCCTGCATCACCCTGCGCGGTTTCGCCGTGGAATGCGGCCTGGCCAATGGCATCGACCTCGAGGGCGGCTCGGATTGCGCCATCGAAGCCTGCGCCGCCAGCAACCTGCGGCGCCTGGGCATCCGGGTGGCCGGCGGCCGGCGGCACCGGGTGGCTGATTGCGACCTCCACGACACCGGAACCGGCGGCTTGGTGTTGGGCGGTGGGGACCGGAAAACGCTCACGCCCGCCGGTCACGAGGCGGTCAACAACCACATTTGGCGTTTTTCGGTGCACCAGCTCACTTCCGCTTACGGGCTTTCCTTCGAGGGCGTGGGCAACCGCGCCGGCCACAACCTCATCCACGACGCGCCCCACCAGGCCATTTTCGTCGGCGGCAACGACCATGTCTTCGAATACAACGAGGTTCATCGTGTCTGCACGGAAACGGACGATTGCGGCGCGCTCTACAAGGGGCGCAATCCCTCCTGCCGGGGCAACGTGGTCCGCTGGAACTATTGGCACGACATCGGCAACGCCATGGGCCACGGCAGCGCCGCGGTCTATTTCGACGACGGTGATGGCGGCGACCTGGTTTTCGGCAACGTCTTCGTGCGCTGCGGCGATCCGGGCCGGGGCTCTTTTGGCACGGTTTTCTCCCACGGCGGCCACGGCCTCCGGGCGGAACAGAATATGTTCATCGACTGCCGCCGGGCATTGGGTTCGGCCCCGTGGAACGATGCGCGGTGGCGGGCGGCCCTCAAGGGGGCCGAGGAAACCTTTTTCCCGGAGAAACTGCTCCAGGAGGTGGACATCACCCGGCCGCCTTACCTCGCCCGCTACCCCGAGCTGGCCCATTTCATGGATCCGCCCGCGGATGTGCCCCGGGAAAACCGCGCCCGGCTCAATCTCATGGTCCGCTGCGGCGAGGTCTCCGGCGGGAACTGGCGCATGGAGGAGGGCCTGGTCTGGGCCACCACGGCCGATCCGGGCTTCGTCAATGCCGCCCAGGGGGATTATCGCCTGCGGCCCGGCAGTGAAGTCTTGCGGCGTCTGCCCGGATTCCAGCCCCCGCCGCTGGATCAGATGGGCATGCGGGGAGCGGGCAACCGGCTGGCGTGGCCGCTGTTCCACCCCGTGCCACCGGCGGTGAATGCCCGCCAAACTGAACCCTCAACACCCAATGTAAAATGAACTCATACCCACTGAACATTCTGGCAGCCGGCGTGGCCTGGCTGGCGCTCGCTGGCGCCCTCCGCGCCGGAGCCCAAAGCGCGGATTCACCCCTGCCCTGGGATCTGCAGGCGCTGTCCGCCCCGCCCAAATGGTCGGCCCTGGAACGCCCCAAATCCACCGGGGTGAAGGCCATTTTCTACACCGGCCTGCCGTTCCAAGGCAAACCCACCCGGGTTTTCGCCTGGCTGGGGCTCCCCCAGCTGAATCCCGGTGAAAAAGCCCCCGGCATGGTCTTGATCCACGGCGGCGGCGGCACCGCTTTTGAGGAGTGGGTGCGGCTGTGGGTGGATCGCGGTTACGCCGCCATCGCCATGGACACCTGCGGCCAGATCCCCGTGGGCAACTACAGCCAGTGGGTCCACGATGCCCAGGGCGGCCCCGCCGGCTGGGGCGGTTTTGACCAGGTGGACTGGCCCCGCGAGGACCAGTGGTCTTACCACGCCGTCGCCGATGCCATCCTGGCCCACTCCCTCCTCCGGTCCCTGCCGGAGGTGGATCCCGCGCGCACCGGGGTCACCGGCATTTCCTGGGGCGGCTACCTGACCTGCCTGGTGGCGGGGGTGGACCCGCGCTTCAAGCTGGCCGTGCCTGTTTACGGCTGCGGCTTTTACCGGGCCACCGTTTTCGAGGGGCAGCTGGGCAAGCTGAATGCGGGCCAGACCCAGCGCTGGATGGCCTGGTGGGATCCCTCGGTTTACCTGGCGGCGGCCCGGCTGCCCATGCTCTGGGTGACGGGCAGCAACGATTTCGCCTACCCGCTGGATGCGCTCCAGCTTTCCTACCGCGAAGCCGGAGGCCCGCGCGCGCTGTGCATCCGCCTCCGCATGCCCCACGGCCACGGCGGAGCGGGCGAGAATCCCGGGGAAATCCGGGTGTTCGCCGACAGCATCCTCAAAGGCGGGGCGCCCCTGGCCCGGATCACCGGCCAGGGATTCGCCGGCGCCAGCGTCTGGGCCACGTTTGCCGCCCCGGTGCGGATCGCCAGGGCCGAGCTGAATTACACCCTGGACACCGGCCGCTGGCAGGACCGCAAATGGGACGCCATCCCCGCCACCCTCGCGGACGGCCGCGTGACCGCCGAGCTGCCCGATAAAACCCGCGTTTATTACCTGAACCTGTTCGACGAACGCGGCTGCGTAGTCAGCACGGAACATGTGGAGCGTGATTAAGCGGCGCCGCACCGCACGGCCTTTGCGCTTGAAACCGCCGCCGCCGCCGCGCACACTTCGCGCGTGAAAAAATCGCACCTTTATGGATCCGGCTTCGGCGCCGGTTTGGTTTGTTTATTGAGCCTGGCCGCCCCGCTGCCGGGCGCGGAGAACTGGCCCGCCTGGCGCGGCCCGCGCGGAGATGGCACCAGCACCGAAAAGGGTTTCCCCACCCAGTGGACCAGCACCCAAAACGTGGTGTGGAAAAAGGCCCTGCCGGGCGAAGGCCATTCCTCCCCGATCCTCTGGGGGGAGCGGATCTTCCTCACCACCGCCTTGAAGGAAACCCGGGAGCGCGTGCTGCTCTGCCTGGACCGCAAATCGGGCGCCATCCGGTGGCAGCAGGTTGTCCTGCAGTCCCCCCTGGAGGCCAAAAACAACGAAAACAGCTACGCCTCGGCCACCCCGGCCTGTGATGGCGAAAAAGTCTATGTCACCTTCCAGGACCGCGAGGAGGCTGTGGCGGCGGCCTACGACCTCGAAGGCCGGCGGCAATGGCTGGTCCGGCCCGGCCAGTTCAAGAGCCAGTGGGGCTTCAGCCACACCCCGCTGCTGTTCGAGGACAAGGTGATCCTCAGCTGCTACAGCAAGGGGGAGAATTTTGTGGCCGCTCTGAACCAGGCGGACGGGCGGACCGCCTGGAAAACACCCTGCGCCAACGGCAGCCAGAGCTACAGCCCGCCGCTCATCCGGGAAATGGATGGCCGCGCCCAGGTGATCGTGCCCGGCAACCAGGCCGTGACCAGCTTCGACCCGCGCACCGGCAAAGTGCTATGGTTCGTGGATGGCCTGGCCAGCGACGCCGTGATCGCGCCGGTTTACAGCGCGCAGGCGGACCTGGTGCTGGCCTGCACCAGCTGGCCCGCCAAGGTGCTCCTGGCCATCAAGCCCGACGGCCAGGGCAACGTGACCCAAACCAAGGTGGCCTGGAAATCGCCCGACGGAGCGCCCTATGTGCCGTCCCCGCTGGCCTTGGGGGACTGGTTTTTCACCTCCTCGTTCAACGGCCGGTCGGCCTATTGCTTTGAGGCGGCTTCGGGCAAAGTCCTCTGGAAGGAGCCGATGGGCCTGCACCATGCCTCACCGGTGGCCGCGGATGGGCTGCTCTATTTCCTGAATGACGACGGCGTGGCCCACGTGGTCCGGGCCGGGCCAAAATATGAACTGGTGTCCCGCAACGAGCTGGGCGAAAAGACCTACGCCTCCATGGCTTTGAGCGGCGGCCAGATCTTCCTGCGCAGCTTCAGCCACCTGTATTGCATCGGCCACCCGGACCGGTAAGGCCCGGCTTCACGGCCGCGGCGCGGGCCGGCGCCGGCTGGCCCGGGTTCTGCGCGCCCGGATGGGAAATCCCTCCGGGCTTGCCCCCGGCTACGCCGGCGACATCTCGCGCAGGAACCGGGCGGCGGCGGAGAAGGTATCCACCGCCCAGCGGATGTCCTCCTCCGTGTTGTCCATGCCCGGCGAGAAAAGCACGCTGCCTTGGGCGCGGGTGTGGTCGAGGCCGATGGCCTGCAGGACATGGGAGATTTTCACCGCCTTGCTCAGGCAGCTGGAGCCGCTGGCCAGAGCCAGCCCTTGGAGGTCGCAGCGGAGCACCAGCGCCTCCCCCTCCAGGCCGGGCACGCTGAGGTTGAGGTTGGTGTAGAGCCGCTGCGGGCCCGGCCGGGGCCCGTTCAAGACCAGCCCCGCCGCCCGCAACCCCTCCCAAAGCTGCTGCTGCAGCTGGCCTACGTGGGCCTGGCGCCGTGCGAATTCCCGCCCGGCCAGCTCGCAGGCCACCCCGGCCCCCACGATGGCCGCCACGTTTTCGGTGCCCGCCCGGCGCCCTCCCTCCTGCGGGCCGCCATGCAGCAGGCTGGCCAAGCGGGCCCGCCGGGTGCGGTAGAGGATGCCCACGCCCTTGGGCCCATAAAAGCGGTGGGGCGAAACCACCAGGAAATCCGCCCCCAGCTCCGCCACCCGCGTGGGGAGCCAGCCGCCGCTGGCGGTGGCATCCACCAGGAGCGGAACCCCCAGCTCCGCGGTCACCTGGGCGATTTCCGCCACCGGCTGCACGGTCCCCACCTCGTGGTTGGCATGCTGGATGGCCGCCAGGATGGTCTGCGGGGTGAGCGCGGCGCGCACCGCCTCCGGATCCACCCGCCCGGAGGCGTCCACCGCCACCCGCGTGCAGGCAAACCCCTGGGATTCCAGAAAAGCGGCGGCGTTCAGCACATTCACATGCTCCACCGCGCTCACCACGAGGTGGTTCCCCCGGCTGCGGCTGGCCAAGGCCACCCCTTTGACCACCAGGTTGATGGCCTCCGCCCCGCCCGAGGTGAAGACAACCTGGTCCGCCGACCCGGCTGCCAGGAAGGCCGCCGCCTGGCCGCGGGCCTGCTCCAGCGCCTCCCGCGCCCGCAGTCCTTCCTGGTGCAGGGAGGCGGGGTTGCCGAATTCCGCGGTGAGGAACGGCAGCATCGCCTCCCGGACTTCGGCCCGCGGGGCGGTGGCGGCTTGGTGATCCAAATACACTCGGCGCATGCGCCATTATGGATGCGCTTCAAAAAGCAGGTCAAGGCCGGGCCGCGAGCGCGCTTTCATTTTACTTTTGGGGCTTGCTGTGGCACTTACTGGGCGTGCAGAGACTACTGGAACAGATCGAGGCCGACGCGAAGGCGCGGTTGACGCTGCCGCCGAACCGTTCGCCCCACACGGAGCTGGCCCGTTTCAAAACCTTTTTGAAACGGCAGTCGCACCGCCTCAAGCTGCGCCACCGGGCGGGGGCGCCGGGCCGCGAGATCTGCCTTTCCCGCACGGCCCTGATGGATGTGCTCATGCGTTACCTGCTCCAGGGCGCGCTGGCGCATCTGCCATCCAAGGTCACCACCCTGCCGCCGCCCCTGGCGCTGATCGCCATCGGCGGTTACGGGCGCCAGGAGCTGAATCCGCACAGCGACATCGACATCATGTTCCTGCACGAGGGCGAGGTGAGCCCCTACGGGAAGCACCGCGGCTGCATGAGCGCGCTGACCGAGGAAATCCTGCTGTGCCTGTTCGACCTGGGCATGAAAGTGGGGCATTCCGTGCGGAATCCCGAGGATTGTGTGAAAGAGGCCAACCAGAACATGCAGTCCAAAACCTCGTTGATCGAAGCGCGGCTGATCACGGGCAGCACCGCCCTGTTCGAGCGCATGGAGGCGCAGGTCACCGCCCGCTGCGTGATGGGGTATGAGCAGGAATACATCGCCGCCCGGCTGGAGGACCAATCCGCCCGGCGCGCCAAATATGGCGACTCCGCCTGCATGCAGGAGCCCAACATCAAGAACGGCTGCGGCGGCCTGCGCGATTACCAGAACCTGCTCTGGATGGCCTGGTTCAAATACCGCATCCGCACCCTGGAGGAGCTGCAGGCGCGGGAGTGGATCAGCGAGGAGGAGCGTTTCCAGCTCCAGGAGGCCTACAATTTCCTGCTGCGCGTGCGCAACGACCTCCACTACCAGGTCAACCGCCCCATGGACATCCTGCTCAAGGGGGTGCAGCCCACCATTGCCTTGAACCTCGGCTACGAGGACCGCTCCCCCATCCAGCGCCTGGAGAAGTTCATGCGGCAGCTCTACACCCACATGCGCCACGTGTACCTGATCACCCGCACCGTGGAGGAACGCCTGGCCTTCCAGCAGAAGCCCAAGCCGCGCGCCTCCTGGCGGCAGCTGCTGTTCGGCCGGCGGGAGAAGGCGCCCGCGCCCCAGGTGGATGGATTTTACATCCTGGACGGCGAGATCGTCCCGGCCTCCAAGCGGGTGTTCCGGGAGCATCCCCGCCGCCTGATGCGCGTGTTCCTGCTGGCCCAGCAGCGCGGCCTGCGCCTGCACCCGGACCTCGTCCAGCTGGTGCGCCACCACCTCGCCCTGGTGGACAAGGCCTTCTGGAGGGATGCCCACGTGCACGAAACCTTCCTGGAGATCCTCTCCCAGCGGGGCAGCGTGGCCCCCGTGCTCCGCACCATGCACGAGGTGGGCCTGCTCGGCCGCTACCTGCCCGAGTTCGGCAAGCTGACCTGCCTGGTGCAGCACGAGTTCTTCCACCGGTATACCGCCGACGAGCACACCCTGGTCTGCGTGGAAATGCTGGACGCCGTGTGGAACTCCGCCAAGCCGCCCTTCAGCCGGTACCGGGATATTTTCCAGAAGATCGAGCGCCCCTTCGTGCTCTACCTGGCCCTGCTGCTGCACGACGCCGGCAAAAGCGAGCCCTCCCGCCATCACGCCGACCGCTCCGCCATGCTCGCCCTGCGGGTGGCCCGCCGCCTGGGGCTGGATGCCGCCGCCACCCAGACCCTCCGGCTGCTGGTGGAGCAGCACCTGGCCATGATCCAGGTCTCGCAGAAGCGCGACCTCGAGGATCCCTCCGTGGCCCGCAAATTCGCGCTCCAGTTCAAGAGCGCCGAAAACCTGCATCAGCTCCTGCTGCATACCTTCACGGATACCCTGGGCACCCGCGCGGATTTGTGGAACGACTACAAAGAGGCCTTGATCCTCACGTTATACGAGGAGGCCTGCCGTTTTCTCCACGACCAGGCCGATGGCGTCAAGGCCGGGGAAAAGCAGCGGGACCAGCACATCCACGCCCTCCGCCGGCAGGTCAGCAAGGAGGCGGACGCCGAGGAGGTCGAGGCTCATTTCAACCTCATGCCGCCCCGCTATTTCCAGACCGCCACGGCGGAGGAAGTCCAGGCCGACCTGCAGATGGCCCACCAGTTCATGCAGTTCCAGCTCCTGCTGGAGGACCGCGCCCTGGAGCCCGTGGTGTCGTGGGTCAACCTGCCGGACCGGGTTTACGCCAAGGTGCGGATCTGCACCTGGGACCGCAGCGGGCTGTTCAGCAAGATCGCCGGCTCCCTCACCGCCGCGCGGTTGAACATCCTCGGCGCCCGCATTTTCTCCCGGGCCGACGGCATCATCTTCGACGCGTTCACGATCATCGATGCCGCCACCGGGGCCTTGCCTGGGCGGGAGGCGCGGGAAAAGTTCGAGCAGGTTTTCAAAGCCTGCCTCACCAGCCAGGCGGATCTGGATGCCCTGCTGGCGGCCCTCAAGAAGAGCCGGCCCCTCTACCAATACCTGGAGGGCGAGCGCATCGCCACCACGCTGAATTTCGATAATTCCAGCTCGGAAACCGACACCATCATCGAGATTGAAACCGAGGATCGCATCGGCCTGCTTTACACCTTGTCCCACATTTTGAGCCACCTGGGATTGGACATCTCCACCGCCAAAATCAGCACCGAAAAAGGCGCCGCCATCGACACCTTCATGGTGCGCGACGCCGAGGGTGGGAAAATCACCAGCCCGGAGCGCCTCCATGCCTTGGAGTCCGCCCTGCGGGCCGCGGTGGCCTCCCTCGAACCCGCGTGATCCAACCGCGGGCTGGTCGTCTGGCTGATCCTTTGCCTGACATCGCGAAAATCGATGCGGCCGCGGTTTTTTTCGATTAACACCCAGTGGCGGACGGGTGGTAAATTGCCGCCATGGATCGACAACCACAGGCAACCATGGCGGGCCGGGCGGGAACCAGGCGAATAAAGCTGGCACCCCTCGATCCAATCGGCCTTCCCGTTCCCTCCCCGCTTCTTTTCACAACAACACCCAGGCAGAAAATATGAAGCGCAAAACGTTCTTAAGCATCACGGTGGGCGGTGCATTATTGCTCGCCGGATTGTCCTTGACCGCCTGCAAGACGGACCAGCCGGCCCCCGCCAAACCAGCGGGGCTGGCGGGCACCTATACCCTGGTGGCCATCGCTGGTCACCAACTGCCTTATGCGCCTCAACATGAAGGGAGGCCAGGGCCGCAGATCCAGTCGGGCAGCATGGCCTTCAAGTCCGATGGCACCCTTGTCAGCGCGATGACGTTCGCCATTCCTTCAGGAGAAACCAGGAGCCGGGATGTAAGCGGCAGATACCGGCAGGAAAGCTCCCGTTTGAACTTTCAATGGGACGGCGCCGGCGCCACTTCGGCCGTGGTCCAGGGCGATTCCTTCATCATGGAAATGAAGGAGTGAATTACACCTACCGGAAATGAGCGCGCACCCGGCAGCCCCCCTCCCGGCCGGCCAGATGGAATTCCGGCCATGCATTCCATTTATTGCTGGTAAAATAATCTGTTTCATGTCATTTTCAAGCTTGTGAAAAAACAGCTCAACTCATACCCCATGAATCCCCTCAACCTTGCTTCCTGGAGAACCCTATGAAAATGGTTTTTGTCAACGTCATGCATGAGCTGCACGACTTCGATTCCACGGCCAGCATCTCGCAGCCGCCCGTGCCCCTGGGGGTGCTCCACGGGGTCACTCCCAAAACCATTCAGACCTCCCTGGTGGATGAGCAGACCGAGGAGCTCCGGTTTGATGGGGACGTGATCGCCTTCAGCCTGGCAACCCAGTACGCCGCCAAAGTTTACCGCCACGCCGACGAGCTGCGCGCCGCGGGGAAAAAAGTGATCCTGGGCGGCATCCATGTCACCGTCTGCCCGGAGGAGGCCATGCGCCACGCGGACGCGGTGGTGACCGGCGAGGCCGAAACCATCTGGCCGGCCGTCTGCGCGGATCTCCTGGCCGGGAAACTCCAGCCGCGCTACGACGGCTCGCCGACCCCTCCCGAGCGCATGGCGCCGGTGGACTACCGGTTTTTCGCCGGCCGGAAATACCTCACCCCCGCCTCGCTGTTCGCCACCCGGGGGTGCAACCATCGCTGCACCTTCTGTGTCAGCTCCCACTTCATGGGTCCCTACCGCACCAAGCCGCTCCCGGTGCTCGAGGCCGAGATCGACCAGCTCCAGGAGCTCTATCCGGGCGCTTTCCTGCAATTCACGGACGACAACCTCCTGGCCAGCCGCGGCTACGCCACGGAACTGCTCGCGCTGCTGCGCCGGAAGCAGCGGCGGTTCATCACCATGGTGACGCTGGACCAGCTCTGCGACGCCGGCCTCCTGGGGGAGCTGGCCGCCGCCGGCTGCCTGGGGGTGGCGGTGGGGCTCGAGTCGGTGGACGATGACAACTGCCTCTCCGTGGGCAAGCGGCAAAACGTGGGCCAGCCCTTCCCGGAGGCCGTCCGCCAGGCCAATGAGCTGGGCATCCAGGTGTGTTCCCTGCTCATGGTGGGCCTGCCGCACGACACTCCCGGGCGGCTCGCCCGCACCCTGGAATACCTCTCCCGGGTGCCGTGCTCCCTGTTCGACTTCCGCATCCTGCGCATCTACCCGGGCTCCTCCCTCTACCAGCCCATGGTGGCCCGCGGCGAGGTGGCGGAGGCCTGGTGGCTGGCCCCGGAGCCGGTGGCCTCCAACCATTTCCTGCCAGGCCACCTGCGCGTCCATTTCCGGCATCCCCACTTCCGGCCTGAGGAGCTCCAGCGATGGGCCTTGCGGCTCACCTGCGAGCTGGACCGGCTGAGCGCCGGGGCCGTGGCGCACGCGCTGCGCGTTGGCCGCCGGACGGAGGCCTCGAAATTCGCCGCCATCCTCCTGGCCGCCCGCAACCGGACGGTGAAACAGGCGCGGAAGCTGCTCGCGCAGCTGGAACGGGAGACGGACTTTGAATTAGCCGCTGCTTGATGAAAACGGTGTGCGCCGGCCCCGCCGCCCGCACTATCGATTCGACAAATGCTCGGAAAAAACCTTAAACTGTGGGAGTCCTATGATCAAACTGCTGAGATGGCTGATGCGCTGGTGGTTCCGCTTTAGCGCCTATAACGAGGACGTGCTCAAGGCGCCGGGCCCCGTGCTGCTGGTGCCCAACCACGTTTCCTGGCTGGACTGGCTGTTCGTGGGCGTGTGCCTTGACCCGGACTGGAAGTTCGTCACCTCCCTCGCCACCGCCCAAACCACCTGGCTGCATCGCTTGATCATGATCAATCGGCGCACCTTCCCCATCGACCCCGCCTCCCCCTACGCCGTCAAGCGCATGGCCGAATTCCTGGCCGGCGGGGGGCGCCTGGTGCTCTTCGCCGAGGGCCGCATCACCCTCACCGGGTCGCTCATGAAGCTGTTCGATGGCACCGGCTTCCTGCTGCACAAGACCGGCGCGCGGGTCATCACCGCCCATCTGCGCGGCGTCAACCGCATCCCCTGGGTGCGGCACGCCGGGTGGACCCGCTGGTTCGGCCGGACGAGCGTGCATTTCAGCGAGGTGCTCACCTCCCCCCGGCAGGAAAAGTGCAGCACCGCCCAGGCGCGCGAGCATTTGACCGAGTGGCTCCGCCAGCGGATGGTCCGCCAGCAATTCGAGGTGGAATCCCAGTTTGGGCCGCGCTCCGTCCTGGCGGCGGTGGCGGATATGGCCGCCATCCGGCCGCGCCAGCCGGTGCTGGAGGATGCCACCCGGCAGGTCCTGGATTACCGCCACCTGATGACCGGCGCCCGGGTGCTCGCCGGGGCCTGGCCGCGGTGGATCCCCGCGGACCAGGAGCGCGTGGGCGTGCTGCTGCCCAACATCAACACCATGCCGGTGGTGCTGCTGAGCTTGTGGCGGTCGGGCAAAGTGCCGGCGGTGCTGAATTTTTCCACCGGCGTCCCCACCATGCTGACCTGCGCGCAACTGGCGGGGTTGAAAACCATGATCACCGCCCGGAAATTCATCGAGCGCCTCAAGCTGGATCTCCAGCGTTTCGCCGAGGCGGGCATCAGCCTGGTTTACCTGGAAGACGTGCGGACGGGCATCACCGGGCCGCAGAAGCTGGCCGCCCTGGCCGCCCAGACCCTCGCGCCCCGCTCGGGCTTCCAGGATCCGGCTGCGGAAACCGCCTTCATATTATTCACCAGCGGCTCGGAAGGGCAGCCCAAGGGGGTGGAATTGACCCATGGCAACGTGCTGGCCAATATCCGGCAGATGGTCGCCGTCACCGATCTGCGCGACAACGACCGCATGTTCAACGCCCTGCCCACCTTCCACAGCTTCGGCCTCACCATCGGCACCCTGCTGCCCCTGGTGCGCGGCTTTTACACCTTCTTTTACCCGTCCCCGCTGCATTACCGCATGGTGCCGGTGGCGGTTTACGACCGGGCCTGCACCATTTTCCTGGGCACCAACACCTTTTTGAATGGCTATGCCCGCAAGGCCCACCCGTATGACTTCTTCAACGTGCGCCTGCTGTTCGCGGGTGCGGAAAAATTGCAGGAAGCCACCGCCACCTTCTGGGCCAAACGCTTCGGCCTGCGCATCCTGGAAGGCTACGGCGCCACCGAGTGCAGCCCGTGCCTCAGCGTCAACACCGCCCTCGCCCCCAAGCCGGGCTCCGTCGGCCAGTTGCTGCCCGGCATGGAATACAAGCTGGAGCCGGTGGAAGGGGTCACCGAGGGCGGGCGCCTGCTGGTCCGCGGCCCCAATGTGATGCGCGGCTACCTCAATCCCGACGCCAACGCCAGGTTCAAGGCGCTCGGTGGCTGGTACGACACCGGCGACGTGGTCCGCGTGGACGAGCAGGGCTTTGTTTTCATCCTGGGGCGGCTCAAGCGTTTCGCCAAGGTCAGCGGCGAAATGGTCAGCCTCACCGCCGTGGAGGACGCCCTCGCCGGCGCCTTCCCGCATTACGGCCTGCGCTGCCAGGTCGCCATCCTCAGCCGGCCGGACGAGGACAAAGGCGAGGCCTTGATCGCGGTGGCCAACGAGCCGAAGCTGACCCTCGATGAAATCCGCGCGGCGGTAAAAGCCAAGGGCCTCACCAATTTGTGTGTCCCCCGGGAATTGAAGTGCGTCAAAGAGATCCCCAAGCTGGGCACGGGCAAAATCAACCACCGCCTGCTGACCCAGATGCTGGCTTGATCGGCCGGGATTCAGCAGCCGGCGCGGCGGATGGCGCCGATTCTGCAGTTCTGTAGTGGGCCGCCAAACGCCCACTTGCAATCCCGGGCGCATTGGGGTTAATATGCTTAATAAGTCCCTGTGCATTGGCATATGAAAACGGAATCCTTGAACCTCCTCCCGGTTGTTCCCCGGCCGCAGCGTGGCCGTGCCTTCACCCTCATCGAATTATTGGTGGTCATCGCCATCATCGCCATCCTGGCCAGCATGCTCCTGCCCACCCTCAGCCGGGCCAAGGCCAAAGGCAAAGGCATCCGGTGCTTGAGCAATTTGCGGCAAATCGGGCTGGCCATGATCTCCTACTCGGATAGCAGCGGTTATTATCCCGTGGGGATCAATGGGGCGGCCGGCTCCTCCTGGATCTGGCCTTCCCTGCTCCGCAAGCACATCAGCAATGGCCAGAACGTGGACGTTTTCAAATGCCCATCCGCTCCCGCCCAATCCCAATGGGTGGTCAAATACGGCAGCGGGCAGCCCGCTGAGGATGGCTATTTCAAGGATGAAGTCCGCCTGGTTCCCGGCGGAACCTGCTTCATGAGTTACGGCTATAATGTATGGGGGGCTTATGCCGGCCTGGTGCCCAACCAGGGCTTGGGCGTTTATAAAGGGGATCCCCTCTATGGGGAAACCAAGCCCTCCGTGGTGCGCAAACCGGTGGCCATGATCGCCTTGGGCGACAGCAACTGGGATCTGAAACGGAAGGGGGACCGCGATTGGAGCGGGTTCATCGGCTTTTACGAGGAACGCCAGTGGCCGCTGGATGTGCATAATAACCGGGCGAATATCGTGTTTTGCGACGGCCATGCCGAAGCGCTCAAGCGGGTCGTTTTTGCGGCGCACCCGCTGAAAGACAGCGCCGCCCTGGATAAATCCGCCCGCTTGTGGAACCGCGACAACACCTCCCATTTAGGCGATCCGCAGGCCCACCCCTCCTGGTGGTGACTCAGCCGTGTTCAGGCCATTGGCTCGGTCGTTTTTGCTGGACCTTTTTGTGCAAGGCCTTGGTCGCTCGTCACTTTTGGCTCCAGGCACTGAGATGAAAAAACCCTCGCCCTCACCTTGGCCCTTGTCCGTAGAAAACCAACCAGCAATTGACCTCTGAGCAGCCCCCCTTTTTGGAGCCCGAATTGGGGATGTTTTGAACCAGCTCCAGGTTTGCGCATGCAACGGCAGTGTTCGTCCGCCCAACGCAGGTAGCCGCCGACGTGAGGCGGATCTGGATCATCCAAATACCCGCCGATTCCGTAAAAATCCGGACAACGGGCCTTGGGCAAATCCAAAGCGGATTGAAATTCGCCCGCGCCAGATCCGCCTCGTACAACGTATCATTAAAAGATATACAGATAAACCAGGTGGGTGGTATGGTGGGG
>CAYPCQ010000097.1:0-33234 GCA_964409245.1 uncultured Verrucomicrobiota bacterium
AAAAGTGACAAATTTAAACCAGGACTTGACCATCCGGCGGGAGAGTTTCAACAGCTTCAATAACCAGGAGTATGGAGTGATTGGTGGTGCTCCAAAGGCGAACTTTCCCGTCTTGACAAGAGGTCGCTAAAAACCGGCCATCGGCCGAGATGTCCATACAGGTCACGAAACCATTAGTGTGAAGAAAACAATCCGATTCATCGCTGCGTGACTGTTGCCAAAGGTAACGCCATTCCAGCCCGCGCAAATCGGATTGACTTGGTTCAGTAGGAATATGCCGTCTCAGAAGATCTACAGCCTGACCGAGATCGTCGCCCTTCAAAGCCGCATCCGCCGCCCGGATGTCGGAGACGTAGGAATGAAGACGCAGGCGTTCACGCTCGATATTTGCTTTATGCAGGCCATAACCTAGCGCTAAAATAATGGCCACCATCACCAGGATTACACCGGAAAAAGCCATCCCCAGCCGATACCGGCGCGCTATTTGTTGCCGCAGCCGGTCTCGCTCGGCTTGCTCGGCTTGCTGGCGAAGAAATTCCGTTTCCCGTTGCTCATATTTCCGCAAGTTCAGCGCCAGTTGACCAGCCCCGGCGAAACGTTCGTTGGGATTACCCGCAAAACAAAGCCGCAAATCTTCGCGCAAGAGCGGATCGCTTATATTGGATTCCCAATCAGTAGTTAAAGGCCGGGTGAAATCACCCGCGAGCATTTGGTAGAGCACCACCCCCAGCGAATAAATATCCGACCGGGTCGAGGCCGGCTTGCCTGAAAGGAGTTCCGGGGCCATGTAAAGCTGCGTGCCCGTCTTTGAAGACGAGGTGTCCGCCACCATCGTCTCCGTAAACCCCGCCCGCGTGATCCCCGCCAGATACTCCTCCGACAGCACCTGCCCAATCCCAAAGTCGGTGAGCTTGACGGCCAGAGGTCCGAGATCTGAGGTCCGAGATCCGAAGCCGGATGGCTGCCCGACTTCTGGCTTCAGACCTCCGACCTCCGGCTTTGGACCTTCGCTTACCAGGATGTTCGCCGGCTTCACATCCCGATGAATGATCCCCGCATCGTGGGCTGCTTGCAACGCGTCCGCGACTTGCGCCACGATCTCCAGTTTTGCCGCCAGCGGCGCCCGCTCCAGCCCGCCCAGTTCCGCACACCACTTCACCAAATCCTGACCCGCCGCATACTCCATCATCAAGTAATACGGCGGTTCTTGGAAAAACACCTCCTGCACCCCCACGATGTTCGGATGCCCGCCAATCCGCTCCTTCAACAGCCGGAATAACGTCACCTCCCGCTTGAGCGACCGCACCCGGTCCGCCCGGAAGCAGAACTTGAACACCCGCTGCTCCTTCAGCTTCTGGTGCCGCCCCAGCCACACCTCCCCAAATCCCCCGAAGCCCAGGTGCTGCTCCAGCACCCACTGCGTGTTCGGCACCACTTGCCCCATCGCCGGCCGCCAACCCAGCACCGGCTCCGCTTCCATCGCCTCAAACCGCCGCGCCTTCTCCGAGGCCGCCGGCGCCGTCAGCAGCCCATGCCCCATCTCCGCCGCCTCATACACTTCCACCGGCTCCTCCACCCCTTTGAGCTGGTAGTAGCCATGGCTCACCCACGACAACCGGCCCAAGCCTTCGATCGCTTCGTCCTTGAGCACCCGCCGCGCGCTGTCGAACACCTGCCGCGTCATCAGGATCTGCCCGCCCTTGGCCAGGCTCATCACCCGCGCGCAGGTGTCCACCTGCAGGCCAAACAGTCCGCGCCGCTGGTGCTCGGCCGCCGGTTCCCGGATCACCACCTCGCCCAGGTTGATCCCAATGCGGTCCTGCACCGCCAGGCCCGTGCCCTGGAACAGCGTCCGCAGTTTGGATTGGAGGATCAGCGCAAACTCCACCGCGTCCGAGGGCACCGCGAAGAGGAGGAAAAACGAGTCGCCCGCCACCTCGATTTCCTGGCTCTGCGGGAACCGGGCCAGGCAATCGCGGATCAATTGGTGATGTTTCTCGAAAAACTCGAAGCTCTGCCGCCCAAGCCCCTGTTTGAGGGCCGTCGAGTCCACCATGTCGGTGAACAGGAGCGTGACCAGGCCGGTCAGGTGTTGCCGGCCAAACGACTCGGCCTTGGCACGCTGCTCGGTGGAAAGCTGCGGTTGCATCTTAATAGTCTCAGTTGCTGCCGGAATGGCCGGTGGCGGCTTGGGTTAGTGCCCCCCGGCCGCGGTCCGCGAGAAGTGGATCGAATCCTGATACTTTTTCGTCAGGATTCTGATTCGGCCCACCGCCGAACGGCCCAGGTTATACAAAAACGGCGCCGCCAGGGCCGGGGCCTCGGCCAGCATCCGGTTGAAGGCGGTCATTGTAATCTTGAGCAGGACGCTATCGTGGTTCGCCACCACATCGGCCGACCGCGGCCCCTGGTCCAGGAGAGAAATCTCGCCAAAAAAATCGCCAACCGTCATGGTCGTCAGGGTCGTTTCTTTCCCGTCCACCATCACCCTGGCCCGCAATTCTCCTTCCAGAATCAGGAACATTGCGTCGCCGGGATCGCCGGCCCGCACCACGAGCGAAAACTGCTGGTACCGGATCACTTCGAGATAGCGCACAAACGATGTCAGCTGGCGTTCATCCATCGTGGCCAGGAGCTTCAGCCGGCGCAGCATCCCCAGCTTGAGGCCGGAGGCCTCGGTCGAAGCAAGAGAGGTCACCTCGGTGGCCGGCGCTTGGATGACCGTATCCAGCTCAGGCAGTTCGGCCGCCTTGATCCAGCGGTTGAGGCTGTCCACGAACACCCAGCTTTCAGCCGTGATCCGCTCCTCCTTCGCCCAGGCGGCCAGCGTCGATAATTCAACCGGCCCGTAAGCAATATTGTCCGCTCCCCAAACACGATAAGTGGGCGCTGCATCTCCGGTATTCATATTATATGGTATTTAAAAGATTATCACGCCCGGCCACCGACAGTCTTCACAGCAGCGGACCGAACGGTATGGCAATTATACAGATTAGACTCACCAAGGTCAACCGCCGAATCGCGCGACGCTATGCATGGCGGAATGCAAGTAATTGAATACGAGGGTAATAGTCGATAAATCCAAGTCCAACCACCAACGCCTTCCAAATGTTGATGGGTGAAAACCAGGCTATACGCTGGACCCTCAAAAAACGCTCTTCCCTCCAGCACCTTTCATGAATTAATCCTGGTTTTTAACCGGGGTAAGCATTTTTTTTTGGCCTTGCGGGTGGATCAGGTATACACTGCGCCAAAATATAATTCACGGATCGTCCGCCGGGCAGGCCAGGTGCTGGCCGGCTGCCTCGTGAAGCCAAAACTCAATCCATGAACAAAATTCCGATTATCTTGGTGGTGGAAGACGACTTCACTTCCCGAACCGTGCTCACTAGCATGCTGCGGCAGGAGGGATTTGAAACCTTGGGCGCTTCCTCCATCCAGGATGCCCGGCAAATGATGGAGCAGAAGTCCTTTGACATGGCGATCATGGATGTGAATTTGCCCGACGGGAATGGGCTTGATTTATGCCGGTGGTTCAAAAATGAATCACCCAACCGTGAGGTTCCCGCATTGTTCATATCCTCGGATGCAACGATCCAAACCAAGCTCGCTGGTTTCGATGCCGGGGCGGTGGATTATATCACCAAGCCATTCAACCGCGCGGAGGTGCTGGCCCGGGTGCGCATGCACTTGCGGCTCTTCCAGGCCTACCAATCCATGCTGGAATTGCAGGCCCTCAAACTGGCCCAGCTGGCCAGTGCCCAACGCGCCATGCTGCCCCAGCCGGCAAGCCTGCCGGAGGCCCAATTCCAAGCCTTTTATCAGCCCCTGCAGGAAGCCGGGGGGGACTTTTACCAGGTGCTGCCCAGCGGGCGGCGAATCCATGATTACATCATTGCCGATGTCTGCGGGCACGATGTGGGGACGGCGATGACCACCGCCGCTCTCCAGGCCTTGATCCGGCAGAATGGATCCGTGCTCTACGCGCCCAATGAAATCCTGAAAAACATCAACCAGGTCGTTCGCGGCATCATGGCGGAGGGGCAATATGTCACCTTGATGCATGCGCGCTTGAACCGGCAGACCAACCGCCTGGTGCTGACTGGGGCGGGGCACCCGCCGGCCATTCTGCAAAAGGTGGAGGGCTCCTTTGAACTCATCTGGCTGGAGGGGGACGTCGTGGGGGCATTTGATAACCCCGATTTCGGCACGGTGGAGCGGGTAGTTCGCCCCGGGGACCGCCTATTCTTATATTCAGACGCTTTGATTGAGTGTGGCGCCTCCGATTGGCAGGCGGGAGCCGGCCGGGTGATCGCCCATCTGCAGCAGTTGCCCCGGACATCCTTGGCGGACACGATTTTGGAAATAATCCAATTTCGGCTAAAGTCCGGGGGGGCGGCGGACGATATCACTCTCATTGGCACCGAAGTATGAAAACGAACCGGTGCCTTAAGCGTATGATTTTGGCAACCCCGGAAGCGATTGAAGAGCTGAGAGGCCAGGCCCACCAGTGGCTGGTGGAAAACGGCTTGGCAGCGCGGCGGTTCGCAACGGACCTTCTGCTCTGTGAGGGTTTGAACAATGCCATGATTCACGGGTGTGGCGATGATCCCACCCGGACCATCGCTTGCGAGCTCCGGTGCGGCCGGAAATGGCTCTCGATCAGGATCTCCGACGGCGGGCCAGGTTTCGATTGGGCGGCCCGCCTAAAACAACGCGCCCGGCCGCAAGACGATTCCGGCCGGGGATTGAGTATTTACCGCCTGTATGCGGATGAAGTGAGGTTTAACCGGCAAGGCAACCAGGTCGTTTTAAGATGCCTCCTGAAAAGCAAATCCAATGTCAACCACACCGATTGAAAAAAACGGAACCCTAGCGCGCATTACCATCCAGGGTGATCTAACGGTCGCCGTCGCCCGGGAGTTGCGGCCGCAGTTGCAGCAGGCGTTAAACGAGGGTTGCACCGCGGTGGTCTTTGACCTCGCCCAGGCCGGAATGGTGGATTCCAGCGGCATCGGTCTGCTGATCGCGGTCCACAATTCACTCAAGAGCAAGGGGGGCACGCTCAAGGTGGAAAAAGTGTCGGCGGAGATCATGCAATTATTCAAAACCATGCGTCTGAACCGGCATTTCCCAGTGGAGGCGCAGTGACCACTGGGAGGCCGGCATGAGTAATCACGACGACGATGCGTTGCTGAACGAGTTCCTGGCCGAATCCCACGAGCATTTGGCCGGGATCGAGGCGGACTTGTTGACCCTGGAGGAGCAGGGGGCCAATGCGGATGACAACTTGATCAACAAGGTGTTCCGGGCCGCCCATTCGCTCAAAGGCGGCAGTGCGTTTTTCGGTTTGGTCAAGATCCAGGAACTGGCTCACAAAACCGAGACCGCCCTGGCCATGGTCCGCTCCCGTGAGATTATCCCCAATCCGGAGGTGGCCAACATCCTGCTCCTGGCTTTCGATAAGCTCCGCGAACTCATCAATGACCCAGCCGGCAGCAATGATGCGGATATCTCCGAGCAAGTGGTTGCTTTGACCGGCCTCAGTTCTTCCTATCTTCCCCCCGGCAAAAAAGAAAGCCTCACCTCCCACACTGAAGTGACCTTTGGCGGGGGCCGCATCGCAATGAAGCTGCCGAGCTTCGATCTCAGCCACCAGCGGGATTCTGGAAAATTCCTGAGCCTCCTGCGCCTGGACCTTATTCATGATGTGGAGCGCGTCGGACGCACACCCCTGACGGTCATGCAAGATCTCATGGCCCTGGCTGAAATTGTGGATGTCAGTGTGCATTTGGAGGCGGTGGGATCGCTGGAGGATGAGCCGGCCAACGTCATCCCTTTTGACATCGTCCTCAGCTCCTTGTTCGATGCGGCTTCCCAGGATTCCCTGGCGGAAATGCTGGGCTTGCCGGCCGATCATTTTTTCGCCATGGATGAGGCGCCGCCGACAGTTCCAGCCACTGCCGTTCCCGTGGCCCCATCAATTCCAACCGCACGGCCCGCTCCGGCTTTGGACTTGGTGCCCACCGCGGAAGTGACACCGATGGCGGAATCCCGGGCGGATACCCGGCGGGAGCCTGCCGCCGAGCCTGCCGCTTCGGCCATCGCTTCCGTCCCGGCTGAGGCCACGTTGCGGGTGAATATTTCAGTGCTGGAAACCTTGATGAATCTGGCGGGGGAACTGGTCCTGAGCCGGAACCAATTGCGGGATGCTTTGGCCCGGCGCGACGAATTGGCTCTGGCGGCCTCCAGCCAGCGCATCAGCCTGGTCACCAGCGAATTGCAGGAGGCCATCATGCAGACCCGGCTGCAGCCAGTGGGCAACCTGTTCGGCAAGTTCCCGCGCGTGGTTCGGGATTTGTCCCGCACTTTGGGCAAGGAGGTCCAGCTGGAATTGGATGGACGGGAAGTCGAGATGGATAAAAACCTGATCGAGGGATTGAGCGATCCATTGACGCACATGGTCCGCAATGCCATCGATCACGGGATTGAAACGCCCGCGGAGCGGACCCGCCTTGGGAAACGGGTTCCCGGCCTGCTGCGTTTGCGAGCCAGCCATGAAGCGGGGCAGGTCGTCATCGATATTTCAGATGACGGCAAGGGCATCGATCCCGCCCGCGTGGCTGCCAGCGCCATCAAGAAAGGCCTGATTACCCAGGAAAAGGTGCAGTCCCTTTCCGACCAGGAAAAAATGGCCATGATCTTCCTCCCCGGCTTGTCCACCGCCGAAAAGGTGACGGATGTCTCGGGCCGCGGGGTGGGCATGGATGTAGTTAAAACCAACCTCGACCGCCTGGGCGGCAAAGTTGAAATCGAATCCCAGCTTGGGCACGGCAGCCTTTTCCGCATCCGGATGCCGCTGACCCTGGCGATCATCCCCTCCCTGATCGTCGCCGCCGGAGATGAACGTTTCGCCATCCCCCAAAGCAATGTGATCGAATTGATCCGCGTGCCGGCGGATTCCCACCAGGAACGGTTCGCAAGGGTGGGGGAGGCGGAGGTGTTGATGCTCCGGGGAGAACTGATCCCAGTCTTGCGCCTGGCCAGCTTGATCCTTAACCAGCGGCCGGCTATCAGCGCAGATGCGGGGCCGCCCGGCCTGCCCGCCCCGGCGGCACCCAGCGATGCCAGCGTGGTCTTGGTGTCGGACAATGGCATGAGGTATGGGCTGATTGTGGACCAATTGCACAACACCGAGGAGATTGTGGTCAAACCCTTGGGGCGGCATTTGAAGCATTTGCGGGAGTATGCCGGGGCCACCATCATGGGGGATGGCAAAGTGATCCTCATCCTGGATACGGCAGGCCTGGCCGCCAAGGCAGGTTTGGCCGCCGGAATGGGATCAGGTGGCCAGATTCCTGCCGCAGGCGGTGCATTGGAGGCGCCGCCGTCGGATGTGCATTCGCTCCTGACTTTCCAAAATGCGCCTGGGGAAACCTGCGCGGTGCCCTTGGAATTAGTGTTGCGCGTCGAGCGGGTGGCGGCCAGCCAGGTCGAGATGATCGGGGGGCGGCGTACGATGCAATACCGCGGTGTGTCGCTGCCCTTGGTCACCCTGGCCGACACGGCCAAGGTTGAATCTTTGCAGGCCGGTCAAGATTGGGCCGTCATCGTCTTTCAGGCTGGCGAGCGGGAAGTCGGATTACTGGGAGCCCTGCCGGTGGATGTTGTGGAAACGCAAGCTCCGATCGATGGTTCCACCCTGCGCCAGAAAGGTGTGGCCGGATCGGCCCTGATCTGTGGCCAGACGGTATTGCTGGTGGATCTGAATGACCTGGTGGATGCGTTTTTCCCTGATGCGGCCGCCTTCCGGTTGGAGCGAACGGCAGGCAGCGGCCGGCCGCACACGATCCTGCTGGCAGAGGATTCGGACTTCTTTCGGGCGCAGGTCAAGCAGTTTTTGCTGGCTGACGGGTATGAAGTGCTCGAAGCTCCGGATGGCGAAGCGGCGTGGGAACTGCTCCAGGGCAATGCCGAAAAGGTGGAAGCAGTGGTCACGGATATCGAAATGCCGCGGCTTACCGGCCTGGGCCTGACCCAGCGCCTGCGCGCCGACCAGCGCTTTGCCCGGGTTCCAGTCATTGGCCTCACTTCGCTGGCTGGAGCGGAGGATGTTGCCAGAGGGAAAGCGGCAGGCATCAACGATTACCAGGTCAAGCTGGATCGTGATAAACTGACCGCCGCTTTGCGGGATTTTTTTGACGGCAAAACTTGATTGGTGAGCAAATTCATTTTTTAACCCCGAGAAAACAATTATGAACATAATGAAAAATCGCAGCATAGGTTCGAAATTGATATTTGGTTTTGGTCTAATGATAATGGGCGGCCTCGCCCTGGGCCTGACTGGTTGGTGGGGACTGCGGGCGGTGGCTGAAAAGGGGGATATAGCGGATCAGGTCATGACCTGTGAGAACGAATTCCAACTTTGCCGGCGCCATGAAAAGGATTTTCAAATCCGCGGTTTTGAAAAATTCGATTTGGACACAAAAAATGCCGTTGAATTACATCGAGATGCTGCTTCTTCCTTGTCAAACTACCTGGAAAATGTTAACGTCATCAGCGGCTTGGATAAGGAGGATCGGGAGTCTTTGGATGGCATTCAAAAGGAGTTGAAGGTTTATGCCCCTGCCTTCAACAAGCTTGTCGAAACCACGCGGGTCCTGGAGACAGCGCAATCACAGTGGAGAAAAATTGGAATTGATTTATCCACTCTTTCAGAAAACACATTGACAAACGTCGTGGATAAATCTCTTAATGCATCGCTCAAAACCCAAAATATGACGGATCTTGCAACTGGCTTGCGCTTTGATAGCAGTTTCCGGCATTTCCTTTCGCTGCTCGTTAAACTCCGAGTTAGCGCGATCTATTACATCATGCATAAGACGGATAGCCAGTGGCAGGATTATCTGGCGCAGGTGAACGCAGTGAAGGCAGATCTGTCTGAACTAAAATTACATGTATCAGCCTCCGACTCAATGGCCGCGGTCACCAGACAACTAAGCGATCTCGCCAAGGAATACGAGGCAGCGGGTGCCAGCTTTCATGAAACGGTGGTGCTCCAGCAGCAAACGATCCGAAATATGGTTGAATCCGGGCGCAAAATCATTAAAATATTTGCGACACTCGATAAGGATTTATTACAGAATCAAAAAACATTCACGACTATAGCCCTCAAAATGTTATTGGTACTGAGCATTCTTGGACCCATTGTGGGAGCAACATTGGCTTTTGTGATCACTCGCAGCATTACTCAGCCGGTAACCGCGGTGGCCGCTTACTTGGGTGAACTGGCCCGTGGTAATCTGACCGACGACGTACAACCAACAATCCAGACTCGAGGTGACGAAATAGGTGCGCTGGGGAGGGCGTTGCAAACCGTCACCACCAGTTTGCGGGGAATGTTGAAAGAATTGGGGAGCAGCGTTCAGACCCTGGCGGGATCATCCAACGAAATGTCCGCCATCGCCACGCAGGTGGCGACCGGTTCCCAGGAGACTTCAGCGAAGGCTTCCACCGTGGCAGCGGCGGCGGAAGAAATGAGCGCCAATACGGTCTCGGTGGCAGCGGGCATGGAGCAGGCCACCACCAACCTGGGTTCGGTCGCCACCGCCACGGAGGAGATGAGCGCCACCATCTCTGATATTGCCTCCAATTCTGAAAAGGCCCGGTCGATCAGCGCCCAGGCCAGCCAGCAGGCGCTCAACGTGACGGTGCTTATGAAACAGTTGGGAGGCGCCGCCCAGGAGATTGGCAAAGTGACCGAGACCATCACCAGCATTTCCTCCCAGACCAACCTGCTGGCGCTGAATGCCACCATCGAGGCAGCCCGTGCCGGGGCCGCAGGCAAGGGCTTTGCAGTGGTGGCCAATGAGATCAAGGAACTGGCCCAGCAGACGGCCAAGGCCACTGAAGAAATCAAAACCAGGATCAGCGGCATCCAATCCTCCACTGGTTCCGCCATGGCCGATGTGGACAAGATAGCGCTGGTGATCAAGGATGTCGGCGAAATTGTGGCCACCATCGCCACAGCGATCGAGGAACAAGCCATGGTAACCAAAGACATGGCCCGGAACATTGCCGAGGCGACCTTGGGGGTAAAGGATGCCAATCAAAGGGTAGCCCAGACAGCGACCGTTTCCCAGGCCATTGCCAGGGATATTTCAGGGGTGCATTCCGCCTCCCGCGAGATGTCTTCCGCCGGCCAGCAAGTGCAGGCCAGTGCCAGGGAATTGTCCGGGCTGGCCGACCAGCTCAAAGCCGTGGTGGCGCGGTTCAAGGTGGACGACGTGGCCCCCGGCTTCAGCGCCGGGCGCCAAGCCGCTCCGGCATCGAAATCCGCAGGCGGGGTTTTATATCCTTGGAAACCTGAGTATTCCGTGCAGGTGGCCGTTATGGATGAGCAGCACCAACGGTTTTTCGACCTCATCAACCAATTGCACCAGGCCATGAAACAAGGCCAGGGCACCCAGGTTCTCACCGGCATCCTCGACGAATTAGCCCGCTATACCGAGTATCACTTCACGGCGGAGGAAGCCTTGATGGAGCAATACCACTACCCCGAACTGGCCGCCCAAAGGGAGGCTCATACCCGGTTTGTACAAAAGGTGGCGGAGTATCAAAGGCGGTTTGCCAATGGCGATCACTCGGTGGCCGTGGAGGCCATGTCGGTGGTTTATGATTGGCTGACCAGCCACATCCAGAAAATGGATGCGCGGTATGGATCGTTTATCCGGGCAGCCAAGAATTCACCACCCTTTTCAAGCAAATCCTAGGGAGCAAGCCTGGCCAGCATGCAGACCCCATCTGAATCAAATCCGGATACCCAGCGTTTGGTGGTGACTTGCGTGGTGCAGGGGACCCGGTGCGGGGTGGATGCCCAATCGGTCCAGGAAGTGGTGCGCGTGGCGCATTTCACCCCTGTGCATCAGGCGCCGGATTTTGTCCTCGGCGTGATGAATTTGCGCGGCCGCATTCTCACGGTGATTGACTTGGCGGTGAAGCTGAACCTCGGGCGGACTTCCGTGACCGCCGATAGCCGGATCCTCATCGTTGAGTTTCAGGGCGAACCAGTGGGCCTGTTAGTTGAACGCGACAGCGGGGTGGCAGAGGTTGCTCCGCCGGATATGCGGCCCGCACCCGAAAACTTGCGCCGGATGTATGGCGCCCTGCTGGAAGGGGTGTGTTTAATCAACGATCAGCTGATTGCGATCCTGAATCTGGCCGCGCTGCTGGGCGATGACCGGGGAGCTTGAACCATGCCCATGCAAGCCGTAGTGGTGGACGATGCGGTCGTTTTCCGGCGGGTGGTGGCGGAGGCGCTGGAACTGTGCGGTCTGCAGGTGGTGGCCACCGCCGCCAACGGGCGCCAGGGGGTGCAGCGCATCCTGGAATTGAAGCCGGAGGTGGTGACGCTGGACATTGAAATGCCGGAAATGGATGGATTGCAAGTGCTGGAAGCCTTGCGGGAAGCCCGGAGCGATGCTTCCGTCCTGGTTTTAAGCGGCCTTACTTCCCGGGCCAGCCAGTTGACTTTGCGAGCCTTGGAACGGGGTGCTTTCGACTTCATCTGCAAGCCCGCCACCCAGAGCGTTGAACAAAGCCGGGCGGAATTATTGCAGGCCTTGCGGCCCCGCCTGTCCGCGCTGGCCAGGCGCCGGGAGATTCAATCCCTGCTGCGGCCCTCAGTCCCGGCGGCTGCCAAAGCCCCTTCCGTTCCGCCGCCCCCGGCTAAGGTGCCGGCTGAGTCAGCCATCCGGGCGGCGGCGCCCGGCGGGCAGAAACCGGCGCTGGTCCTGGTAGGGGTCTCCACCGGGGGACCCAATGCCTTGGGCCGCCTGCTCCCGGCCCTGCCCGGCGATATCGGGGTGCCCATCCTGGTGGTGCAACACATGCCGCCCCTGTTCACGGCCTCCCTGGCCGAAAGCCTGGCGGGAAAATGCGCCATCCGGGTGCGGGAGGCCAAGGATCAGGAACCCCTGGAGTCCAACACCGCTTATATTGCCCCGGGCGGCCGCCAGATGCGGATTGCCCCGGGCGCCTCGGGCCGGATCATTCAAATTACTGACGATCCCCCGGAGCACAACTGCCGGCCGGCGGTGGATTATCTGTTCCGCTCCGTGGCCAATCATTTTCCCGGGCCCTGCCTGGCGGTGATCCTTACCGGCATGGGCAATGATGGGACGTTAGGCCTGCGCCTTTTGAAACGGCGAGGCTGCTCCGTGATTGCCCAGGACGAGGCCACCTGCGTGGTTTATGGCATGCCGCGCGCTGCCGTGGAGGCCGGGGTGGTGGATGTGAGCCTGCCCATTGAACTCATCGCCGGCCGCATCTCCGCGCTCGTCCGGGGGGCGGCGCTGTGACGCCGGTGAGCCAGGATGAATTGCGCGCCTGGTCGCGCTACGTCTATGCCGTTTGTGGCGTCCATCTCGACGATTCCAAGGGATACCTCATCGAAACCCGCCTGGACCCGCTTTTGCGCGAAACCGGCAGCGCCACATTCTCCGAACTGCATTATAAGGTCAAAGCCGACACTTCCCTGGTCCTGCGACGCAAAGTGGTGGATGCCATCACAACCGGTGAAACTTCCTTTTTCCGGGACGCCTCGCCGTTTGAGCTGCTCAAGCACAAAATCATTCCCGATCTCATCGATCGCCGCCGCAAAATTTTGGGTTCCGGCCGGCCGGTTCCCATCCGGATTTGGAGCGCGGCCTGTTCCTCGGGCCAGGAGGCATATAGCATCGCCATCGTGCTGAAGGAACTGTTGGGGAGCTTCCACGGGTATGATATCCGTGTGCTGGGCACGGACATTTCGGACAAGGCTGTGGCGTCCGCCAGTTATGGCCATTACAACAAGTTGGAGCTTGAACGGGGTATGCCTTCGGATAAGATGCAGGCATATTTTTCGGCAGTGAACGGCGCCTGGAAGGTGCGTGACGATATCCGAGCCTTGGTGTCCTTCCGGACGTTGAACCTATTGGAGCCGCTGGCGTTCCCGGTACGGCATGATATTGTTTTTTGCCGGAATGTGGCCATTTATTTTACCGAACCTGATCGCGCCCGGTTGTTTGAGAATCTCGGGCGGGTAATGGCTCCGGATGGCTATTTGATTATTGGCGCCACCGAATCGCTGACTGGCTTGTGTCCGCAGTTTGAGGCCAGACGGTATCTGCGCTCGGTGTTCTATCAATTGCGGGTTGGATTGTGATTGCCTATGTTTCGAACCTGGTTGATCGGGCAGGTGGACTACCTGCTCTGCTTCAGCGGCTTGGTATCCATGCTGCTGGCCCGGGTTTGTTTCCGGCCTGAAGCCCAATTCCCTGGTTTGCGGCTGTCCTGGCGCTGGCTGGGCTGGTTTGGGATCCTGCAAGGCATTCATCATTGGCTGGCCCTGGCCGATTTGAACCGGATGGCCCTGGCAGGGGCGGGCCAAGAAATCTTTCTTTGTGCGGCTTTACTGGCCCTCTGTGAATTCACGCGGCGCAGCGCAGCGCAGGCTGCCGGCCGGACTTTTCCCTGGTGGCTGGGCCCTGGCGTGCTGGCAGTTTTCATTCTCGGCCAGTTTGGGGGGATTGCGGGATGCCTGCCCGCCGCGTGCCTGGGGTTGGGATTGGGCTGCGGCCTGCTGCTGGCCAGGCTGCTCCGCCGGACGCAATACATGGATCCGGGCCTCTCGAAAAGCGGCCTGCATTTTTCCATTCTGGGACTCCTCGCCCAAGCCATCCCCATGGGTTTGGTATTCCCCAAAACCGCATCCGGTCTGGCCAAATGGCTCAATGCTGAGGCGTTCCTGGATTACTTCGGATTGCCCGTTCAGGTCTTGCAAGGCGTGGGTGCCCTGTTTTGCCTGGCAGGTCTTTACCGCCTGAGGCTGGCCAAGCCCGCCCTGCCTCCCGCTGGTTTTGCGGCGCGCTGGCCGGTGCTGCCGGCGGCCATGGCCGTGATCCTGCTGGTTGGGTGGACCGGTGTGGAATGGCATCGGCGCCAGGCTGAAGCCACTCTGCGCCAGGATGTCATCCGCATTGTGGAAGGCGCTGCCCGGGCCATCAATCCCGATCTGGTGCGGGCGCTTTCCTTCACCGCCGCGGACCGGACCGCTCCTGAATTCCAGTGCCTGCGCCGGCATTTTATCGCCTATGCGAAGCTGCTGGACGGACTGCGGGGGATCTACAGCTTCACTTTGCGCAACCAACAGCTCATTTTCGGCCCGGAGAACTACGATGAAAAAGATCCCCTGGCTTCCCCTCCGGGCACGGTTTATCGGCAACCCGATCCCGCCTTTGTGCGGGCTTTCGAGTCGGGAACCTCCGGCGTCGTAGGTCCTTACCAGGATGAGTATGGCACTTTTGTTTCGGCTTTTGCCCCGGTCATCGATCCCCATTCCGGCGAGGTTTTGTTGGAGGTGGCAGTGGATCTGCTGGCGGTGGATTGGCAAGGGCGCATCGTGGCTGCCCGCCTGGGCGCGATCCTGGTGACTCTGGCGCTCGCCGCCATTATCCTTGCCGCGGGAACCTTGCTGGATCGGCGCGCGAATGGGGCCGGGCCAGCGGCTCAGGCATGGTGGTCGATGCATGTCGAAACCCTGGCCACCGCCGCGCTGGGCTTGACCCTGACCGCCTTGGTGGTGCTCGGCTTGCGGAAAATGGAATACCACCGCAACTGCGAGGATTTCCATCGCTTTGCCGATGGCAAAGCGCAGACGATCAGGATTACTTTGGAAAGCTGGCGGTCGGATCTGGCCGATTTGGGCCGTTTCCTGGATCATGATCCCGGGATCACCTTGCGGGATTTGGAACTCTTCACTGCCCCCTTGGTGAGAGCTTCTTTGGTCCGAGCCTTGGGCTGGATTCCCCGCCTGCCGGGAACCAACCGCGAATCATTCGAGGTGGCGATGCAGCGCCAGGGCAATCCCGATTTTCGGCTGTCGGAAAAGGATGGCGCAGGCCGGCTTGTGCCGGCGGCGTTCCGGCCTGAATATTATCCGGTTGCCTGCTTGATTCCAAAGGGCGAAGACGGCCTTCCCCCTGGTTTTGACCTGGCGGTCCAGCCGGTTCACCGATCCGCCATTGAGGAAACCATGCGGAACGGATTGCCGGTGGTCGTTCCTTTGGATCCCCGGCGCATGGCTGAGGCTTCAAACCTGTTTTGCGTCTTCCAAAGGATCGGCGCTTCCGGTGGCGCCGCGTCGCGCGGGTGTGCTTTGGCCTTGCTGAACTTTCAAAGTGCCTTGGGCCGCATGCTGACCGGTGGCAGCGGCGCCGATCCGCGCTTGAAGGTGGATTTGCTGGATGCCAGCCAGGACGGCGCCGGCCAGGTTCTGGCCCGTTATCCTGATGCCGCCAGCGTCATCCTTCCGTTGGAGAAGCGATCCTTGGATTCCCAATATTACGAAATCTATCCGGTCTTTGTTTTTGATCGGACCTGGGTGGTGGCCACCCGCCCCGGAAAGGACTTCCTGGCGTCCCACCGGAGCTGGCTGGGCTGGGCTTTTACCGTGGCTGGGTTGATCGTGACGGCCTCCGTGACTGCCCTGATCGGCTTTTTACGCATCCGGCAGCTCACCTTGGAATCCGAGGTGCTAACCCGAACTCATGATTTGCTTGAAAGCCAGAACGATTTGTCGGTGACGCTTTATTCAATTGGCGATGCGGTGATCGCCACCGATTTGGGCGGCCGCATCACACGCATGAACCTGGTGGCGGAACGCTTGACCGGCTGGCCGCTGGCTGAGGCCACGGGCCGGCCCGTGGCCGAGGTGTTCCGCATCCTGGACGGGCGGACCCAGAAGGCCGGCCCCTGCCCGGTGAGTCAGGTTTTGGATACCCAGCAGCCCGCCGCCCTCGCCGAGGATTCCCTGCTGCTGGGCCGGGACGGGAGGAAGGTGCAAATCGCCGATAGCGCCGCTCCCATCCGCGATGTCCAAGGCCGGTTGCGCGGCGTGGTCCTCGTATTCCGGGATGTGACGGAGCAGCACCGCATCAAGGAACACCTGCAGGCCAGCGAGGAGCGGCTGCGCCTGGCGATGGACGCCACCCGCGAAGGTTTGTGGGATTGGAATGTGCGGACCGGTGAAATCTTCGTCAATGCACGCTGGGCGGAAATGGTTGGTTTCCCGCTGGAGGATCTGGAGCCGGTCACCCGCCAGACTTGGTGGAACCTGATGCATCCCGAGGACCAGCACCCGGCTCAGGAATTGCTGGATCGCCACCTCAAGGGCGAGTCCTCACATTACGATTTTGATTACCGGCTCAAGCATCGCCAGGGCCATTGGATCTGGGTCCGTGCCTGTGGCAAGGTGGTTAGCTGGTCCGAAGCTGGCGAGCCTTTGCGCATGGCCGGCACCCACACGGATGTCACCGGGCGCAAGCAGATTGTGGAATCCCTGAAGGCCAGCCAGCAAGAGGTGGAGACCATCCTGCGCTCCGTCCAAAGCGGCATTCTTGTCATTGATGCTGAAACCCGCCAGGTGATCGACGCCAATCCCGCAGCCTGCCAGTTGATGGGCCTGGCCCTCCAGGATCTGCTCGGCCAATCCTGCCGCCGGTTCGCTTGCTCCGCCCAGCGGGAGGATTGCCCGATCGATAATCCGGGACAATCTTCGTCCAACAAGGAGCAAATCCTCGCGAAAGCCGATGGCCGCCAGATCACCATTTTGAAAACGGTGGTTCCGGTGACTTTGAACAGCCGCCATTGCCTCCTGGAATCCTTCGTGGACATCACGGAGCTGAAGAAAATGGAGCGTCTGCTGCTGGAACAGGGGCGCCTGCTCGCGGGCCTGACGGATCTCACCACTGTTTTGCTGGCCGAGCGGGAGGTGGGGGAGGCGGCGGACACCGCGCTGGCCAAGCTGGGCCGTGCCGCCGCGGCCGATCGGGCCTACCTATTCCGCGCGCGCAAAAACCCCTCCCGTGGCTGGCTGGAACTGGCCTGCAAATACCAGTGGGCCAACCCGGGCTTTGAGCTCGCCGCCCCCGATGAATGGCCGACCTGGCTGGTGGAGGAAGAATGGGATTCCGATTTGCTGAAGCGGCTCGAGCATCGGGAAGCGGTGGCAGGTCTGGCGGCAGCCTTGCCGGAGTCGTTGAAAGCCGTGCTCGAGCCGCGCGGGGTAAAATCGGTGGCCCTGGTGCCGATCCATATCGAGACTGAGTTTTATGGGGTGATCGGCTTTGATGACTGCACCCGGGGGCATGCCTGGGAGGAATCGGAAATCAGCGTGCTGAAAGCGGCGGCCGCCGCGTTCGCCATGGCCATCCGGCGCACCCGGGTTCATAACGATTTGGAATGTTCCCGGCAAACGCTGGCGCAAACCAACTACCAGCTGGAGGCGGCCATGGCCCGGGCCAATGAAATGGCCTGCCAGGCGGAAATGGCCAGCATCGCCAAAAGCCAGTTTTTGGCAAGCATGAGCCACGAATTGCGCACGCCTTTGAATGGCATTATCGGCATGACCAGCCTCCTGCTTGAAACCGCTCTGACCAGCGAACAGCGGCACCATGCCGAGGTGGCCCGCACCAGCGGCGAGTCGTTGCTCGCCCTCATCAATGACATTCTGGACTTTTCCAAAATCGAGGCGGGCAAGCTCGACTTGGAGAATCTGGATTTCGACCTGCAGGAAATGCTGGAAGATTTCGGCGCCATGGTGGCGAGTCAGGCTTACGCGAAACGCCTGGCTTTTGTCTGTGTCTTGAATCCGGCGGTGCCGGTCTCGCTGTGTGGTGACCCAGGCCGGCTGCGCCAGATCCTGGTGAACCTGGCCGGCAACGCCATCAAATTCACGGCGAAGGGCGAGGTAGTAGTTCGCGTCAGCCTCGTTTCCAGAACCGACATTGATGTCCTGTTGCGGTTTTCGGTGCGGGACACCGGCATTGGCATCCCCGCTGACAAAATCGGGCTCCTGTTCAACAAGTTCAGCCAGGTGGATGCTTCCACCACCCGCAAATTCGGCGGCACCGGCCTGGGCCTGGCCATCTCCAAGCAGCTGGCTGGCCTGATGCACGGCGAGATCGGGGTCCTGAGCGGGGAAGGGCCAGGATCGGAATTTTGGTTTACCACCCGCCTGGGCATGCGGGAGAATCCGCCAGACCGTGCGGCATCGGCCGGGGTTTTCCAGAACGTCCGGATCCTGGTGGCCAATGGCCACCCGGTGGAGCGCGAGGTGTTGGGGAATCAGCTGCGGCTGCTGGGGGCTCGGGTGAGCGATTCCGCCGCCGGCCAGCCGGTGCTGCAAACGCTCCTCGAAGCCGGCGCGCAGGGGGAGCCTTTTGCTGCCGTCATCCTGGATAATCCCGCCCCCGATTCGGCGGAATCCAACCTGTGCCTGGCCATCAATAACCTCGCTTCCCCTGGCCGCCCCCGGTTGCTGCTCTTGACGCTCCCCGGGCAGCGCCCGGGCGCCCATGCCTGGGAGGAGACGGGTTTTTCCACCTGCCTGTTGAAGCCCATCCGGATGTCTCAATTGGCCCATTCGCTCCAGGCGGTTTTGGGGGCCACGGCGCAGGCTGCCTTGGAGCCTGGCGCAGGGACCAGGGCCAGCATGGAGATCGCCTTCCGCCGTGATCAGCGAGTCTTGCTGGTGGAGGATAACATCACCAACCAGCAGGTGGCCTTGGGAATTCTCCGCAAGCATGGTTTGCGGGTCAACGCCGCCGCCAACGGAGTGGAAGCCGTCCAAGCCCTGGAAAGCATACCCTATCACCTGGTGCTGATGGATGTGCAAATGCCGGAGATGGATGGCTTTGAGGCCACCCGGATCATTCGCGATCCGGATTCCAAGGTGTTGGACCACCAGGTGCCCATCATCGCCATGACCGCTTATGCCATGCAGGGTGACCGGGAAAAATGCCTGGCCGCGGGCATGAACGGTTATGTATCCAAACCCATTTCGCGGCGGACGCTCGTCGAGGCCATCGAGCCTTGGCTGGTGCTGGCCGCGGATGAACCGCCAGCCATCCATGGTGCGGGGGAAGCGGCGGCGCCGGGGATCGATTTGCCCAAGGCCGGTTCTGAAGCCGTGGCCAGTGGGGCATGCATCTTCAACGAATCCAATTTCATGGATTGTGTCATGAATGATGGCGAGATGGCACAGACCATCATCCAGGGCTTCCTCGAAGATGTTCCACGGCAGCTGGAGGCCATGAAGCAGTTCATCCAGGCGCGGGACGCGTTGAATGCCGGCAATCTGGCCCACCGGCTGAAGGGCGCTGCGGCCACCATCGGTGGCGAGGCGTTCAGCGCGCTCGCCATGGAAATCGAAAAGGCCGGCAACGACGGCCAGGTGGAACGGCAGGCCCAGCTATTGCCCGAGCTGCAAAAGCACTTTGACCTGCTGGCGGGCGAAATGTTAGGAATGGCGGCTCGAAGCTGGCCCAAGCCATGAAAGTGCTGATCACGGATGACGATTTGACCACCCGGTTGACGCTGAGCTTATACTTGAAAAAATGGGGTTATCAAGTATTGGAAGCCGCCAGCGGGCCGGAGGCTTGGGAATGCCTCAACCGTCCCGATGCGCCGTCCCTGGCCATTGTGGACTGGGTGATGCCCGGCCTCAGCGGCCCCCAGCTCTGCCGCCAGATCAAAGCCAGCGCCAGCGTCATCCAGCCTTATATCATCCTGCTGACTGCCCGCGGGGAACGCCGGGATATCGTGCAAGGCCTGGATTCCGGGGCGGATGATTTCATGACCAAGCCCTATCATCCCGATGAGCTGCGCGCCCGGGTGAGCGTGGGGGAGCGGGTCATTGGCCTCCAGGGGCAGCTGTTTGACATGAACCGGCAGCTGGAGGACCGGGTGCGCGAGCGGACCCGGGAAGTCGAGCGCCTGCTGCGGCACAAGGAGGAGCTGTTGCAGCATCTCAGCCACGATCTCAAAACCCCTCTGACGCCCCTGGTTTCCTTGCTGCCTGAGCTGCTGCGCCAGGAGGCCGATCCCGACCGCCGCCAGATGCTGGAGCTGATGCTCGATGGAGCCCATAATATCCGCTCCATGATCACCCGCGTTCTGGAATTGTGCCAGGCGGGATCCGCACCGTTGCGCCTGAATCCCGGTGGTGAGGATTTGCGCGCTCTGGCCAGCTCGGCGCTGGAGGCTTTCCGCCACGCCATCCCTGTGGGCAGCCGGGATCTGCGCAACGAAGTGCCAGCCGGACTCCGGGTGCGGGCGGATGTGGCCTCCATCAGGCAGGCGCTCAGGCATCTTTTCGACAACGCGGTCAAATTCACCCCGGACCGCGGCCGCATCGTGGTGCGGGCGGAAACCGGGCCGGAAGCCGTGATCGTGGCCGTTCAGGACGATGGCCTCGGCCTTGAGCCGCACGAATTGCCCCTCATCTTCGAGCCCTTCCACAAGGTCGATCCATCCCGCCATCACCTGGGCGCCCCCGGGCTGGGGCTTTCGATTGTCAAAACGATCGTGGAGCAGCACGGCGGGCGGGCCTGGGCCGCCAGCCCGGGGCTGCGCTGCGGGTCGGTTTTTTACTTTACTTTGCCATCGGAATCCAGTTAATTAAATCAAGCGAACCGATTATGAAAAACGTCATGGTAGTGGACGATGATCCCGGCGTGCTGAACACGATCGATCTGGTCCTTCGCCGCCACGGCTACACGGTGGTCAAAGCCCCCAGCGGGCACCTTTGCCTGGAGCACTTGCGCCAGGGTTTCCGCGGGGTGGTGCTGATGGACATCATGATGCCTGGACTCACCGGCTGGCAGACCATCCGGGAGATCATCGCCGCCAACCTGCTCGACAACATCCTCGTCTGCATGCTCACGGCCAAGGCTTCGCCGGGCACCGAAGGGGAGGGGTTGGAGGAGTTCGTGTTCGATTACCTCCCCAAGCCTTTTGACAACGTGGAATTGATGAGCATGCTGGATAATGCGATCGAATGTTTGGAGCCATGAACCCAGCCCCCTCTGCCAATAGTCTGGCGCCTACCAACCTGGTGGTGATCGGCGCCTCCACGGGCGGCACCCGCGTGGTCACCTATCTCCTGGGCCGCTTGCCGCCGCTGCGGGCGGCGGTGGTGATCGTCCAGCACATGCCCAAATTCATCAACCTCTCCTTTGCGCGGACCCTGGCCCGCCACGCCCGGGCGGAGGTGCGCCTGGTTCAGGATGGCGACACCTTGCAGGATGGAGGCTTTTACCTGGCGCCCAGCGATATCCATTGCACGGTGGCGGCCAACCGCCGCCTCCGGCTCTCGCCTGGGCCGGATGTGAACTACGTTTGCCCCTCCATCGACGTGACCATGCAGTCCCTTCAAGTGCCTGCCAATGGCCAGCGGATCATCGGGGTTTTGCTGACCGGCATGGGCCGGGATGGTGCCAATGGCCTGGCCTATATCCGGAAGCTCGGCGGCGTCACCATCGCCCAAAATGAGGCTTCCTGCGCCGTTTATGGGATGCCGGCGGAGGCCGTCAAGCTGGGCTGTGTCGATTTTGAGCTGCCGCCCGATGCCATCGCCACCATGCTGGCCGCCCGGCTGGCCCGCTGATCCGGGCGCGGGCCACGAAGCCCGCGCCAGGCAGATCGGCGGCGGCTCAGCGGCTCAGGCCTGATGCTTGATTTCCTTGATTTCCACCGTGCCCGCTTTGGCTTCGAAAAACGGCTGCCCGTTTTTGCGCCCCACCAGGCCGTAGCCGGTGGCGGTGGCGAAGAAGGCTTGGAAGTCCCCCTGGATGGAGGGCTGCAGATACAGGATTTTTTCCACGGCATCGTAACGGGCGCCCGCCAGGCCCTGCAACAGGCCGTAGGAGGACATGGCCCGGGCATACCAGTGGCCGCATTCGTATTCGTTGAACGGGTTGCGGATGCGGCCGTCGTAGCGGTCCCGGCACACCCGGACGATTTCCAGGCCTTCCTCCACCAGGCCGAGCAGCATGAGGTGCGAGGCCACCTGGTATTCGATGCCGGTCCACACCTCGTTGGAATAGACAAACGGCAGCGATAGCTCGCCCCCTTTGGGCCAGGTGCAAAGCAGCAGGCCGCCCTCGGCGCCGCAGGCGTAGGAGGGCCGCTGCGGATTGGCGTGGGCGGAGAGGTCGCGCTTCAGGTTGTATTTGTGGACCGCCCGCAGGTGGCTGGCCACCTTTTGCCGGTCCAGCACCTGCCCCACGCCGCAGACCAGCCCCAGCCAGGAGCCGAGCACCCCATCGGCCAGGCAGCCGGCGCCGTATTGGTATTTGGGCCCTTCCTTCTCGAACAAGGCTCGCGCCTCGGTGGAGTAGGTCCCCACCATGCTTTTATTTTCCAGCGGATTTTGGGCCTTCAAGTTTTTCCACTCGATGCGCTGGATGAAATATTCCCCGTCATACAACCCGGCCTCGGCCAGGCTGGAGCCTTTGGCCAGCAGCTCGGCATACAATGGCACTTCATCGCCCAGGGCCTTGCCCATGGCCACCGCGGCCATCAAGGCGCCCAGGTAGAAGCTGGTGCACATGCCGTCCGGCCCCCAGAACTCGATGTCGTAGGTGTTGTGGTGCGGCTCTTCCACCAGCCCTTTATGGCCGGGATCCCAGGCTTGGATGCAATAGTTCAAGCTTTGCTTCACCTTGGGCCAGAGGCGGCGCAGCCATTCCGTATTGCCGCTGATCCGCCACTCGCGGTGCGCTTTCATGATGCCGCCCAGCTGGCCATCGGCGGCGGCGTGGAAATCATGCTGCAAAGGGCGGATGGGCAGGGCGCTGCGGAATTGCTGGTGGCCGGTCGCGTCCTGCGAGGGGCCGAATTCGGTTTCGCGCAGCGTCCGCTCCAGGTTCGGGAACAGGTGGGGCAGGGCCTGGGCGTAATTCCACACGTGGGTGCAGGTGCCGTGGCAGCAGCCCGAGTTGTCCCCGCAGCCTTCCCAGCACCAGAGCCGGCCGTCCAGCTGGCGCAGCACCGTGGGGGACTTCAGGATCGTCAGATTGGCCGCCACCGCCTCGATCACCTCGGGCGGCAGCGTGGAGGCGTGGAAACAATCGCTGAACCGTCCCGACTTGGAGCGGAGGTCCTCGTAATGATCCCGCCAGTAATCCGCCACCTCCTGGAGGCTGGCATAACGGCCCGCATACCAGGGGCTGTGGTTTTCCGGCTTGGAGGAATCCGCCGGATCCTTGCCGAAATGGATGTTGGTTTGCGGGACATACCAGGCCAGCCGCAGGTGGATGGTCCGGCTTTCACCCGGCTGGAGCTGGAACGGCACGAACAGCGTGGCGCCGGGCGCCGGGCCGCCTTCGCTCACCGGGGGCCGGTCGTATGCCGCCCCTTCGGCGATATCTTTCCAAGCCAGGGTCAGCGGATCCCACCAACCGCCCCGGAACCACGCGTGGTTGACCTTCACTGCGGCGTCGCTGACGGTGGCGGAAAAGGAGCCTGCATCCCAGGCCCGGTCCTTGGGTCCCGCGCCCCACAGGACGAAGCCGCCCGGCGTGGTCCGGATGGCCTGGTCGGCATTGTCCGCCGCCATGAAATTACGGGCGTTGAAGGAAAATACCGCCTCCTGGCTGCTCCGGGAGCGGTTGGTGAACCGGTATTCCAGGCCCGCCACCGGCAGGCTGGCGTGATCCGCATCCCCCGGCTCGAAGGGGCTCCAGCCCGTGATTTCCACCGCCAGCGGCAGCTGGGGATCCGTCAGGGCCACGGTGGCGAAGGGAAACCGGGTTTTGAAGACGGCCTTGGTGAAACGGGGCAGTCCGAACGAGGTTCCGGCGGCGCCGTTGCCGGTCCCCGGCGATCCGAACAGCTTCCACCCGGGCACCGGGCCTTCCAGCACGCGGGCGGTGTTGGGTTTGCCCTTCACGCACAAGGCGGCGAAGGTGCACGGTTCCTTGTAAACCTCCGGGCGGTTGCGCAGGGAAAAGTGCGAGAGCGCCCCGGTGCCCTCCAGGCAGATCATCCCCGCGCCCATGCCCCCCATGGGAAACGCCACCCGGTTCAGATATTCCCCTTCGTAAGCGGTGTTGAAGGCCCGTTTGGCGGTCCGGCGGGCGGGCCGCCTCGGCGTTGCCTCCACGGGTTCCCGGGCGGGGCCGGCTTCCCCGGCCTGGGATTTTATGATGCCGGCAACGCCGATGGAAGCCGCGGAGATTTTGATGAACGCGCGCCTGGGCAAGGAGGATTTGGATCGGTTTTCGTTCGCCATATTCATTTCTTTCCTGGATGTTTCTTTCGAGTGCCCAATTTCTACCGCGCTTCTCCCCGCACAAGCAAGGAAAAGGTCGAGGTTGCCAGCGGCCAGCGGCCGCAATCATCGGCGCGCAGCCCGCCGCCAGCCGTTTCAACCGCTTTCGCTGATGCAACAGGCCCGTTGAGGTTCCGCCACCGTTCACAGCTTTTCCCCCGGTGGTCAGAAAAGCTTGTTTTTGCCCGCTGGCAGAAGGTAAGGTGCCCACCATGATGAACCCGAAACCGATGACTCTGCCGAACCCCCCCCGCTGGCTTGGCTGGGGAATGCTGTGGGCCTTGTGCGCCACCCTGGCCGCCGCCCAGACAACTCCTGCTTTCACCCGCACCGAGGATGTGGTTTACGGGCGCAAATTCGGCGCCGCGCTGACCTTGGATGTTTTCCAGCCGCAAAAACCAAACGGCGCCGCCGTCCTGTTGATGATCAGCGGCGGGTGGTTCTCCAGCCACGACAGCATCAATATCGGAACCTGCCAGCCATTCCTGGACCGTGGCTATACGGTGTTCACCGTGGTGCACGGCTCGCAGCCCCGGTTTGTGGTCCAGGAAATCACCCAGGATATCCACCGGGCCATCCGGTTTGTCCGCCATAACGCCGCCAAATATGGCGTGAATCCGCACCAATTCGGCATCGCTGGCGCCAGCGCGGGAGGGCATTTATCCCTCACCATGGGCACCCAGGGCGGCCCGGGCGATCCCCAGGCCAGAGATCCCATTGACCGCGAGAGCAGCGCAGTCCAGGCCGTGGCCTGCTTTTTCCCGCCCACCGATTTCCTGAATTACGGCCAGCCGGGGGAGGACGCCGTTGGGGTGGGTATCCTGAAGAATTTCAAGCCCGCTTTCGGCCCCCAATCGGACACCGCCGAAGGCCGCCAGGCGCTCGGCCGGGCCATATCCCCGATCTATTTTGTTACCTCCAACCTGCCGCCCACCCTCATCATCCATGGCGATGCCGACAAACTGGTTCCCATCCAGCAGGCCGAGACCTTTATCCAAAAAGCCAAAGCCGCCGGGGTGGAGGCTAAACTGATCAACCGTCCGGGCAAGGAACATGGCTGGCCGGAGATCGGCGCCGATTTCCAGATCCTCGCCGGCTGGTTCGATGAACACCTTCGAGGGTTGAAAAAGTAGCCCCCTCCGCTGCCTGCCAGCCTCAGGGCCGGGATGGGTGGGCCGGATTTCACCCCCGCTGCCAGATCAACTGCCCGTCTTTCAGCACTTCCCGCACCCGGTGCAACGGGATGTGCCGGGTATGGCCGGTTTCAGCATCCAACAATTCAAAGGCGCCGCTGGCGCCTTCCGGGAAGGTGATGGTCTCGAAAGCCACCCTTTGGATGGTGGCTTGGTGGCGGTCGAAATACCCAAGCTCAAAGCGCCCCTGGGCAAATTCAGGATCCCACCGGATGCGGCTGAGCAATTCGTGGATCGGGATCATGGCTCACCCATCATTCCCCCGGGTAGAGCGTCATGTTGTAAAGCGAGGGCCGCTCAAACGGCCGGGCATTGGCATACACACCAAAGCCCCGCGAGCCGAACAGGATCACCTCCTCCCGGCTGTCGCCCCAGACATCCGCCGCCATCCCGTAGCAGTCCGGGCAGTAATCCTTTTCCCCCGGCAGCGGCTCGGAGGGCAGGGGGAAATAGTCCAGGATTTCCCCCTGGCCGTTGTACAGGCGGGCCGGTTTGGGCGGACCCTGGCGCTCCACGGAAAAGCCGTAAACCAGGGCGCAATCCGGCTGGCCGGGCCCCAGCCATTGGATCAGGCGGGGGGCGATGCACCATTCGCCCTTGGCCATCTGGCGTTTCCAAAGCTCGCGCCCGTCGAGGCCGTAGAGGTAGAGGTGGGCCCAGGCATTGGCATCGCGGCGGTGGGCGGGCACGGGGGTGCGGTCCACCACCATGAATTGCAGCGGTGAACCGGTTTGGAAATGGCCGGCCACCACATGTTGCGCTTCGCCCAGGGGATGTTCCCAAAGGATGGATCCGGTGTGGTCCAGGCAATGGATGCCGCCATTGCCGAATAAAAGCCGCCACTGGCCATCCGGCGGTTTGACAATGAAGGTGGCGTCCTGGTGGCCACCCCGGGCATCCTTTTGGAAAACGACTCGGCCATCGTGATCGATCAAGGCGAAGCCCACGAATACCTCGTCCCGCCCATCGCCATCCACATCGGCCACCGCCGGGTAATGGCCCACCGATCCGGTGTAGCTCCAGAGCGTTTTCCCCTCGTGGGATACACCCCACAGGTTCCAGTAGCGATCCTTCACCACCAGATCCTCCCGCCGGCCGCGGCCGGTGAGATCCGCGAAGAGGAAGCTGTCATCTGCGGGGGCGGGCAGCGGGAAACGGATTTTTTCCGCACCGGTGCGGCCATCCAGGACCACCATGCTGGCGCTGCCCGCATAGCGAGGGGCCCGTTCGCGGATGTTTTGGGCCGTGGCCGGGGGGGAGTCCAGGTAGGTGGCCTGCTGGACATACAGCACCTCATTGACGCCATCGCGGTCCCAATCGTAAATCTGCACGGGCAAGTCGCAATAAGCCCGGCCGTTGTCCTTGGAGGGGGTGCCGTGCTGCCACAGGATTTCCCCTTTCAGTGTGGTGGCCGTCAGGCAGGTGATGAGGCGCGGGCCATAGAGATCCTGCACGAAAAGGATATCGGGCGCGCCGTCGCGGTTCAGATCGCCAATGCGGATGGTTTCCGAGAGGAAATCCTTCCCCACGATACGGCTTGCGAGGAAGGTATTCCCGGCGCCATCCGCGTTTCCCGCAGCGGCCGGTCCCAGCGCCGGCCAGGCCAGTGCCAGCATCCAGAGTTTGATGTGTTTGAGCATAAGCAGTTGTGTTCTGTGTTTGGGATGAGCCTGCCTCGCCCCCGGCGGTCCAGTCAAGGGATAGCCCGTAGGAATTCAGCCGCCTTCAAGGCGCTGGATAATCCCGCCTTTTGGAACCGCAACCGCGTGCACTTTGAACTCCTGGATTCGGCAGCGCTTTAAAACCGCCGCCAAAAGACGGGCTGTTGACGGTTCCTAAAAGTGAACCTGATTTGAACCGGGAAATGGGGGGGGGAATTCCCAAGGGCTGGGGCCAGGGTGAGGAGGAACGCCGGTGGCAGCCGCACATCCTTATTGAGGTTGGCAGGTCCAAAACATCCCCAAATCCAGTACAAAAATGGGAATGCGGAGCGGTCAATTTCGGGATGGTCCAGTAAATGGGCTTTCAGGCCTGTCCTTTGGTTCTTTTTCTGATCCTGGTGGACGGGAGCCTGCAGCCCGGCCGGGGGATTCTCTTTTGATGCTGTAACCTTTCGGCGAGCGGTTGCGACTATAAACCCGTCAAAGTTCTGTAATGCCTGGTGGAATGGTTTTGTGGTAATTTCAGGTTCATGGTAAACAATAGTGATGCAGCCAGCGGCGGTGTTCCGGGCGAAGCGATGAGCTTGGGCAACCGGATGCTGAGCATGTATGCCACACCGGGGGAGGTTTTTGACCAGGTGCGGTCCAGCCCTCCCTGTTCGGGGAATTGGCTGCTGCCCACGCTGGTTTTGCTGCTGGCCATGGCGGCGGGGGTTTGGATCCGGTTTGCCAAGCCGGCGGTGGTCCTGCAAATCCGGGAGCAGAGCGCCCGCCAGGTCCAAAAAATGGTGCAAGCTGGCAAATTGACCGCCGACCAGGCCGATGCCGCCGATGATCGCACCCAGCGATTGCTGACGCCCAACTTCCTGAGGATCACCGGCATCCTGGCGGGGGGAGTGTTCACGGTGGCTGGCTTGTTCCTCTACGCGCTGGTCTTGTGGCTGCTGGGGACCCGCCTGTTTTCGGCGGTGATCGAATATGGCAAAACCCTCGAAATCACCGCCCTGGCGGGCATGATCCAGGTGCTTAATGTGCTGGTTACCAGCCTGTTGGTGGCAGCCAAAGGCAACGGCATGGTCACCCCCGGCCCCGCTTTTTTCGTGGAAGAGCTTGATCTGCACAACCCGCTCCATACTGTATTGACCGGGCTTAATGTGCTGACGCTGTGGCAGGTGGCGGTGCTCGCCTTGGGGCTGGCCAGGCTGGGGCGGGTTGCCTGGTGGAAGGCGGCCGCTTGTCTATATTCGATCTGGTTTGGGGTGAGCGCGCTCTTTTTCGGCTTGGGCCGTCTGTTTTCATGATTTTTTTGAAAATTGAAACTAATGAGCGCCCCGTGTGTCTTTACGAAGGTATCGCATGAGCAATGGAAAAAAGAAGAGCCGGAAAAAACTGGTTGTCCTCGGTTTGATCGCCCTGACCCTGGCGGGCTTGGGCGCCTATGCCTATTGGCGGCGCCCGGAGCCGGTGACCATCGTGCAAACCGAGAAGGTGATGCGGCGCAATTTGACGGAGCTGGTGGTGGCCAACGGCAAGATCCAGCCGGTGGTTTACGTGAAAATCAGCCCGGAGGTCAGCGGCGAAATCATCGAATTGCCGGTCAAGGAGGGCCAGGAGGTGAAAAAGGGCGATTTGCTGATGCGCATCAAGCCCGATACCTATATGTCCGCCACCAACAGCGCCAACGCGGGCTGGATGTCCGCGCAGGCGCAGAACACCCTCGCCAAGGCCAACCTGCGGAAGGCGGAAGAGGAAAGCCGGCGCATCGAGGGGCTTTTCAAAAACAACCTGGTGTCGGATTCGGCCTTCCTGGAAGTGAAAACAACCTATGAGGTGGCCAAGGCCACCTTTGAGTCGTCCACCCACCAGATGGAGAACGCGCGCGCCAACCTCACCCGGGCGCTGGAGGATCTGGCGAAATGCACCTTTTTCTCGCCCCTGTCGGGCACCATCAGCAAGCTCAATTCCCAGCTCGGGGAGCGGGTGGTGGGCACCGCGATGTACCAAGGCACCGAGGTCATGACCATCGCCGATCTGAGCAACATGGAAGCCCGGGTGGATATCGGGGAGGTGGATATCGTGCTGATCAAAACCGGCCAGAAAGCGCGCCTGGAGGTGGATGCCTTCCGCGACAAAAAGTTCACGGGTGTGGTTTCGGAAATCGCCAACACGGCCAAAAGCTTCGGCATGGGCACCCAGCAGGACGCCACCAAGTTCGAGGTGCGCATCCGTGTTTCCGCCAAGGAATCGTTCCGTCCGGGCATGTCGGTGACCGCCGAGGTGGAGACCCGGTACCGGACCAACGTGATCACGGTGCCGACCCAGAGCGTGACGACCCGCATGCCCGATGAAAAAGCCGGGAAAAAAACCGCGGGCAAGGCCGATTCCTCCGCCACCAACGTGGCTTCCGCCAGTGCCGCCAATGCCACCAATGCCGCCACTGGCCGCAAAGCCAATGAGCCGCCCAAGCCGATCGAAGTGGTTTTCCTGGTCCGGGACGGCAAATCCACCTTGGCGCCCGTGAAGCGCGGCATCAGCGACGATTCCTACGTGGAAATCCTGGAAGGCTTGGAGGAGGGGCAGGAAGTGGTCTCCGGGGGCTACAAGGCCATCGCCCGGGATCTGAAAGATGGCGGCTTGATCAAGGTGGACAACCAGAAAAAAGATTTCAAAAAAGACGGGGAGAAGAAAGACGAGGAGAAGAAGTAGGCCCTGGCGGGCGGGGCGGCGCAGCTACCGGGCATTGGTCCATGATCACGCTTAAGAAAATCACCAAACAGTATGTGATGGGCAGTGAAACCATCCACGCCCTGCGCGAGGTGGACCTGCATATCAGCCGGGGCGAATACGTGGCCATCATGGGGCCGTCCGGGTCGGGCAAATCCACCATGATGAACATCATCGGCTGCTTCGACACCCCCACCTCCGGCGTTTTCGAGCTGAACGGGACCGACGTCAGCCACATGGACGACAACGAGCTGGCGGAGGTGCGCAACAAGGAGATCGGTTTTGTGTTCCAAACCTTCAACCTGCTGCCACGCTCCAATTCGCTCCACAACGTGGAATTGCCTTTGATTTACGGCGGCATGCCCGCGGACGAGCGCCGGGAAATGGCCCGCCAGGCGCTCAGGCATGTGGGGTTGGGCGACCGGATGCACCACAAGCCCAACGAGCTGTCCGGCGGCCAGCGCCAGCGCGTGGCCATCGCCCGGGCGCTGGTCAACCAGCCTTCCATCATCCTGGCGGACGAGCCCACCGGCAACCTGGACTCCAAAACCGGCGAGGAGATCATGGGCATCTTCGACGTGCTGCACGCCCAGGGCAACACCATCATCCTGGTGACCCACGAGGAGGACATCGCCCGCCACGCCCGGCGCATCATCCGCCTGCGGGATGGGCGCATCGCCAGCGATGACACCCAGGCGGGCCGTCCCCTGGCCCCCGCCGCCGCGCCGGCCGCCGCATGAACCTCTTCACTGAATTCCGCGAGGGATTGCGGGTGTCCTTCGGCGCCATCCTGGCCAATAAAATGCGCGCCGGTCTGACCACCCTGGGGATTGTGATCGGGATCGTAACCGTCACCTTGATGGGCACCGCCATCGAAGGCTTGAACAAGGCTTTCCTCAGCAGCATTTCGGCCATTGGCTCGGACATCCTTTACGTGCAGCGGTTCTCCTGGTTCGGCAACGACGAGTGGTGGAAAATGCGCAACCGGCGCATCATCTATTTGCGGGACGCCTTGCAGGTGGCCAAGCAGGCCACGCTCTGCTCCGCGGTGGCGCCCATGGCCGAGGATTGGCGCAGCGTGAAATACAAAGGCCGCAGCGCCAGCTCAGTCCAGATTGTCGGTTGCACCGAGGACACCGCCCGGGTCAGCAGCCTGAATATCAAAACGGGCCGCTTCCTCAATGCCCAGGAGGTCGATGGCTGCCGTCCCGTCTGCCTGCTGGGCGCCGACCTGGCCGCCAATTTTTTCCCGCATGAGCCAGCCCTCGGCAAGAAGATCTCCGTGGGATCCTATTCCTACGAAGTGGTGGGGGTGGTCGATAAGATCGGCGATTTCCTGGGCATCATCAACTTCGACAACCGGGTGATGCTGCCCATCTCCCGGTATATGAGCGACATCAGCCGCTGGCCGGAGGTGACCATCACCGCCAAGGTCGGGGATATGCGCCAGATGGACGAAGCGGTGGAGGAGCTGCGCGGCATCATGCGCAAAGTCCGCCGCCTGGGGCCGGGCGATCCGGACGATTTCGCCATCAACCAGCAGGATGCCTTCGTCAAGGTCTTCAAGAAGCTCAGCGGGCTGATCGCCTCGGTGGGCCTGTTCATCACGAGCCTGTCGCTCTTCGTGGGCGGCATTGGCATCATGAACATCATGTTCGTCTCCGTGGCCGAGCGCACCCGCGAGATCGGCATCCGCAAGGCCATCGGCGCCAAGCGCCGCACGATCCTCCTCCAGTTCCTGATCGAGTCCGCCGGCATCTGCCTGTTTGGCGGCCTGCTGGCCCTGATGATTGCCTATCCCTTGAGCCTCGTCATCGCGCATTTCCTGCCCACCAGCATGTCGTTCTCCATCATTGGCCAGGCTTTGGCGGTTTCCCTGGCCACGGGGGTCATCTCCGGCTTTTTGCCCGCCTACCGTGCCTCCCGGATGAACCCGGTGGATGCCTTGCGCTATGAGTGACCCTGCCGCCCCATCCCCCCGGCCCCGGAAGGCGGGCCACCTCCACTTGGGAGCCGAGATCAAGGAGAGTTTCCTGATGGCCATGGGCGCCTTGTGGGCGCACAAGCTCCGGTCGGTTTTGACCCTGCTGGGGGTTGTCGTAGGGGTGTTTTCCATCATCCTCGTGATGACGGCGATGCGCGCCCTGCAGAGCACCATGGAATCCGAGCTCAGCCAGCTGGGCGCCAATACCTTCCAAGTGCAGAAGTGGCCCGCCGTGCCGGTCACCAGCCCCGAAAAGTGGGAAAAATACTGGCGGCGCAAAAACCTCCGCTACCCGGAATTCCTGCTGCTTCGGGAAAAGATCACCCTCGCCAAAAGCCTGGCCGCCCAGACCTCGCTTTCGCGGGATGTGGCCAGCTCCAAATATGAGAAAAGCAATCCGGACGTGTCCCTGGATGGGGTGACCCCCGGCATTTTCGACGCCCGCAACTGGGTCATTGGCGATGGGCGGGCGATTTTGGATTCGGACCTGGACAGCGCCCGCAACGTGTGTGTGCTGGGCTACAGCCTGTTCAAGAAGCTGTTCCCGCTGGGCTCCGCCTTGAACGAAAAGGTCAAGTTCGACGGGGTCAATTACACCGTGGTGGGGGTGCTGGAGTCCAAAGGCGGCGCGGTGGGCGGCGGGCAGGATTACTTCCTGCTGATCCCTTTGACCTCCGGCATGAACCGCTATAGCTGGTACCGCAGCCTGGCGCTCCTGGTCCAGGCGCCGGACCAGGCCTCCTACGAGGACACCTTCGAGCAGGTCCGGGGCGCTTTGCGCAAGATCCGCAAAGTGCCGCCCGGCGCCGAGGATGATTTCGAGATGGTTTCCAACGATTCGCTGATCCGCCAGTTCCAATCCATCACCCTGGCCGTGCGGCTGGGGGTGGCGGTGGTCAGCTCCATCGCCCTGCTGGCCGCCGGCGTGGGGATCATGAACATCATGCTGGTGTCGGTGACCGAGCGCACCCGCGAGATCGGCATCCGCCGCGCCATCGGCGCCAAGAAACGCAACATCATGGCCCAATTCATCATCGAGGCCATTTCCATCTGCCAGGTGGGCGGCGTGGTGGGGGTGATCCTGGGCGTGGCGGGCGGCAACCTGGCTGCCTATTACATCAATGTGCCGCCGGTCATCCCGGTGGATTGGGTCTTCATCGGCCTGATCATCTGCTGCCTGGTGGGGCTGATCTTCGGCACCTACCCGGCCTACAAGGCCGCCAACATCGACCCCATCGACGCACTCCGATACGAGTAGCCTGGTGGGCGCGTGGCCCGGTTGCGGCCTTTAAAGCCCCAACGGGGCGGCCCTAATCCAGCCCAGGGCGAAGCCCTGGGAAACGCCCCCACCCACCCACCGCCAGCCCTGCAAGGGCGTAATAACCAGCAGTTTCGGGAATGGAGTTTGTGCTTCAGAAAATATTTCAACCACGTTTTTTTCCTTTTTCCAAGGTTTATCTCCTCCTCACCCCAGCCCGCCGCAGCTCCGCCACATACTCATGGCTGCCATACTGGCAG
>CAYPCQ010000098.1:0-33182 GCA_964409245.1 uncultured Verrucomicrobiota bacterium
AGGCCTGGTCCAGGAATGCTTTACGCTCCGGTCCCGCCGGCTGGCGCAGCGCTTCGCAGAAGATCGCTTCTTCGCGTCGATCATTGGATTTCATAGGTCGGGCAAATGACTCATCTAATCATACATGCGCCAATGTCCGCCCAAAAGTATGGAACAAATTGAAATTTTTTTGAGATTTGCGGCTTGGAGGGTTTTGGGCCACTGGCTGAAGGCACCAATCGGTGGCATCAGTTCACAAAGCAGACGTTGCAAGCCAAGGACAACACGGTCACATCTTCAGGGGGGTGCCCATCTCGATGCTGAGCCAGGCACGCGCATAGGACAACCATTCCTTGGCGGTGGGAACCGCAATATCGAGCGTGCGCGCGGCTTCTTCAAAGGTCAGCCCTGCAAAGTATCGCAGCTTTACCAACGCGGCTTTTCTGGAATCCATGGCGGAAAACTTTTCCAAGGCCTCATTGACCTGCAACAACCGGTCATCGGTTTGGCCTTCGACCGCGATATCTACTTCATCCAGATCGACATGGTCAGCGCCACCGCCCCGCTTCATCCGCGCCTTTCGGCGTGCCTTTTCAACCAGAATCCGGCGCATCGCTTCGGCGGCGGCACCAAGAAAGTGTCGGCGGTTTTTCCAGACAGGCTGGGCATCAGCCCCCAAGCGGAGCCAGGCTTCATGCACCAACGCAGTGGCTTGGAGGGTTTGACCCGGCACTTCCTTCGCCATCTTATGGCAGGCTAAACGGCGCAATTCATCATAAACCAGAGGCAATAAGTCGTCTGTAGCCTGCATCTCACCCAGATCGATGCGACCCAAAATACTGGTTATGTCGCTCATGCCGAAAGCTTATTCATCTGTAAACTGATGTAAAGCAAAAAATGCGACAGGGTAAAATGCAGGGTATCGGCCATGGTAGTTAAATGTTAACAAGAGGGCTGATGTGCGGCAATAGTAATCTGGGCGGCCAGTCGCGCGAGGATTTTGCCTCGGAGGCTCGTTCAAGCCTGGCACCAGGACACGTTTTTTAAATGGAATAGCAAGATCCAGCACATTTTTTACCGGGAGGGGCAGCGGATCCACAAGGGCCTGGCAGCAAAAGACCGTGAGCAAACGGCAAAATGAGGATTATCGGTGGCAGGCCAGCCACCAAGGACCCAAGACCGCCCAGGCCAATAAAAGGAGCGCCAGCGCATTGGTCCAGGCGCTGGCCAGCCAGCGGGAGGGGAGGTTGAGCAAAAACACCCCCACCACAAGACCAGAGAGGTAACCTCCCAAATGGGCCAGGACGTCGGATTCAGGATTCAAGCCCAGCAGCATGAACAGGCATATGCCGGCGAACAATCCAGCCAGGCTTTTCCGCCAAAACCGGGTGCGGAACAGCGGCAGGGGGATGGGCTGGAGCAAAGGTGCAAGGCCTTGGGATTGGTCCGTTGTTATTTTATCCCAATCGGTTCCGGTCCCAGGCCGGGTGTGGCTGGCCAGACGGAGGTAAGCCAGGGATAAGACGCTCAACATTCCCAAAGCACCCATGACCATGCCCGACGCACCCAAGCTCCGATGCGCACCGGAGCGCATGGCCAGGCCGAATAAATTGCCCGCCACGCCGCATAAATAGGCGGTCAGGGCGCCCCATCCCGCTCCGAACCTGGCCATGACCAGGCCCAGCAGCACCAGGCCGATCGAGGTGTTGGACGCCAGGTGGGCGGCATCGCTGTGCAGCGTCACCGCCGTGAACAACCGCCACCAAGCCCCCTGCCAGACGGCTTGGGCATCGACCATCCCCAGCTGGCGCAACGGCAGGTTGTGCCAGGTTTCCAGCATGAAAGGGATGGGAATGAGACCGCACCAGATCAGCATGCCCCAGTGGAAAACCAGCCCTGAGTCCCCCAACTCCTGCCGCCAGCCCCAACCCTGGTTTTCGCGTTCATATTGGTGGATGGCCGCAGAGGCTTTCACGAAATCCTCAGGCTCCACGGCGAGGGTCCATCCCTGGACGCCACTGCAAAGCGTGGCGGGGATATCCTGGCTGATCAAGACGAGATCCCAATCCATAGCTTGACGCTCGGACTTTGCGCGTATCTCCAACGGCGCCGGGTGTTCGTCCATGTTTCTAATCGGTTTCCTCAGGCAGTCCAGGCGGATGCCTGGCCGCCACTGCTGTGCTAAATTAGGATACAAAACCTTGCGCGGCAAGCGTCGTCGCCCCGCAAACCATGGCGACGGATGACCGGTGCCACGCGGCCAATCCATTCACCACCATGCCCCCCGTGGCGTGCCAAAAGGCGGGTTTGACCGATTGGGAAGTCCAGTGCATATTGCCCGCACACGAACCATGAATGCTAAATCCCAGACCCATCGCAGCCCTGGCGCACATCAGGTTACCCGCCGGGAATTCATCTCCACGGTTTCCCTGGCCGGCGCCAGCCTGGCCTTGACGCCGGCGGCCAGCGGAGCCGATAACAAGAACACTGACTCCCTGCCCATGCGAACGCTGGGGCGCACCCAAGCCAAGGTCACCATCCTGGGTTTGGGGACCGCGCCCGTGGGGGAAGCCCGGTTGGAGATCAAGGAGGCCACCCGGATCTTCGGTGAAGTCATGGACCGGGGCGTCAATTATATCGATACCGCCCGCGGATATGGCATCGCGGAGGAAGCCTTGGGGCATTTGGTCCCCAGCCGGCGGGACCGCCTCTTCCTGGTCACCAAAGTCTGGGTGGAAACCGCCGCGGAGGCGGAGAAGTCTTTCTCCGAATCCCTGCGCCTGCTCAAGGTGGATCACGTGGACCTGGTGCACATCCACCATGTGGGCGGGAAGGATCTGAACCGCGTGCTGGCCAAAGATGGGGTACTCGAATATCTCCTGCGCCAAAAGCAGGCAGGAAAACTGCGCTTCATCGGCATGTCCGGCCATGCCCGGCCGCCGCATTTCCTGCGGATGCTGGAAACCAGGCAAATCGATGTGATGATGGCGGTGATGAATTACGCCGACCGCAATATTTATGATTTCGAGGGCAAGGTGCTGCCCGAATGCCGCAAGCAGAATGTCGGCGTGGTGGCCATGAAGGTTTACGCCGGCATCAAGGGCGGATTCCCCAATCACCGGAAAGCCTGGGTGGGCTGCAATACCCCGCCCGAATTGCTCCCCCAAGCCATGGCCTACGCCCTGGATCTCGAAGGCGTGAGCGCCGCCGTCGTGGGCCCGTTCACCATGGAACAGGCCATCCAGAACGTGGAATTTGCCCGCCAATACCAGCCTCTAAGCCAGGCTGATCGCCAGCACCTCCTGGCGCTTGGCCGGGAACTGGCGCCCAAGCTGGGCCCGCGTTATGGCCCTGTGGCCTGACCTGCGGATCAAGGCTGCTCACGGCCTGGCTGCTTTAATGAATTCCGCCAGGTGGTTGGTCCAACTCCGGGCCAGGTCATTCACTTTTTGCGGATGGTCAGCCGCCACATTCCGGCACTCGGAGCGATCCACCGCCAGGTCGTAAAGCTCCCAAGGCTCTTGGTCGGTGGCAACCAGCTTCCAATCGCCCACCCGGATGGCCCGGTGGCCGATGTGCCCCCACCACAGGTAGTCGCGAGTGAGGCCGCCATCGCCCGCCAGCAACGGCAGGAGGTTTTTCCCCGGAGGGGGCGGAACCTGCTGGCCCGCACGGGGTTCAGGCCAGTTGCCCCCGGCCGCAGCCAGGACCGTGGGCGCCAGGTCGATCAGATGGCCTGGAGTGTGCCGCAAAGCGCCCGGCGAAGTGACCTTGTGGGGCCAGTGCAGGATCAGGGGCGTGGAGATCCCGCCCTCGTGCACCCAGGATTTATGCAGCCGGAATGGGGTGTTGGCGGCACTGGACCATCCCGGTCCCAGGCACAGAAAACTTTTCGCCGATCCGGGCGGCGCGGCGGGATCGTGCAAATCCCCGCGGATGATTTGTTCGGCGCTGGCGCCATTGTCCGCAACGAACAGGAACAGCGTATTTTCAAAGGCGCCCATGGTTTTGAGCTGGCTGATGACCCGGCCGATTTCGAGGTCCATGCGATGGACCATCGCGGCGTGGATGGACATCTTGGTGGCTTGGAATTGCTTCTGGCCAGCGTCCAGGCTGTCCCAAGGAATGGCGCGGTCGGCTTCACCCAAGCCAATCTGCTCCCGCAATTTTGCTTCCGCCAGGTTCCAGCTGGGCACTTTGGCAGCCTCCAAAGGCGATAGCGCACACCGCAGCAGGCCCATGTTCTGCAGGCGCTCCAGGCGTTGCCGCCGGAGGGCATCCCAGCCATCGCCATAGCGGTCCCGATAAACTGCGATATCTTCCGGCAAGGCATGCAAAGGGAAATGCGGACAGGTAAAGGCCAGGTAAAGAAAGAACGGTTTGCCTGCGTGCTGTGCCTGGTGATCCCCCAGCATATCCAAGGCGCGCTGGGCGATGGCCGTGGTGGTATAATAACCGTTGCCGGGCGGCACCGCCGGCAGCGGTTTGTCGTTCAGGGTGTGCAGTTTTGGATTGAAATTGCGGTCATGGTCATTGAGCGAATAGGAAGCATCGAAACCGCCCGCCAGCACCGGCCCATCCACATGCCATTTGCCGGAGTGATAAGAACGATAGCCCAGCGGCCGCAGCAATTCGGGCAGCAACCGCGCCCAAGCCGGCCGCCGGCCGCTGGAGCCACTGGCGATGCCGGGCAGCTCATCCCGCCGAACTTGTTGGGCATAGTAGCCGGTCAGGAGGCAGGCCCGGGAGGGCCAGCACCGCGTGGTGTTATAGAATTGGGTGAAGCGCAAACCGTTGTCAGCCAGGCGGTCCAGATTTGGCGTGCGGATCTCCCCTCCAAAGCAGCCCAGGTCCGAATAGCCCAGGTCGTCCGCCACCACCATGACGATGTTGGGCTTGTCCGGTGCCGCCGCCAGGTTCAGGCTGGTTCCACCCCAGGCCACAACGCAGGCCAGAAAGTGTCCCGTCAGCCGCCAATTCCTCCCCAACCAAAGCCTGGTCCTGACCGCCTTCCCGCTGGTGAGCTGCGTGTTCATTGAGCATGGTCCTTTCCTTGGTAGCCGGCCGTTATTGTTTGAGGAAGGGCGGCAGTTTGGCGGTTAATTTCTCCAAGCCGGGCGCCTGAGCCAACAGTTGGCCGTTGGCCAGCAACCGCAGGCCCGGTCCCTGGCCATATTTTTTCCCTGTCTTATCCCATACGATCGTGAAATCCAGCCCATGGTAGGAGACCTGGTCCAGGCAGAACCAATCCCACGTGTTTTCCGGGACCAAAGGATTCACCACCACGGTTGATCCGGCCTGGGGGCGCAGGCCCACTAAACCGCTGATCACCAGATCGCAAAAGGTGGAATGGTTATAATCCTTGCCGCGTTCATCCGGTTTTTGCTGGCGCTGCCTCAATAAGGTGCGCGCGATCCAATCGCCGGTAAATGGGTTCAGATTTTCGTCGATCCAACAGACGGTTTTGCCATCCGGCCGCTTCAGCCGGTGGCTGCGTGAATAAATATCCAGAACCTTCATGAAATCAGCTTTGGTGGCGAAGGATTGCGGCTCGCCGTTCAGCAGGTTGGCCAGCGCCGTCAGGGTCATGGCGGTGGCATAGGGCCAGCTGGGGCCGTTCCACTGGCACTCGTGGCCCGCATAAGCGACCTGGAATTTGGGATGGCGCTGCTCGGCCGTGGTGGGGCCAAAGGGAGCCAGGAATCCCTTGGGATCCATCAGTTGCCGCCAGGCCACCGCCATGTGGCTCTCCGCCAGGCCGTCGAAATACCACGGCGTGAAACCGTGCTCCTCGCGTACATCCGCCAGGCGGAGTGGCGCGGCCGCATTGGTATTCCTCGGGGAAACTTTATAGAATTGGGCCTGCGCATCCCAAAGCCGGGTGTTCAGCAGGCTCTTTACCGTGGCCGCTTTAGCCTGGTATTCTTGGCGCACTTCGGCCTGCCCCAAAAGGCCGGCGAGACGGGCAATGGCCGTGGCATCGCCATACATATAGCTGTTGATCGTTGCCCGGTAGCCGGTGCCGCCAATGGCCACCTCCATGCCGTCCTGGCCATCTTCCTGCCAAAAGAGGCCGTTCGCATCCTGCCGGGACTTTTCCCACGCCTGGTAGTTTTTTATGAGGTCCGGCAGCAAATGTTTGGCCTGTGAAAAATCTCCGGAGACAGCCGCCCGGGCCCAGAGGGAATCAGCCGCCCAGAAACTATAGCGGCGCGGATCACCCCCTTTTTGGAACCAAAAGACCGAGTAATCATTCAGATAACGGGAATCCCGCAGCCAGCGCCCTTCGCGGAAATGATGCCCGGCCGGGCAATTGATACTGTTGTGCTTGCCCGCCCATGGCACTGGCGGCAGGAATTCGGTGATAATGAAGCCATCCGGGGTCTGTTTGATATGCTTGCGGAAGGTCCACCAACGGAAATAGTAGGTGCGCTCCAGCTCGCGGTCCGGGCACTCGAATAAGGGAACGTTGGCGGACAAAAATTCCCAGGCTCGGGAATTGGGTATGAGCTGCGGATAAAGCTCCTCATCCTCGGCGTTGAACTGATCGATATACTTCTTGAAATCCGCGGGCCGCAGCAAGGCACCGCCAGCCGCCTCGGTGGCTGCCGAGCAAGGCCAGGGACCGCAGGCGATTAAAAGGACCAGCAGGATTGCCAGATGGTTTGCCTGCTCCGAAAGCTTTGCGATTGGCTTCATGCTCTCTTTTTAGGCTCTTTGGAAGATGCGCGTCAAGGAGGGATAGTGGTGTTCGCCAGAAGATTCATGCTTCACGACGGCTTTTTCATTGCCTATGATGGGTCTATTGCGACTATGAAGTTGTTCAAGCTATTTAATCGGCACCGGTGGCCAGGCTTTTTACTGGTGTGGCTTTTGAGTATCACAGACCTTTGCCAGGCGGCGGAACTGGCCGAGGTTGATGTCTGTGTGTATGGAGGCACTTCCGGGGGGATCATCGCCGCGGTCCAGACTGCCAGGCTTGGCAAATCGGTGATCCTCCTTGAACCAGGCAAGCACTTGGGCGGGCTCTCCACCGGCGGGCTGGGAGCCACCGACATCGGCAACAAGGCGGCTATCGGTGGATTATCCCGGCAATTTTACAAACGCCTGGGGCAGCATTACGGACGGGATGAAGCTTGGACCTTTGAACCTCACGTGGCCGAACAAACCTTCCGCGACCTGCTGAAAGAAAACGGCGTCCGGTTTTTGACAGAACAGAGGCTGACGCGGGTCCAGAAACGGAGCGGTCAGATCAGGGAAATACGCCTGGAGTCCGGATTGGCCTGCCGCGCCCGCATGTATATCGACGCCACTTATGAAGGCGACCTCATGGCCAAAGCAGGTGTGGCTTTCACTATTGGCAGGGAAGCCAACGCCCAATATGGCGAAACGCTGAATGGGATCCGGTCGCAAACGCCCTATCACCAATTCACGGTCGCGGTGGACCCTTACGTAAAATTAGGGAATCCAACCAGCGGGCTGCTGCCTTTCATCCAGCCCGCCAAAGCCGGCCGGGCAGGGGAGGGGGATCGTGCCGTGCAAGCCTATAACTACCGCTTGTGCTTCACCACCAATGCCGCGAACCGCCTGCCGCTTTCCGCCCCGGCCGGATTTGACGCCGCCCGTTATGAATTGCTGGCCCGTTACCTGGAGGCCTTGGTGGCCGCCGGAAAAAAACCGAAACTGGCCGCCTTTTGGCATCCCATTTGGGTTGTGCCCGGGAAAACCGATATCAACAACAATGGAGGTTTTTCCACGGATTTTATTGGCATGAATTACGATTATCCTGCGGCCAGCTACGCCACCCGGGAGCGGATTGCCAAAGCACATGAGAATTATATTCGCGGCTTCATCTGGTTTCTGGCCACCAATCCACGAGTGCCGGAAAACATCCGGCAGGAGATGAATGCTTTTGGGCCGTGCAAGGATGAATTCCCCGCTACGGGCGGCTGGCCCTATGCCCTTTATGTTCGCGAGGCGCGCCGCATGGTGTCGGATTACGTCATGACTGAACACCATTGCCGGGGCCAGGAAGTTGCCCAAGATCCGGTGGGGCTTGCCGCTTACAACATGGATTCACACAATTGCCGGAGGATTGTAAAAAACGGGCGCGTGGAGAATGAAGGCGATGTGCAAGTGCCCCCCATGGCTCCTTACCCGATCTCCTATCGGTCCATTATTCCCAAGGCCAACGAATGTGGCAACCTCTTGGTGCCGGTGTGCCTTTCCTCCTCGCACATTGCCTATGGATCCATCAGGATGGAGCCGGTATTCATGATCCTCGGCCAGTCGGCAGCCACCGCCGCGGTGCTGGCCATGGAAAACCAGGTGCCCGTTCAAAAACTGGCCTATGAAACCTTGCGAACCCGGTTGCTGGCCGACCAACAAATATTGGAGTGGAAGCCCGCTGCTGCCAAGTGATGGCTAATTCCGGTTCATCACGCCGTGGTCCGGCTTGAACTGGAACGGCTCGGTGTCCGGAGTTACGCGCACCGGGGTGGTGAATTTATAAGGGACTGAACCAATCCCGGGAAAAGTAAGTTCCACAAAAAAGGCGGTCCAGCCTTTGGCGGGGGCGGGGGCGGGAACCTGGGCTAAAACGCTTCCATCCGTGCCCAAGGCAAGGGGTTTGCTCTGCCAAACCGGCCCCAGGGTTTCCAGGCGGAAATCCCGGGCGTTGGGATTGGTGGCCTGCCACAACGTGATGGCTGACGGTTTGGCGGAAGTTTTGATCCGGATGGCGCCGTTCTTTTCCCAAGTCCAATCGAATTGGGGCAAGGCGGCCTGGTTGAGGATGGCTTCGTAAAAGGCCAGCAGGCTTTGCCAGGCATCGGTGCCTTTCAGCGAGTGATCGGCATTGGGCACGTATCGCAGGTATTTGATGCCGGGCAGATCTTGGAAGTAGAACTGCGATGAATCCGGCAGGAAAAATTGGTCGCCGCTGGCATTGATCATCAGCTTGGGCATCCGGTACCGCTGCCGGTAGGAATAGGGATCCTCAATCTGCATGAGCTTTTGGAATTGCGGAGTTCCGGTCCAGTCCATGATGTTCAGTTCGGTATAGTTGCCCACGGCCGGCGCCCAGAATCCATAGGCCCCATAATGATGCCTCATGGAAGACTCGAGGTTCAACACATCGATGACAATCGGGACCATCCCCACCACCCGTTTGTCCACCGCGGCGGTGGTCCAAGTGGTCCAGCCGCGCTTGGATCCGCCGGCCACGACAAATTGGTCCACCTTGACGTTGCCAAAGGAGGGGCCGCCGCAAAAGGTGGTGATCGTGTCCATGGCCCGCACCGCGCTTTTGGTCATCGGCAGGCGGGCCGGCCATTTTTCGTCCCCGGTGCGCAAATATTTGTCCCAGGTATAGGCGATCAATTCGTCCTCCGCCCGGGTGCGGTTTTCACCCCGGAATTGCACGGGTTGATTTGGCACCATCTTCAGCTCGGCTACCACGGAATGGGTTTCCTGGGCGATCCGGACCAGGTTATCATCCACATTTTTTGGCGCCGGCTTGTCATTGCCTCCGCCGCCGATGAACAACAAGGCTTGGCGGTGGTCCACTTTTTCCGGCTTGATAATGGTCAGCCAATGTTTCCAAAGCGGCCGGTCCACCTCATTGGTGGTCAGCCAGGCTTGGGCGGTCATGTCCAGCACGTAAACCGCGCAGTGGCCGGCTGCATTGGTGCTGGCGAGGCTGAACCGGTAGTTGGCATCCGGTTCAGCCACGTAACGATCCAGGGCGGTGCGTTTATCCAATTGGGCGCACCCCGCCAAGGCGAGGCCCAGCACCGATGCCAGCAGGGCTGGCCCGCAGCTCCTGGAATCGAGTTTCATGTCACGCTAATTTCCAGCCTGGGCGATAGGCTTTCCGGATCAGGCGGTCGGCTTCCGGGCAATTGGTGGCCTTGAGATTCACCGGATCCCACTCCAGCTTTTTGCCCAGCCGGTAGGCGATGTTGCCCAAGTGGTTGGCCTCGGTGAGCGCGCCAGCATAGTCGAAATTCGAGCCGGTGGGTTTGCCGGTCTTGCAGGCTTCAATCCATTCCTCATGGTGGCCGGGGGAGGACGGTATGAAATGATCGGGGGCTTTGAAATCTTTGAAGTCCGATTCCGGCAGCAATACGAACTTGCCGTAATCGGCCAGCAGCATGCCTTTGTCCCCGACGAACAAGATCCCCATGCCCCATTGCGGGATCTTCTTTTCCTTGTGCTGGGACGGAAAATGCGTGCCCTGGTGCCAATACACTTTGACCGGCGGCAAATCTCCGCGGGAGCCGTATTCATAGCAGGCCGTCATGGAGGCGGGCGCGATTTCCGGATGCGGCGGCGGCCCGAAGGATTCGATGGTCAATGGGTGCCGTAATTTCAACGCCCAAAAAGGCAGGTCATTCAGATGGCTGCCCATGTCGGACATCGTTCCGCTGCCGAAATCCCACCAGCGATACCACTTGGGACCAGGCCAATACACCGAGTGGAAAGGCCGCTCCGGCGCCGGCCCCAGGAAAAGATCCCACCGCAGGCCGTTGGGAACCGGCATGGATTCTTTCGGGCGATCCTGCACACTGACAATATCACCGTGGGCCTTGGCTTCCTCCGGAGTCTGCCAGCCCCAGGCGCGGTTCACCCAGGCATGGGCTTCGCGCACCGGCCCGATGGCCCCTGATTGGACCAATTCCACCACGCGCCGGTAATTTTCAGTGGCGTGGATTTGGGTGCCCATTTGCGTAGCCACTTTGGCTTTCGCGGCGGCTTCAGCCACCACCCGCGCTTCCCACAGGCCGTGGGTGAGCGGTTTTTCGCAATAAACATGTTTGCCTAACTGGATGGCTCCCAGGGTTGCGAAAGCGTGGGTGTGTTCAGCGGTGCTGACCACCACGGCATCCAGGTCTTTGGCTTCATCCAACAGCTTGCGGAAATCGATATAACGGCGCGCCTTCGGATAAGCCGTGCCGGATTGATTCAGGCGGTTTTCATCCACATCGCAGACCGCCACGATGTTTTCGCGGCTCACTGATTGCGCGTTTCCAGCCCCGCGCCCCCCGGCGCCGATGATGCCGATGTTGAGCTTGTCATTGAGGCCTTTGCCCCGCAGCAAAGCTGGCGCTCCCAGAACCATGATGCCGGCGGCCACCGAGGTGCGCTGTAAAAAGTGGCGGCGGTTTATTTGATGCGTATTTGCGTGGATTTGTTTAGCCATGGAATTTACCTACGCCGAGCTGCCTTGTTGGTAAAGACCAAAGTGGAAAAATCCTCGCCTGCCAGGGATCCAATCCAGTTCGCCGAGGCCGGCCTGCTGGATGCTAAATGTTCTCAGACCCGCGGCACAGGTTCCTTAACCGAGGGTGGGAGTTTGAGCGAAACTTCCTTCCGAACGGCACCTGAGCTGCGACCTTCAGCGCATTCTGGAAAGCAAACGGACACTGCGGCGATCCTTGGCGAGCCACCCGGTGGCGGAGAAACTGGCGATGCTCAATGCGCTGCGGGAGCGGACAATCACCCTCCGCGCAGCAGTTTTGCAACAGGAATCGGCCGGATTGCGGGAGTGTTCCGTGGGCCACCGCGCCAGCCTTCAGCGGGATTGGCCTGCATGTTTCCCCACAGCATTTCGCCCGGTTTTGACGATAAGCGGGCGGGTTTGCCTGAATAGGTGGCGGGTTTTGGCGGTCTAAATCCCACGATATGAAAAAAATGTTCATGCTAATGCTGGCCTGTGCCGGTGTGATGTTGGTCCAAAACGGGGCGGAAGCCCAAACCAAAACAGCGGTCAAGAAAGCCTCCGCAAAAGCGAGCTGGGAGCCGCTTTTCGACGGGAAAACCCTCAGTGGCTGGGAGGCCTTCGACAAAGGCCGCTGGCGGATGACCGGGGAAGGTGTGCTGGTGGGCGAGGGGCCAATGGGGCATTTAATCAGTCCCCAAGCTTATAAAAACCTGCAGTTCAAAGCCGAGGCCAAGCTGAACCACTCCGGCAATAGCGGCATGTATTTCCGCGCCAAAAAGGGGCCGGGTTGGCCGGTGGGCTACGAGGCCCAGGTGGAAAACACCAGCCCTGACCCGCAGAAAACCGGCAGTTTATATAATTTTTCCAAGGTGACTGAGCAATTGATCCAGGACGATACCTGGTGGACCCAGGAAATCACCGCCATCGGCAATCGGATCATCATCAAAGTGAATGACAAGGTGGTGGTCGATTTCACGGACGCCAAAAACACCCACACTGAAGGGCACCTGGCTTTCCAACAGCACAATGACGGCAGTGTGGTGATGTTTCGCAAGGCACAGGTAAGAGAGTTGCCGGATGACGAAAAAGCAGCCTGGAAAATCGTGGGCAAAGAAAATTCCGGCGGATCCAAGAAAAAGTAACTGAACGGTTTGGTTTGGGCCTGGATTGGGGCAACTGGGTCAGTTGCCCCTTTTTCATGGCTTCAGAATGGCGGGGCGGTCACTCCCTGTTGGCATAGGTGGAACCGGCGATGGTCATTGGGGTGCATCGCGGGTTTCCGCCGGTTTTTTATGCCGCAGCCCGGCCAGGGCGGATAACGCTGCTTGGGATTCCGCCGCTTTCTTGCTTTTCCCTACGCCCCGGCCCAGTTCAATCCCCTCATGATGGACTGTGCATTCAAACTGCCGGTCATGGTCTGGACCCATTGCCGAAACCAAGGCATAGACCGGAGCTTCACCTGCCTTGGCTTGCAGGATTTCCTGCAATTCACCCTTGGGATTTTCGATATTGGGAATGACCTCCAATTTACCGAAATCTTCCCGGAGTTGGGAAAGGACAAAGGTTTTGGCCGCTTCAAATCCACCGTCGATGAAAACCGCCCCCACCAGCGCTTCGAATCCATCCGCCAAGGCGGACGGGCGATCACGCCCACCGTGGATCTCTTCCCCTTTGCTGAGCCGCAAAAACTGCCCCAGTTGGATTCTCCGGCTTTGTTCCGCCAACGTGTGGCGATTGACCATTTGCGCTCGGGCTTTGGTCAACGGGCCTTCCCCCACAGCGGGGAACTTGGCGTAAAGTTCGCCAGTCACTATGAGTTGCAGGACGGCATCGCCCAGGAATTCCAAACGCTGATTATGGCGGTGGGAAGAACCCTCCTCGGAAGCCAATGAAGGATGGGTCAACGCAAGCTCGAGCAAGCCAGGGTCGCGGAATACGTGGCCTATGGTTAGTATCAATTCCTGCAAGTCTGCCATGCCGATTACCTGGAGTAAGACCAATATCCTTCAGCTAAAAAGGGTTGCCCGCGCGCTTAATTCAAGTTGGGGTTGCCCTAGTCTCCGAATCCTCAACTACCGCTTTTATTTCATCAATTGCGGGAGGCAAATCCGGGGCGGAAGTTTCCGATTTTGGCGCGTAAACCGCGTTTTCAACGGGTGGAGGTTCAGGAATTTCCGCAGCGGTGGACTCTTCCAGCGGTTGCGGAGGGGTTCCGTTATCCTCCGCTTTGGGCATCTCAATCACCACCGGGTCTGGAGAGGTATTGGTCCCTGCCTCTGAGACCTCTGGTGAGGGCGCGGCTTGGGCTGGCTGCTCAGAAGGCGCGATATTCAATCCATGCTCTAACAAGTGGGCAACGTCGTGCTGCACCTGGTCCAGTTGGTGCAATTGCAGATTGGGATCCTGGATGGTGAAGACATCCCCGGTTTTGCCATGCTCATAAATGATGGTCCGCTGGCCGCCTTGCCGGTTTTGGGCTTTGACCTTCAGGATTCTTTTCCGCTCCAGCATTACCGCCAGAATAAAACAGGCCGCCAGATACTTGGGCTCGCTCAGTTCTAGAAGTTTCCGCAAAAGCGATTCGGCAGTCTCTTTCAAGATGGGTTCCGGCGGGGCCGGTGGCGGCACCGTGAACAAACCCTGCCAGAAGGAAAGAAACCCTTTCCGGTTGTTTGCGCTCTGGCTGTGCTGGGATTGCCAGCAAGGCACGCAAACATCCTGCCGTTCCATCTGATGCTTCAGCTCAATCAGTAAAGTGAAATAAGGCTGCTTGTTCGCAAACTTTTGTCCGCAACCCTGGCATTCATGAGACCGCGGTTGTATTTTCCAATCAATCATGTCCTGAAAGTAGTTAAATCCAAACTGGCAGGATTAGCCAGTCTCAGTTTTGGCGGGTACTTCGCCCCGTTCTGTTTATCCGGCGTGGCCCGACAACGCCAAGTGGCGATGGCATGGTTCAAGGAGCTCTCAACCATTCCCCGCCACAATTTGCCCGTGCCAAATTATTTGGCAGCCAGGAACTGATGGGATGCAGCAAAACCAGCGTTATCAGGCTGGTTCCCAGCCTGGACGGTAGCCTTCTTTGATGATGGCGCCGGCGGCCGGCAGGTTCCTGGCTTTTAGGTTGACTGCATCCCAGGCGATGCGTTTGCCGGTTCGCAGGGATAGTACGCCGAGCAGCAGCAACTCGGTGAGCCGGGCCCCGTATTCAAAATTACTGCTGGCTGGGACTCCGCCTTTGCAGGCGTCTATCCAATCACGATGGTGGCCTTTGGAACGAGCCAAGGTCTTGGCAGGAGGCTGGTAATTGTCGTTCCTGGCTTCGGGAAGCAGCCGGGGGCGGGTGGCAAATCCGGACAGCAACACCCCTTTGTCTCCGATGAACAATGACCCGCGGCCAGGCAAGCTTTCGCCTTCAAGCAAATCATCCGCTAGCGCCGGCTGCAAGCCCCCGTCATGCCACGTGACTCGCACGGGAGGCTGATCGCCTCGCGGACCAAATTGATAGTGAACCATTTCACTGTGCGGGGAGATTTCCGCGTCCATGTGGCTGCCAGGGCGTGCTTCGACCCAGATGGGGTCACGCAAATCCAGAGCCCAGCAGGCGGCGTCGAGATCGTGGCAGATAAAGTCGCCGAGGGCCCCGCCGCCGAAAGCCCAGAAATCGCGCCATTTCACCGGGGCGTAGGCGGGGTGATAGGGGCGTGGTTCACGCGGGCCCAGCCAGAGATCCCAGTTCAATCCGGCTGGCACTGGCGGAGTCTCGGTGGGCCTGCCGGTCAGGTTCTTGTTCCACCGGGAGGCGCCCACCCAGGCGTGGACTTCCCGAACGGCTCCGATGGCGCCCGCCCAGAGCCATTCGCAGGTCTGCCGCATGCCCTCACTGGAATGGCCGATATTGCCCATTTGGGTGGCGACGCCGGTTTCTTTGGTAATCCGTGAAACCAGGCGGGCTTCCCAAATATTGTGGGTGAGCGGTTTCTCGCAAAAGACATGCTTGCCAGCGCGCATGGCCAGCACCGAAACATAGGCGTGGAGATGGTCCGGCGTGGCACACAGGATGGCATCGATGCTTTTCTCCTTCTCCAGCATCACACGGAAATCTTCATACTCCGTGCAGCGGAAGTTGGGCGTCCTGGCCGCATATTGTTTTTCGATCATCTCCCGGGTGGAGGACCGTCCGCCAGTTCCTTTGTAATAAAATTCTTCCAGGCTGAAGGATTGCGCCGGATCGGCCACCGCGATGAATTGGGCGTCGTTTTCACGGAAAAGGGATTGCAGGTTGCTGCGTCCTTGCCCCCCTGCACCCACCAGCGCGATGTTCACTTTTTCGCTGGGGGGCACAAACCGTGCACCGCCCAAGACATGCCGCGGGAGGACGGTAATCGCTGCCGCCAACGCGGCACTGGTGGAAAGAAATTGGCGGCGATTAGTTGGCGCGCCAAACAAATTGTTTTTCATAATGCCGGACCTTTCAAAATGTCATGAATTTCCCAAAGGCTGGATCGGAACACACTTGATCCCCGAATCCACCTGCTTTTGATCCATAAAATGCCGTTTTTAGGCTGTTGCTCAAGCCAATTCGATACCCGGCAAAGCTATTAAGTCTGTCATTTCATCCAGAAACTTCCAGAAGCATGCGTGCCGGCGTGATCCAATGCAGCAACTGAGGTCTCCTGGTAGGTTTGAACCGCGAGTCGTCCAAAACTTGGGAAAATATTGCCGGTTCGAGGTGTTTTTCGCCCCTTTCTCAAGCAATATGGGAACAAGTTGCCGGCAAAGTGGTATCCCCCACCCACCATGATTACAATTCACGACTCCGTTCGCGGTTTGCATAAAAATCTGCGGCGCAATCACTTCCCTCCAAGCCACATGATTCCGGATCAGCCAATAAGGGCAGTCCGGTTTGGTCTGGCATTTCCTGTGCTCTGCATGACCGCAAGTGATAAACGTCGGAGGTAAAGGCAAGCTGAAGGCAATCAACCATGAGGATCTTAACCGCATTAAATACTTCGTTGTGTTTATTGCTGGCTTCCAGCCTTACCGGATGCCAGAACCCGCGCAAAGGATCAGTTTTTCCAACCTCCCGACAAAACCTGGATAAAAGCCAGCGGTTGATCGACGCACGAATCCAGCAGGTGGCACGATTGTTTAAGGAGAAAGCCGATGCTTCTCCCAACGGCAAAGAACTCGTGGCCCTGGCCTATTTGCAGGGTTTGGAGATAATTTCCCAAAATTTGGCCAATGCATGGTCCTTTGGGTATCAACGACAGCCGATCCATTTCGAGGAGCAACTCGGGCGGGCTTCAACGGCCCTGGCAGGGTCGGCAGACTTCGGGAATCCAACCAACATTCTGAGGCTATTCACCAACCACGTTCCTCTGAGGTTCATCCCGCCTGGCCTTCCCGCCGGTGACTTGACCTTTACCAATGAGGAATTGGATCTGGCCATACTCGGTGATGGATATTTTGAGGTGCGCCTTCCGCATGGCACTTCCGCTTTTACCCGCAACGGCCGTTTGATTGCCACTTCAAATGGAGGTGCACAGAATTCGGATGGCCACCCAATGGCGGGCGGATTTGAAAAAATTCCGCCCCATTGCACTCGCATCCAGGTTTCGAGAGCTGGGAAGGTGGTTTGTCATTACGATGGCGGAACCATGGCTTTTCAAGTTCAGTTAAGCGGATTCTCCAATCCTGCTGGTTTGCGGGTTCTGGGACCGAATCTTTATGGCGAAACGGAGACATCGGGGAGGTTTGTGAAATCCAATCCGGGGGATAAACACGGCGGCGTTTTAAAGCAACGTTACTTGGAATTATCAACGGTGAAGGCGGCCCAAGAAATCGAGGAATTGATTGTCGTTTGCGCAGCCCGCGAAGTTTTTAGCCAGGGCCAATGCGGATTCCATCATGAATCCCCTATTGAAAAACAGGTTTTGGGATTGGTGGCCTTCCTCGCCGGCAAGCTAAAAAACCCCAGCTCCAACCACGATCCCGTGATCCAAGCCTGCCTGCTGGATTTGGCAGCAATCTCGGAAAATCTAAAGAATACCGGCACCTGCGGTTATAAACGCCTCAATTGCAGACCCAGGGTGCAAATCGGAAATGCTGGCGCTATCTCCCCGGCTACGGCCGGCGAAGGATTCGCTCCGGAAATGAGTTTTTCAAACCCACCCCAACGGGATTTTTCCGAAGGGGAATTGCTGCATACTGGCGAAATGCTAGACTTGGCGATTGCCGGCGAGGGGTTCTTTGAAGTGGAAATGCCTGATGGCACTTCCGCTTATACCCGGGATGGCCAGTTTTCTATTGGCGGCGAGGGCAAAGTCCTGAATTCAAGCGGTTATGCGTTGCGGAGCGGCTTTCAGCCAATTCCCATGGGAACGACGAACTTTCAAATTTCCCCCAAGGGGCAGGTGGATTGCTTCAGTAAGGGCGGCATTTGGCCCTTCCAGATCCAATTGTGCCGGTTCACAAATGCAGGCGGTTTGCGGTTGGAGGCACCCATTCTTTTTCGTGCCACCGAATCTTCCGGACCACCGGAGGTTTTTTTACCTGGAGAAAACCAGACCTGCGAACTGGTGCAAGGCTATCTGGAAAACTCCAACGCGAACCTGGAGGCGGAGGTGGTGGAACTGATACAATTTTTCCGAGTACTTGAAGTATATTCGCTGAAAAAACGCACTCAGAAGGACATGCCCCAAACCAACAAGCTAATGGCGCTTCCCAACAAAAGGAATATCAGGCCTGCTTGATAACGATTGAAATGGGATTTGACCAACTGCTCCCCGACGTGGATGCGGAAATGGAGCCAGTCTTTCGGACGGTCGTCAGCACGGTTATGGTCTTGCCTTTCAATCATATCTTATTGCCTTTTGCGGTTGATGGTTGGTTTTTCGCGGGTGGCTGGCCCCAGGATTTTGAATCCGGCGTTTCATTGGCGGGGCCACCCCCTGATAAATTTCCGGGCATCGGCGGAATGGCAGGGTGGGCCACAAAGACTGCGGCGCGGTGGTTGCCATTTTTTATATCCGCCTGGGTCATTCGGCATTGAATTAAAGCCCAAGCGTCATTTGCACCGCGGTATCCTTGTGCTGCCGCCAAATTAAACCACTTGCATGCCTCTATCAGCGCTTCGGTTGCCTCCTCTGCTGGACCACAACAGCTTGCTTGCTGACAGGTGTTGCCCATCTGGAACTGCGCACCGGCGTCCCCTTGGTGAGCGGCTTTGCGAAACCACTGTGTGGATTGGCCTGCGTCGCGTTCCAAACCTTGTCCCGAGGCATACATCATCCCGAGATTGAATTGTGCCAGGCCATGGTTTTGCTCCGCTGCCTTGCGATACCAATCCGCCGCTTGAAGATAATCCGGCACGGCCCCCAGGGAGTATTTTAAGCCCAATCCAAATTGGGCGTCTGCATCCCCCTTATGAGCCAGCGCGAGCGCAGTGTTCTCCGTTGACTTAGCTGAAGATCGTTGCATTTTTTGATTTCCTCCCACGCGACTTGGATAGAAATTCCTTTAGCTGACTGGCAAAGGGCGGAATTCTGAAGGCGGAAAAATTTATCTGAAATATCAGCCCTTCAAGACCTCACCAAAAAGCTGGGAACCACCCTTTGCCGTGCAAAGCACCCGAACCGGCATCGCTTTTTCGCCAAACACCAAAAAAAGGCCTTTTGCTCTTTTCCAGACTGTTCCCGACGCTCGGATTTCAAATCATCATTGAAGAAATATTCAACTGAAGATCTACCATGCCTTGAAACGACTGATCGCCAATATCTAAGTTTAACTTACTGGAAAACGAAAACGAAGCAAATCCTTTGTTCATTTTTCAAGGAAGGGTGATCCTCCAGATTTATTCGATGCCTGCTGGGAGCCGGCTAAAACTGGTTCAGGTGATCAGGATAATTCTGCCCGGCAAAAGCCAGTTCAGCCCGGATTTCATCCTCCGCCAGGCTTTTTTCCTCGCCCAAAGTAACCAATTGTGGAGCGGTGTTGAAGTCCACGGCTAGGAGGCCGAAGGGAGTAGGCAGGAAGTCAATCGCCCAGAGGACTCGGGGAATGGGATTGTTTGAGTTTGGCGTCCACTTGCGCAGAACGGTTTCCTGGTCGAGAAAATTGGATTGCCAGTTGCCAGGCTGCCCTTCCTGCCGCAGCCAAAAAGCCAAACGCCCGAAGCGGACCATGCGAAAGGCAACCGGACCGCCAGGAATTGGCACAAACAATGAGGCGAAATGCCCAGGATACTGGCAACAGGCATCAGCCAGCGACAAGACCGTCTTCCCTTCGCCGCGGTGTGCGCATTCGTCCAGGTAAACGAGGCATTTTAAATCTTCCGCCCATTCGCCAGGGGCATTCTCTCCCAAAATGGGAATCCGAATCCGTTCCGCCAATTCGCTGACCAGCCCGTGCGGCGGCGTGGCCAGCTGCATTTTATTAAACAAGTCAAATTGGGCTCGTTTAGGCAATCCGCCCTTGGTGAAGGCCATGCGGGAAAAAACCGGGCCTTGGCCACTGAAAATCCCGTCGTACCATTGATCGTAATCGGTTGCCAGGCGCATAGAGGGGCAGGGGACTCAGGCCACCCCCAGCTTGGTTTTCCAATCCGCGTCAAAGGTGCGATAATCGCAGGTCAATTCCTCCCCGGCTGCGATTTCCCGCAGGGCGATGTTGGTGGAGGTGCCATCCGGGTTCATTCCGACATTCGGATCATCGCTGTGGTTCATGAACCGGTCATGGTCGCCAGTGAGGACATAAAGTTGGGAAAAAATGCTGTGGTAGGCATAAATCTTGAGGTATTCCTGCTCAGCCGGTGAAAGGATCGGAATATATTCGGGCGGCAAGGTGACATCCAAGGGCGGCATGAACCGGGAAATAATGCGACCGGGAGCCACGTTTTCATTTGCGAAGACTCCCAGCCCATGGATGGAGCTGGCTGCCAGATAGGTTCTGATGATCAACATATTACGATTTGCGATTTATTAATAAATTTCAGCATCCGCCTGTTCAAAGGTGAATAATACTGCCGTTGCTGCTTCCCGGATTGGATTCCAGGATGTTTTCCAAGCTTTTTGCCATCAACAATAATTCTGCCGAGGTGGCGGCCTTTGCCTCAGGTTTGGTCGTTTCCGGCCAGACCATAGCGCAGCAAGTGGCGGAGCCATCCCGCCAGAGATCGTTTAAGGATTGAACCAGCAGGGGAATACCCCGTTGCTTTTTGAATTCCTCCAAGGCACAGGGGCTAACTTGTGAATCGGTGGAAAAGTGGTCCGCCAGAAAAACCAGCCGCGATTGGGATTGGCGGCTGAACAACCGCTCAAAAGCCTCGGCGGTCCAGTATCCGCAGCGAAGGTGTTCATCAAAAACCGCGGAACCAGCCTCACCCCCGGGGAAAACGCTGAGATCGTGTATCACACAAGCACATCCACCAAGCATCACTTCGCACCAATTTGCCAAAAATTCCAAGTCCGCCAGGCCTTTTGGCCGGAACAAGAGCCGGAACACTCCGGCACTTTGGCTTTGAGTTTGCGTCCACTCCGGCAAGGCGATCACCAGTTGATAATGATTCCGCCACTGCTCGCTTAATAGCTTTGTGACTGGTGGATTACCACTGATCAGCATGGCCACCGGCTGCGAAGCGGGCGGTGAGAGTGGCAACTCCAGCAGCTCGCAATGAGCCATCAAGGGATGAGCAGGGCGGCGGCCTGTGGATTGGAAACCGCATTGGCGGAAAATCGTTTGAGCTGGCTGGTTGGCAGTTGCGACGACACCCGACACAGAGCGTAACCCGGTGTCTCGGGCCTCCCCTAGCAGGCATAAAACCAGTTGGCGGGCAAGCTGCCTGCCGCGCCATGACTCTGCGACATGCAAGCGGCGCACTGTGCCATCCAGCAAGCCGCACATGGCTGCCAAAGCGCCAGTTTGCGGATTCTCCGCCACCAGAAAGCAGCCACCAGGCCGTGCGTAGGCGGCAGGGAAATCATGCATATCGGCGTCCAGCTGGGGATCGGGGGAGGCATTCATGCTGCGCAAATGGCCGTCAAATAAGCGGATGACACGATCCGCATCGGCGGCCGTGGCCCCTCGTATTTGAAGGTCCGGCGCAATATCCTTGGGTCCAAATCTGGTTGTTTTCACGTTCCAACGAGCATATCCTCGTTACCAAGGGAAGCATCATTAGGCATTAAACTAAAAAATCAACTCCTATGACCACTCGGATTGCCATAAGCCAACTCCAAGGGCTGGTCTGGAACCAGGACTGGACATCGGGGGTGTTTTGCCTGGCGGGAATCGCCTTGGGCTGTCTCTTCACATGGCTTTGGCTGCGGGCTAAAATTGAGCACGCCTCGGAAATCGGCAAAGCCTCGCTGGAATCCGAAAAGGCCACTTTGCTGGAACGAGCCCGAGGCCAGGAGCTGCAACTGCTGGAATGGCGAGCCATCCTTGAGCAGAAAAACCTCGAATTGGAGGTCTTGCGCCGGGAATTCCAGGCCGAGGCGCAGAAGCGCGCCACCGCCGAAGAAAAAAACCGCCGGATACCCGAGCTTGAGGCACAGGCAATGCGGCTGGAGGAGGAAAAAGAGCAACAGCAAACAGCCCTTGGCGAACTGCGCTCCAGACTGTCGGAAACCTCCACCCAATTGGAGGAAGAGAAAAAGAAAACCTCGGAAAAACTGGTTTTACTGGACCAAGCCCAGCAACGGCTGGCCGACGCCTTTAAGGCTCTATCGGCGGAAGCGCTTAACAACAACAACCGCTCCTTTCTGGATCTTGCCCAGACCGCGCTGGGGAAATTCCAGGAAGTTGCCCAGAATGATCTTCTGCAACGGCAGCAGACTATTGGGCAATTGGTGGTGCCGGTGAGGGAATCCTTGGAAAAGTTCGACCAAAAAGTCCAGGAGCTGGAAAAAACACGGATTGGGGCCTACGAGGGATTGATGCAGCAAGTCAAGTGCCTCCTTGACACCCAAGCCCAATTGCGTGGTGAAACAGCCAACCTGGTGAAGGCCCTCCGGGCGCCCACCGTGCGCGGGCGCTGGGGCGAAATCCAGCTCAAGCGGGTGGTGGGGCGAAATCCAGCTCAAGCGGGTGGTGGAGATGGCGGGCATGGTACACCATTGTGACTTTGTCGAACAACCCAGCGTGAACACGGAAGATGGGCGCTTAAGGCCGGACTTGGTGGTCCACCTGCCAGGGAAAAAGAACATCGTCGTGGATGCCAAAGCACCTTTGGAGGCCTATTTGTTCGCGGTGGAGGCCACTGACGATGAAACCCGGAAAACCAAGCTGACGGATCATGCCCGCCAAATACGCAATCACATCACCTCGCTGGGCCGCAAATCCTATTGGGATCAATTCCAGCCCGCCCCGGAATTTGTGGTTTTATTCCTGCCCGGGGAACATTTTTTCAGCGCGGCCTTGGAGTTCGATCCGGCCTTGATTGAGACGGGAGTGGAACAGCGGGTCATCCTGGCCACGCCCACGACCTTGATTGCCCTGCTGCGGGCGGTAGCTTACGGGTGGCGCCAGGAAAACATCGCGGAGAATGCCCAGGCGATCAGCGACTTGGGTGTCGAGTTGTATAAACGCCTGGCTGATATGACCGATCATTGGATCAAGGTGGGCAAAAATTTAGGCCATGCGGTGGAGGCTTATAATCGCGCATGCGGTTCATTGGAAACGCGAGTGCTGAGCAGCGCCCGCAAGTTCAAAGAATTTGAAAGCATTCCCGCCGGAGTGGAAATCGAGGAAGCAGCACCCTTGGATCATGCGCCGCGGGAGCTTCAAGCCGCCGAACTGCAACCACCTCCGCCAGCAAGCCACCAAGCCCCGGCCCTTTTTTAACCTGCGCCCCTTTATTCTTCATCCAATGTGTATCAAATGAAACGTCATCATTGGCTGGGAGTCATACTGGGGCTTGGCTTGGCTTTTTTTTGGATCGTCCAAGTTATCCGACGGGTTCCAGATCCAGTCTGCCAGGGAAGGGCTCTAAGCCTTTGGATCCGCGATTTGCGGTGGGGTGGGGGACAACAGAGCGACCAGGCGGTGGCAGCCATCCAATCCATGGGCACTAACTCGCTGCCCAAATTGCTGCAGATCATCCAATCCCGAAAGCCTGGCCTCCGTGAAGGATTTTTAAACTGGGGTGTCCGGCATGGCCTGGCGCGTTATTTCCGAATCAACGTCGTCGATCTCCATTATCAATCCGTGATAGCCTTCAAGTGCTTGGGAAAGCAAGCGGTCCCGGCTGTCCCGGAGATTTCCCGCATGCTCAATCGCGGCGTCAATCCGGGGTATGCCAGCACCGCTTTAGCCATGCTGGGCGAAGCCGGCCGCAGGGAGTTGATCCGGTATTTCAACCACCCCAGCCTGGCGGCGCGGCGCTGTAGTGCGGCTGCTTTTAGCACGGTCAAAGACCAGGCGGAGCTGCAATTACCCCAATTGATTCAAGCTTGCCCAACGGCGGACGCTTACGGCCGCAGCGTGGTGGCAGAAGCCTTGGGCTGGCACACCAACCAGCCGGCATTGACCCTGCCGGTGCTGTTGGGGTTGGTGCATGATCCAGCCATGGAAGTGCGCCGGGCGGCGGTCAATTCCTTGAGCGCCTATGGCACGCAAGCCAGCAATGCCCTGCCTGTTTTGCGGGAAATGGTCAAAGGCCCCCCCACGGATCTGACCCTGCCGGCGCTTAATGCATTGAATAAAATCGAAGGCCCCGCCACCACCCCACCGACAAGCGTTAGGCCAACCGCGCTGGCCCCATAGCGGATCGATTACCGGGTTTGCTGGATGAGTTTGGTGAAATGCTGAATTATCATGGCTTCCGCCTGGCCTTTGATAGGGCCGTAATAACCGTAATAAATGAGGCTGGAATCGGCCTCATATCCACCCTCCTTCAAAATGCGGGCCGAGGGAATGTAGCACGGGATATCGAAGGCGTAGCCGATCCGCCAAGGATGAATCTCCCCAAATAGCCGCCGTAATTGGATGGAATAATCCACCACCGGTTCACCGCCCATCGCCAGGAAAGTCAAATCCGAACCGAACCGGAGCACGGCCACCGGCAGCTTGATGGCTTTGGGCAGGGGTTGTTCACGGTTTAACCGGTCCAGGTATTGCTCCGCCCGGCGGCGGACATAATCATCCTTGCTTTGGGCGTCTTTGAGCAATTGTTCACGGGTGGGTGGGGTTGCCAAGGGCAGGTCTATTTCGCTGAACGAATAATGGAAAAAGCCCGGCACGGGGCGCATGGGGCGCTTGAGCACTCCCACCACGGAACCCGCTAATTCCAAACCGTGGCGCCTGGCATCCAACAAACTTGAGCGCGGGGAGGGATTGATGTCGGCACTCATGCCTGGCAAATACATGGCCATGGCTCCGGGGTATAGTGACTCCACATTTTGCCGGGCGTAAGAGCTGAAATCACCGGAAACGGTGTAAAAATCGTCCCCGCCCAAAGTGGTTCCGTGGCAGGCATAACCGAAAAGGATGGCGCGCACAGTTCCGTTGGTCCCGCGAATGCAAAGCACGGGAACCTCGTGATCCACCGGGCCATCCAGGTTTTCCCCGAAATCGACCCGATCTTCCCGGAATACCCGGCGATTCATAGCGAAACCGGCCGTCCCTTGGCCATGCTCCAAAATGGCTGGCTGCAGATCCGCCATGGCCATGTCCACCGCCGCGACGAGCTGTTTTTGCAGAAAGCTCCCATACTCCTGAATCCGGAGGTTATCCGCCGGGGCCAGCAGGTTCATGGTCTCCAAGGTTTGCGGCAGCAAAGGCGCCGAATGGGTATGCGTGAAAGTAGTCATGACCTGGCCGGCTTGAAGGCCATGCCGCTTGGAGATTTCATCAATGGGTGCCGCCAGAAAAGCCCGGCTCCCTTCGCAATTGTCGATGGTGATGAGAACAACTTTTTCACCGCCAGGATTGTAAAAAACCACCGCCTGCGCTTCGAGCGTGCCATCCACCCGGTCGGCCGGCCGTTTGCGAGCGGCATAACCGGCCAGGTGGATCGGCAGCGGGGGCGTGATATCACGGAATCCGAAACCGGCTTGCAGGCTTTGGGCAGCGGCGTTGGCGGAATAATCGCCTGAGATTGCGGTAACGCCAAGCAACGCCAGCAGGCTGGCACGAGAAATCATCCATTGTTTCACTCGGGTCTTCATGTTTTTAGCTTAACCCAGATTTCGCATTTGTCGATATAAACCGTTGATAATCAACGGTAGGACCTTAGCAGTTGGGCCGCTTTGAAGTCCTCCCGCAAAACGTAGCCGCGGATCCCTTCCAACTTTTCGACAAAACCGGCCTGCTGGAGCTTGTTGAACGTGTTGCGCACTTTCCGATAGAATGTGTCAAACTCCTTGATGCCGCCCTCAGGACCGCTGCGCTCGAGCCACAGCGCGAAAGCCGCCTGTTTTGCGCTGACTGGCTTCCTGGCGCAAAAGTGATTGTGCCGATAGACCACGTCCAACGCCGCCTTTGCCGTTTCATCCAATTCGCCGAAGACCCCGCCAAACATGTCCCGCAATTCGCGCGCATAAGACCGTTGCACAAGCACCCGATCCGCCACGTACACTGGATACGCCGCTGTACTGATGGCGTGTTTGCCGATCAACCCGGCCTTCTCCAAACTGGCCAATGCGGCAAAGTGGTTGTTGTCCGGCGTCAACAAGATCGTGTAACCCAACTGCTCGTTGGCCCACTCGGATTTAATCAAGTAAGCCAGCACCAGTTTCTGCTCCCCGGCAAGGCTGCCACCTTCCAGCCGGGCCGCAATGTGCTGGTCAAACGAGTCGAACAGCCGCTCCATCCGCTCATCCAGCAGTTTCCCGGCACACAAATGCAGGCCGACTTCCTCGCTATAAATCCGGTAGTAGGGCAGATCAATCCGATTAGCCAGGCACAGATTCACCAGTGTAGCCATACCAATGCCGCGCCCCTCCCACTTGCGATACACTCGCAGCACGTCCGCCAGCTTGGGATTGCGCGGCTTGGCTTCCGGCAGAATGCGCCGGACGGGAATGGCAGCGTTTCCATCCTCGATGATGAGGGTTGGCCGGAACCTCCCCGGATTGCGGATGGAGATATGGACGCCAGGGTTTATGGCGATGATCACCTGCTTGTCCACGGAGTAGTCACGGTGCGCGAGGGCATTGTTCACGGTCTCGCGCAGCACCTCTTCCGGATATTGCGGCACGGTCGTGCCTCCACCTTCGGCTGAGATGCCCACCTGAATGCTACGCAGCAGGTAACCCAGGCTTGATTCCATCAGTTGGAGGACGTTGTCCACGAAATCCTGCTTGTCCTGCGCGATCTGCTGCGACGCGTCCACGTAGCCATGGACATGGCTGCGAAAACCCAACCGATCCCCCGGATGGTTGCCGCAAACCAAAGCTCCGAGGATGGTCACGGCTCCGTCCTTGAGAAAGCACCGACGCTCTAGAAAGGCTCGTGCCGACGCCAGATCCGGTTTTAGCGTCTCCACCTGCTTCGGCTGGTTCAGGTGGAAGATGAACTGGTTCAGCTTGGTCAGATCCAGGTCTGCCTCGGTCATGTCGGGCACCGGCTGGAGCTCCTTGGCGTGAGCTGCCTCCTCCTTGAATTCCTCCTGCGCCTCCACCTCCCGGTCCGTGATCTGGTGGTCCCCCGTGAGGATGCGTTTGCAGGCCGTGCCGTTGAGAAAAACGAACTTCCGGTCCGCTGCCAGCTCGTCCACATACACCACTGCCACCCGTTTGCCGAGCAGCGTGCGGATTTCCATCGGTGGGAAGCAGTCACTCAAATCCAGCTTCACCCCCTTCCGGTCGCTGAACAGCCGCGGGAACTCCTTCAGATTCGGTTCCGCGTGCTCCTTCCATTCGCTCAACACATAGCGCCGCGCGGCACCGGTGCCTTTTTCCTTTACCCCGAGGATCATGATGCCGCCCCGCGTGTTCAGGAAGGCGTTCACACTGCGGTACCGCTCCTTCCAGCCGCCTCCTTCCGCCGGAACGGGCTTGATCTCCAAACCCTCCGTTTCCAGCTCCACAAACCGGCCCTGCGTGATCAGCTCTGCCAGCTTGCTCAGGATTTGGTCAACGACTTTCATTTTTGCAAACCAGTATCTCAGCCACAGCACTTTACGTCCGCTTGTCCACCTTGGTCCAGCGAACCGACTCCCAAGTCGAGGAGCTGAATGCTTATTATAGGAACAAAGGTTACTCCAAGCCCCAAGTCTTTGTCGAGCGGGAGTTGGGAGCTGGATCGGCCTTATTGATTGCCTTTTCCCATTTTGCACATAGGATGAAATCAATTGCAACAATGCATAACGTTATGAAATACCACCAATCCACTCTGGCCCGGATTTATGGGATCGCGGCCCTATCGGTCATGGGAATCTTGACCATCAACGCCGCAGAACCGCTGCCCAAACCCACTGATGGCAAATTGCGGATCATCTGCTTTGGTGCGCACCCGGATGACTGCGAATTGAAGGCCGGTGGAGCGGGTGCCATGTGGGCGGCCAAAGGGCACAAGGTCAAATTGGTTTCAGTGAGCAATGGGGATATTGGCCACTGGCGCGAGGCAGGCGGCCCGCTGGCCATGCGCCGGGCCGCGGAAGTGACCAAAGCCGCCGAGGTGCTGGGAACCACGGCTCAAGTGCTGGATATCCACGATGGTGAAATCATGCCCACCTTGGAAAACCGTAAATGGATCACCCGGCTTATCCGGGAATGGCAGGCGGATGTTGTGATGAGCCCGCGCCCCAATGATTATCACCCTGACCACCGCTATACGAGCATCCTTGTTCAGGATGCGGCCTATATGGTTACCGTGCCTTTTTTCTGCCCTGACATTCCTTACCTCAAGTCCAATCCCTTGTTTCTGTATTATTCCGATGGCTTTCAAAAACCGACGCCATTCCAAGCTGACATCATCGTGGGCATCGACCCGGTAATACAGAAGAAGCTGGATGCTCTGGATCTGCTGGAGTCCCAGTTTTATGAGGGCGGGGCCAACGGCTCGGCCGAGCTCATGCCCGCCGATCCGCAAAAACAAGCTGAACGCAAGCGCCAGGTCCGCGGCTACATGGCGGGGCGCAACCAATCAATTGCAAAAAACTATCGCCCGGCGTTGGTCAGTTGGTATGGCGAAGCCAAGGCGGCCCAGACCGAACACGCCGAGGCTTTTGAAATTTGCGAATACGGAAAGCGTCCCGGCAGGTTGGAACTTAAGCGGCTGTTCCCGTTTTTCGATTAATCAAAAAGTGGGGCCGAGAATCCAGGGGGCGAATTCCTCGTCCCCGATGCCTGCCAATTCGCTTTTGGTGGGTTCGCCACTCGCCACGGAAATGATTTTTTCAAGGATGCGCCGGCCCACCATTTCCACGGTTTCAATGCCCTCCAAAATAGTGCCGGCATTCAGGTCCATATCGTCCTGCATGTGCTGATATAGTGGGGAATTGGTGGCGACCTTGATGCACGGAGACGGTTTGCATCCATAAACGCTGCCGCGGCCGGTGGTGAAAACGCCGATGTTGCATCCACCGGCAACCAGACCGGTCATGCTCACCGGATCGTAACCCGGAGTGTCCATGAAACAAAATCCGCGGGCCAGAATTGGTTCGGCATATTGGTAAACCGCGACCAAGGGGGAATGGCCTCCTTTGGCCACCGCCCCCAGGCTTTTTTCATAGATGGTGGTCAAGCCGCCAGCCTTGTTTCCCTGGGTGGGATTATTATCGATGGTGGCATTGTGGATGCGCACGTAATTCTCCCACCAACGAATCCGTTCCAGCAATTTTTCACCCACCTCACGGCTGACCGCCCGCCGAACCAGCAGATGTTCCGCGCCATATATCTCTGGCGTTTCGGCCAGCACAGCGGTGCCGCCATGGCGCACCAACTCATCCGCAGCCACCCCCAGTGCGGGATTGGCTGTCACCCCGCTATTTCCATCCGAGCCTCCACAGTTGGTCGCCAGCACCAGTTTGCTGATCGGCTGGGGGCTCCGGCACGCCAAGTTGGCGGCAGGCAGCAATCCGCGAATGGCGGACACCGCTGCCGCCACGGTTTTGCGCACGCCGCCCAGACTTTGGATGTTCAAAAATGATCGTGGGGATTCGCCGGGACGCTGAATGTCCAAGGAATGATCCCTGGCCAGCTGTTCCAATTGGTTCACCTCGCAGCCCAGGCCTATAAAAACACAACCAGCAACATTGGGATGCCGGGCAAAGCCGGCTAAAACGCGCTGCAATAAGTGATGGGGCTCTCCGGGTTGGAGGGCACATCCGGATTTGTGCGTGATTGGAACCACGCCATCGATGTTTGGATAGTCCCGCTTGAAATCCGGGCCGTTAAAATGTTCGGCCACATAGCGCGATACCGACGCTGAACAATTCACGCTGGAAATGACAGCCAGGTAATTCCTGGTCCCTGTCCGCCCATCCTCCCGCAAGTATCCCTGGAAAAAACGCATTTGGCTGAAATCAACAACCGGAACGAGCTTGGCATCAGCGCAGAATTCATAGGCCCGGCCAAAATCCCGCATGACACAATTGTGAGTGTGGACGTGATCCCCTGGTTGAATGTGCCCCTGGGCAAATCCAATAATTTGACCATATTTCCGAATAGGATCGCCATCGGCTAGTGCGAAAATGGCGATTTTGTGGCCAAATGGGGTGTTTTGACGGGCTGTAAATTGAATTCCACCCTCCTCGATCTTCTGGCCAGCCGCCAAGGCACGCTTGATAACCACCACGTTGTCAGCGGGATTTAATTTAATGCAAACCGTTTTGGGGGTTGTCATGGGATGCCTTACTTTTGATGGGGGCAAACGTTTGGCTCAGTAATTTACAGCCGACGGGACTGGGCCAATTCCATAGAGGCAGGCTGATTATGCATGGTCATGCGTTTTCAAGAGCGAGGTATTCCTTGGGGAATTTCCAAGGAGCACGATACTCGGGAATGGCCCGCTGGGCTGCCTCGGTGTCCCCCACAATGCGTTCAGTCTGCGGATCGAAGCGGATCGAACGTCCCAATTTCATGGAAAGCAGGCTGAGGGTGATCGGAACATCGACTTTCACATGGTGGTAAACGCTACAGCTTGGCTGACGCCGGGATTTGATGCAGTCTAGCCACTCGCGTTCCTGGCCTGGGGAAGGTGGGATCGACTGCGGAGGAATTGGCTTATCCTTCATCGCTTCACCTTCCGGGACCAGCTTGGAACCCCCCAGGTAATCCGCGTAGAACGTGCCGTTGGCGCCATGGAAATAAACGCCCAGGCGGGTTCTGGGCTTCGGATCCCCTTGCAAATCGAAACCGTAACTGTTGGTGATCGACATCATCCAGGTCAACGTCTGTTTAGGGTATTGCCATAGCACCTCGTGATGGTCGTAAGCATCCCCATCATCATGAACCACGAAGCGTCCGCCCGAGGAACTGGTCATTAGGGGAAATCCCAAGTCCAGCGCGGTGATGGGGAGGTCGAGCATGTGGGGGCCGTTGCCTGGCGTCCAACCACCGCTGTAATCCATCCATGAGCAATGGTGGTAGGCATCGGCAGCGAGCAGGCGGTTGTAGCTGCCCAGCGGACCCGGACCGCACCAAAACTCCCAATCGAGTCCTTCCGGCGGTTTCTGGCTGCCAACATTACCAATTCCTTGGGCGGTCTGGTTCATGACATTAAAGGCGCGCGCCACGCCGATGGGACCGAGATTGCCGGAGCGGATGAATTCGACCACCCGATGGTGCTCCTCACGGGCATGGTGCTGCGTGCCCACCTGGCTGATGCGTTGGTGCTTTTTTACTGCGTTGCGCACCGCCAGGCTCTCCGCCAAGTGGAGGGTCATCGGCTTTTGAAGGTATAGATCCTTGCGGGCTTCGCAGGCGGCGATGGCCTGAAGCGTGTGCCAATGCGGCAGCGTGGCAATGATCACGGCATCGAGGTCTGGACGCTGCAGCATTTCCCGGTAATCACGGTATCCTCGACAGCTTCCCTTGAACCGCTCCACGGTAGGTTCCAGCCGGTTTTCATCGACATCGCAGACGGCGGTGACCACCACGTCAGGCTGCGTGGCGCAGTTGCTCAAGTTCACCCGGCCCATGTTGCCGCAGCCGATGAGGCCGAGGTGAATCCGGCTATTCGGGCTTTTGCCCGCCGAGGGAGCTGAATCCTCCGCCGAAGCCAAATGCGGCGCAGCAAAACCGATGGCCGTGATGGTGGCGGCCTTTTCGATAAACGACCGGCGGGGTAGAGCATCAATATGTTTCATGGTGAAATGCTGCTCCATTCCAACCGCGCAGTCAACGTTTCCCACCCTTATCGGCGGGGCAGGGGACCGCCGGTCACCCGGCGATGCGCTTGGCAAATTTTTCGAGCCGGTCCAAGCCCTTTTCGATGTTCTGCAGGCTGGTGGCGTAACTCAGGCGGATATATTCATCCGCCCCAAAGGCCACCCCCGGCACCGCCGCGACCTTCTCTTCCTCCAACAGTTTGGCGCAGAAATCGATCGATTTCAGGCCCAGCTTGCTGATGTTCGGGAACAGGTAAAAGGCCCCTTTGGCATTCACGCAGCTGATGCCAGGAATGCTATTGAGCCGCTGGTGCGCGTAACCGCGCCGTTTGGAGTATTCGGCCAGCCATGATTTGAGGTGGTCCTGCGGCCCATTCAAAGCCGCCACCCCGCCTTTTTGCGCGAAGGAGGTCGGATTGCTGGTGCTGTGGCTTTGGACGGCATCGATAGCCTTGGCAATCGGATCCGGGGCCGCCAGGTAACCCAGGCGCCAGCCGGTCATGGAATAGGCTTTGGCCAAACCGTGAACAATGATGGTGTGCTCAAAATGGGCCTGCGAAAAAGTGGCCACGCTGGCATGCTCAGCGCCATCATAGACCAGCTTGTCATAAATTTCATCGCTCATGATGAGCACCCCTTTTTCCACGCAGATATCGCCCAGGGCCTTCAGCTCCTCCCGGTTGTAAAGCGAGCCGGTCGGATTACTGGGGGAATTCAAAATAAACAACTTGGTTTTTGGCGTGATGGCGGCCCTCAATTGTTCCGGAGTGACCTTGAATTCGGTTTTGTCTGATGTCGGGACGATCACCGGTGTGGCGGCGGCCAGTTTGACCATTTCCGGGTAACTGAGCCAATAAGGCGAAGGGATGATCACTTCATCGCCTTCCTGGCAAGTCGCCAAAATCACATTGTAACAAGAGTGCTTTCCGCCGCAGGACACGATGACTTGGGACGGCTTGTAAGTCAGCCCGCTGTCCCGTTTGAATTTATCGACTATGGCCTGGCGTAATTCGGGAATGCCACTGCTGGGGGTGTATTTGGTGAATCCAGCAGCCAAAGCCGCCGCCGCCGCATCCTTGATGTGCTGCGGCGTGTCAAAATCCGGCTCGCCGGCGCCAAAACCTACAACATCCTGCCCCTCCGCCTTCATCTGCTTGGCTTTGGCATCAATGGCCAGAGTCAAGGACGGGGATAACGCAGCCGCTCGACGTGAAACGCTATAGTTCATGGCGAACATTTACCCTCATAAACCACCCTGCGCAAGATCAAATCAGGAATCGGGCAGCATTATCAGTTTTAATGCTGCGGGAAACTGGTGGGTTTTACGGTTTCTAATCCTCCTGGGTGAGTCAGGAAGTTTGCTGAGCCTTCCGTTCTTCCGTATCCGTCAGCCGTAGTGGCTCTATACCCTGCGACCTGATGGTGGTTAAATTGGGGGTGTGAGAGGTTGGCACCCTAACCCGGTACAGGAAAACAGCAGTCCTTGGTCAGGCGCTGATTTTGTTTGGCTATGTGATCGGGATTACTTTTGCCTGGGGATGAGTCTTGGCCCATTGCGAAGGAACCCACGAAGCCAGATCCTTTTGTTGCAGGTCGGGCAAATGGCGCAAGACATCGGTCAAATATTCAGCGGGATTGATCGCGTAGCTAGGCCTTATCCGAAAAGTATAAATATTGATAAAAAAGCATATATTATTATAAATA
>CAYPCQ010000099.1:0-33097 GCA_964409245.1 uncultured Verrucomicrobiota bacterium
ATTATTACTACCACAGCGATGCCAATGGGAATGTGACGGCCTTGATCAACGAGCAGCAGGTGATAATGGCCCGCTATGCCTATGATCCTTTTGGCAACCAGATTATGGCGGTTGGCCCAGTGTCGGCGCTGAATCCATATCGGTTTTCCTCCAAGGAATGGCATCCCAATTCGGGTTTGTATTACTACGGTTACCGGTTTTACGAACCGAATTTGCAGCGGTGGATCAACCAGGATCCGATTGGGGAAAGAGGTGGAATAAATATTAATACCTTTTGTCTAAGTGATGCTGTTAACAACGTTGATCCCTTTGGTTTGGAAATCACATTTTGTGCAGAGGCGAACAAGGCATTTCAAAATTGGATAAAAGGGTGTATTTGCGAACTTCGGAAATCAGCAAGAGGGCGGGAGCTGCTCGCGATAGTGGAAGGAAAAAACGGTAAGGACATTGCGCTTTGTCCGGGGTCTTGGCCTGGCTGGATTATTGACAAAAAGGATAAAACGCTTGGTGTCATAACAATGAATCCCACACGGAAAAACGGCATTCCCAGAAAGCTTCCTCCTGATGTCCCAAAGCGTGAAGTTCCGCCTAACAATCTCAAGGGATGTGCGGTCACACTGGCACATGAGTTGGGCCATGCTGCAGCCGGTGATATTGACGAAGATGAAGATGGTGATGGTTTCAATGTGCGTAAAAATGAGAATCCTGTGAGGAGTCAACTGGGCATTAAAAGTCGCCGATCCTACCATACAATTCCTATTCCTGAATAATCACATTGATTGGGTAATAATTAGTTCCGGTTCAACCGGAGGTATTGTTCAATAAAAGAATACGGGGCTATGCACTTGACACCTGTTCTTGCCAAATACCCCAATATATGGTGTTTTGTCACCAATCCAAACGCCTTCGGTGGAGGTTGCAGGCGTCAGGTGCATAGCCCCAAAAGAATATTATCGAAACGTTATGAAATCCACGGTTAGTAATCCTTCAGAACGTAATTATGGCAAACCCCAAAAGCAATCTTTATATGCAAAATGTTTAATGTTTTATATAGTGAGTGTCATGGCTTTAAGCTGCAACTGGCTCAATGCTGCTACTATCATAAAATGGAAAGTCAAGTCCTGGGAAAAGGAGCATTATGGTCCAGAAATCACAAGTGCTAAATTGGAAATCATTCGTCAACCATTACGCGATTTTCGATTGCAGTTTTGTTCACTCAAGATTCTTAATAAGCGAAAAGAGAAAGGAGTATGTTTGGTTGACGTTTATGGTGGCCCCATGGGCAAAGGTGTTTACGATAAAAACAAGGAGGAGGTTTCTTTATCAACGGACGATACCGTTCGCAAGGTATTGGACAAGGCTGGCTTCAATCGATGGAAAAGTGGCCAACCCCAGATTAGACTAGTTGGGCGAAATTATATAATGCAGAGTTCTCTAGGTATGTCTGCAGGTCAACCAGATAAGGTAGATTTGCAGAGGTTTTTGGATATGCCTGTACGGCCGGGGGACATGCTAGTCCTTGCTGCAGTCGAATGAGGTTGCTTATGAATTACACGCTTTTGACGCCTGTGAAGGGGTCAGTCCATCCTAGGTGCCAACGCCTTTAGGCAATTTTGATTAGACAGTTCATGGCAGACGGGTGGGGGGGGCTGGCGTTTTAGAACGAATACAACGCCTACGTGCGGCTGACGGGCCAGACCGACGCCCGGAATGGCACGACCTCCTATGCGTATAACGGGGCTGATTGGGTCACCAACGTGGTCACGCCTGCCCCCGGGGCCGGGCAGGCCGCCCAGCAGACCCAGACGGTTTATGACGCCCAGGGGCGGGTGTGGCTGACGCGTCTGCCCGATGGCGCCTGGCAGACCAACCAATACAGCCTGACGGGGGAGTTGCAGCTGCAAACCGGCTCGCGCACGTATCCGGTGGGTTACGGTTATGACAGCCAGGGGCGGCTGACCTCCATGACCAATTGGGCCAGTTTCTCCAGCGGGGCCGGGGCGCGGGTGACCACCTGGAGTTATGATTCACAACGCGGCTGGCTCTCGGCCAAACGGTATCCGGACAGCACCGGGCCGGATTACACTAACACGGCGGGTGGGCGGCTGAAAACGCGCACCTGGGCCCGGGGGACTCCTCGAATGGTAACGACTTATGCTTACGGTTTCGAGGGCGCGGACCCCAATGCGAAGCACGGCGACCTGGTGGGCACCACCTACACCAACGATCCGGCGGGCGCCCCGGCTGTCACCCTGGTTTACGACCGCCTGGGACGGCTCCAAACGGCCACCCAAAATGGTTTCACCAACACCCTGGCTTATAATTATGCCAGCCAATTGCTCAGCGAGAGTTACAGCGGGGGCCCCTTGGGCGGGCGGATGGTGGAAAATCAGTATGATGGGTATTTGCGGCGCACGACAAACCAGGTCCGGCTCACCACTGGCTCACCCCTCGCGGCGGTGGCCTATGGCTATTCCCAAACCTCGGGCTGGCTGGATACCGTAAGTTCCGGGAATTATGCAGCTGGCTATTCTTACGTTGCCAATTCGCCACTGGTGAGCCAGATTAACTTCAAGCAGGGATCCGTTGTGAAAATGACCACGGCCAAAGCCTATGACCCGGTGAGCCAGCAGACGGCGATCCAATCGGCGGTTGCGGGAGCGAACCAGTTGCCGCAGGCGTTTGCTTATTAAAAGGAGTTTTATAACCGGTGGACGGTGGCATCCAGCGCGCCGGGTGGGGCATTTTTCGGCGCCCCGAAGGGGCAACCCTGCTACAGCCCAGGGCCAATGAGCGCAGCGAATGACGCCCTGGGTAGCCGCACCCAAAACCACAATTCCTCTTTTTGCCATCCGAAACCCAGGGCTTCGCTGCGCTCCCCCTGGGCTGGATTATTCCGTCCCGTTGGGGCTTTCGCTTCCTGGCCGCTCTTTTCCTCTTCAGCCCACCCAATCTCTCCGCCGGCGGGGCGAGGGGATTCCCGGTGGACAGTGCGGGCCGGCTGGCGCCTGGCCTCCGCGATGAACTTCCTCTTTCAAGGCGTATTCCCCCTTCTGGCAGCCGCGCCCAGGTAATGAACTCAGCCCGGCCAGCGGGATTGGTCAGGCATGGCCTCTGCCATTCGTCATTGGTCCCGGGCCGATCAGGACTCCTGGCCCGCTTTTTGGCAGGCGCCAGAATGCGGGGCGCCAGCACTTGCCTCCCCAGGGCCGGAGCGCGGCCCAGGCGGCGTTAAAACTTATTGGTCGCGAATGGAGGCGTGATCGGACAGATACCGCATGTCGTTGTTCCCGGGTGAGGCCTGGACCGAGGACACCATATATTTGCCCGTAATCGGTTGTTTGGTCCGGGGATCGAGCCATTTATGGACTTCGGCGTGGCCATCGGCGAAGCTGATCCCGCCCGCGCCGTTGTGATAGCTGGCTGGGACATCGATGATCATGATCATGGTGGGCGCCACCCGGTCGTTCATGGCGACCGCGAAATCGCCGTAATTAATGCTGTCGGGATGTTCATCGATCATAACGTAAGCTTTGACGGCGCCCATGCGGTTGATGTCGGAAAGCTTGCGAAAGACGAGGTATTTGGCGTGGGTGATGGCGCTCAGCCAGTCATCCCGCGAATTCATGGACTGGCTCAAGGAAATGCTGCGGACCCGGGGGTAAGTTGCGCCTTTGATCGTGACGCTGCTCTGGTCGGCGGGGCATTTATAGATGCCAGCCTGGCGGGAGGTGAACAAGGCGAGCTTGGCATATTGCGGGTTGGTGAGATTGATGGTGTTGGTGTTATCCGGATTGCCGCCATTGTAGTCCAGGACGCCCCGGACCCAGCCCGACCCGGTGGCGCTGAGCTCGTTCCAAACGAGGTTATCGTTGTACTCATGGGCGTACATGATCCAGCCCATGGTCAGCTGTTTATTGTTGCTGACGCACTTGATCCCTTGAGCTTTGGTTTTGGACTTGCTCAAGGCCGGGAGCAGCATGGAGGCCAGGATGGCGATGATGGCAATGACCACCAGCAGCTCAATCAGGGTGAATGCGTTCCGGCGCCGCCTGCACGGGGCGGATTCTGAAACCCGCCGGACAGCCATTTTAATCTGGTTCATAAAAAGTAAACTATCCCCTAAAACCGGCTCCTGCAACCCTCCTCTGCGCGCGCCGGGCAGCCCGCGCGGAATAGCCGCCCAGGGCGGCCAGGGCCGGCGGCTATGGTCCGGAGCAAGGACCATAGCCGCCCAGCCACCGACAAGGCGCGCTTTATTGCTGCCGCAAACGATAGAACTTCTGCGCGCCGGCGGGCACGGCCACATAGGGATTGCTGGCGCCCGTTACGTCGGCCCAGGCGCCGGCCACGGTGTCGGCGGACTGGAGCACGCCGCCCCCGGTCCAGCTAATGGTGACGGAATTGGCCTGGCGCTGGAGGCTCAGCGTGCCGGGGAGGGTTGCGGGCACGGGGGTGTTGACCTCGAGCTCGTCCAGATCCGTGCCGCCATAGCCGCTGCCATTGGGAACCTTGATGCGGACGCCGCGGGCCAGGATGGGGGCGCCATTCTTGCTGGCGTCGAAGCGGTGCCGGGCATAGGACCGGAAGAAACCGCCCACGGATTTGAGATACTGCAGGGTGGCCACGGTGGCCCAGCCCGTGGCGGGATCGCCGGTTTCCTGGGTCTCGGCGCTGACAATGGCGGCCGTGGTGACCTGGATGATGTAAGTGCCCAGGCTGCGGTCCAGGTAAGGCGGATTGGGGGTGTTATCCCGCGACCAGGCGATATTCGTGAGGCTCAAAACCTGCGGGAATTTCAGCCCGATGAATGGATCCGGGTTGTTCTCCCCGGAAATCCAGCTGTAGGCATTGCCATATTTGCCATCGTTGACGGCGGTGATGAGATGAACCCCCAAGCCCAATTCGCCGCTGCCAATGGCCACGGCGCCCTGGGACGCCAGGGCGGCGTTCAAGGGCGCCTGGGTGCCGGAGAACTGGCCGTCATTGCCATCCCAGGCGAGCTGGTAGCCGGCCTCGACCTGCACCCGCATGACCTCGTATTGGCGCTCGGCGACCGGGGTTACATTGACTTCAAGCTCATCGATAGCCATGGCGCTGCTGGAGACCTTGATCCGGATCCCGGTGGCTTCCACGGGAGCCCCTGCGGCGCCTGCCGACAGCTCAAACCGGTGGCGCAAATGCGGCACGAACAGCGGGCCGGCCTGGTATTCCACGGCGCCCACGGTGGCCCAGCCGGTGGCCGGATCGCCGGTTTCGGGCGTGGCGCTTCCAGGGGTGGCCACCCGGGTGACCTGGAGGGTATAAACACCGACGGCGCGGTTGGTGCCTCCGAGGTCCGGGTTGCCGGTGTTATCACGGCTCCAGGCCAGGTTGGTGATGGCCACGGCGCTGGCGAATTTCACGCCGACGAACGGATTGGGATCGGGCGCCAGGTAGTTGGCAACCCAGCTATTGCTGGCCCCGTAGAAGCCGTCGTTTACGTTGGCGATCAGGCAGCTGCCGCCCAGCTCGCTGCTGCCAAAGGCGGACGCTCCGCGGGCGGACGAGGCGGGATTGAGGGGGGCCGGGGCGGGCGCATTCACATCATAAAAAGCGCCGCTGTTGCCATCGTAACCCAAGGCATATCCCGCCGCGGGTTGGAGCTTGAGCGTGGCGGGCAGGGAGGTAACCAGCACCTCATCCAGGGTGACCAGGGCGGGCAGCCCGGTGAATTGATCCGCCGTGCCGGAATCAAAGGCGACATGGAAGGAGCTGGGGCGGATGGTGGAAACCCCCACCAGCGTGGCGGTATTCTGGGGGTTGCCCACTTCCGTGACGGTGAAGGAGACGTTGGTCCCGTTGTCACCCACGGCGAAATCCCAGGTCTGGCTGGCTTCGCCAATGACCAGGCTGCCGAACACCAGGCCAAAAGCCACGCCATCGGAGGCGCTGCGCTCCCGCGCCTGGGCGGTCAAGGCCGGAGTGCCATCCGTCCGGAAATTGAACCGGATCCCGGTATCGAGGAATTCCTTGCGCGTCGGCAGATCCGTCCGCGGATCGACGACACTGGCCGCGCGGGTCCACACGGAAAAGTCGCCGGGGGCGAGGGTGGTGATGCGGCCCTGGATCATCAAACCGCCCGGAATGCGCGGGCTGAACTGGCCGGCGGAGGCCAGGATGGCGCGGCTGCCAGGCACGAAAGCGGCCTGCTGGCCGGCCACGGTGACGGATCCGCCAACCACGATCCATTTCTGGGCCTCCAGAGGGGACGCGGTGAAGCTGTCCTGCAGGGCCGCCGCATTGCTGGCGCGCAAGGTGAACAAGGCTTCGCGGCTGGCCACCGTGAGGGTTCCCTTGGCGCTTACCTGCACGCGGAATTTGGCGCCGGAATCGGCGGCGGTGAGGGGGGCGGTAACCAGGGTGGCGTTGGTCGCGCCAGCCAGATCAACGCCATTGCGCTGCCACTGGTAGAGGATCGGGCTGGGGACACCGGCGACCACCGCCGTCACGGCATAGGTGGCCGGGCCACCCTCCACGGCGACGACGTCCGAGGGCTCGCCGATGATGCTTACGGTGGTGGCGGCGGGATTGATCTCGATTTCATCGACGCAGGTGTCATTAACCGAGGGCTTGATCCGCAGGCCGGTGGCGGAGATCGCGTGGCCGGCTTGGGCCACCTCGAAACGGTGCCGGTAGGAGGGCTGGAAGTCCGGCAGCGCGGCGGCGCCGTATTGGATGGTCCCGATCAGAACCCAACCGGTGGCGGGATCCCCCGTTTCCTGGGTATCAACCCCGGGGTTGGCCGTCGTGGTCACTTGGATGATGTAGGAGCGGGATGCGGAACGGTCGAAATATTGCCCCCGGTTGTCGCGCCCCCACGCCAGGCTGCTGATGGCAACCGTCCGGCCGAATTTGACTCCGACGAACGGATCGGCATCGGTCGAGGGCAAGCCCGGGCCGGGAATCCAGCTTTGGGCGTTGCCGAAATAGCCGTTGATCACCTTGGAGGCGATATGCCCATAGGCGGACAGCTCAGAGCTGAAGAAAGTGGTGGCCCCTTTGGACGCCAGCGCGTCGTTATCCGGGACGCTCGCCAAACCGCCGTTGGTGATGGAATTGTAGAAATCCCCATTGTTGCCGTCCCAGGCGATCGTATAGCCGGCTTCCGGAGTAATGCCTACCAAGCCGCGCTCGATAGCCAGGTTGTTGTTGACCTCGATTTCGTCGATGCAGACGTTGGCATCAGAGACGATAATGCGCAAGCCGGTGGCGGAAATCGGGGAGCCATTGGTTTGGGTGAGGTCGTAACGGTGGCGCAAATAGGGAACAAACACGGAACCCTCAGCCCGATAGGTCAGCGCACCCACGGTAGCCCAGCCGGTTTTCGCATCGCCGGTATCAGGAGTGGTGGCGCCCGGGTTTGCCGCAGTGGTGATCTGGAGGGTGTAAGTTCCCAAGGCCCGGTCCGTGAATGGCCCGGCCGGACTCCGCTCCGTATCATCGCCATTGTCCCGGCTCCACGCCACGGATCTGATGTCGATTGGCCCCCCGAAGTTCAAGCCGATGAAGGTTGGGGAACCCGGTTTGCTGAAGTCGGACAGCCAGCTATGTTTGTTGCCATAAAGCCCATCAATGACATTGGTGGCATAATGAACACCCTGGCCATACTCGCTGCTGGCGAAAGCGGTGGTGCCGTTGCTGGCGAGGGCCCGGTTTTTGGTAGCGGGCGCGGGCGAGGCAGGGGTGTTGAACTTGCCGTCATTGCCATCCCACTCGATCCCGAAACCCGCCGCCGGCTGGATTTGGATATAGCTGGACAGGGCAGGGGTTGGATCCGGCCCGGGATTTACCTCGATTTCATCCATGCAGATGCCGCCATCAGATACCTTGATCCGGATGCCGGTGGCTGAGATCGGGCTGCCGCCCGCAGTGACATCGAAACGATGCCGGTAACAGGCGGTAAAAAACTTGTTGTCGGTGCCGGTCTTGTATTGGACCGCGCCAATGGTGATCCAGCCGGTGGCCGCATTGCCGGTTTCCGGCGTGTCCACACCGGGATTGCTGGCCGTGGTGACCTGGAGGGTGTAGATGCCAGGCGCGCGGTCCACATAAGGCCCGGCCCCCGCGTCGTCGGTGGTGTTATCGCGTCCCCACGCTATGCTCTGAACGGCCACCGTCCGGGTGAAATTCAGGCCGATGAAGGCATTGGCATCCGGTTTGGTGAAATCGGAAATCCAACTGGCGCTATTCCCATAAAAGCCATCGTTGACGTTGACGATCATGTGCTTTCCCCCCCCGCCATATTCGCTGCTGCCAAAAGGCACGGTTCCGTTGCTGGCCAGGGCGGCATTGTTGGTGGGGCCGGCGCCGTTGCCGACCGATTCCCTAAAGCCTCCATTATTGCCATCCCACGTGATCGTAAAACCCGGGGCGTTGGTGATCACGACGCGGTCGTTCTGGGCCTGGCTGGCCACGCCGGCGCCGGCCAGAAATAAAGCCAGGAGCCACCGCGAGGCATGGCTCACTTCGCGGGACGGTTTTTGGCCAGCCCGAATGGGCATGGCCGTTCGAAAACTCGGACCAAGGGGTTTCTGGTGCGCAAACATAATCATCTTTCGTTTAACGATTCACTCAATATCGAAGACGCTTTCTTTGATGGACATCGGCCAAGGTAACAAACCGCCAAGCGGGCGGCCATCCCCCGTACGGGGGATCTGCCCCAGCTTACTGGAGATGTTTAACCACCGCTTCAGTCCGGGAACGGACGTGGAGCTTGTCATAGATGCTTTTGAGGTGGCTGCGAACCGTCTCCAGGCTGATGGCCAGAGCGTCCGCAATCTCCTTGTTAATATAGCCTTGGGCCACGTAATCCAAGACCTGCCGCTCCCGCTGCGAGAGGTTATCCGACGCCTGGGACAACGGCTGCGGTTTTTGGAAGGATTGCACCACCTTCCGGGCAATGTAACTCGACATGGGTGCTCCACCATGCTTTACCTCCTCGATCGCTTCCAGGATTTTGGAAGGCTTGACCCCTTTAAGCAAATAGCCGCTGGCTCCGGCCCGGAGCGCCTGGAAGATCAGGTCCGTGTCGTTATATACCGTGAGCATCACCACCTGGATGGCGGGCAGGAGGCTCTTGAGCTGGCGCACACAATCGACTCCGGACATGCTGGGCAAATTAATGTCCATCAACACCACCTCGGGCAAGTTGCCGGGGATTTGTTTCAGGGCTTCCTCGCCGGTTCCGTACGCCCCGGCGCAGCAAAAGCCCGGAGAGGATTCAATCAACAACGAAAAACTGGCGCGAATCCGCTGGTCATCTTCGACAATTGAAACGCGCGTCGCCATGGGTTGCATTGGGGTCATGGTAATACGCTGGCGCGGCATTACAATCCCCCATTTGGGGGATGGGGAGCGGGGACCGCAGGCGCCGGGATCACCCGGGGAAAACCTGCGCTGGCGGGCTGGGGAAGGCCTCCCCCGGCATTGATCCGCTTCACGCGGAGGGGGGTGGTTTTAACGGGAGGATGAAGGTGAGTTTGGTTCCGCGGCCAGGCTGGCTGGCGAGCTCGCACCGGCCTCCGAGCGACTCCAGGCGTTGCCGCATATTGCCCAGTCCGTTGCCTTGCCGGGCACCGTTTTTCACCAAAAAGCCTTTTCCATTATCTTCAATCGTGATGAAAAAGAATCCGGTTTCAACGCCCAGCCGCAGCCAGGCCTCCGAGGCTTGCGAATGCCTGGCAACGTTATTGAGCGCCTCCTTGACCGCCAGGAAGAGATTGTGCCGGGTTTCCGTGTCGAGCGGATGATCCGGCACCACGAGCGGCACATCCAGGCGGCACCGGATGGAAGTGGACTTGAAAAAATCCTCGGCGAATTGCGGAATGTAGTTGGCCAGATGGTCGAGGGAGTCGTTTTTGGGATTCACCGCCCAAACAATCTGATCCATGGCTTGCATCGCCTGCCGGGCGGTGTCGGAAATGAGGTGGGAATGCTCTTTCAGCAATTCCTGCCGGGGGTTCCGCTGGATCAATTCGCTCAGCAAGGCGATTTGAGTCAGGCTGGCGCCCAAATCGTCATGGATGTCCTGGGCAATCCGGGCTCTTTCGCGTTCCAGGGAGTGTTGCCGTTCCAGACGTTCCATCCGATGGCGCAGCTGGCGCAACTCCAAAACGCGCACGCTCCCCCCCACGGAACCCAGGATGACCAAGCCGGCCAGGCTGATCGCCCACCAGGTTTGCCACCAGGGGGGGAAAACCGTTAACGCCAGCGAACTGCCCAGGGTGTTCCAGGTGCCATCGTTGTTGCAGGCGATGACGCGGAAATGGTAATCCCCGGGGGGAACATGGGCATAGTTGGCGGCGCGCCGGGTTCCGGCTTCCACCCAATCACGGTCCAGGTTTTCCAGTTTATAACGGAAGCGCACCTTTTCCGGAGCGTCAAAGTTCAGCGCGGTGTAGCGGAATTCCAAACGCTGCCTGCCGGGCGGAACCGATAAGTGCGCATAGGTGGAGGGGGGGGCCTCAGCCGGGCTTCGGCCCGGCAACCGGGAGCCCCGGGATTCCCCTGGCTCCGCCAACCCCTGCAGCCGGGGATAAACCACCGTGGGGCCATCGAGAATGACCTGCTCGATAAATACGGGCGGCGGGATGCGGTTCAATTCAACCTGGGCTGGATCCACCATCACCAATCCTTTGACGGTGGAAAACCACAGCTTGCCATCGCGCGTCTTGAGGCCGGCGGGATGAAACCCGCCCGTGCACTGGAGCCCCTCCATGCCTTCCGATTTCCCGAACAAAGTGGGGTTGAGCCAGGCCGTCCGGCCGTGGGCGTGATCGTTCAACTCCCGCTTGGCCAGCCGGACTATCCCTTTATTGGTGCCGATCCACAGATTCCCCCGGTCATCTTCCAGGATTTGGGAAACGACATCGTCCAACATCCCATCCTGAGTGGTGTAGTTTGTAAAACGCCCTTGTTCGAGGCGGCTCAAGCCCCCGCCGCCGGTCCCGATCCAGAGGATGCCCTCGCGGTCCTCATACAAAGTCCTGACAAAATCGCTGCCCAGTCCGTCCGCCCGGGAAAAGCTGTGGAATTTTCCGGATGAAAATTGGCTCAAGCCGCCGCCACTCGTGCCAATCCATAGGACGTCCTTTTGGCCTTGGATAATCGCCGTCACGAAATTCGCCGCCAATCCCGAGCCCGTGCCGTAGTGGGTGAAGCGTCCTTCGCGGAAGTAATTAAGGCCGCCGCTGTAAGTTCCGATCCAGATCCCACCCAGCCGGTCTTCACAGAGGGCGAGAATCACATTTTCGGAAAGTCCATCCTCCAAACCCAGGCTGGTGGTTTGGCCGGCCTTCAAATGGAGCAATCCGCCCGACCAGATTCCGGCCCATAAACTCCCATCACGGCTCGGGCAAACCGAACAGACATACAAATTGTTCAGCCAGACCTCCGGCTTGAAAGGCTCAATGATACCCCGGCGCAGGACATTTAATCCGCCACCGTTCAAACCAATCCAAATGTTGTCCTGGCGGTCCTGGGCCAGGGACATCACCACATTATGGGAAAGGCCATCCCGGTCGGTGAAGGTATGCAATTTGCGCCGCTTCATACGATTCAATCCGCCGCCATTGGTGCCCACCCAAAGGTTCCCTTCGCGATCCTCGAGGACTGAACGGATGGAGTTGTTCGACAAGCCATCCTGGGTTGTAAACGTGGCAAACCGGCTCCCGTTCAGCCGGTATAATCCGCCCGAGCCGGTTCCGATCCAAATCTCTCCGCCACGGCCATCGCAGAGGGCCCAAATGTCATCCGGCAACAGCCCTTCTTTTTCACCATGGACGGTCAAGTTGTGGTCCGTCATCTGCACCAGGCCGGTATTCCGGGCGCCCATCCACAGCTGGCCGGCACGATCCTCCAGCAGGCTGCAAACCCCGGAGGCGAAGAAGGGCTTGGCCGGCGAGGGGAAGGAGCGGAAAGCTCCCTGCACAAATTGGCAGAGTTCCCCGCCGGCCACCATCCACAGGCGGCCTTCCCGATCATGGTGGAGCGTCTGGACGTCCTGGCCGGGCAAGCCGTGATCCACCGTATAATAAGTGAACTGGCCGTTCTGGAATTTCACCAGGGCGCAAGCGGAGCCGATCCATAAATTCCCTTCCTTATCCTCGCTGAGACAATAAATGACATCCTCGGAAAGAGAGTCCTGATAGGGATACCTCCGGGTGCCCTGGGCGTTCGCATCGTGCCTGCCCGTCATGGTGGAGTTGGCAGGAGCGATGCTGTAATGCGTGAATTTGCCGTTTTGGTAACAAAATAAATCCCGTCCCTCGGTGCCAACCCACAGGTTTCCTTGATGATCCTCGTAAAGGCATTTGATGCGGCGGTTGAGCAGCCCTTGACGCTCCCCAAAAACCGTGAAGGCCAGCCCGTCAAAGCGAGCCAGGCCGTTGAAGGTGCCCACCCAGATATACCCATCCCGGGTTTGCACCAGGGAGCTCACGGCGTTGCCCGGCAGGCCCTGGTCCGTCTGCCAGACATCGATGAAATATTCGCCTGCGGGCTGGCGGGAGTCGCCCGCCAGGGTCGTATCTGTGGGCGCAAAACGATTTAAAATCTGGTCGAGGCTGGTGTTGTTGATCAAAACCTGGCTGCCGATGCCCAGTGGTTGACGGTCCGCGGAAGAAGCAACCTCGGCCCAGGTTTCGGGATCGCTGGCCACCTCGATGCGGTACTCCACGGGCAGCCGGTCCACAAATTTCCCCTCGCGATCCCGGCCCCACACGATGCGGTTGATCCAGGTTTTCTGCGGCAGCTCAATCTGCACCCAGCCATTGGAGCGAACGTTCAGGATCCAGCTGTGATCATTGCCATAGAGACCGTCGTTGATGTTTTCCAGCCGGTGGATTTTATAGCCGGGGAACGATCCGGAGGCGCTGGCCTTGGCCCCCGCGCTGGCCAGGGCTGCATTCCGGGCCTCCGGGCCCGCCGAATAAATCTCCAACTCATCCAGGCACGGTTCCCGTTGGTTGGCTTTTAATATGTTAAAACGAACAAACCTGGCTTCGACTGGGGGGAATTCCTCCACATTCTGGCGGGGATGCACCGCCGGCCGCAATTTCCGCGCCGGATTGGGTGGGGAAAGCGGAGCCTGGCCCAAAGCGGATGGAGGGTTGAAGATGCTGGCCGGCTCGCCGGCTTTAGAGGTGTTTCCTTCAGCGGTCCCCTGGGCAGCCGGTTCGGGCAAAATAATTCCCGATTGGCAACCCATTACGACGGCCAGGAGCAAGCTCCGGATGCCCAGGCGCCATCCCCGGGGTTGGAATTTATGCTGGGAGCGGAACGGCATACATCAAACCTCTTGGGGCATCGGTAAATTTCCTGGGACTTGCCGGCAATGTTCGGCTTCAGCCACCACGGCTTCCCAGCGGCGGTGGATGGCAGCCAGTTAATCCCGGCTGGGGCACAAAAGCAATCCAAAAAACCGTTGGACGGAGGGCTCGTGGGTGGGTTCAGCTTCTTGGTTGAGGCCCATTGCAGGATGGTTTGCTGCCGGCCAGCCGTGCCCTGGTCCTCCGCTCCGTCGCCCCAAATTGGGTTTCTGCAAAAAGTTGCCGGGAGCCGGAAAATCGTTTATAATGGCGTCATGCGCTCAAGCCAATATATGAACGTCACCCGTGGTTTGCTTTCCGGATTCGCGGTTTTTTTGTCAAGCGGCTGCGCCACCCTCGAGGAATATGTGCGCATCCAGAATCCCCAGGCGGAGATCACCGGGGTGCGCCTGGACAAGCTGGATCTGCAGCAAGTGGGCCTGCTGGTGGATTTGAAGGTCAAGAATCCCAACGCGGTGGGAGTGAACCTCAGCCGGCTGGCATACGATTTCGCGGTGGAGGGCAACTCCCTCTTGAGCGGCAATCAAGACCAGGGGGTGCAGGTGGCGGCGAACAGCGAACAGCCGGTCACCATCCCGGTCACGGTCAATCCAGCCAACCTCTGGCAAACGATTGCCAAAGTGGCCAAGCAGGACCGGTTCGGGTTTTCCATCGCCACCACGCTGACCTTCGCGCTGCCGGTGCTGGGCAATGTGGATCTGCCGCTCAAATATTCCGGGGAGCTGCCGGTGCTGCGCATTCCCGAGGTCAAGGTGGGCGGGTTGAAGATCAAGGAGCTGGGCCTGACCAAGGCGAACCTGGAATTGACGATCCAGGTGGCGAACCCCAACGCTTTTGCGCTCCTGCTGAACCAGTTCACTTATGATTTCCAGGTCAACCAGCGTTCCTGGATCAACGGCCAGAATGGGAATCCAATCCAGCTCGACCCGAAGCAAGGGGGCGAGGTGAAGATTCCCCTGACTTTGAACTTCCTGGAAATGGGCGCCACGGTGTTCCAGGTGTTGCGCGCCAGGGATCCGGTGAATTACCGGTTCATCGGCCAATTCAACTTCGGCTCCTCGGAGAGCTTCCTCAAGTCACTGCCGTTGCCAGTGGATTATTCCGGGAAGCTGCAGATCTTTAATTAATGCCCGCCCTGGAACGCGAGGATGAGCTTGCCCACCAGGAGGTTGGGAAAGCAGCCCAGGATGATGACGCTCAAGGCCAGGCAGGCGATGACGGTCTGAACCGGAAACGGAATAACCAGGCGGCCAGCGGCCGGGGCGGGCGCGCTGACATAAACCTGCTTGAGCACCTGCAGGTAATAATAGAGGGACACGGCGCTCATGGCGATGGCGAGGATCACCAGCCAGAGCATGCCTAATTGGTGAGGCCCCGCGCCCGCCGCGGCGGAAAACATGTAGAACTTGCCAAAGAACCCGGCCAGCGGGGGAATGCCCGCCAGGGAAAGCAGGAACACCAGCAGGCAGAAGGACATCAGGGGCGCCCGGCGGCTCAACCCGGCGAAGCTGGACAAGCGGTCGTCCCCCGCCTGGGCTTCGACCACGGCCACGACTCCGAAGGCGCCCACGGCGGTCAGGGCGTAGGTGAGGACGTAATAGAGCAAGGAAACCAAACCGGCTTCCCCTCCCGCCACCAAACCGACAAGCATATAACCGGCATGCGCGATGGCCGAATAAGCCAGGAGCCGCTTGAGGCTTTGCTGAGCCAGGGCGGCCAGGTTGCCGAGGAGGATGGAAAAGGCGGCGAGGGCGGCCAGGAGCGGCACCCAGCCGGCCTGGAACTGGCGCCAGCCGCCGCTGCCTTCCAATCCGGAAAAGCCCACCATGGCGACCTTGGCCAGGAGGAAGAAACTGGCGACTTTGGAGCCGGAGGCGATCAAGGCGGCGGAGGGAACCGGCGCCCCCTGGTAAACATCGGGCGCCCAAAGCTGGAACGGCACCGCCGCGATCTTGAAGCCCAGCCCCACCACCATCATGGCCATGGCCAGGATCAGCAGGGGATCCAGCCCCAGGGAGCGGGTGTGGTCGGCGATGTCCGGCAGATTGATCTCGCCGGTGAGGCCATACAGCAGGCTCATCCCGAACAGCATGAAAGCAGCGGACAAACCGCCGAAGAGATAATATTTCAGGGCGGCCTCCGCCGAGGCCAGCGTCTGGCGGGCGAAAGCGGTGAGGATGTAAAGGGACAGGCTGGCCAGCTCCAGCGAGACAAAGATCATCAACAGGTTTTCGGAACTGACCATGAACATGAATCCCACGGTGGCCAGGATGAGCAGGGCAAAATATTCACCCACATGGCAGGTGAACCGGCTTTCCACCGCCAGGATCAGCGTGCCGAAAGTGATGAACAAAAGGTATTGCTTCACCAGCTGGGTCAGCGGGTTGACAACCAGCATGCCATCCAGCAGGTTGCGCGGCCCGGGTGGCTGCAGGAGGCAGGCCATCGCCAGGAAACAGCCGAGGCCGCCCAGCATGGCCGCCACGGTGGCACGCCGCCGCGGATCCCGCCCGCGGAGGAGGCCGAGGTCGGCCACCAGCACGAGCAGGGCGGTCACGACCAGGATGGTCTCGGGCGCCAGCAGCGCCAATAAAGCCCGGTAATTGATCATGGCTTGATCCCTCCCACCAAGGCCTGCATCCAGGGTGCGTTAAGGCTGGGGACAATCAAATCGAGCATCACCCGGGGATAAAGCCCTACCGCCAGGGTGGCGCCGAGCAGGATGAACACCCCCAGCCTTTCCGGCCAGGTGACGGGGGCCAGATCATGAGGCGCCTCCGGCGGCCCGGCGGATTGATCGCCAAAAAAGGTTTGCTGGATGGCGCGCAAGGTGTAGGCGGCGCCCACGATGATGCCAAAACCGGCCAGCACGGCCAGGCCCGGGAAGGCGTGCCAGGCACCGACGAGCACCTGCCATTCGGCGACAAATCCGCTGAAGCCCGGCAAGCCCATGGAGGCCGCCCCGGCGATGACGAACGCGACGGCCGTGAACGGCATCAGGCGGCCGAGGTTCATCCCGCGCAGCCGGCCCAGCTCGCGGGTGTGGGTGCGGTCGTAAACCATGCGCCCCACCACCGCGAACAACAGGCCGGCGATGATCCCGTGGGAAAACATCTGCAGGATGGCGCCGGTGAGGCCAACCTCCGTGAGGGTCATGAGGCCCAGCAGCACAAAGCCCATATGGCTGACGCTGGAATAGCCGATCACAAATTTAAGATCCCGCTGGACCAGGGCCACGGTGGCGCCGTAAACGATGCCGGTGGCCGCCAGGCAGGCGATGAACGGCTGCCACTTCATAAGCCCGAGCGGGAAGAGTGTCATGGCCACCCGCATGGCGCCGTAGGCGCCGAGCTTCATCACCACGCCCGCGAGCAGCATGGAGGCGGCGGTGGGGGCGGCCACATGGCCGGTGGGCGCCCAGGTATGGAAGGGCCACAAGCCCGCCAGGATGGCAAACCCGAAGAACACGAGGGGAAAAGCCCATAGCTGGAAGGAGGCCGGGAAGGGATTGAACCGGGCCAGCTCGACCAGGTCGAAGGTGCGGGCGCCGCTGACGACGTAGGCGGCAATCAGCCCCACGAGCACCATGGCGCTGCCCACGAACGAATAAAGCGCCAGCTTCATGGCCCCGTATTGGCGGTTGGTGGAACCCCAGATGGCGATCAGGAAATACTTGGGGATGATGGCGATCTCGTAAAAAACGAAGAGCAGGAACAGGTCGAAGCTCAAAAACACGCCGTAAACGCCGCCAATCAAGGCCAGGTAAAGGGCAAAGAACTCGTTCACCCGCTCCTCGATGTTCCAGGAGAAGAGGATGCCTGTCACCGCCGCCAGGCCGGTCAGGATCACCAGCACAAGGCTGATGCCGTCCACAGCCAGGTAATACTTGATGCCCAAGGCGGGAATCCAGCTGCAATCCACGATGGTGGCCAGGCCGGCCAGCCGCTGGTATTCCAGCAGGCCCAGCAGGGCCAGCAGCAAACCGGCCACGGCGGTGCCCAGGGCGAGCCCGCGCACCACCAGTTGGTGGCGGGGATTCACCAGCATCAGCACGGCGGCCCCGATGAAAGAGATGTATATGGTCCAGGCCAGCATGTTATCGCGCCAAGTTAGACACCATTTGCAGCACGGAAGGATTGATCGCCCCGAGGATGCATTGGGGGTAGATCCCGACGATGAAGATGATGGCGATCACCGGCGCCAGCATCACCCGCTCACCCAGGCTGAGGTCGGGGAAGCCCGACCAGCGCTCGTTCAGGGGGCCGTTGAACACTTTCTGGAGGAGGGTCAGCAGGAAGATGGCGGTGAGGAGCAGGCCTGCCACGGACAACACCGCCGCCCAGGAAACCAGGGAAAAGGCGCCTTTGAAAATGAGGAATTCACCGATGAACCCATTCAGCCCCGGCAGCCCCAGGGAGGAGAACACGGTGATGCCCATCAGGCCGGCGAACACCGGAGCGATCTTGCGCAGGCCGCCAAAATCCTCCAGGCCCCGCCGGCCGCCCGCGCGGCGCTCGATGAGGCCCACAAAACAAAACAGGGCGGAGGCGCTGATGCCATGGTTGAACATCTGGAGGATCACGCCGTTGAGGGCGGCGGCTTTTTCATCGGCCCACAGGGGGCGGGCATCGGTGGCCTGGGCGGCGGCAAAAATGCCCAGCAGGCAATACCCCAGGTGGTTGATGGAGGAATAAGCCACCACGCGCTTGAGATCCTTTTGGGCCATCGCCGCCCAGGCGGAGGCCACGATGGTGAGGACGGTGAGCCCGAGCAGCCAGGGCAGCAGCGCCTGCATCTCGTTCGGGAACACGGGCAGCAGAATGCGCAGGAATCCGTAAACCCCCATCTTGGACAGCACGCCCGTCAGGATCATGGAAGTGCCGGCGGGGGCCTCCGCGTAGGCCGCCGGCAGCCAGGTATGGAAGGGGATCAGCGGCACCTTGACCGCCAGCCCCAGGAAAACGCCGCCGAAAATCAGGGTGGGCATCCACTGGCCCAGGCCGTTTTTCCAGCCGTGGTTTTGGGCCAGGGCGGCCATGGATTGTGAAAGCTGGCCGGATTTGGCCAGGCGCGCGAGCGTGGCGAAATCGAACGTGCCGGTGGCGAGGTAAAGGGCCTGGAAAGCCAGCAGCATGGCCACGCTCCCCACCATCGTATAGATGAAAAACTGCATGGCCGCCGGGGTGCGCAGGGTGCCGCCCCAGAGCTTGATCAGGAAATAGGCCGGGATCAGGCTCAGCTCCCAAAAAATGAACCAGTGGAAAAAATTCAGGGCGGTGAAGACGCCGAACAACCCCGCCTCCAGCCCCAGCACCAGCGCGAAATAGACCTTGGGCTGATCCTCGATGTGCCACGAGGACACGAGGGAAAACGGAATGACCAGGGCGGTCAGCACCACCATCAGCATGCCCAGGCCGTCCACGCCGACGTGGTATTTCAGATTCCAGGAGGGGATCCAGGAATACTGTTCCACAAAATTGAAATTGGCCGCCGCGTCGAACTGGTTCCAAAGCAGCATCGCCAGGCCCATGGCCGCCAGGCTGAAGCCCAGGCCCAGCCGCCGGGCCAGCTCCTGGCGGCCGGCCGGCAGGCTGGCCACTGCCAAGGCCCCCAGCAGGGGCAGCAACGTGAGGAAGGTAAGGGCCATGCTCATGCGCGCCTCTCCCGGTTCAGCAAGCCCATCCAGGCCCATTTCACCACCGTGCGGTTTAGGAGCCGGAAATAAAAAAAGGTGGCAAGTTCGCGCCGGAATTTTGGCCAAGGACAAGGCACGAATGAGGCGCATATCCTGGCGATCTGTAACGAATGAGTAACGAAGTCCTTGGCCAAAAGGACCAGCGAGATTGCTACGGTTATTTTTTTCCTGCTCCTTACCATAGGCCACCTCCCCAAGCCAGCAGCAGCACCAGCATCGCCAGGGCCACCCCGATGACCCGGAGATAATGCTGCACCTGCCCATCCTGCAGGCTGGCCACCCGGCCGCCCGAATCCTGAATCCGCCGGCAAACCCGGTCGAATCCGCGGTTGACGAGGAACTCATCGATGGCCCGGTTGATCCAGGCCAGGCCGAGGGTGAGCTGCGCCACGATCCGCACGCAGCCTTGCCAGACAAATTGGTCCAGCCAATGGCAGAATTCCCCGCCCCAGGCGACCGCCCGAATGACGGTGGCCTGGTAAATTTCATCCACGCGGAATTTATCCCGCAGCAGGGCGAACACCTGGGGCTGGAAGGTTTCCAAGGCATCCGGCGGCAATTCCCGGGTTTGCCCGGCGCGGCCGTATAATTTCCAGCCGCCGCCGATGCCGGCCGCCACCGCCAGCGTGGAAAGCAGCATCACCCCCAAGGTGCTGCTTTCAAACAGCCGGCCCAGTTCGAGGCTCAAATGATGCCCGGTCAGATAACTGTGGAACCACGGCCAGGCGGGCGTGCCCAGGAAGCCCAGCAGGATGGCCCCCGCCGCCAGGATTTTCAACGGCCAGACCATGGCCGGCGGGCTTTCGTGCGGCAGGGCATGCCCATGCGCGGCTTTGTGGCCCGCGGCGGATTTCTTCTGCTTATGGGGAGCGGCGCCCGGCTCCGGCTCCGGCGCGGCGTGGGCGGCCGGCTGGTGGCCGCGGTATTTGCCCCAGAAGACGAGGGAAACCTGCCGGGTCATGTAGAACGCCGTGAGGAAAGCGCCCACCAGGCCGAGGAGGAACGGCCCGTGCGAAACCGGCCAGATGGAGGCCGCGTGCAGGATTTCGTCCTTGCTCCAAAAGCCGGAAAAAAAGACCGGCACCCCCGCCAGGGCCATCATGCCGATGGCGTAGGTCAGGAAGGTGGCGGGCAGGTATTGCCGCAAGCCGCCCAGGCGGCGGATGTCCTGCTCCTCGTGGCAGCCGTGGATGACCGAGCCGGCGCCCATGAACAGCAGCGCCTTGAAGAAGGCATGGGTGATCAGGTGGAACACGCCCGCCACATACCCGCCCACGCCCAGGGCCATCATCATATAGCCCAGCTGGGACACGGTGGAATAGGCCAGGATGCGTTTGATGTCGGTCTGGGCCACGGCGATCAGCGCGGCGAAGACGGCGGTGACCGCCCCCACCCAGGCAATAACGGTGAGGGCATCCGGCGTCAGGATCGGGTAAACGCGGGCCATCAGGAATACCCCCGCGGCGACCATCGTGGCGGCATGGATCAAGGCGCTGACGGGCGTGGGGCCTTCCATGGCATCGGGCAGCCATACGTGCAGCGGCACCTGGCCGGATTTGCCGGCCGCCCCGCCGAACAACAGCAGGCCGATCACGGTGGAGAGCGCCAGGCCCTCAAAGGTGGTCTGCGCCGCCAGCTTTTCCAGGGCGGATTTTTCCAGGCACCCGGCGCCGTGGTCGTAAAACAACAGGGTGCCGCTCTGGGAATAAAGCCAGAGCATGCCGACGAAAAAGCAGAGATCGCCGACCCGGGTGGTGATGAACGCCTTCCTGGCGGCCGCCGCGGCGCTGGGCTTGTGGAACCAAAAACCAATCAGCAGGTAGGAGGTCAGACCGACCAGCTCCCAGCAGATGAACAGCAGGAGCAGGCTGTTGGCGATCACCAGCCCCAGCATGGCGGCGGCGAAGAGGGACAAAAAGCCGAAGAACCGGGTGAAATTCTCATCGCTGGCCATGTAGCCGGCGCTATAGATGAAAATGAGGGAGCCGACGAAGGTCACCATCACCGCCATCAGGGCCGTGAGGGGATCCAGCACCCAGCCCAGCTTGACGGAGGTGGAGCCGATCTCAAACCAGCTGAAGTTGAAATACTCCCGCGCCGGCCCTTCGGCGGCGTGCCCCTGCAGGGAGGCCACGAAGGCGGCGAGGGCCACCAGGCAGGAGAGGCCCATCGCGCCAATGGCCAGCCCGGCCGCAAGGCGGCGCCGCGGCCGTTTGCAGACCGCGATGACGCCTGCCGCCAGCAGGGGCAGGAAAGGTATCAACCACAACAAGCCAACCATTAAAAAACTACCCTTTCAATGAATCCACCTGGTCCAGATTGGTGGTCCGGCAATGCCGGTAAATGGCGATCACCAGGGCCAGGCCCACCGCCGCCTCCGCCGCCGCCACGGCGATGGAGAACAGGGCGAACATCACCCCGGCCAGCGGCTCAGGATTTTTGCTGAACCGCCAAAAAGCAAGGAAATTGAGATTGGCCGCGTTGAGCATCAGCTCGATGCCCACCAGCACCACGATGGCATTCCGCCGGGCCAGCACGCCCGCCAGGCCCACGCTGAACAGCGCGGCGGACAACAGCAGGAAATGGTTCAAGGTGAGCATATCAATCGGGCTTGGGATCGGTCATGGCAATCACCACCGCGCCGATCATGGACACCGTGAGGAGCACCCCGAGGACTTCCAGGGGCAGCACGTAATCCAGCATGAGTTTTTCCCCGATCTGGCGCACGGACAGCTGCGGGGACGGGGGGGCCGCCTGCCCCACGCCGGAGGCCAGGATGCAGATGGCCAGGCATCCGAAAACCAGGGCGGCAATGCTGACGCCGGTGAGCCAGGATTTGGAGACCAGCGGGCCGGCGGCCGGCAAATCGGCGTTGCGGGTGAGGAGCAGCGCGAACACCATCAGGATGGCCACCGCCCCCACATAAACCATGATCTGGGCCAGGCCCACAAATTCCGCGCCCAAGAGGAGGAAAAGGGCGGCCACACCGACGAAGGTGACGGCCAGGCAAAGCACGCAATGCACCAGGTTGCGCAACGCCACGGCGGCGGTTGCGCCGGCGAGCATCAACAACGCGATGATGGTAAAAGCCAACTGCATCTGATCACCTTTTCCGGTCAACTGGCATAACGATAAATCCGCGGCCCCACCTGGCGATGGCGCAACAGGGCGCGCCCCAGGCCGGTGAAAGCGCCCGCCACGATGCCAAAGCACACCAGCCAGCGGCACAGCCAGGCCCCGGGGAACTGCCAGCCGGCGGTGGCGTGCCATAAAATGGCGGTGGCAAAGTTGAGTAAAGCCAGGGGCATCAGGAATTTCCAGGAAAAATTCATGAGCTGGTCAGCCCGCAAACGCGGCAGGGTGCCCCGGATCCAGATGAACCCAAATACCAGCGCCACCAGCTTCGCCACATACCAGAAGATCCCCGGCACCCACTCCAGGAATTGGAACGGCGCGTGCCAGCCGCCCAGGAACAAAGTGATGCCCAGGCCGCTCACGGCGAACATCCCGAAATATTCCGCCATGAAAAACACCGCGTATTTGAACCCGGAATATTCGGTCATGAAGCCGCCGATGATCTCCGACTCACCCTCCGGGAGATCGAACGGGGAGCGGTTGGACTCCGCCGCCGCGGCCGTCAGGAAAATCAGGAAACCGGCCAAACCCCACGGGGTGAAGATGTTCCAGCCCGGCAGCCCCCAGGCCGCGGAGCCTTGGGCGGCGACAATCTCCACCAGGGACATGGAGCCGGCCATCATGATCACGACCAGGGTGGAAAGCGCCAGCGGCAGCTCGAAGCTGATCATCTGGGCGATGGCCCGCATGGCCCCCAGGAGCGAATATTTGTTGCGGCTGGACCAGCCGGCCATGAACGCCGCCAGCTCGCCGGCCGTGCCGATGGCAAAGAAAAACAGCACGCCGGCATCCAGGTTCACCGCCACCAGCTGCGGCCCGTAAGGCAGCACCGCCAGCGCGAGGGTGATCGGGGCGAGCATCACCAGCGGGGCCAGGAAATGCACCAGCTGGTCGGCCCGCTCGGGCACGATATCCTCCTTGGTGATCATCTTGATGCCATCGGCGGCGGGCTGCAGGATCCCGAACGGCCCCGCGCGGTTGGGGCCGGGCCGGTTCTGGATGCGGCCGAGGCCTTTGCGCTCCAGCAGGGTGATGACCGCGAAGAAAGCCGCGTTGGCGCCGAGGATCACCGCCATGGCCACCAGGTTCACCACCCAGGGATGGGTGGCCAGGTTTTTCAATTGGGCGAGCCAGCTCCCCGTGGCGTCCCCGGCGAGGGCCAAAAATGTGCTCCAGGGAGTCATGGCTTTTTCTCCCGGGCCGCCGCCGCCGCGGGGGCGGGGGATTTGGCGGCCGCCGCCTTGGCCTGCTGGCGCTCGCGTTCGGCCGCGAGCTGGGCATCCACCGCGGTGGCTTCCGCCGGCCGGATCTGGTGGTAATACTCGTTGGATTTGGCCAGCTTGGAGCGGCTCAGAATCAGGCCCCCGAAGCGATCCGCCGCGCTGACCTCGAATTCCTGGTCCATCTTGATGGAATCGAACGGGCAGACCTCCACGCAGATCTGGCAGCCCATGCACACCGACACATCGATATCGAAGATCCTGGGGTACTTCAGCAGCTTGCCGCTGCCATCCTGCTCCGGCACGATATAGATGCACTGCGGCGGGCACTCCTTCTCGCAAATCTTGCAGGAGACACAGCGCAGCCCCTTGACCGGATCGCCATCGTAAACCAGGAACGGGAAGCTGCGGTAATTCTCATGGTGCTCCCGCTTTTCCTCCGGGTATTGGATGGTGACGAACCGCCCGGGATCGTGGTAGCTGCCGAAGAAATTCCGCGCGGTTTCCTTCAAGCCTTTGATGATTCCAAAGCCGGGCATAATCCATTCCTTAACGGTCCACCTCACCCAGGACGATATCCACGCTGCCCAGGATGATGACCACATCCGCCACCTTCTGGCCGAGGCACAAGTCCTCCAGGATGGTGAGGTTGATCAGGCTGGGCGGGCGCACCCGGTAGCGGTAGGGATTGGCCGAACCGTCGCTGACCAGGTAAAAGCCGAGCTCGCCTTTGGGGGCCTCGATGCGGCCGTAGGCCTCCCCGGGCCGGGGTTTGAAATTGCGGAGCTTCGCCCGGGCATCGATGATGGGCCCGGAGGGGATGTCCTTCAACGCGGGCTCGAGGATGCGGAGGGATTCGCGCATCTCCAGCAGGCGCAGCATGAAGCGGTCGTAGCAGTCCCCGTGGGCGCCCAGCGGCACGCGGAACTCAAACCGGTTGTAGATGCCGTATTGATCGACCTTGCGGATATCGTAATTCACCCCGCTGGCGCGCAGCATGGGCCCGGAGATGCCGGCGTTGATGGCCAGCTCCCGGGACAAAGCGCCCACCCCCTGCAGCCGGGCCATCACGATTTCGTTGCCGGTCAGCAGCGCCTCGAACTCATCCAGGAACCGGGGGAAATCGGCCACGAGGCGGCGGGTTTGTTCCAGCCAGCCGGGGGGGAGATCGATGCGGCAGCCGCCAAACCGCATGTAATTGCACATCATGCGCGCGCCGGACAGGGCCTCGAACAGATCCAGGATTTTTTCCCGCTCGCGGAAGGCATACATCAGCGGGGTGCCCATGGCCCCCAGATCCTGCATGAGGAAACCCATCAGGCAGGCGTGGTTTTGCAACCGGGTCAGCTCGGCCGTGATGATGCGGATGTATTCCGCCCGCTCGGGCGCCTGCAGCCCGGCCAGTTTTTCCACGGCCAGGGCGTAGGCCCAGTTGTTGGTCATGGAGCAGAAATAATCCAGCCGGTCCGTGTAGGGCATCGAGGAGAGGTAGGCCGTCTGCTCGGCGATCTTTTCGTGATTGCGATGCAGATACCCGAAGACCGGCTTGAGCCGGATGACCGTCTCGCCTTCCAGCACCAGATCCATGCGGAACACCCCGTGCGTGGAGGGGTGCTGCGGCCCCATGGAGATTTCCAGCCAGTCGCCTTCCCGCCCGCCCTGGTCCGAATCCTTCGGAACCACCCGGCAGGCCGGCTCAGCGGCGCCCGGGAGGCCGGGCGCAAAAGCGTTTTCGGGCTGGGCGAAATCAACCATGGGCCGCCTCCCGAGGGTAGTGCCGGCGGGCTTTCTCCAGGAGCGCCCCGTGCGGCGTCGGCTCGTATTCGTAGTCGTCCGGCTCGCAGTAATCCTTGCGCATCGGGTGATCCGCATACCCCTCCCACATCAGCAGGCGGCGCAGATCCGGGTGGCCGTCGAAGATGACGCCGTAAAGATCGTAAATCTCCCGTTCCTGGAACTCGGCGCTGCGATACAAGGGCACCAGCGACGGCAGATGGGTGCGGTCAGCGCGGTTTTCCGTGCGCATCCGCATTACCAGCGGGCCGTGGCGCAGCGGCGTGGAGTAAAAGTGATAAACCACCTCCAGATAGCCCGGCACGGTTTTTTCCAGGATTTCGTCCACCTCGATTTCCTGGCCTTTGAATTCGCGCTTCACGCGCACTTTTTCGGTGACGGTTTTATCCAGCCAATCGAGGCCGGTGACGTTGGAGAGGAAATCCAGCTGCAGCGCGGCATCGTGCCTGAGGAATCCGGCCACCTTCAGGCCCGAGGCGGCATCCACCCACAGGGAATCCGGATTGCCGGGGCTGCCATTGGGCACAATCTCCAGCCGCGCCTTGGGGAAGGCGGCGGCGAGGCGGGCTTTGAGCTGGGGCAGTGTTTCCATCAGGCTTCCCGGGTGATTTTCAACGGCCGCCAGAGGGAACTGTTCCTGGCCGGCTCCAGATCGTGCGCGCCGTGGGTGGGCACGGGGTATTCGGCGGGCACATCGGTCCGCAAATGCCGCGGGCGATCCGGGCCGGTCAATTTCTGCCCGCTGATCATCCGCTGCAAAGTCATCAAGGCATGGATCAGGGCTTCCGGCCGCGGCGGGCAGCCGGGGATGTGCACATCCACCGGCAGGAAACGATCAACCCCCTTCAACACGTTGTAGCCCTGCTTGAAAGGGCCGCCGGAGATGGCGCAGGCGCCCATGGCGATCACGTACTTCGGCTCCGGCATCTGATTGAACAAGCGCACCACCTGCGGGGCCATTTTCTTGGTCACCGTGCCCGCCACGATCATCAGATCCGCCTGCCGGGGGGAAGGCCGGAACACCTCGGCCCCGAACCGGGCCAGGTCGAACCGGGCCATGGACGCGGCGATCATCTCAATGGCGCAGCAGGCCAGGCCAAAGCCCAAGGGCCAGATGGAATTGCTGCGCCCCCAGTTGTAAAGGGTTTCCAGGCCGATGGTGATGACACCCTGGCGCTTCAATTCGCTGATGAGGGCCTGGTCCATAGGCTCACTTCCAGTTCAACACCCCTTTGCTCCAAGCCCACGCCAGGCCTTCCAGCAGCAAAAGGACGAAGATCAGCATCGCCACCACCGCCCCGGCTGGCAACTTCAGGAAAGCGACTGCGAACGGAAACAGGAAGATCGTCTCCACATCGAAGATCAGGAACAGGATGGCGTAGAGGTAGTAATCGGACCGGAACCGGATCCAGGAATCGCCTTGGGACACCAAACCACATTCATAGGTGGCATTTTTCTGGGGGCCAGGCTTGAGCGGGCTGTACGTATTGGACCACAACCGCGCCAAGGCGATGGGCAGCAATGGGAAAATGATGGCGATGGCCAGAAAAACGGCCAAAAACAGATATGCGTTGTAGTCACCAGCCATGCGTTATAACAGAACCATGCCACCCCGGGTTATCAGCCATCCCGGAGTTAAAAACATTAGCCTTAATTATTCTTCAGAACCTTCAGATGAATTCTCTTTGGGTTCCGGGCGCCGCAACCCCACCGACTGGGCGATGTCGTCGAATTCCTCCCGGCCCACCGTATCCAGGGATTTGCCCCGGGCCGTGAGTTTTTCATTAATTTTGATGGCCTTTTCGGTCATCGTTTCATGCGTTTCCTTGGTCCCCCCAGCCAATAAAAAATTAGGGCCCTGGGTGACCCGTTTATGACCATCGGAATCAAGCCCTAGTCCCAGCATCACCGCCCGCGAGCGGGAGTTCCTCTTCTGCGGCATTTGCGCCATGTGCCAAAACTAAAAGTTAATCTGATGATGTCAAGCTTCGCACCGAATGAGAAAAAATATTTATGACCGATCCCGGTGGCCTGGCGGCGGCCGCGCCCCTGCTTCCCCAATCCGGGATCCGGGGGGGGAATCCACCGCGGGCGCCGGATTCGCGGGATCCCACCGCCCGGGGGAGGATGGGCGCCAAATTGAGTTCTTGTCAGCCCGTGCCGCGAACGCTAGGAATGGATTCGTGAAATACAGAACCGCAGGATCCCCGGCCACCGCCGGGGCACGGCAGGATTATTCCCGCCGCCGTTTTTTGCGGCGGGCCGCGGAAATCGCGGCCGCCACCACCGGCGCCACCTGGCTAAGCTCCAGTATCGCCCAGGGCGCCGGGGCAAAAGCCCCCGCCAACAACCGCATCAACATCGGCCTGATCGGCCTGGGGCGCCAGGCCTACCACGCCAACCTCCTCCCCTTCCTGGCCTCGCCGGATACCCAGGTGGTGGCGGTATGCGACGTGGACCAGTGGCGCGCGGAACAGGGGCGCAAACGGGTGGAGGATTTTTATGCGGGGCAAACCGGGCGGGACCGCTGCCGGGGCTGCCTGGTGACCGCCGATTTCCAGGAAGTGCTCGCCCGGCGGGAGGTGGATGCGGTGATGATCTCCACCCCGGATCACTGGCACGCTTTGATGGCCGTGGAGGCGGCCAAGGCCGGGAAGGATGTGGCCCTGGAGAAGCCGATTTCGCTGTCGGTGGCCCAGGGCCGGGCCATCAGCGATGCGATGCGCAAATACCAGCGCATCTTCCGCACGGACACCGAAGTGCGTTTCTCGGAGGTTTTCCGCAAGCTGTGCGAGGTGGTGCGCAACGGGCGGTTGGGCAAAGTCCGGCGGATCATCGCCGGCGTGCCCGGCGAAGCCGATCCCGTGGGGCCGCAACCCCCCGCGCCAGTCCCGCCGGAGCTGGATTATGCGCGGTGGCTGGGGCCCGCCCCGGAGGCGCCTTATTCCGAGAAACGGGTGCACACCCGCCAGAACCTCACCGCCAGGCCGGGCTGGATGATCATCCCGGATTATTGCGATGGCATCATCTGCAACTGGGGCACCCATTTGCTGGACATTGTCCAGTGGGGCAATAACACCGAGCGGACCGGGCCGGTCACGGTCGAAGGCAAGGGGGAATTCCATCCCGCCGGCGGTTTGTCCGGGGTGCTGAAAAGTTTTGAGGTGCATTACGAATACGCCAGCGGCGTGCAGCTGGCCTACCACCTGGCGGGCCGGCCTTACGTGCGGTTCGAGGGCGACGCGGGCTGGGTCGAGGCCGAATGGTGGAAGGGCATCCAATCCGGGCCGAAATCCATCCTGGAGGCGCCGCTGGGACCCCATGACCTCCGCCTGCCGTTGAGCAATGAGAAGCTCGATTTCATCAGCTCCGTGAAGCAGCGCCGGGAATCCCTGATCCCGGCCGAGGTGGGCCACCGCACCAACAGCCTGGGGCAGCTGGGATTGATCTCCATCCAGCTGGGCCGGAAGCTGCGCTGGGATCCGGACCGGGAGTGTTTCCCCGGCGACGACGAAGCCAGCCGCCGGCTGCAGCGCCCGCTGCGCGCCCCATGGAAGATCGCCCTGTGACCACCCCATCCCTGCGCCTCGGCCTGACCACCACCGGCGATGCCGCCAGCCTGGACCGCGTGGCCCGGCTCGGCTTGACGGCCTGGGAATGGGTGCGTTTTGACACCAGCCCGGCCGGCCCTGGCACGGCGGATTGGCGGCCGCATGCCGAAATGATCGGCGCCCTCTGCCAGGCCCGCGGCTTGCGCCTCTCGGCGATCGCCGCGTGGTACCGCAATCCCCTGGACCCCCGCCAGACCGGGCCAGCCCGGGCTGCGTTCCTGCGCGCCCTGGAGGTGGCCGTCTTCCTCGGCGTGCGGACCGTGGCCGGCTTTTCCGGGGCGGTGGTGGAGACCGTGGTTGACGAACGCGGCGGGCATCCCGTTTACCAGCCATTCGAAAACTACCTGCCGCAAATGCTCGCCTTCTGGGAGCCGCTGGCCCAGGCGGCGGCGGAGCGCGGGCTGCGGATCGCCTTCGAGAACTGCCCCCAGGGCCGCCACCGGCTGCCGGTGATGAATTACAATTGGATGGGGCAGCCCGCGCTGTGGGAGCGGTTCTTCGACGCCACCCGCTGCGCGAACCTGGGGCTGGAATGGGATCCCAGCCACCTGGTGTGCCAGCTGGTCGATCCGGTGAAAAACCTCCGGAAATTTGCCAGCCGGGTATTCCACGTGCACGCCAAGGATGCCTGGATCAACCGGCCCCTGCTGGAGCAATACGGCATCTGCCACCCGGGGGTGAGCGAGCACCGCTTCCCCGGCCTGGGCCAGGTGGACTGGCCGGAAATCATCCGGGTGCTCACCGCCTCCGGGTATGACTCGGACCTGACCATCGAAGGCTTCCACGATCCGGTCTATCGCGATCACCCGGCCCAGCCGGAGGGGCCGCTGGCGGGCCGCCGGCTGGAGGACCAGGGCGTCCTGATCGCCAAACGCACCCTCGAAGCCCTCCTGTGATCCAGCCGGCAGGCCCGGCCGGCGGGCGATCCCGGACCGGCGGGGTTCAGGCGCCAGGGGACCGGCGGCGCTCGGTGTGCCAGGCGATGGTCCGGCGGCGGAGCTCATCCAGGCTGGCCAGGCCGAGCTTGGCCATGATCTGGCCCAGGTGATCCTGAAGTTCCGGGGCGCCGATCCGCAAAGCGGCGGCGATTTCGGCGGCCGCCAGCCCCTGGCTCATCAGCCGGTAAATCTCCATTTCCAGGTCGCTGAACTGATCCTCCACGAGGGCCGGCCCGGCGCCGCCATCGGCGCCAGCCGGATTTTCCGGCTGGCGGCGGACGGCCTCGCTGGCATAAAGCCGGCCCTGGAACACCTCCCGGATCGCCCCGCAGATTTCGTCGTGGGCCTGGCTTTTCATCAGGTAGCCATGGGCCCCGGCCCGGAAGCACCGGCGCGCGTACAGGAGTTCGTCGTGCATGGACAAGATGAGGATCTTGAGCTGGGGATGGCGCTGCGCCGCGGTTTTCACCCAGTCCAGGCCGCTGTCCTGGCCCAGCGAAATATCCAGAACCAGCACCTCCGGCCGCTCCCGCTCCAGCTGTTCCGCGGCTTCGCGCAGATTGCTGGCGCCGGGCATCCATTGGAGATCCGGCTGCCGGCGCACCAGGCAGCCGAGGCCTTCCCGCACCATGACATGGTCGTCCACCACCAGGACCCGGATGGGAGCGGCATGGCCGGTGCTCATGCCGCCTCCTTGCCCTCCGCCGGGAGGGGGCTGGCCCACTGGCAGGCCACCCGGCAGCCGCCGGCGGCGGGCCGCTGGAAGTCCAGTGTGGCGCGGATGATCCGGGCGCGGTATTTCATGATGCGGCAGCCCATGCCGTCGAAAAGGCCATCCCGATCCGGCACGGGCGGCCCGTCGTTTTCCACCGCCAGCTCCAGCCCGCCCGCCAGTTGGCGGAGCGTGATCCGGATGGCCGCGGCCGCACCGTGCCGCACCGCGTTGGCGGCGGCTTCCTGCGCGATGCGGTAAATCTGCGCGGCGGCATCTTCGTCCGCCAGCTCCAGGTTTTCCGGGCCTGCGAAAGAGGCGTCCAGGCCCGGCTGCGCCCGCAGGCGGGCCGCCAGATCCCGCAAGGCCGGGGCCAGCCCGGAGTTGGAGAGGTTCAGGGGGTGGAGCATCCCGGCCAGATCCCGCGTGGTGCGCAGGGCGGCGGCGAGCGTTTCGGTCAGCTCCCGCAAATCCTCGGCCTCCGGCAATTGGAGGGCCAGCAATCTTTGCTCCAGGGCCTTGCCGCGCATGGCCGCGCCGGTGAGGATCTGCGCCAGGCCGTCGTGCAGATCCTGCCCCAGGCGCTGTTTCTCGCTTTCGCTGACCCGCTGCAGCAGGTTTTCCAGGTGTTCCCGCTCCCGCATCTCCCGCGCCAGGCGTTCATTGACTGATGCCAGGGACTCCGTGCGCTCCCGCACCCGGGCTTCGAGGTTGTTGTTCAGCTCCTGGATCTCGCGCGCCGTTTTTTCGGCCGCGGCCAAGATCCGCCGCTCGGCCTCCAGCTGGCCCTGCAAGGTTTGGAAGGCGGCAAACCGGCGGAACAGGAACAGGACCACTCCGGCGGCGCCGGCCAGGGTCACCAGGCTGCCGGACATATCGAGCAGATAAAATTGCCGCGCCACGGACTCGTAATAATGCCTGGCATCATTCAGGCTTTGCTGCAGCGCCTCGAACGCGGGATCCACCCGCTGCTCATCCAGCTTTCTGGCCTGCTCCAGTTGGCCTTGGCGCAGCAGGTCCAGCTCCTCGTTCACCGCCGCCACATAGCGGCCGTAGTTCTGCCGGATTTCCGCCAAAACCGGCACTTTCCAAAGCCCTTGCCGCAACTCCAATCCGGCGGCGGCGATTTCATCCCGCACTTTGGTGATCTCCGCCGTGATCTCCGGAGCGGCGTTTCCCTGGGCAATGGCTCGCCATTCCAGCGCGTTCAGCTGGCTGGCCCAGATCTGCATGCGCGCCAGGCGCTCGGTGATGGCATCGCCTTTTTGATGCAGCTGGTGGAAAGCCACCATGGCCACGGCTTCGAGGATCGTGATCCCCAGCACCGTCCACAGGGCAGAGGACAAGGTAAACCGGATGCGCATAAGCCGCTGGGTTCCAATTTACCGTTTTCCCGGCTGGTGGCAAATCCAAACCCCAAAAAAAGGCGGGAGAAGCGGTGCGTGACCGGAGGTGAATTTACGGGTTTTTTAGCCACCAAAGGGCGCCAAAAAGAAAAGGGGATTCCGGAAGGATTATCCCGCCCTTTCAGGGCTGGGAAGAATATATATCCATTGACAACAACCCATGGCGATGCCCTGGGCTGGATTAAGGCCGCGCCGTTGGCGCTAAAGCAATCCCGATTTCAGACGTGCGGCGCCAACCCGCGCGCAACTTTTTCTGGCGCAATGAAACCTGAATTCAGCCCCGAAGGGGCGGCCATAATCCAGCCCTGGGCAGCGCCCAGGGTAATGCCCAAAAGCACCCAGCCCAAGCCCTGAAAGGGCGGGATAACCGCGCCGGTCCTTTCCATTTTGAGCCTTGAGTGCCAGCGCATTTCCCTTTTCCTTCTCTGGCAAACCAGGCAAAAACCCAACGCCGGGGTTCCTCTTCGTGGCAGCGGCAGAATCAGCAAACCCATGGGAATTGCGCAACCCCGTTGGGGGTTGAGGGTGTCTTGCACCCGTTCACCCGGGGTAGCCCGCAAGCGGGCATCCCTTTGGGATCCACGATTTGAAATTTGAGATTCAAAGCCTACCGGCATCCGGGCTGGACTTCCAACCGCCTGCTCTCTCCGCTCTCCGCCCCTCGATGCTCCTGTCTGCGCTCACTGACCTGAGGCCAGGGCAGGGCGGAAACCCAGGTAGTAGTTCCGGTCGTCCGGGTAGAACCTGCCCCGGTACGCCGTGCGGCAGATCCCGCCGACGTAGTACCAGCTGCCCCCGCGGCCCAAGCGGCGCGAACCCGTATTCGGACCCCGTGGGTCAACCACACTCCCGCCAGGATAAGTGCCATACCAATCCAAACACCACTCCCACACGTTCCCGTGCATGTCATACAAACCCCAGGCGTTCGGCGCATAAGATCCAACCTGGGTGGTTTTGTCTAAATACGGCCCTTTGGCCGCCCCATTATAAGGAAAGTTACCATCAAAATTAGCTTGGGTCGAACCGAGGCTGTTCCCGAACGCCGTGGCCGTCGTCGTACCCGCCCGGCACGCATACTCCCACTCCGCCTCCGTCGGCAACCGGTAAACATACCCCGCCGGCAGCCGGCCCGCCGCCCGCTCCCGCGCCGTCAAATTCCCGCAATAATTGGTGGCATTACTGTAACACACGTATTTCCAATGGTATTTCAGCTTTC
>CAYPCQ010000100.1:0-32832 GCA_964409245.1 uncultured Verrucomicrobiota bacterium
GTGGACGTGCTGGGCCAAGCTTTGGTTTCGGCCACGGTTACCGTAAATGGCAACGCCACGTATCGGAAAAACGATTATTTCCAGCATGCGCTCAGCGTCGCGAATTCCGGCGGGCCTGTGGCCCAATCGGTCACGGTGGCGGCATCGTTAAACGGCACCAATGCCACACCGGGGACGGGATATATGCTGGTGCCCCAAGCCCAAGAAGCGTTCCAATATGACGCGGACGGCAACCTGACGAATGATTCGCTTTGGTCTTATACGTGGGATGCGGAGAACCGGTTGATTACGATGGAGAGCAAATTGGCGTCGCTGCCCAGCGCGAGCCTGGCCAAACGGGTGGAATTCACCTACGACTGGCAAGGGCGGCGCGTCCGGAAACTGGTGAAGAACTCCAGCCTGCAGGTGATATCGGACACGCGGTTTGTCTATGACGGGTGGAATCTGGTGGCCGAGCTGAATTCTGACCTCAGCCTCAAGACCTCCTACGCCTGGGGCTTGGACCTGAGCGGCAGCATCCAGGGGGCGGGTGGAGTGGGCGGCTTGCTGTTCGCCGTTTACTATTCACCATCCACCGAAGTGTATTTCCCGGCCTATGACGGCAACGGTAACATAATTTCGCTATGTAAAGGGAGTGATGGCTCCTGGGCGGCCCAGTATGAATACGGCCCCTTTGGCGAATTGATCCGGGCGACAGGCCCGATGGCGAAAGCCAATCCCTTCCGGTTCTCCACCAAATACCAGGATGAGGAGACGGGGTTGCTTTATTATGGTTTTCGGTTTTATAGCCCGAGCTTGGGCAGGTGGCTATCCAGGGATCCTATTGAGGAAATGGGTGGGGTGAATTTATATGGATTTGTTGCAAACAATCCGCTGAACATTGTGGATAGAAATGGCATGGACTATTATCCGCCTGAGCACGTGCTTAAATTGCCCCCTTCTCCAACGCCTCCTGACCCGCAGAATGAACTTGAAGCTTTACGAAGGCAATTTGAGGCTTGGTACAGGGACCAAAATGCCCACATGGACTGGCTCAAACAACTACCCGATTGTCCTTGCGAGTTGCCTAAACGTACTATTTGCGTTTTAAACCCCAGCGGGATCAGCGCAGGAGCACCCGCTCGAACAACCGAAGTGTTTGTTGTTCCTAGCGGTTGGGGATTGGTTGATGGATTATGGAGTGCATTTAAACTGAACAAATATCACCCTGGCGGGTCCCATGATATGCGACAGCTAGTAAAGCCTGGGGCTCCTGGCCAGCAATGTGTCTACGATAGGGACGGAAAACTTATTACTCATGGGCCGGGCGCAGGGACACCGGACCGTGCTGGTAGTAAAGGAGGGGTAGCGGAACATTTGGATGCTGATGTCTACCCTTTTGAATGGGCTATGAAATTAGATGGAAATCCTAATGTTCCGAACCCGAGTGGGCATTACTTCCAGAAATATATGGAAGTCCGTCCGCCAAACCTTGGCAAAGACCCAACAACCGGTAAGCCATGCCCAAAAATTCCTTAATCAATTTTGGTATTACCTTCGGCATTATCAACCTGTTGTCAGCCCTTGTAGCAACTGATTGGAAAGGCTTGTACGCCTTTCTCGTAAGTGGTCCCGCTTGTGGGCTACTTATTAAGCACATGAGGCCTTTGTCAATTACCGGATTTTCAGAATCCCAATTTGAATTAGTTTGTTTTCTTGTGGCGATCATTTTTAGTGCGCTTTGCTCTTTATTGCCTAAGAGATATATGACTTTTATTGCCGGTGGAGTATGGGTGATTCTTGGTTATTTGGTTGCGGGACTGAATGGGGTGTTTTCGTAAGATGGTTGCTCCCCGCTGGCGGGCTTGATTTAGGCATAGGAGGTCTTCAAGCAATTCATTCCGGGACCCAGGCCTGTTTTCGCAACATTCCTGTAATGCAATTAGGTCCTTTTTTGATCATCCGCGGAGCACCTGCAAAATATCCGTGTAAAAGGGGACGCTCCTTTTTTGGAATCCGAGGCGGCCGGAAAAAATCTGTCGTCCCGGCTGGGATTCTAAAATGTTTGCCATTGGCCAACTCAGCATTGAAATGCTGGGCTCGGATCTGCCGTCCTGCGGACTTAAAGGGGCTCACGCCCAAGGCCAAAGCCTTCCGGGAATTATGATTGAATTGTGTTCACGGCGGGGTGGGTGGGTTGGGGGTGGAAAACCAGCAGGATGCGGCTTCCCCGCTGGCGGGGATTACCAATGGCAACTATTCGGCGGATTATCTCTATCTTGCCAACTCGGCGCTCGTGGAGCAGATTAATTCCAGAGCCGATGGCGCAGCGCGCATGAACACGGTGAAACCATCTGACCGGTTGAATCGGCTGACATCCTCCGTCTCCTCGCCAGCGGGAGGCGCCGCGCAGGGGTTTGCTTATCAAAAGGGGTTTTTTAATCCGTGGGCGGTGGCATCCGGATAATGCATTTTTCCGAACCCTGAAGGGGCAACCCTATTACAACCCAGGGCCAATGAGCGTAGCGAGTGACGCCCTGGGTAACCTCACCCAAAACACAATACCTCTTTGCGGGCTGGCGCGAGGCGGGGGAGATCTTTTTGGCATCCGAAACCCAGGGCTTCGCTGCGCTCCCCCTGGGCTGGATTACGGCGCCCCTTTGGGGCTTTCGCTTCCTGGCCGCTCTTTTCCTCTTAAACCCACCCCCGCTCCCCGCCCGCCGTTGATTCCCTTCGTTGTTGGTTTCAAAAAGCAGGCCTTGGCTCCGGCAAAACCAGAGCGTTTTTCTACGGGCTGGATGGCGTCCGTTGAAACCACCGCTTGCGGCCCGCGACCCGGCTCATCCGCGATGCCGGGGGCGCCAAAAGCAGGCATGGGATTTAAACGCCCTCCGCCTTCCTCACCATTCAGCCGGAGGAAAGGACGGCTCAGAAACGCCCGGTGATGTAGGCCTTGGTGGCGGGATTGGCGGGGTTGAAAAAGAGATCGTGGGTGGAACCCCATTCCACGAGTTCCCCCGCCAGGATCAAGGCGGTGCGGTCGGAGGCGCGGGCTGCCTGCTTGGAGTCGTTGGTGGCCAGGATGATGGTGTAGCGGCTCTTCAGATCGGCCAGGACATCCTCAAAGCGGCTGGCCGCCACCGGGTCCAGCCCGGAGCACGGTTTGTCCAAAAGCAGCACTTCAGGCTCCAGAGCGAGCACCCGGGCCAGGCAGAGCAGCTGCTGCTGGCGGTTGTTGAGGTGCAGGGCCGGCTGGGCGAGGCGGTCTTTCACCTCCTCCCACAGGTGAACGCTTTTCAGGCCGGTTTCGAGGCGTTCCACCACGCGGTGGGCATCCCGGATGCCGGCCATCTTCAAGGTCAGGGTGATGTTTTCCTCCACCGAGCAGGGCAGGGGGCTGGGCATGGGCGTGACCATCCCGAGCCGGCGCCGGAGGAGCGCGATGTCGATGTGCGGCCCGAGGATATCCACACCGTCCACCAGGATCCGGCCCCGGCGCGCAAAATCCGCGGCCAGGTCGTTCATGCGGTTGAGGCTGCGCAGGAGGGTTGATTTCCCGCCGCCCGCCGGCCCGATGAGCGCCAGGCGCTCGCGGGGGAACACCTGGAGGTTCAGGCCGCGGAGGACGGGCTTGCCATCGAAACTGGCATGGAAATGCTCAATGACGATTTTGGGTTCGTTAGCCATGGGGTCAATCGGCCGGCTGGAAGGGTTCAACCATAGCGGCCTTCAATGTATTCCAGCGTCCGCTCCTGCCGCGGGTGCAGGAAGAGGTCTTTGGTGGCGCTGTGTTCGATGACCTCGCCGAGGAGCATGAAAATGCACTCCTGGCTGATGCGCCGCGCCTGGGCCATGTTGTGGGTCACCACCACGAAAGTGTAGCGCTCCTGCAGGCCCATGACCAACTCTTCGATGCGGTGGGTGGCCTTGGCATCCAGGGCCGAGCACGGCTCATCCATGAGGATCACCTCCGGCTTGAGCGGCAGCAGCCGGGCGATGCAGAGCTTTTGCTGCTGCTCCAGCTGCAGGGTGGTGGCCCGGGCCTGGAGCTGGTCTTTCAGATCCTCCCAGAGGTTCACCTCGCGCAGCGCCTGCTCCACGATGGCATCCGCCCGGGCCTTGGGGAAGCTGCCGGATTCATGGTGGATGCGCAGGCCGAAGAGGACATTCTCATAGACCGAGATGGGCAGGGGATTGGGCCGCTGGAATACCATGCCCACGCACTTGCGCAGCTCGATCAAGGAGACGTCCGCGTCATAGATGTTTTTGCCGAGGATCTTGATTTCCCCGGTGGTGGTGACGTTGCCGTAGCGTTCGTTGACCCGGTTGAAACAGCGGAGCAGCGTGGTCTTGCCGCAGCCGGAAGGGCCGATCAGGCTGGTGACCAGGCCGTGGCGGATGCTGACGCTCACCTCCTTGAGCGCCTGGAACCTGCCATACCACAGGTTCAGCTGGCGCGTGGTGACGCTGAATTCGCCGGGCGCGCTCATCCGAAGATCCCCCGCACGTATTCGTAGGTTTTGCGGCTGGCCGGCTGCTCCGAGAACAGCTGGTCCGTGGGGCCGGACTCCACCAGCTCGCCATTCAGCAGGAACGCCGTCCGGCTGGCCAGCCGCCGGGCCTGCTGCACCAGGTTGGTGACCAGGATGATCGTGACCTGCGAGCGCAATTCCTGGAGCACCTCCTCGATGCGCATGGTGGTCACCGGGTCGATGGCGATGGAGAACTCGTCCAGGCACAGGATCCGCGGCTCGTGCGACAGCGCCCGCGCGATCGTCAGGCGTTGCTGCTGGCCGCCGGAGAGCTTGGTGCCGAGGGAGTCCAGCCGGTCTTTGACCTCGTCCCACAACGCCGCCTGGCGCAGGCATTTTTCCACCCGCTGGTCCAGTTTGGCGCGGTCGCGCAGGCCGGCTTGGCGCGGGGCGAAGGCCACGTTTTCGTAGATCGAGAGCGGCAGGCCCACCGGCAGCGGCGCCACCATGCCGACCTGGCGGCGCAGCTGGGTGACATCCTGGATCTGGTGGATATCCCTGCCCTCGACCAGCACCTGGCCCTCCAGGGTGGCGTCCGGCTTCATTTCCAGGGTGCGGTTGATGACCTTCAGCAGCGTGCTCTTGCCGGATTGGGCCGGGCCGATGATGCCGAAGATTTCGTGGCGCGGAATGTCCAGGCGCACCCCCTTGAGAGCGGTGGTGGCGCCATAGCGCACCGTCAGATCCCTGATTTCAACTGCATTTTGCATTACCATTTTTTCCTCGACCGCAGCCAGGCCCGGAGGGCGATGGAAGCGGCATTTACGAGCAGCACCGTCAGCACCAGGACCACGGCCGTGCCGAACGGCAGGGCGGGCGGCACCTCCGGAACCTGGGTGGAAATCGTGAACAGGTGCATGGACAGGGCCATGCACTGATCGAATAAACCGTATGCGAACAGCTTCCCTTCCGGGATGGCTTTGTAAAAGACCGCCCCGGTGAACATGATGGGCGCCGTCTCCCCGGCCGCCCGCGAAACCTGCAGGATGATGCCGGTGAGAATGCCGCTGATGGAGTTGGGCAGCACGATGCTCCGGATGGTCTGCCAGCGGGTGGCGCCCACGCTCCAGCAGGCCTCCCGGAAGGCCATCGGCACCGAGGCCAGTGCCTCCTTGGTGCTGGCGATGATCACCGGCAGGGTCATGATCGCCAGCGTGAGCGAGGCGGCCAGGATCGACCGCCCCAGGTGGGCGAACATCACAAAGGCCCCCAGCCCGAACAGCGCGTGCACGATGCTGGGCACGCCGGCCAGGTTGACCACGGCGAGGTGGATCAGCCGGGTGAACCAGCTATCCCGCGAATACTCGTTCAGGTAGATGGCCGCCGCCACCCCGATGGGCGTGGCGATCACCAGCGAAATGCCCACCAGGTAAAAGGTGCCCAGCAGCGCGGGCCAGAGGCCCCCTTCCCGCATGCCGCGCCGGGGCATGGAGGTCAGGAAATCCAGGGAGAGGATGGGCCAGGCCTGGTAGAACAGGTAGCCGACAATCAGCACCAGCGGCAGGATCATGCTTAAAGACATGCCGAGGAAGACAACCCTGGCGATCGCCTCGTTCCGCCGCTTTTTCCGGCCCTGGCTGGTTTCCTGGAAGTTCATTTTCCTTTGATCCCTTTCACCGCCAGATCGGCCACCAGGTTGACCGCGAAGGTGATCACAAACAGCAGGATCCCGATGATGAACAGCACCTGGTAATGCTGGGAATGCACGGGCGCCTCCCCCAGCTCGGCCGCGATGGTCGCGGTGAGCGTGCGCACCGAATCCAGCAGGCTGGTGGGGATTTTGATGGCGTGGCCGGTGGCCATCAGCACCGCCATGGTTTCCCCCACTGCCCGGCCCACCCCCAGCAGCACCGCCGCGAGCAGGCCGTTTTTGGCGGCCGGGAGCAGGACGCGATACACCAGCTGCCAGCGGGTGGCGCCCAGGGCCAGGGCCGCCTCCCGGTACGAATCGGGCACCGCCTTGAGCGCGTCCTCACCGATGGAGACGATGATCGGCACGCTCATCAGGGCCAGGATGATCCCGCCGTTGAGCACGTTAAGGCCAATGGGGGCGTTGAAGATTTTGATGATCAGGGGATTCATCACCGTCAGCCCGATGAACCCCCAGACCACGGAGGGAATGGCTGCCAGCAGCTCGATGACCACTTTGATCGACTCCCGCCATTTGCCGGTGCAGAATTCGGAAATGAAAATGGCGGCCCCGAGGCCGAAGGGCACGGCAATGGCCATCGCCAGCAGCGTCACGCTGGCGGTCCCGGCGATCAGCGCCAGGACCCCGTAGCGGACATTGCTCTGGGAGGTGGGATACCACTCGATGCTGGTGAAGAACTGGAGGGGGTTGAACCCGTGGAACAGGTAGCCTGATCCTTCCCGGAACACGAAGAAAAAGATCCCCAGGACAAACAGGATGGCGCTCACCCCGCACAGGCGGATGATCCATTCAATTGCCCATTCCAGGGCGGTTTCCCAGCGTGGCCTCATGGCTTAATACAGTTCCCGGTTTCTGAGCGTTCCCAGGGGATTAAGGCTTATCGCTTCTCTTTAGGCAAGGGCACATACCCGCTTTGCTGCACAATCTTCTGGCCGGCTTCGGTGTGGATCCAATCCATGTATTGCTTGATGGCGCCGGCCGGCTCGCCCAGCGTGTACATATACAGGGGGCGCGAGATGGGATAGGTGTTATTCAGCGTGTTCTCGATGTTGGGCGGATAGGCTTTATCGCCCGTCTTTTTGGCCACCCGCAGCTGCTTCACCTGCGGGATGGCGTAACCCATGCCGCTGTAGCCGATGGCCCCGGGGGTCTTGCTGATCAGCTCCACCACATCCTTCGATCCATGCAGATCGCGCGAACCCAGCTTGAAATCCTTGCCTTTGCCCAGGATCGCCTCGCGGAAATACTGGTAGGTGCCTGAATTGGACTGGCGGCTGACCCGGATGATCTCATCCGGCGTGTTGCCGGGCATCTTGGCGCCCAGTTCGGACCACTTGGCGGTTTTGCCGCCTTCGCCATAAATCTGGGCCAGCTGTTCCAGGGTGATTTCCTCCAGGGGGTTTTCTTTGCTGACGTAAACCGCCAGCGCATCATACCCGACCATGTATTCCCGGGGCTCCTTGCCGGTGTTGGCCTTGGCCTTCTGGATTTCCTCCGGCTCCATCTTCCGGCTGCAGTTGGCGATATCCACCGTGCCATTGATCAAGGCTGCGATGCCGGTCCCGGAGCCCCCTCCCGACACCTCCACCGACACGCTGGGCTCCTGTTTGGCGTATTCTTCCGCCCAGGCTTGGGCCAGGTTTACGATGGTGTCCGAACCGGTGTTTTGGATGACGGTTTTCTTGGCCGGCTGGCCGGGAGCGTCGCTCTTGGATCCGCAGCCCGTGAGCCACAAGCTGGCGCTGGCCGCCAGCAGCCACGCTGCTCCCGCCCACCTTCTGCTGCCCCGATTATTGCTTTGGTTCATTTGCATGTTTTTCATCCTTATTATTAATTCTCTTGCGGGCTACTATCACCCGGCGACATGGCATTCCAATGACATCCAGGTTACAATTGTGTTACGGTTTCCGCGCTGCTCCCTGGCGGCCAGTTCATCGTTTCCGGCTCAAAACTCGAAATTTCCAGCGCCAATCATATAGGGAGCCGTGGCTGGAAGGTGTCGTTCCGCCGCATTCGTAACCTGAATGTAACCCGGCGGTCATGGAATCGTAGCGAACGTGCTTTATTGTGGCTGGTCAAAGAACGATGATATGGATAGTTTGAATTACGTTAGCAAGAAAACAGTGGATGCCTATGCAACGACATTTTGACCAGGAATTGGGTGCCTTGAAAGACAAGCTGCTCACCATGGCGAGCCATTCGGAATCGGCCTTGGTGAACGCCGTCAAATCCCTGCTGGAACGGGATGACCACCTGGCCCAGGAGGTGGAGCGGCAGGATTCCGTGATCGATCAATTCGAGCTGGAGCTGGACGAGCTGTGCATCGACCTGCTGGCGTTGCGCAGCCCGGTGGCCACGGATCTGCGGCTGATCGCAGTGGCGATGAAAATCACCCAAAACCTGGAGCGGGTGGGGGACGAAGCCACCAAGATCGCCCGGCGGGCTTTGGCGTTGAACCGGGAGGCGCCCCTGGCCATCTCCCCGGATTTCCTGCAGATGAGCGGGATGGCCAACGACATGCTCAGGGATGCGCTCGACGCCTTTGTGCATGGCAATACGCAGAAGGCCCGGGATCTCATCCCCCGCGATAAAGCCGTGGATGCGCTCAACAAGCAAGTGCATCGGGAGTTGAACGATCTGATGCTCGCCGATCCGGGCAACATCAACCGGGCCCTCAACTTGATGGTGGTCAGCAAGAGCCTGGAACGGGTCGCCGACCACGCCACGAACATCGCCGAGGAGGTGGTTTACCTCTGCGAGGCCCGGGATATCCGGCACGCCGATAAAAGCGAGCGCACGGTTTGATCCCAGCGCCCGAAACCATTTGCCTCATGAACGCCAAAGTGCTGGTCGTGGATGATGAGCCGGAAATCCTGGAGCTGGTGGAATTCAATTTCAAGGCTGCCGGACTGCAGACCCTCACCGCCGCCGATGGCGCCGAGGGCCTGCAAAAAGCGCGTGCCCAGCAACCGGCCCTGATCGTGCTGGACCTGATGCTCCCCGGCATCGATGGCATGGAGGTGTGCAAAATCCTGCGCCGGGATCCCGCCACCGCGGGCATCCCGATCCTGATGCTGACCGCCAAGGCGTCCGAGATCGACCGGATTGTCGGCCTGGAAATCGGCGCCGACGATTACCTGACCAAGCCGTTCAGCCCCCGCGAGCTGGTCCTGCGGGTGAAAAAGCTGCTGAACCGCCATGAGCCGGCGCCCGCCAAAGGGGATCGCCTGCAGGCCGGGGAGCTGCTCCTGGATCTGCCCCGCCACCAGGTATTCTTGAGCGGTGAGCCGGTGGAGTTGACCGCCACCGAGTTCAAGCTGCTCCATATCCTGATGCAGCGGCGCGGGCGGGTGCAGACACGGGACCAATTGCTGCGCGATGTGTGGGATTATGAGCGGGTGGTCGATACCCGCACCGTTGATACCCACATGCGCCGGCTGCGGGAGAAGCTGGGGGCCGCTGCCGAACGCCTCGAAACCATCCGGAATGTCGGCTACCGTTTCCGGGACGAGTGAGCCGCCCTGGTGATGTGGGAGCCTCCTGCGCGACGCCTGGATCGCGAGCTTTGACGGCATGAACTGGCCCTTGATTTCATTCGTGCAGCTGGCCGTGCTGGCGGCGGCCTTCTATGCCCTCTGGCGGAAAGACCGGAACTGGCGGATCGAGCTGGAGCGGGTCCGCCAGGCGGCCACCCTGGCCGGGCAGCAGTCCAGCCAGTCCCTCAACCGCGAGGCCGCCCGGCAGGAGGCCTTCTTGAACAGCCTGGTGGAGGGACTGCTTTTGCTGGATGAAAACGGCCTGGTCCTCCGCATGAGCCGCTCCCTGGAAAGGGCCTTCAATTTGGACGCCCGTTATCGCGGGCATTCGCTCATGGAAGTCTTCCGCTTGCATGAGCTCCTCGACCTCGTGGCCCGCGCCAAGGTGGAGGGGCAGGTGCTGGCTTGCGAGCTGGATTTGCCGGGCCGCGTGGCCCGCCGCTTCCAGGTCAACGCCACCGTGCTGCGCGATGAAAACCAACAGCCGCAAGGCTACGTGCTGACTTTTCACGATGTCACCCGGCTCAAGGAGCTGGAAAAAACCCGCCAGGAATTTGTGGCCAACGTGAGCCATGAGCTGCGCACCCCGCTCAGCATCATCAAGGGCAATGTCGAAACCTTGCTGGATGGCGCCAAGGACGATCCCGCAGTTTCTGAGCGCTTCCTGCGCGGCATCCTCAAGCACGCCAACCGCCTCGCCTGGCTCATCGACGATTTGCTGACCATCTCCCGGCTGGAATCGGGCAAGGTGGCTTTGAACATTCAGGAAGTTTTCTTGGGTGGCCTGGTATCCCGCGCTTTTGAGGATCTCTCGGCGCGGGCCGCCGAACGGCAGGTGCGCCTGCTCAATGAAGTGCCCGCTGGTTTGGCCACCCAGGCGGATCCCGACCGCCTGCTGCAGGTATTGGTGAACTTGCTCGATAACGCCATCAAATATGGCGATGCGCAGGGCGAAGTGCGTGCCGGCGGCCGCCTTTCACCCCAGGGTGAGGTGGAGATGTGGGTTGCCGATTCCGGCCCGGGCATTCCCGCCGAGGCCCAGCCCCGGGTTTTTGAACGGTTTTTCCGAGTGGATCGCGCCCGTTCCCGGGATCAGGGCGGCACCGGCTTGGGCCTGGCGATCGTCAAGCACATCGTGCTATCCCATGGCGGCAAGGTCTGGCTGGAGAGCCAGCCCGGACGGGGCTCCACCTTCTTCTTCTCGCTGCCCGCCCCGGGCGGCCACGAGGGGTGACCACCCCTGGGTCTCAATCCTTCAGGGGCAGCTCGAAATAGCGCTGCCAGACCCGGCAGGCCGGCCGTGGTTTGCCCGTCTCGTCCAGCAGGCCGCAGTCGCGCCAGGCGATGAACAGTTCGGGCGAATTGCCCCTGATCTTTTCCCAAAGCGCATCGTAGTCCTGGTGGATGAAGCTGATGACAAACCGGAATTTCCGCTCCTGCGCGAGCGCGAGCAGCTTCTCATAATAGGCCCGTTGTTTGGCCGGGCTGCCATCGATCACGATTTTGGACTGCGGGAACTGCAAACGCTCGGCTTCATCGTTGGTTTCCACCATGGCCAAGGGTTTTTGGAACTGCGCGAAGGACGCAGCCATCCAATCCAGTGCCGAAAGTCGTTCGGCATCGCCTACGAAGAAGGGATAATAGCTCACGGCCACCAAATCGTTATACGGCATGAGCTTTTTGAATTCCGCGAGCATCCCACCCTGGTTTTTGAACAGATTGTGCAGGGTGAAGGAGGCAAAGATGGGCAGGTGCGCGAACTCCCGCTTCAGCTCCTGGTAAACCTGGCGGTGGAGTTCCGCATAGGCCCGCCACTTGCCTGTGCCGGCGCTGTAAATTTCGTTCACCTCGATGCCGATGGCCAGGTAATCCGGCTGGAAGAAAGCGATGCTGCGCCGGCAGTAACTGAGGAAGGTTTGTTTGACCAGCGGGTCGTCGTAGCTTTTGCCCGCCAATTCCTTCGGCAGGGGCAGGGCTTTTTCGGCCAGCTTGAGTTCGCCGCGTCCGGGTGAGATGGCCAGGTAAACCTGGCCGCCGGGCGGGGTCGCCAGTTTCTTGCCTTCCCATTCCTCGAGCATCGCTTTCGGGAATGGCAGCCCGTGCAGCGTTTCCGCCCATGGCACCCCTTCGATGTGGTGCGCGATGATATCGCCGTGCGCGCGGACGAATTGGCGTGAGGCGGCCACCGCTTCCGCGGTCAGATCATACGGGAAACCGGTGAAGCCCATGCGGAATGCCCGGGTTCCGGCTGGCCCGCGCCCGGGCGGATCCGCGGCCGGCTGGGGAGGCTCGCCGGTGCCCCAGCCAGCCAGCAGGATCGCCAAGGCCACTCCGGCGGTGGCTTTCATTACGGGTGTCATGGCGCCTGCCGTTTCCGGGCGTAAGCCATGTAGTAGAGCACGGGCACGGCCATGCGGCTGATGAGCAGGGAGGCGATTTCACCTGCCATGAGCGAGATGGCCAGGCCCTGGAAAATAGGGTCGGCCAGGATCACGGCTGCCCCCACGACGACCGCCATGGCGGTCAGCAGCATGGGCCGGAAGCGGACGGCCCCGGCGTCGATGACGGCCTCGCTCAGGGGCATGCCTTCGCGCAGGCGCTGCTCGATGAAATCCACCAGGATGATCGAGTTGCGCACGACGATGCCGGCGCCCGCCATGAACCCGATCATGGAGGTGGCGGTGAAAAAGGCGCCCATGAATCCGTGGGCCGGCATGATGCCCACCAGCGAGAACGGAATGGCCACCATGACGATGACCGGGGTGAGGAAGGATCCGAACCAGCCCACCATGAGGATGTAGATCAGGACCAGCACTACCGCAAAGGCGAGGCCGAGATCGCGAAAGACTTCGATGGTGATGTGCCATTCGCCGTCCCATTTCATGGCGGGCTGCAAATCGCTGAAAGGCAGGTTGGAGTTGTAGATTTCCAGCTTGCTCGCCGAGCCGCCGAATCGGGTGGCATCCAGTTTGGCCAAGGCCTGGTTCATTTTCAGGATCGCGTAAACCGGGCTTTCCACCTCCCGGGCCACATCGCCGATCACATAGGTCACCGGCATGAGGTTTTTGTGGTAAATGCTTTTGTCGGTGATGGTGTGCTCGATTTTCACCAGTTCCCGCAGCGGGACCAGGGGTGCGCTCCCGCTGGAGCCGGGCTCGGGCAGGGCGTTGGCGTCGCCCGAGCGCACGCGCAAGGCCAGCAGCTCATCCGGCGAGGTCCGCGCCGAGCGGGGCAGCTGCAGCACGATATCGACATCCTCCTTCTCGCGGGGTTGGTGGGCCAGATCCACCGAGGCGCCTTCCACCGCCAGGCGCAAAGTTTGGGAGATGGTTTCGGCGCTGACGCCGTGGAGCGCGGCTTTTTCCTTGTCGATCACAAACCGGGCCTTGGGCTGGTCGGCTTCCATGTACCAATCCACATCCACCACGCCGGTGGTATTGGTGAAAATATGGCGCACGGCGCCCGCCAGGTCCGCTCGCGCTTTTTCATTCGGGCCGTAGATTTCGGCCACCAGCGTCTGAAGCACGGGCGGGCCCGGCGGCACCTCGGCCACGGCCACCCGGGCCCCGTATTTGGCGGCCACCTCGGCCACCTTCGGCCGGACGCGCACGGCGATCTCATGGCTTTTGGCCTTGCGCTCCGCCTTGCCCGCCAGGTTCACCTGGAGATCGGCGATGTGGGCCCCGCGCCGCATGAAATAATGGCGGACCAGCCCGTTGAAGTTGTAGGGGGCCGACATCCCCACGTAAACCTGGTAATCCACGACTTCCGGCTCGGTGCGGATGGCGGCGGCGATTTCCCGGGCGGCCTGGGCGGTTCGTTCCAGGGCGCTGCCTTCGGGCATGTTGAGGATGATCTGGAATTCGCTTTTATTGTCGAAGGGCAGCATCTTGACTTTCACCCAGCCAACGCCCACCAGGGCCATGGCGCCCAGCAGCAAGGCGGTGATGGCGAGCAAAAAGAGGCTCCGCCAGGCGCGGTGGTGGATCAACGGCCCCATGACCGCCCGGTATAAGCGCGTGAAGTAATCCTCTTCCTGGCCGGCCGGGCTGGCGTGCGCGGCGTGGCCGGTGGCCTTCAGGATGCGCACGGCAGCCCAGGGGGTCACGATGAACGCGATGGCCAGCGAGAAGAACATGGCGGCGCTGGACCCGATGGGGATGGGCCGCATGTAGGGGCCCATGAGCCCGCCCACGAAGGCCATCGGCAGGATGGCGGCGATCACCGCCCAGGTGGCCAGGATGGTGGGATTGCCCACTTCGTTGACCGCCTCCACCGCCACCTCCAGGAAGCGGCGGCCGCGGTTGTGGGGCAGGTGCGCGTGGCGCACTATGTTTTCAATGACCACGATGGCGTCATCCACCAGGATGCCGATGGAGAAGATCAGGGCGAACAGGGTGATCCGGTTCAAGGTGTAGCCATACAGGTAAAACACCAGCAGCGTGAGCGCCAGGGTGGAGGGGATGGCGATGGCCACCACCAGGGACTCCCGCCCGCCCAGCACCAGCAGGATCAGCGCCGAAACCCCCACCACCGCGAGCAGCATGTGGAACAGGAGTTCGTTGGATTTTTCCGCCGCTGTTTCGCCATAATTGCGCGTGATGGACACCTGGATATCGTCCGGGATCATCACTCCTTTGAGGGTGTCCACCTTGCGCAGGACCTCGTGCGCCACATCCACGGCATTGGCCCCGGGACGCTTCGCAATGCTCAACGTCACCGCTGGCTGCTCCTGTGCCGCCGCCGCCGTCCTGGCCCCGTGGCCGAAAAACACGTATTGCGACGGCTCTTCCGCGCCATCCACGATTTCCGCGACTTCGCGCAGGTAAACCGGTTTGCCCCGGTAAACCCCCACCACCACGCTGCCCACCTCCTGGGCCGAGGCCAGGAACGCCCCGGTTTCCACCAACACCTCCTGGTTGGCCGAGGTCAGCTTGCCGGCCTGGAATTGGCGGTTGGCCTGGGTGATCATCGGTACCAGGCCCATGGGGCTGAGGTTCCGCGAGGCCAGCCGGGCGGGATCCAGCAACACCCGCACCTGGCGCCGGGCCCCGCCGATCAAGGTGGTCTCGGCCACCAGCGGCACTTGTTTCACCGCGTCATCCACCTGCGCTGCCACCCTCCGCAGGGCCAGGTGATCATACCGCTCGCTGTGGAAGGTGAGGCTCAGGATGGGGACATCGTCGATGGACCGGGGCTTGATCAACGGCTGGGAGACCCCGTGGGGAATGCGGTCGAAGTTCATCTGCAGTTTCTGGTTCAGTTTCACCAGGCTGCGTTCGGTGTCCTCACCCACTTTATATCGCACAATCACCAGGGACTGGCCGGAGCTGGAGGTGGAGTAAACATATTCCACCCCTGGAATCTCCCATAGGAGCTTCTCCATGGGGCGGGTGACCCGTTCCTCGATTTCCCGCGCTTCGGCGCCCGGCATGGCAACGAGCACATCGATCATCGGCACCTTGATTTGCGGTTCCTCCTCCCGGGGCAGCAGCCAGACGGCCCCCACGCCCAGCAGGATGGAGGCGATCACGATCAGCGGGGTCAGTTTGGAGCCTGCGAAGGCCTGCGCGATCCGGCCGGCCAGGCCGATCGCTGGCGCGGATTCCGGATGATTCTGTTTTTCAGTGTTCATAAGTGTCGGTCCCTTGGGCAAATCCCATCCGCCACGTTACTGGAAGATCAGCGGCTGCCCATCGGTCAATTGGGCGGCCCCTTCCACCACGATCCGTTCGCCCGGCTCGAGCCCGGAGACGATCTCCACGGCGCTGCCCAGGTGTTTGCCGGTTTTCACGAGCCGCATTTGCGCCTTCTGGCTGGCTGCCACGAACACGATTTCGAGCTGGCCGCGCACCACCAGCGCTGAAAACGGCATCCGCAGCGCCGAGATTTCGGCGGTGGGCACCTCCACCCGCCCGAACTGGCCGCTCCGCAGCCCTGCCACCGCGGGCAGATCCACCTTCACCAGGAAGGTCCGGCTATTCGGGTCGGCCGTGGGGGCGATTTCGCAGACCACCCCCGCGAGGTTGGTTTCCACGCTCGCGATCCGCACCGGCAGGGAAAGCCCCAGCTTGAGCCTTCCGATGGCTGCCTCCGGGACATCCGCCTCGAGCCGGAGCACGGCGGGATCCTCCAATTCAAAAAGCGGCTTGCCGGGCACCGCCAGGTCGCCCGCATCGGCCAGCTTGCGGGTGATCACCCCGTCAAACGGCGCGGCGATCCGCGTGTAGCTGAGCAGGGAATCAACCTCCTTGACCGTTGCTTCCGCCACGCGCAGGCGGGAATCCACGGCGTCGAATTCCTGCTGGGTGATGGCTTTGTCCGTGAGCAGCTTCGTGAGCCGTTCCACATCCTTGCGCGCCAGTTCCCGGGCGGCATTCGCCTGATCCAGCCGGGCCTGGATTTCCCGGGCATCGATCTGGGCCAGCCAATCACCCGCTTTCACCAGCTGGCCCGGCGCCACCAGGATGCGCTGCAGCGATCCGCTGACCTTGGCGGCAATCACCGCGTTTTGCTTCGATCGCACCGTCCCCACCACCTCCTCCGTCGCCAGGCGTGCTTCCTTGGCAATGGCAGCGGTTTTGACCTGGACCGCCGGCCTGGGCGCGGCGGCGGCAGACTCTTTTTCCCCGTGCGGCTTGCACCCGGTCAGCAGGCTGCCCGCAGCCAGGAGGGTGATGGTCAATTGTGAAATCGATTTCATGGGATCTAATTATGGTTGAGGTATTTTATTATCCAAGCTTAAAGGATGGGCTGCTGGCCGCGCTGCGGGAAAAGTGGCGGACCGCCCCGGTTGGGGAGGATTCGTCCGCGTTTTGGACCCCATGCCGGATCGGGCCGGATCGGGCCGGAGATTGCAACTTGCCATATCCATTTTTTAATGTAACCTTATATAACTATATAGTCATACAGTTGATATGCAAACAAAATTTGAAACTATCTCCGGGAAATCCGTCCCGAATCCGGAGGCGCTGCCGGATGACGCGCTGGAATTGGTTGCCGCCCGGTTCAAAGCGCTGAGCGAACCCACCCGCTTGCGGTTGCTCGCCGCGTTGAAAGGGGGCGAGCGGAACGTGACGGAACTGGTGGAGTCCACCGGCACCAGCCAGGCCAACATCTCCCGGCAGTTGCTGGTGCTGACCCAGGCGGGAATCCTGGGCCGGCGGAAAAGCGGGCTGCACACCTATTATTTCGTGGCTGACAAAGCCATTTACGATCTGTGCGAACTGGTGTGTGGCAGTGTGCAGGACCGGCTCGCCCGGCAAAACCGGGCCTTTGGGAAATAGAGCCGGCTTTTACGGCGCGATCGAGACCCGGTAGAATTGGCTGGGTGCGGTGGGGGTGTGGGTCCAGGAGGTGGTGAGCCCGCCGGACGCGACTTTGGAGGCCACCACCTGGCTGGGATTGGCGGGCTGGCTCCCGGCGGAGATGGTGTAATTCAGGTTGTCGGCGCTGTCCCATTCGAGCGTCATTTGCCCCTGGCCGCTGGGGAAAATCCGCCGGATGCTGAAGCGATAACCCGCATACCAGGTGAGGGTGCCATCCGCGTTGCCCATCAGGATGTCGGGCACGCCATCCAGGTTCCAATCCAGGATTTCAAAGCGCATCCGGTAGCCGGTATCGATCGGCGCCAAGCCCGCGACTGGGATGGGGGCCTTCAACTGCACCGGCGCGTTCAGCACCGGGGGGGAATCCGGGCTGGTATTCCGGCACCAGGCGATGTTATCCGAGCCGCTGCCCAGCAGATCCGGCCGGCCATCGCCATCCCAATCGAGCACCCGGATGCAGGATCGCGAGCTGAAATTGACGCTGGCCCCGCCGGCCTGGACTAACACATCGGTTTCGTAAACCGGCTTCTGGGCGGTGCCGGTATTCTTGAAGAAGTGCACGTATCCCAAGCCATCGCCGCTCAATAGATCCGGCGCCTGGTCGCCATCCCAGTCATAGATATAGGGAGTGGAGCGGATCCCGACGCTGAGCGGGGCGTTATTGAGGAGGAGCAGCACCCCGGCGGCCAGGATCGGCGCTGCATCGGTGTTGGTGTTCTTGAAGAACCAGATCCGTCCGTCGGCCCCGGAACCCACCAGGAGATCCTTGCGGCCATCCTGGTCATAATCGCAGACAAAAGGCGCCGGGGAGCCGCAGCCGCTGGCTGGGCAATAAACGTCTGAGCTGCCCGCCACCACGTTGATGAAATTGGAGTAAGCCGGGTGGCCCGGGGAGCCGCTATTCAGGTACAGAGCTACCTTGAAAGCCGGCTGGTAGCCAACCAACAAGTCAGGCAGTCCATCGTTGTTCCAATCGGCCACGCAGGGGATGGCATGGTCGCCCAAGTCCATAGTGGAGGAGTTGATCGCCAGTTGCTGCCCGGTGCGCAGTTGCACCTGGGCCGGGGAAGCTCCAGGCAGGCACACCATCAACAGCCAGCACCACCAGGATGGACTTGACCCGCAACGCTTCGTTGTCATGGCCATACAGAACCAAAAGCTTGGGGTTTTTGCAATCGAAAACGGCCGCCTGGCCCGCCTCGGAACGGATGGATTAAGCGGATCTTCCCCTGGCGCGGCGGCGGCCGGTTATGGAGGCATTGGACTGGCCTGCCGAATAGCGCACCGCAACTGGCTTGCAGATTTGACTGGCTTGCAGATTTGACTTTCAATTGGCAACTGCCCAGCGTATTCCTCCCAAACGAACCAGAAGCCCGCGGAGTGCGGTCTGCTGAATCGCTGGCAACGGGTGTGGATTTCCGATGATCCTAGAAATGACTGAAGCGCATCTTTTGAATAATGCCAGGCTGGCCATTCTGCCGGCGGGGGTGAAGGTGGAGATCCCGGCGGGAACCTGGCTGCTGGAAGCCGTGGAACAAGCGGGTGTGCAGCCTGGCTTCGGCTGTTTGAACGGGGCCTGCGGCGCCTGCGCCGTGGAGGTGGTCAAGGGCGCCAGCGGCCTGGATGGCCCCTCGGCTGGGGAGTTGGCAACCCTCGAGCGGCGGTCGCTGTCGGCGGACAATCACCGGCTGGCCTGCTGCGCCCGGATCCGGGGTGGGGAAGTGACGATCCGGATCCTTCCTTTTGCTTCTCCCCATTGAACCTTTTCAACCACCGATGAGCTGCCATCGCCGCCGTTCGCTAAAAGACCCTCAAGGCCTTAAAGAACCGAAAGGCTTGAGGTTTTTCTGCCAGGCCATACATTGCGGGAGTGAGCACCGCAGAGAACCAACAACCGGAATATTCCCAATGCAAAGCATTTTTGTTCTCGTAGCGACGACTTTTTCGCTGGTGGCCGGCGCCAGCGAGGCCTTGAAACCCTGGTCCACCAACCAAAAACCGGGCGATGCGCAGAAGTCTCACATCGAGGAAATAACTACGGGGCCGCACCATTACCGGATCATTCAGGGCGGCGCCATGGATGGCCGGAATTGCCGGTCCCCCATGGGCTGCGGGATTGCGCGGGAGGGGGCCTTGCTTCAGGATTGGGAGTCCAACCGGTCGGTGCGGATGGAAAACCTGGGCGAACAGGATCTCGTCAATCCGTGGCTCTCCAATGGCCGCAACAATTTCCGGAACGCCGCGGAGATCGTGGCGGCAGCCACCACGCCGGGCATGACGGACGGGGAGCTGGCGTTTGCGTTGTGGTTCCAGGAAATCCAATACCGCCATCATTCCGGCGGCGACAACAACGAACTGGGCGACCCGGTGAAAGTCTTCAACATTTACGGTTACAACACGTGCGGCAACGACTCGATCGCGCTGGCCACGCTGTGGCGTGCAGCCGGCCTCCAGGCGGCGCCGGTTCGTGCCCTCGGGCATTGCATCTCCCAGGTGTTTTACGGCCATGGCTGGCACTTTTATGACGGCGACCTGCACTCGGTCTATCTTTTGCGCGACAACGAGACCGTCGCGGGCGAGCAGGACCTCGTGCGCGATCACGACCTGATCAAGCGCACCCACTCCAAGGGCATCCTCATGCCCGATACCTGGTGGGATGGGCAGGGCATGTGCGCCATGTATTTCTACGAAGGAGCCGTCACGGGACAGCGGGGCAGCGACCTCGCGACAACCATGGGCATGGTGCTGCGCCCCGGAGAGGCGATCGTCTGGCGCTGGGGGCAGCTCGATCCGGTCAAATACCACGGAGCGTTGATGACCATGCCCGTGTATCCCGCGCTGATCTGCAACGGCCTGTGGGAGTACCGTCCCGGCTTCGCGCAGGAGACCTGGCGCAAAGGGGCCTCCAGGGTGGACAATATTACCTCCGGCCCGGATGGTTTAGCCGCAATGGAGGGCATGAAGGGCACAGTGATCTGGACCATGCGCAGCCCGTATGTGATGGTGGGCGGGCGGATCGAGGCCGGCGGCGCCGATGCCAGATTTTCCGTTTCGATGGACGGCGGCAAGACCTGGCAAACGGTGAAAGATAACCTGGACCACTGCTTTTCGACGGTCGGTCCGGCGCGTTACGGGTATCAGCTCAGGTGCCAGCTGGAAGGCCCGGCGCGGCTGCGCCGGCTGGTGATCGTCAACGACCTGCAAATGGCTCCGCTCGCCCTGCCCGGGATGGGGGTGGGCGAAAACCTGTTCACCTATTCCGACCAATCCGCCGGGGCGCGCAAAGTGCGGATTACGCACCAATGGGTCGAACGGTCCTTTTCAAAGCCGCCGCCAGCGCCCGAGGCCCCGATCTATCCGCCAGATGGTGGGGAAGCCAATGGCACCGATATCGTGTTCCAATGGGCCATGGGCAACCTCAACGAGGGCGGGACCATCAGCGACTACCACTTTGAATTGTCCCGCCGCGCCGACCTGCGCCTGCCGCTCTCCCTGGATTTTTACAAGCTCATATCCAGAACCGCTGATGTGGTCAGTGATCATAGCCAAGACGCAGGCAGGGACAAAACCAAGGTGAAGGCGCAATATACCGTGCCGCAACCGGGCTTGCTCAACCCGGACCAAAAGTATTACTGGCGGGTGCGGGCGATGAACGGCCAGGGCGTATGGGGGCCGTGGAGCCGGACTTGGAGCTTTACGCCGCGCGGGCCGGCTTGTCCTTTGCAGGCCGCTCTCGATTTCGACCCGGGCCGGGGCTTGGGAACGCTCCGTTGGACGGCCAATCCCATGGGCCGGCGGCCAGCCAAGTACCGGGTTTACGGCAGCGATGAAAAAGGATTCACCATTGCCGATAAGCCGTTCCAGGGCACGGTGGGGGTCACCAAGGAAGAGATGGCGGCCTGGAATCCCTGGTTCCCGGCCAACTTTATCGCTGAAACCACGGCCGTCGAGCTGGCGGTAATGGGCCGCGAAGTGGGCTTGCCGGCGGCCAACAAAACCTACTACCGCGTGGTGGCGGTGGACGATCAAGGCAAACGCAGTGGGCCGTCCGATTACGCGGCCGGGCCCCGGCCGGTCATTTACAGCCAGCCGGTGGTGGCAGCCAGGGCGGGCGCCGGTTACTGCTACCAGGTGCGCGCCAACCGTTCCCTCGGCGACCTCACGACGCGCCTGCACGGGGACGCCCAAGTCTCCGGTTACTTTAATATCGAGCAGCCCGTCTTCACCATCGAGCAGGGGCCGGGCTGGCTGAAGATCGACGAGGCTGCCGGACTCCTCACCGGCGTGCCGGATGCGATCGGCAAGGTGGAAGTCGCAGTCACCGCCACCCTCCGCCGGGAAGTCCGGAACCTTGATGAGAAGACCCTGGCTTGGGGCAATGAGAAGGTGCTTTCCACGGCCAGCGAGCGGGTTGGCGCAGCCACTCAGAAATTCATCATCGAGGTGAAGTAGCTCAGCGGTAAACAGCTTATGAAACGTCAGCCATTGCCCTTTTGGATTGGGGCCATCGTCCAGCTCGTCATCCTGATCTGTGCGGCCTGGCCGGCGGTGGGCGCCAACCCGCTGGTCGTCGAGCTTTGGCCAGGCAACGCGCCTGGCGAAAGCGGCAGCCCTGGCCCGGAAAGAGTCCGCCTGTCCCCGAAGCTCGACCGCCAGCAGGTTGAGGTGGTGGAACAGACCAGGCTGGTCACCGATGTTTCCAAACCGACCCTGACGATTTACCGGCCCGCGAAGGAAAAGGACACCGGGACAGCCATGATCATTTGCCCCGGGGGCGGTTACTGGGATCTCTACTGGCAGCTCGAAGGCGAGGAGGTCGCTGCCTGGCTGAACTCGATCGGGGTGACCGGCATCATCCTCAAATACCGGGTGCCGCGCCACCCCGATGAACCCAAGGGCGAGCCGGCCCGGCGACCGCTTCAGGACGCCCAGCGGGCGGTCAGCCTGGTCCGGAGCAAAGCCAGCGAGTGGCGGCTCAATCCGCAACAAATCGGCATGATCGGTTTTTCGGCGGGTGGCCACCTGGCCATCGCGACGGCGACGGGTTTCGAGAAGCGGACTTATGAGCCGGGTGACGGCATTGATAAAATCAGCTGCCGGCCGGACTTCGCCATTCTGGCCTATCCGGGTTATCTGAAGGCGAAGGGTAAGGATGAGCTGGCCCCGGGTTGGCGCGTCCCGGCCGGAACGCCTCCGGTATTCCTGGCGCATGGCGGGGAGGATATCATCAGCCCTCCGGAAAACAGCGTGCATATGTATCTTGCCCTCCGGAAAGCCGGTGTCCCGGCGGAGCTGCACATTTATGCCGCGTCCGCCCATGACTTTGGCATCCGCACCAATGATCACCCATGCTCTGCGTGGACGGAATCCTGCGCTAATTGGCTGCGCCACCAGGGCTTCCTCAAGCTGCCCGCGTGGCCGTAACCTTCCCGCTCCACGCCCGGTCTGAGCCGTGTCCTGGCAATTGGATCTTTTTGCGCCATGCCTGGGTCGTTCCTTGTTTACAGTCCTCTGAATGGCCTGTTTGTGAATCACTTTATGGCTTGCGCAAAAATCTGCGGCGCAACCACTTCCCTCCCAACATGCGTTAACACGGCTCAGTTGCAGGCGATGGCATTGGGAGACTTGAAATGCAGGCTTCCCCCCTCCATTTCCCGCCAAAGCGTCAATAATGAGCGCTTGTTAAATGCGGGAATATCGCTAAGATACGATGTGCTCAAGAGCGAGGATCGAGTCAATCAGCCAGGTGTGATGTAGAGGGGTGCCTGGTGCCTGCTTGAGCGATGCGAGAAAAACCTAAAACCTGATGCGAAAGCCAAAAATGAGAAAACAACTAATAATGGCGCTGGCGGTGGCCGCCGGCCTAGCCGGAGGTGCGATCAGCTCCCTGGCTGATTATGCCTCCACAGTCAATGGTCTGAAACCGGTGGCCTATTACCGGTTCAGTGAAACCAACGCGGTGGCCGCTGACATTGCCACCAATAACGGCTCTTTGGGTGCCGCCTTTAATGGCGAGTATCAGGCCATGCAAAAAACCCATGGCGCCGCCGGCGCCCTTGTGGGCGACGCAAATACGGCGGTTTCCATCGATGGCGCTGCCGGCCAGCAGGTGGTGGTGCCTTTTTCAAAGGACTACAATCCCAGCGGGCCGTTTACGGTTGAATTCTGGGCCAAACCCGCGGCCGGCAGCAGCGCCAGCGGTAATCGTACCGCCGCGATCTCCATGATCAACGGCCAGAATGCCGGCAACGTGGATGACCGCAGCGGTTGGTGCATTCGGCATAATGCCGCCACCTGGCAATTTGTGCTGGGTTTCGATCATTCCGACGGGGCCACCTATTATCACACCATCCTGGGGGCGGATGGTTCCGTGGTGGAGGATGCCTGGCAGCACGTGGTGGCGGTATATACCCCCACGGCGGTGAGCCTTTACATCAACGGCGCGCTGGCGGCCACGGACGCTCCGGCCAAACCGGTGATGCCCAACCACGCCGCGCCCCTGATCCTGGGTGACCGCGGCTATACGGGCTGGGATTTCAACGGAGGCTTGGATGAGTTCGCCATCTACACGGTGGCGCTCACGGAGGCCGAGATCAAAAGCCACTACGACAACGGCCTGAGCGCCTCCCGCACCAAGCCTTACCAGACTTTGATCCTGGAGAAGAATCCGGCGCTTTACTTCCGGTTGGGCGAGCCCGCCCCGTTTGTGCCGGTGGCCAAAAACAACGGCAGCGCGGGCGCCGCCGCCGATGCCGACTACCTCTCTGGCACGATGCCGGGAGTGGCCGGTCCGCAAAGCCCCTCGGTGAATGGTTTTGAATCCACCAACCGCGCGGTTTCCCTGAACGGTGGTTATGTGAAGGCTCCCGCCCTTCAGAATATGGTCGTGACGGAAGCCACCTTCGCCTGCTGGATCAAGCTCAACGGGGCGCAGCCCAACCGCGCGGGCATCATGCACCAGCGCGTCCCCGGCACCGCCACCGGCGCCACCGGCCTGGGCTTCCAGGATGGCGGCGTGGGCATCAGCTACAACTGGAATGACGATGGCAAGGCCTACACCTTCAATCCCGGTTTCGTGCCGCCGGATAAGACCTGGACCTTCATCGCCGTCAGCGTCATGCCTGACCAGGCGGTGATGTATATGGGCACCGCCAGCGGTTTGGCGGCCGCCACCAATACTATCACCCACACGGAACACGACTTCAGCATTGGGCCGTTGGACATCGGTATTGATCCCTATGAAGCCGTCCGCCTGTTCAAAGGTGAAATCGATGAATTCACGTTTTTCGACCGCGCCTTGACCAAGGCTGAGGTGCAAAGCATGTATAACGCCGCGCTGCCCGCCATCCTGGGCATCGCCCGCACCCCCGCCGACCCCGTTTACGAGGGGATGAATGTGAACTTCCAAGGTTCCGTGTCCGTGTCCGGCGCGGTGATTTACCAGTGGCGCAAAAATGGGACCAACCTGCTTGGCAAAACCTCGGCCAGCCTGGCCTTGAGCAGCGTGAAAGCCAGCGACAGCGGCTCCTATGACCTGCTCGTCACGGCCGGTGCCGTAAACCTGGTCTCCCTTCCCTCAAGCCTTGCCGTGAGTGCCTCCGCGCCCATCCTAAAAACCAGCCCGGTTTCCGCCGTTCGGTTTCTCAATGGCAAAGCCGAATTCAGCTGCTCGGTCATCGGCAGCCAGCCCATTTCCTACCAGTGGAAGCATGAGACGAACGTTATCGCCGGGGCAACCAATGCCACTTTGACCTTGAGCGATCTCCAGGCGGCCGATGCGGGTGGTTACACGGTTACCATTTCCAATCCGTTGGGGAGTGTTAATGCCACGGCCGTCCTTTTCCTCACCACACCTTCCAAGTATGCGGCAGCAGCCTTGAATGCCGGCCCGTTGGGCTACTGGCGTTTGGATGAAACCACCGGCAGCGTGGCCTACGATTACTGGGGCGGCCGCGATGGCACTTTTGCCACCGGCGTCACCAATGGCGCGGTGGGTCCGCAGCCCGCCGCCCAGGCGGGTTTCGATGCCAGCAACCAAGCTTATGGCTTCGCCTCCGGCGTGGTGACGGTGCCGCCGCTGAACCTCAACCAGGCTACCATGACCATCGTCGCCTGGATCAAGCCCGACGGCACGCAGCCGAGCTATGCGGGGCTGGTCTTTTCGCGTGGTTCCGGCACGGTTTCCGGATTGGACTTCCAGAACAACGGCCAGCTGGGCTACCATTGGAATGATGCCGCCGATACTTACAACTTCAGTTCAGGCTTGATACCCACCGATGCCCAGTGGAATTTCGTGGCGTTGGTGGTGGAACCTGCCCAGGGCACCATCTACCTCGACGATGGCAGCGGCATTGTTTCCGCGGTCAATGCGGTGAGCCACAGCGCTTCGGGCTTCGCGGCCAACCTGGTCTTCGGCAACGATCCGGCCGGCGGCCGCCAGTATCGCGGATTGATGGATGAGGTGGCGATCTACGACCGGGCGCTCTCCGAAACCGAGATCACCGCTCTGCGCAATGCCGGCTTCAAAGGCACTTACACGGCCAAACCGGTCACCTTCGTGCAGCAGCCTGTTTCGCAGACCATCATGGTGGGCAACAGGTATGCGCTGGAGGCCAAGGTCGCCGGCAGCGTGCCGATCTCCTACCAGTGGCAGAAGAATGGCCAGGATCTTGCCGGCGCCATCCGCAGCAGCCTGGTTTTCGACAGCGCGGTTGAAGCCGATTCCGGCGCTTATCAATTGGTGGTCACCCAGGGAGCCAATAAGGTTTCCAGTTCCACCGCCACCCTGCTCGTGAAGCCGGTGCCGGCCTATCTCAATGCCACCGATGGCCTGGTATTGCACCTGACGTTTGATAGCGACTACAAGGATTCCTCCGGCCGCAAAAACGATGGCACCCCGGTGGGTTCGCCCTCTTTGGTGCCGGGCAAGATCGGTCCCCAGGCTCTGCATTACAACACCGACAAAGACGCTAAAGTTTATAACTACGTGACTTTGGGCACCCCTTCCGATCTGCAATTCGGCGCCACTGTTAATTTCTCGGTCGCCTTTTGGATCAAGTTCACCGGGGCTCCCGGTGACCTGCCGTTCCTGGCCAACAATTCCAACTCCATGGGCGATTCCGGGGTGACCATTGCGCCGTCTTACAACGAGGGCGGCTGGTCCTGGGGGCTCAATGATTCAGTTGAAAAAAAGGCATGGCCAGGCATTGGCCTTTATGACCCAGTGAAACGCACCCTCAATGATGGCCAGTGGCACCATTTGCTGCACCTGTTCGACCGCCAGGGCGACGGCACGACCTACCTCGATGGCAAGAAGGTCCATTCCATGTCCATCACTTCCGCGGCGGGTTGGGATCTGAACACCGGCAGTCCTTGGGATATTGGGCAAGCCGGCGGAACCTATGCCGAAACGGGCACTTTCGAGATGGATGATCTGGGTGTCTGGCGCCGCGTTCTGAACATGTATGAAGCCCAGGCATTATACATTGTGGGCAAGAATTATGGCCGCAGCTTCGATACCGTCGGCCCGGCGGAGGTCCGCCTGCAGATCGCCAAGACTGCCAACGGCGTGGAAATCACCTGGCCGCAGGGCGCCTTGGAAGCCTCCGATACCGTCAATGGCGGTTTCAGCGCGGTGGCTGGCGCCGCCTCGCCTTACAAGGTTGAACCGGCCGCTGGCCTGAAGTTCTACCGGATCAAAGTCCAGTAATCGGACCTGGCCGCAAGGTTTGTTGGTCGTGCTCAAGCAGCCTGGAGGTTCCTCCAGGCTGCTTTTTGCTTGGCGGGCGGCTGGTTTAAAGCTTGAGCCATTGCGCCAGGGCTTCGTGGATCGTCCCAACCGTTTCCAGTTGTTCCACCTCGTCGTCGGGGATGGTTACTCCGAAGTTTTCCTCCAGGAGCATGGTTATCTCGGCTATATCCAGTGAATCCGCGCCCAGATCCTCCATGATCCTCGCCTCAGGCGCCATCTGATCCCGGTTCAGGTTGAGCTGTTTCATCAGGATGTTTTGCACTTCCAGTTCCATGGTTTCGCGCGTCATTGTTTTCATGTTGCTTCGCCTTTCTTTTTACGCCGGTGATTCCAGCGCGGGCTATGATGGGGCATTTCAGGATTGCCTTGTTAGTTCGATGATCGTGAGTAATATGACTGGATAGTTATGTTTGCCCGTTTATTCGCGGAGGCCGGCCTTTCGCTGGATCGCCTGCGCACCCTGGTCGAGGTGGGAGCCGCCGGCAGCATGGTGCGGGCTGCCGGTGGGGATCCGGTTCGCCAAAGCCTGTACAGCCGGCAGATCAAAGAGCTGGAGGATTTCTTTCGGCGGGAGCTGATCGAGCGCCATGGCAAAGGCATTCGCCTGACTCCCAGCGGCCGGGAGCTGGCCCGCATATCCCGTTTTTTCCTGCTCGGTCTGGCCAATTTCCAGCGCGCCTGCCTGGCGGAAGAGCAGGTCTTCCGCTTGGGGGTCAGCGCCACCGTTGCAGAGCGGTTGTTGTTGCCCGCCATCGCCTGCCGCCAGCTTGAGGACTCCGCGATCCGTTACGGCGTGGAGATTGTTTCGGATGCGGACATCGAGCGGCGCTTGCATGATCTCACCCTGGATTTCGGGGTGGTCACCCAGCCCGGCCTCAGCCGGCCGCTGCAGCTGGGGCAAATCCGGGAGTGGACCCTGAAATTATGGGTGCCCAAAGCGGGATTCACCCAGGCCAAGGCCGCCCTCCGGGCCTTTCAGGCCCGGCAATTGCCACTGGCCCTGGCGCTGGAAGAACTGCCCGCCGAAGCCCGTTTATGGTTCAAGGACTATGAACCGGATTTAGTTTGCCCGAACTTCCTGCTGGCGCGGGCCGCTTTAAACGATGGCGTTTTAGCGTCGGTTTTGCCCGATTTTCTCGGGCCGGACCACCCGCCGGCCTTCCATGAATTACCGCTTCCAGAACCCAAAACCGAGCCCTTTCGTTACTGGCTGGCTTGGAACCCGCGCCTTTTGCGCCTGAATCCTCACGCGGTCGAGCAGCGGGATTTCCTCCTGGCCAGGCTGGCGCGCGGCGGCTGTTAAAGAGGCTGGCTCAAGCCATCCGGCGGTAGTGGGGCGGGCCAAAAAGCGGCGAGCCAGGAGCGCTGAGGGTGGGCGTGGGCGGTTGCGGCTTTGTTGCCTTGGTTTGCTTTTGGGCAAATCCTGCGTTGGATGATTCCCTTCGCCATGGGCCGCGGAATGCGCCGGGCTTGATTTGCAACGGGGAGGCATCCAGTATGGCACGGAACCAAAATAAAAAGCGCATATATGAAACAAGCCCAAGCAATCAGCCGTCGTCAATTCGTGCAGAACCTGGCCGCGACTGGGGCGTCCCTGGCCTTGGGCCGGGCCGACCTGGGGGCGGAGAGCGCCCAGCCGTGGCCGGTCATCGTGTTTTCCAAGGCCTTCCAGGAGCTGAGCTATGAAGACACCGCGGCGCTGGTGGCGGAGGTGGGCTGGGATGGCATCGAGTGCCCGGTGCGGAAAGGCGGGCAGGTGGCGCCCGAGCGGGCCGCCGATGATCTGCCGCGGATGGTGGAAGCGCTGGGCAAACAGGGCCGGAAGCTGGGGATGATGACCACCGACATCACCGGCGCGGGGAACCCTGCCCAGGTGAAGCTGCTGGAATTGGCCAGCAAGCTGGGCATCCGGCATTACCGGCTCGGGGCGGTGAGCTACACGGCGGGCAAACCGCTGGGCGCGCAGATCGCGGAGCGCAAAGCCGCCTTGAAGGATCTGGCGGCGGTGAACCGCGATTTGGGCCTGTGCGGCGGATTCCAGAACCATTCCGGAAGCAATACCATGGGCGCCCCGGTGTGGGATATTTACGAGGCGATCCGCGAGCTGGATCCGCGGCGCCTGGGGATCTTTTTCGACATCGCGCACGCCACCGTCGAGGGCGGTTACGCCTGGACGCTGCATGCGCGCCTGATGGAGCCGTATTATGCCAGCGTGTATGTGAAAGATTTCGCCTGGAAGAAAACCAACCGGGGCTGGAACGCGGCCTGGTGCCCCTTGGGCGAAGGCATGGTGAACCCGGCCTTTTTCCAAACCTTGAAGAAATCGGCTTTCCAGGGGCCGGTGTCGCACCACCTGGAATATCCCATCGGCCAGGGCGCGGAGCGGCTGGCGCTGCTGAAACGGGATCTGGCCACCCTGCGTGGATGGCTGGCCCGGTGACCGCCTCGGGCGCGAAACCAGGCCGCGGAAAAACCATTGACCCCGGCGCAGGCCGGGAAGTATGTTGCCACACCATGAAAACAGATGCGATAAAATCCATTGGACGCCGTCATTTCCTGGCTTCGGCAGCCGGATTGGGGGCGCTGGCCCTGGCACCCGGTTGGCATACCCTCGGCGCGGAACCCCGCCCGGGCCGGCTGAAACAAGCCGTGTGCCTGGGAGTGTTCGGGAAATTGCCCCTGGACCTGGACGGCAAATGCCGGGAGGCGGCCCGCCTGGGGGCGGTGGGGGTGGATTTGGTGGGTCCGGATGCCTTCCCAATCCTCAAGAAGCACGGGCTGGCGCCGACCATGATTCCCGGGGGCAGCGACATCAAAAAAGGGATCAACGATAAAAACAACCACGCGGAGATCGATAAAAGAATGCGCGGGATGATCCAAGCCGCCGCCGCCGCCGGGGCGCCCAATGTCATCGTGATGGCCGGGGACCGCAAAGGCATCACCGACCCGGAAGGCCTGGCGAGCAGTGTGTTGTTTTTGAACAACATCAAAAAGCTGGCGGAAGATTCGGGCGTGACCCTTTGCCTGGAGCTGCTCAACAGCAAGGTGAATCATCCCGGCTACATGTGCGACTCGACCCGGTGGGGAGTGAATGTGTGCCAGCAGGTCAATTCCCCGAGGGTGAAACTGCTCTACGACATCTATCACATGCAGATCATGGAAGGCGATGTCATCCGCACAATCCGGGAGAATATCCAATATATCGGCCACTTCCATACCGCCGGGAATCCCGGGCGGCATGAGTTCGACGAGACCCAGGAGCTGAATTACCCGGCCATCTGCAAGGCCATCGCGGACGCCGGTTTCAAGGGCTATTTTTCGCACGAGTATTCGCCCACCGGCGAGCCGCTGGCCACCCTGGATAAAATGATGCGGCTGTGCGAGGTATAATCCCAGCCGGGCTGGAAAGCGGAATGCCGTAGTTATTCCCGAAACCGTATTCCTTGGAATTTGGGATCGAAGTGATGGCGCCGCAGACTGCCAGTGGCGAATGACGAATGTCTTGCGCAAAAAAATCCAGCCAGCAAAGCTGAACTGATCGCCTGGACACGGCTCAGGATGGCTTGGGCTGTATGGGCTGGGATTGAACCATTTCTTCAGCGGCCGCGCCTTTTCTTCTCCATGCTATTTCCCTTACCACCTGCGCCATCTGCCACCACGGTTACGATCAACCTCAAGCGCCGCTCCGCGGCGCTGGGCGCTGGGCATGCCCCAACCATGGGTTAAAACCCCACGGCTGCCGTCAAAGTTCACTCCGCGAAGCAAAGGAATCCGTTGCTCTTGGTTCCCCATTATGAGGGCCGCGCGGGAATGATTCCAAGCCATTGGGAAGTGAAAGCCCCGCAGGCCGGCGCACTCCAAAACCTGGCGGAAACCAGAACGCTCCGGATGCGGGACGGGCCGGCCTGAGCGATGCGGCACAATCCCATCCCTCCCCAATGCCCGAACACGGCTTAGGGTGTTCGATTGGGGGCGGGAAGGAGATCGATGCCGGTGTGGCCGGGCCGCACCCGCAGGCGGATGCAGCGGATGGAATTGTTCCGGGCGTCTTCCGTGCGGTGGCCCCCGGTGGCCAGGTAGGTGATGAACAGCGAGCCATCCGGCAACTCCGCCGCCTTGCCGTAACCATAAGCCTGGTCCACCAGAAATCCGTGGTCCTTGGCGGGCGCCGTCCAGGTGAGGCCGCCGTCAGTGCTGAAAATCAGGCGGAGACCGCCGTGCCCCGGCGCATAGGAGCCGTGCAGGCAAACCAGCGTGCCATCGCGCAGCACATAAAGGCTCGGCGCAAACATCCGCATTCCAAAAGTCACAGGCGGTGTCCAGGTGTGCCCATGGTCCTCCGACCAGCTGATATCCCCTTCGGGCCGGGCCATCAGGACGAGCCGCTCATCGGGCAGCTCGGCCACGGTGATTTCCTGGAGGTCGTGGCCGGCCTGGATGGTGGACAGCAGATTCCAGGACCGCCCCTGATCCGTAGTCCGCAGTATAGCTGCCTGGTCGGGCGGGCCGCTCTGGGGGCGGCCATTGATCGCCATGAGCACGGACCCGTCCTTCAGGCGGACCAGGGGGCCATCGGTTTCATCGTAAAGAAATGGCGTCTGGACCCTGCGTGGCTTCGCTTCCCAGGAGCGTCCGCCATCAAAGGAGCGGATGAGGTGCACCCGCGCGGCCAATTCCGGGGCCTGGCTCAGGTCCCCGTTCTCCGGTTCGCCCATGTAGGAGAAGAAGGAGCAAAGCAGGGTGCCATCGCGCAGTTCCACGAAGGCCGGATGCCGGTCGTCGGCGGGGGTATCGACCAGGGTGTCTGGCAGGCTCCAGGTTTTTCCCTGGTCGCGGGAGCGGATGATCAGGGCCCGGCCGCCGGTCGGGGCCACGATGCCCTTGGGCAGGCCCAGCTTGTAGTATTCCTCCAAAGTTTTGGCCGGATAGTGGAGCGGGGTGGGGGCGGAGGCATGCCAGTAGCCCGCATTGAATCCCACCAGCCAATCGCCATTGTTGAGGATGACCGGCGATTCCCAGCCGACAAATCCGCCGTAGCCGGGAAAAGCGGCGGGTGGATTGACGGAGGAACTGACGAGCGTGGCCCGGCATTCGCCGGCGTTGCGCTGGGATTCGCCCTGGTCCACCACGCGGATTTCCGGACGCCGGATGGCCGGTTTTGCCAGCGGTTGGTTGGCGCCTGGTTGGGCGGCGGCCGATTCGCCAAAGGTGGATGAATGGCCCGCCGATAAAGCCAGCAGCAGGCAGGCCAGCCATTGGGCCATGGGGGACTTCCTGGACGGCCGATCCTGGTCCAGAGTCTGGCCATCCCCGTCAAACCGTCCGCCAGGACCGGCGGAACGGAAATCGATTTTTGAAGTGTGCATGATATCGGCTTCCCCTTCTATTGGCTTTTCAAGGCTGGATCTTCAAACCGCCGGGAGGTGGCATAGACATGGACCTCGCGCGGCCGGATGCCATCGGAAAATTCCCGGCCACTCAGGCGATGTTCCTCCGGCGAGTAAAGCCGGTGGAGGGTTCGGCCAGCGACCTTCGCCGGCAGGTTCGCGAGGGAAAAGCGCAGGCCATCCCCGGTTTCGTTGACCACCAGGAGGACGAAATCATCCCCAACGCTCCTCATACTGCAGAGGATGCCGTGGCTATCGATCGATCCGCAGGTTTCGGCCTGGCGCACCGAGGGGGCTGGCAGCGGAGGCGCGACCAGGGCCGGCTCGAGCGCCCGGAGTTCCTGAACGACACGCAACAGGCCGCTCCAGAGGCGTGGCCGGCCTTGGGTGGGAGATCCATCATCTTCCACCGGTTTGAGGCAGGCGGTGCCCCAGTAGAGGATGGCATTGGCGCCATGGATGATTGCCTCGTAGGCCATGAAGCGGGATTCGGCCCAGGTCGGCCGCCGCCCAATCCCCACCGCCGCCTCGTGCTCGCTGATCTGTTTCCTCAAATCCCGCCAGCCGAATCCTTGCAGAACCATCGCGCAGGCTTTCCCGGGCGCGGCCTGGCGCATTATTCCAGCTACGGCCTGTTCCCCTATTTCGCCCTGGGAACCATCCTTCTG